>NZ_JACJOO010000064.1 GCF_014695575.1 Leptolyngbya sp. FACHB-8 | reverse complement strand
TCAGATCACGCAGGGGATGTTTTTGGCGACGGGTCATAGCAGGGCACCCAAGGGTTCCCTACTATCTTGACAGCCGCCTATAAAAAATGGCGATATTCGAGTCAAATGACCCACTAGTTGTTCCTAATAGGTAATTACTTACGCAAAGCGGCGATATAAGAACTTGGTATACAGAAACTTGCTGCCTATCATCTCAAAATGAGGGGGTAGGTGGAAAGTTTCTTGCGATCACCCGGAATGGCGAAGATCGCAAGAAACTTTCTCCATATTATTCCCGGTTAGGAGGATCGCAAGAAATTTGCCAAATACTTCAGATGAAATTCATAGATTTTAGAATCACCTTAAGACCTAAAGAATAGACCTCCTGTATGAATTGCTTTTGGCAGATGTGAATTGTTGCGCGGCTTTGCTGTGTAACAATTCACGCAGGGAGTTTAATCAACAGGAGCGATCGCCCAATCTAACCAACTTGTCAGTGAATTGAGTATTAAAAAAAGCCGTGTATGGCGTAACAAACCACACACGACTTTCTCTTACTTGATCAACATAAATAACGGCTATCTACATTAGCCGAGGAGAGCGATCGCCCGCTTCACCATCGCATCCGTTGTAATGCCATTCAGTTCCAGCAACATATCTGCCGTTGCGGTGGTTTCTCCACGCTTCCAGGCGAAGGTGTCACGCTGGCTGGTGGATCGCAACATGATGGGTTCCAGCATGGAGGCCACGCCACCCGTCACACCCAGCAGCACATCGCCACCGAACATCTCAGCAAATTTGGCATCGCTGAGGAAATCACCATCCGGCTCTGAGCAGATGTCCCAGGCGACATCGCTGGAGCGGTAGAGGCGACGGGGATTGATGACAGAGACAATGCGAGAGCCAATACCTTGAGCTTGCAGCGCTTCAGCCGCCGCATACACAGGCTTCAACACCATATCCCCGACTACGGCGAACACCACGCTTTTCTCACCGGGGGTTTCCTGAAGCACAACGGCTCCATCCTGCAATCCCTGGCGAGTCTGCTCAAAGGTGGTGCGGATGGGCAGCGGCGACTTGCTAGCGGTGATGACGATGCCCTTGTTCTTGGTGGTCAGTGCCCAGTCGTAGCACACCTGAATGCTGTTGGCATCCGGCGGGAACATGGGGAAGACATTACCATTTCGCATCATCGCCGCAAAGTAGGCTTCGATTTCGGGGCGTTGGTGCGTCCAACCGTTACGGCCTTGCTCCAGAGCGCCAGCAGTGAACAGGGTTATGGTGGAAGGAGTGGGGCGGCGCAACTCGGCCATCGCCTGAGTCACGGTTTGCCAAATGGGTAAGCCGTTGATCGCGAAGGATTCGTAGGAACACCAGAGGGTACGGGCACCCATCAAGCAGAGAGCGGCTGCTAAACCCGCGCAGGCATCTTCGCTGAGGGGTTCATACACCTGGCCGTTGGGTGCTTGATTATAGAGGTCGTCCGTGGTGGGGTGGATGATCTTGAGTGCCTGGTTGATGTTGCCAATGCCCGAGGCTTCGTTACCGTCGGCGTTGGTGACCAGGAACGTGCGATCGCGCGTCCCCACTTCTCCCACAAGCCGACCCATTGCGGTGGTCGAAATCTTGGGCTCACCACCCACCTCGTACTCTTCCAGGGGCAGAGTTCCCAAATCGGCAAGGGGGTACTCAAACTCGGTCACCGCGGTTTTAGCCGAAGGACCACCACCGGCCCGTTCGCAGTTTGTCCGCACCAGTTCCCACGCGACGGAAGGCAGGGCGCGGGTCTTCAGGGCTTCAACGATGTGAGGAGCATCCAGCGTGTCTTTCGGGTAGAGGTTGTGGGATTTCGCGCCGCGAGCGTGAACCCCGGCACCTTTCAGTTGCTTGATGATCAAGACAGTCAGCTTTCCACCGAGGGCCGAACGGGCTGCCTGATCCGAAGCTTCCAGCACAGCCTGGGTGAAGGCGAGACGCTTTTCAAAGGAGAAAGCGGTGCTATCGACATAATCACCGGGCTGGTTCTGGTCGTCGAAATCTTTTGCGTCGATCAGCACGACTTCCTCGAAGCCGTTGCCCTGCCAGTAGGCCGTCATCTCTTCATTGGTCTTGAGAGACACCATGCTGTGGTGTTCCTGAGAGTAACCGTTCCACACCAGCACCGGTAGGAAGTTGGTGACGCTGGGGTACGCCGTGTGGAAGTGCATGAAGGAGCTCATGATGTACGGCTCACCCAGACCACCATCGCCCACCGTGAAGGGGAACAGCGTGTTGCGGTGCAGCAGAGCCGCCCCCATCGCAAAGTGTTGTCCCTGACCCAACGGGCCAGCGGGAGCCAGAATGCCGGGGATGAAGCCGGAGAGGTGACCCAGCAGACCATGCTTTTCCCGGAAGCGATCGCGCAATTCCTGCACGGTCGTAATCCCCATATCCTCCAGGGAGCGATCGAGGAACATGGCGCTGTAGAAGCCGGGGGCATGGTGACCCACTTCCGTCAGAATATTTTTGTGGCCCAGCATGACCATCGCGGCGTAGGTTTCAGCCTGGCTGGCGAAACCGCCGGGGTGGCCAGATGCCTTGCTGGCGCACACCTGTACCGTCAGATAACGCAGAGCATCTGCATACAGCAGAGTTTGATAGACAGCAGCGGGATCTTGAGGAGAAGCGATCGCCGTTTGCCCTTCTGCGATCGCCGCCTCCTGACCATACTCACGCAAGCCAGGCAGGTCTTCACCAAAATATTGAATTCCCTCGCAAAAAGCCGGAACCTTCGCTGATACTGCCGTCATCGGTTAATCCCTCATAAAACTGTGCGATCGCCCCACTCAGGCGACCCAATGGTTTGCATCGTTACAAGCAAACCCATCAAAACTTCATCGTCCTTAACGATCCTACCGCCTTGTGGCCAATCCTCTAAAGGTTGAAAGTCAAGGGTTCTCTATCGTTCGTATTAGCCAAGTAATTAAGGAGATTTCTGGGAAACAATATCCCCATTATTTGGAAAAAAGGCGCGGCGAAGCCGCGCCTTTTTTCCAAATAATGGGGAAGTTCTTATCTGGAAATCTCCTAAGTTGAATGGGCCAGGCTCATTCCAACTCAAGCGCTGCCAATACATCCTTCGGCTTCAATTTCTCTTTGAACCACACGACGCGAGCAGGGATATTATCCACTCGGACCCCTGCTTTCTCCAGATTGAGCCGTTCGGAGATAGCGAGAATCAGATTGTCGCTGCCCGATTGGCGCACCTGAGAGAATTTCTTGCGGAGATACTCCGGTCGCCAGTAGCCGACGATTTCCAGCAGAAAGCTACGACCATCCGCGTGAACCAGGCGGAAGTCGGGAATCATTACGCTGCCCGGGATGGGAATGAGGTCAACTTCCCGTTCCAGTTTCCAGTCGCTTTTGAGGTCATCCCAGCGATCGGCAAAGGAAGCCTCTAACATACTGTCGTAGGGTTTACCCGGTGGGTAGTGGGTGACCAGGCCGCAATCGGACTGGAGGGTGAAGCGGCGAGTGGTGCGCTTTTGGGTATAGCTGTCTTTGACTTGAAGCTCGGCGGCCAGGCTCCATTTGGTGACATGGAGTAGAGCCGGGAGAAGCTTCGCCAGGTCGGTGCCGTAACGGGTGCTGGTAGAAAAAAGACTGGCGGGGCCATCAATGGTCAGGGTGAAGCCATGGTCGGCATCCCCTTCGATATAGGTCATTAGGCCAAACAGCTTCAAGTAACGGAATAGTAGCTTGTACTCCCCCGGATCGTTGCGGTGGGCGTTGATGCGAATATGGGTCGCTTTGTAGAAAATGCCCTGCACCTGGGAGAGGTTGTAACGGTGTAGCAGAGCATCCGGCTCAGGGGCGTCAAAGCTGGTAAGAATGCGATTTTCGCGCAGGTCAGCATACAACCCGCGCTGAATTTCGGCAGGAAGAACTTCGCGATCGAGCTCGGTGCTGAGATGGTTGGCGAGGGTGCTGAGGGTGGCGGTAGCGTTTTGGGGAATGGGCGCAGCATGAGCCGACATGGCAAAGATGCGCTGGCGTAATTCCTGAGGTTCCAACGGGCTAACGATGTCGAACTGGCTGAAGGCTTCACTTTTGAGCAGATGGGCGAGGCCACGCTTTACTTTGAAATCAGTCTCCTCCCCCTCCAATTCTCGCAGTTGGTTTTCCAGCTCTCCCTGGGTTTGGCCGACGTGATTTTGAAAGAGGGTGATCAGGTCAGTGGCGATCGCCCGATGCTTCCCATTCAGCTCCAACCGTTTGGGTTCCAGCGTCTCACCTCGAACACGATTAATCAGGAGGTCAGAGGGCAACATTGCTTAATAATCCCATCTATACGAATCAAGAGAGAGGACGGAAACCTTGAGGGGCGGTATCTTCAGAATACCCCGGTTAAGATTGCGCAATAGACTCAGCAGTTCAGTCGTTGCCGACGGATAATCACGTCTATAGGTCGTTGTGATGTAATTTCCGAAATTCTATTGAGAAGGGGCGTTTCAGGACAGTACGGGCTTTCAACACCAGGTTTGATAGGAGAGGAAACATGCTAGGAGTCGCGCTTGCCCCTATGCTTGAGGTCGATCAGTTTCACTCGTTGCAGGCTCAATTGGCTAACCGCTGGATGGCGGTTGACCACTTCGATCAGCGACCGCACGACATTGTCATTGTGCCTTCTCTCAGCCTGGATCAACAGGAATTGCTCAAAATTAAAGGAGCCATTCACTACGAAGAACGGCTGCTGTTCTCATTAATTCGGTTACAGAACCCGAATACTCGGCTGATTTACATTACCTCTGAGCCGATTCCCGAGACGATTGTGGAATATTATCTGAAGCTGTTGCCAGATATTCCGGTTTCTCACGCGCGCAATCGTCTCCTGCTCTTCTCCACCCACGATTCTTCGTCGCGCCCACTGACACAAAAAATCCTGGAGCGGCCTCGCCTTCTGGCCCGCATCCGTCAGGCCTTGCGTGCAGAAGACGCCTATATGACTTGCTTTAACTCGACGTCCATGGAACGAGATCTGGCAGTAGCCTTAGGAATTCCTCTGCTGGCTCTAGATCCCGATCTGCTGCACTGGGGCACCAAGAGCGGCAGCCGCCAGATTTTTGCCGAAGCCAATGTCCCTCATCCCGATGGTTGTCCTGAAGCGTGGACCGTTGACGAGTTGGTAGCTGGAGCTGCCGAGCTCTGGGAACGGCAGCCCCATCTCAAGCGGATGGTGGTGAAATTGAATGAAGGCTTCTCTGGCCAAGGCAATGCGTTGCTAGATTTACGGCCCCTTAGCCATGTAGCACCCGGTGTTGCCAGCTCTGCGGAACGGCAGGAGGCGATCGCCCAGGCCATGCACAACCTCAGCTTCCAGTGCGATACCGAAACCTGGGAGTACTACAGTCGCCGTATTCCTGAGTTGGGAGCCATTGTGGAAGCCTTTATTGAAGGGGAAGAGAAGCGATCGCCGAGTGTTCAGGCTCGTATCAACCCCGACGGCTCTGTAGAAATTCTTTCCACCCATGACCAAATTTTGGGCGGGCCAGATGGCCAGATCTTTTTGGGCTGTAATTTTCCTGCTGACGAGGCCTATCGGCTTCAGTTACAGGATTATGGCTACGCTGTAGGCGAACTGTTAGCCGAGAAAGGAGCCTTAGAGCGCTTTAGCGTCGATTTCCTGGCAATTCATCAACCCGATGGCTCCTGGGATATTCAAGCGATCGAAATTAACCTCCGAAAGGGGGGGACAACGCACCCCTTCATGACCCTGAAGCTATTAACGGGTGGACGGTTTGACCGTAAGACAGGCTTGTTTCTAAATCAGCGAAACGAGCCCAAATACTATGTAGCAACTGATAACTTGCAGAACGATCGCTATAAGGGGCTCCTCCCTGAAGACCTGATGGATATCATTGTCCAGAACCGTCTATATTTCAGCAGCAGCTTAGAGACAGGATGTGTCTTCCACTTAATCGGCTGCCTCTCTGAGTACGGCAAGTTAGGCATGCTCAGCGTCGGCAACTCGCCAGAAGAAGCGCAAGCCATCTACGATCGCGCCATTCATGTACTCGATGTAGAAACCCAAGAGTATACCGACGAATACGTATCTTAAGGAAAAACTCCTGGACCGAGGCAGCAATTCTCAGTATGGGCATCAAAGCCAAGAGTTCACGCCCTACGGGCGTGAACTCTTGGCTTTGATGCCCGAGAACCACGCGCCTTTGGCGCGCGGTTCTCGGGCCTGATTTCAAAATGAGAATTGCTGGGACCGAGGGGGTGTGGGGACGCGCCGCCGTTCCGGCCCCCCTTTAGAAGAAAGTCACAGTTGCGAGGCTTCAAATGTATTGCATTGATTTATATCGCCCGATTGCAAACCTGTAGTCAACCAGCGAGCCCGCTGAGCCGATGTACCGTGAGTAAATGACTCCGGCACTACATAGCCCTGCGATCGTTTCTGCAGGCGATCGTCTCCAATCTGAGCTGCGGCATTCAACGCTTCCTCGACGTCACCCTCTTCCAGGTACTGCTGCTGGTAATACTGCTCTGCATTGTTAGCCCATACCCCAGCAAAACAGTCAGCCTGAAGCTCCAACATGACCGAGAGTTGATTAGCCTGAGTCCGACCTACCCGCTGCTGTAGACTCTGCACCTGCTCAGAGATACCAAGCAGGTTTTGCACATGATGGCCGACCTCGTGAGCCAGCACATAAGCCTGGGCAAAATCCCCTGGGGCCCCCAATTGATTTCTCAGGTCATCGTAGAAACTCAGGTCAATATAAACCTTCTGATCTAACGGGCAATAAAAGGGTCCTACAGATGCCCCAGCTCGACCGCAGGCGGATTCGACAGCTCCTGAAAAAACAACCAACTCTGGTGTTACGTACCGGGTACCATTGGCTTGAAATATCTGGCTCCAGACATCTTCCGTCGAGCCTAAGACCCGTGAGACAAACTCAATTTCCTGATCATTACCGGCTGTCTGCGTGGGAGGTGCAGAGTAATCTGATGGCCCTGATCCCAGAATGGCTGAAGGGTCTCCACCCAGGAGGAACACCAATAAGGCCACCAGGATAGCCCCAATGCCACCTCCAACCATTGTGCGGCCCCCGCCAGCCCCCCGGAGATCCTGCACATTGGTACTGCGACGCCCCATTTCCCACCGCATGGCCCTACTCCCCAAACGCTAAGGGAATTCTATAGCAATATTTCTATTCGTGTTTTCTCTTGCCACAATAAAATTTGAGCCCGAGTACTGTCGTCGTGCAACACGGCAGTACTCGGGCTCAAATTTTGCCACAATTAGCGATCTCACGCATTCTAGACATGTGGATGGGGTGGAAGGGGCGCTTCGGGCCCCTTCCACCCCATCCACACGTTTGAAACATGACCCAAGAGAGGGTACTTTGGCTTCCCTTAAAGAGCGTTGTATTGCTTAACGATGAGTAGACAATTCCGCTGATCATCTCCCCGCTGATACTTCAACACATCGGCGACTTTCTTCATCAGCTTCAGGCCGCGCCCTCCTTCAGCCTCTCGATCCATTTCTTGTGATAGGGTGTCGATCACTTCGTTGAGATTGGTTTGTGGGCCATAATCCCAAATTCGAATTTCGAGGCGATCTTCCAAAATCACCACCTCTAAGTCAATGACCGTTGTGCTGGGCTTGCCCTTGTGGGCATGACGCACAACGTTGGTAAAGCCTTCAGCCAGAGCAAGCTGGCATTGTAGCCAAACCGCCTCTGGAATGAAAGTGTGGTCAAAATCCTCAAACCAGGATAGAACTTGATTGAGGGCTACAAGTTCCGTACTGACCTGAAGTTGTTGGCTCTGGAGTACTTTCAAGACCCTGACCTAATGGTGAAGTCGCACTGCGCTCTATATCCTGTCTTAGCAAGCCGAAGAAAGAACGTCATGCCTCTCTATAAATTTCTATCTCAATGTTCCCAAAATCGTTAATAAGGATCATTCTGATAATCAACTTTTACACTCAACGCTTTACGGTTAACGGCATAACGCTCCCATGACCCGGATCCTCGTAATAGAAGATGACAAAACAATGCAGACCATCCTGCACAAGGCATTGCAGGCTGAGGGGTATACCGTGGATCTGGCAGCTGATGGCCAAGAAGGGTTGGCCCATGCCCATCAAAATCCTCCCGATTTAATTATCTGTGATTGGATGATGCCCGTGATGGATGGATTAGAGGTCTGCCGTCAGGTTAAGGCCGATAGCAATCTTTCCACAACTTTTTTTATCCTGCTGACGGCTCGGGGAAGTGTTGAAGACCGGGTTCAGGGGCTGGATACGGGAGCTGATGATTTTTTAACCAAGCCCATTGAGCTGCCGGAACTACAAGCAAGAGTGCGGGCTGGGCTGCGGTTGCACCAGTTAAGTGAAGATTTACAAACTCAGAAGCTGCTGCTGGAGAAGGAGCTGATGGAAGCAGCCTCTTATGTGCAATCGCTTCTGCCATCTCCCATGAATGAGCGCGTGCGGATCGACTCGCGCTTCATCCCCTCTAGCCAGTTGGGAGGCGATTGCTTCGATTACTACTGGTTGGATCCGGATTACCTGGCCCTATATCTGTTGGATGTATCAGGCCATGGGTTGGGTTCGGCGCTGCCATCCATTACTGTTCTAAACTTGCTGCGATCGCAATCTCTCCCCAGCGTCAACTTCTACCAACCCCATAGTGTTCTGCGCGCCCTCAATGAAACCTTTCAGATGGACGACCAGAACGACAAGTACTTCACCATTTGGTATGGGGTTTATAACCGTGTGCGGCGGCAACTGCTTTACTCCAGTGCCGGCCATCCTCCTGCGGTGCTCGTGATTCCAGGGAGCGGTGGCACAGTGCAAATCAAAAAGCTCAAGACCCCTGGGATGCCTGTTGGGATGATGCCCGACGAAATGTACGTCAGCAATCGCTGCGAAATTCCTCCGGGTAGCCTGCTTTACGTGTTCAGCGATGGCATTTACGATGTGCCCGGCCAACCTGAACCGCATGCCTGGACATTCAACACTTTCATCGATTTACTGGCAGATATGAAAATCACGGCCAATCTGGATCAAATGCTCAAAGAAATTAGCACCCTGAGTCAAACTAAAACCTTTGGTGATGACCTATCCATCCTTAAAGTTCTGTTTGATTAACCAAGTTTTGACTATTTTTCAGAATTAAGTTGTATCAAAGGGCAAGAGTCGGGGGAACCCCCGACTCTTGCCCTTTGATACAACCTATGGGACCGAGGCTGTAAAAACTTTTCAGGCTGTTGCCATGGCAGGTACGGCTAAATCGGCCGCTGCCAGGAAGGCTTCCAAGTTCTTTTGTAGATTTTCAGGGTGCATCAGGGCGATGTAGCGGGGAGCCAGTTGAGGAGTCAGCAGCTCCACGAGCTGGTGGTTTTCTACCCAAAATTCGATCACTTCAAACAAGTCATCTCGGTTACAGCGGATCGCGTGCCAACCTTCCCGTTGGGCGATCGCCTCAATCTGGGCTTGCTCCATCGCCACAGAAAGGGCAACGTGGGTAGGGCTAAAGTAACCGGCTTCGGAGTTCTGTGCAAAAGCAACGTCCTCTGTTCCTGGAACCAGTACCGTTTGAGCGGGGTACACCTCAATCATAGTTCCTTGCTCATCCATCGCCATGGCCATATAGCTGCCGGGGTGAGGCGGGAAGGGCGCCCACTGGCCTTGCATAATTTCGGCGAGAACCTGTGCCACATGAAGGGGATTTTGGGCTGCAATCGAAATGTGATGAATCATCGGTCTATAACCTTCCAACGGTAAATCGTGACGAGGAGTTGCGGTGTAGTGACAGCTCCTTTGAGGAATACCCAATGTCAGACTACTGATTACGCAAAACCACCAAGTTGCCCTACAAAAGTCACCCAACTGTATGACCTGACTTCACCTGGAAGGCCGATTTTGATTCTGTGAAGTGTAAATTTTTACTGGTTCTTACCGGCTTAGTTTCCTGTCATAAATCAAGCTCTACCGGGAATACTGACTGATAACGTTATGACCTCAGTATTGCCAGACCGAAAATGTCTACAGACACCAGAAATACTTTGGATATTGCATCCCAGCTTGCCCACAGGGTTTGTCAGGCGATCGCTACTCAATACCAACAAAATCCAAACTGGCTAGCTGAAGGCATTCGCCAGAATGACTGGCAAAATCCGACGAATCAGTCCAAACTATTTCAAAAACTAGCCACTACTTTAGGCGAAGTTCCCGATGACCAAAAGGTCTTGAAGTGCCAAAAACTATTGAAGCTTTTTTTTGATACCACCTTCTTAAGCACGCAAGAATATCAGCTTCTAGTATCTGACTTAGAAATTCTTGATCAAGGAACAACCGTAGCTGAGCTAGAAAACAGGGGAATTTCCCTTCTGCTTCTTGATGCTGAAAATCTACAACTGAGTGCCGAGCAAGAAAATTTTCTGGCTAGTTTATGCACTTATCCACTTCAAGTCAAGATTGCCTTTGCTGACTGGAAAAAACTCGGAAAACATGATGAGGAATTGCATCAACGCCATTATGACCTGATTCATGTACCAAAAGGCAAGGACATGGCCGATGGCAAGATGATTACAGTTGGTACTTCTCTGAAAGAACACTATAAAAATGTTCAAGAAGTTTTAGTGTGTTCTTCTGACAAAGTAATGACCAGCCTGTACATAAAGTTACAACAACAAGGGTTGATCGCCTACCAGATTCAAAAGCAGTCGGATGGCACTCTTTCTATTCTGAATAGCCGTACTGGAGACACCTGTATATATCCAACTGCAATGTTGCCCAGCCTGGAAGATGCGATCATGCACCTACAACATATTGTTTGGGAAGAACAACAAAAAACAAGTCAAACCTTTATTCAGCTTGCAGTTGTGTCAAAACGATTCCAGGAAAGAATAGGCTTTCGCATCTCTGAAATCATTGGAACTTACTTGCCTGGTAGATCTGTAAAGGAATTATTAGTTAGCTATTCCAACCTGTTTGCTATTCATCAGGTTCCAGGAGAATCTGGGCTTTATGTTAGCCTCTTTACTCTTCCAGATTCAGAGCAAGTCAAACAATATCAGGCAAGACAGGAGGCTAAACAACAACTAAGTGAGACTCGAAAATCTGCTATTACAATTACTAGCAATTCAGTGCAAAAGGCACAATTAAATCTTAAAAGCGCCGAAGAGCTAGAAGCAGCTATAGTATCCATAATTGAAGCAATAGAAGCAAATAAACCTTCGGAATTTATCACTATTTCCATAGTTGGTAGCCAATTCAGCCAGAAGTATAAGTGCCCTATTACAACAGCGCTTAAACAGCTAAATATTAATAAGAAGTATCCAGCTTTTCTACAGTCGTGCAAGAAATTAATAGTTCAGCAGAATGGTAATATATGGATGGTGAAACTTCGTAGTTCCAAAAACAAAGGATAGAAGGCTGTTGAAGCATTCATCCTCGTCGCTCTCCTGTGGAGGCGTCAAATACATATAAGTGGTCGGGGTTGAAGGATAGGTGGAGACGATCGCCCACTCCAGGCCGCTCAGCTGGTGCAACACAAAGATTCATCACCGGGGTGGAGGAGCCATTCTGGCTGGGAATTTCCAGCCGGACTAAGATTTCCCGTCCCAAAGGTTCGACCACGGTTACGATACCTTCCAGGCAGGCTAAACCGTTGGCTGAAACCAGTTGAATTTGCTCTGGACGCAACCCTAAAGAGAACCGCTGGCCCTGAGCTGACCGCAACATTCCTTGCAACCGTTCCGGGCAGGAGACTGCTTGCCCCTCGATCCAGAACTTACCTTCGCGATAAATGCTGTTAAGCAAATTCATTGGAGGGCTGCCAATGAAGGATGCGACCATTGCATTGGCAGGGTCTGCATATACAGTCTGCGGGTCGCCAATTTGTTGAATACGGCCCTGGTTGAGCACCACAATCTTGTCGGCCAGGGTCATGGCTTCGATCTGGTCGTGGGTGACATAGATGGTGGTGATGCCCACATTTCGATGCAACTGCTTCAGTTCAGCGCGGGTATCATCGCGTAGTTGAGCATCCAGGTTACTCAAAGGTTCGTCTAGCAAAAAAATCTGGGGTTGACGGGCGATCGCTCGGCCTAGTGCCACTCGCTGCTGCTGCCCTCCCGACAACTGCCGGGGCTTGCGGTCTAAGAGGTGAGCAATATTAAGGGAGCGGGCAACGGTTTCGATGCGATCGCGCACCTTCGACGGCTCGGCCTGCCGCATCTTCAGTCCAAAGGCCAAGTTCTCTGCCACCGTCATGTGAGGATACAGGGCGTAATTCTGGAAGACCATTGCTACGTCGCGCTGCCGGGCAGGAATGTCGTTGACTCGGCGATCGCCAATATAGAGATTCCCTCCGGTTACCGCCTCTAAGCCCGCAATGGTGCGCAGGATTGTAGACTTACCGCACCCTGATGGCCCAACCAGCACCCAAAACTCTCCATCGGGTACTTCGAAGGTTATGTCTTCAATGGCGGTTACGTTATTGAAGCGACGGGTAATGCTGTCTAGAACGACCCTGGCCACGGCTTTCTCTTCCAAGACGCGATTTTTCTTATTTTGGCAGGGTTTTGGTGCAATGGATGAGGCTTGAGGAGGATGGGCGATCGCTGCGGTTCAAATCCTGCCCTAAAACACAGAAATTTCTGCTGGAACAAAATGATATTAGAAGGAGGGCTCTGCATTATTAAAGATAAAACCAAAACGCGGTGTCGCTTGCTGAATACGAAATACAGCATTTTGGGGTTTATATATTCAAATCGAGCTACTTGGAACAAGGTAAACTTTAGTATCATTCACCAATTCCTTCCTGGGAAGACTACTAGGATGAAAAATAACTCAATAGTGGATTAGATCCAGAAATCTCATCATCTTCTACGATCAATTCACTTGTATTAGATTGATTATTTTTGCTTGAAAGATCAAATAACAGAGTTTAGTGGTTCTCATCTCTGAGCCAATTGAGAGAGCGTAAGTGCCCATAAAAAAGCCTCAATTCCATCTTTGGAATGAGGTTTTTTTGTTTTATTTGAATTGCTTGAAACGTAAAAATTATGGAATTAATCATAATTTATAGATGATCCCTGAAAATACGGTTGTGATATTTAGAGAATAAAAATGCAAACTTCTGCATTATCTTCATTTTTCATAACCTCTGGTATACGGAGCTTTGGGGTTTTTTGTGAAGTAGATACTCATTCAAAGTAAACTTTGATTTCAAGGTCTTGATCCCTGGTTTGTAGGCTTTATAGTAGTAATTGAAGCAGATAGCTTCCCTGGCAGATTAAACAGCCAAGTTCATATTCACTACATGAGGTAAAAGAGCTGTCCTATCAAATCTGTCTCGTTGACCAAGTGCAGTACCCAACAGGTGGCCCTGATACTTTCTAATCTAGTCAAAATGGGAGATTGAAAACAATAAGCACAGTCTTGAACTGGTTATTGAGATTATTTCACTCCATTTGTATCGATTGAAAATGTAAGAAAGTTCCTCAGTTGATTTACCTGGGCGCTGCTATCAGCAAAGTCCTGTTATCCGACGATTTCAATCCACAAGGTTTTGAAATCATTCACCACATGAGGTAAAAGGAGCTGTTAAGTCAAGTTCTGTTGCATTGTCTCAATCCAGCAGTTCACAGGTTGTTCTAATACTTTCCCAGCTAAACAGAAGGGAGTTTTAAAACCACAATTTAGTTATCTAACTGAATTGCTAAAAGGTTTCGCTCCAAGTCGAATACATCAATCGCGGAAGGTTCCTTAGTTCGCCGATGTGGATGTTGCTTTTCAATCGACCTGATTTCTGTAAAGTTACGGATCGTTCACTCCATTAAGGAAAAGGAGCTGTTTCATTACATCGGTTTCTTTGTCAAAGTGCAGCACCCAATAAGGGTTTCTAATACTTTCTAAGGTGATCTAAACGGGAGTTGAAGAAATAAGACCCGTTCCTTAACGAGTCATACCGTTTTCGCTCCAGGTAGGCTGATTGAATTTGGGAAAGTTCCTTAGTTACGTATCTGAGTGCTGTTGCTATCAATACATGACGAATCACTGTAAACACTCGGGGCACAGCTACATTAGCTGTGCCCTTGTTATATTCACAGTCAAGTAGCTCAGCTTGATCACAGCAATTCTCATTTTGGAATCCAACCCGAAAATAACCTGCCTTCGGCGGCCTATTTTCGGGCTTCAAAGCTGAGAATTGCTGGCTTGATCAACAGAAGACTCAAAAGGCTGCGCCGTCCCCGAAGTGGGCGGCACAGCCTTTTGAGTCTTCTGCTTGCCTATGTTTAGGGATGGGGGCGAAAAATGTCCCATCCCTGAACATAGGTTAGATACTGTTTTAGATGTGTGATGGGTTGTTGTGGCAGAGCTACTTCGCACTCTACAGCAACTAAATTAAGGTTGCTGTGACGGGGACAATACTGGCAGAAATTGAAGTTAAGAAATATTTAGTTTTAGTTGTATTTAATATAATGTGGGGTTCTTAAGGTGGCTTTGATTCAGTCAAACGTTAGAGAACGTTGAAAAAATAGCTGTTTGCTTTCTGGACGGACAGAATATTTTTGGTTAAAATCACTATATTCGATGTCTTGTGTTACCAGGAATATCGGGCCTAGATAGAGGGTTGGTGTAGTCGACCCGGTCGAGGTTAATGCATCCAGATCACAAAATTATCCCGTGCCCCTTACCGGATGGTGGCCCTATGCAATCCCTGGCTCTTTCTCAAGTGCGTCTGTCTGATACCAGTCTGCTAACTGATTTGTACCAACTCACCATGTCGGCCTGTTATGTGGGAGAAGGGCTGCATCAAAAGCGGGCTAGCTTTGAACTATTTGCCCGTCGTCTTCCTGATAACTTTGGCTATCTGGTTGCCATGGGACTGACGCAAGTTTTGGATTATTTGAAGCATTTGCAATTTACTGCCGAGCATATCGAGGCGCTACAAGCGACCGGAGTATTTGATAGCGTCCCAGATGCCTTCTGGCAGATGTTAGCAGAGGCTCGTTTCGAGGGGGACGTCTGGGCTGTGCCGGAAGGGACTGTGGTATTTGCGAACGAACCCTTGCTACGGATCGAAGCGCCCCTATGGCAGGCTCAGTTAGTTGAGACTTATCTGCTTAATACCCTGAACTATCAAACCCTAGTGGCAACGCGAGCAGCGCGCTTACGGGACGTGGCAGGTGAGTCCGCTAGCCTGCTGGAGTTTGGTACCCGGCGTGCTTTTGGCCCTCAAGCCTCCCTCTGGGCCGCGCGGGCGGCTTTGGCTGGAGGGATGGATGCGACCTCCAACGTGCTGGCCTCGCTGGAATTGGGCTATCGACCCAGCGGCACAATGGCTCATGCCCTGGTGATGGCACTAGAGGCAATGGAAGGAAGCGAACAACAGGCATTTACAGCCTTCCATCGTTATTTCCCAAAAGCCCCATTGCTCATTGACACGTACGATACGCTGGAAGCTGCCCAGGCGTTGGCTCGGCGTGTACGGGCAGGGGAGATCGAGCTCAGTGGCGTGCGACTGGATTCGGGTAACCTCATCGAGTTATCGCAGAAGGTGCGATCGCTTCTCCCTGATGTCACTATCTTTGCCAGTGGCGACCTCGACGAGTACGAAATCCAGCGCTTAAACGAGGCTGGAGCTTGTATCGACGGTTATGGCTTGGGCACTCGGCTTGTCAGCGGTTCCCCCGTGAATGGGGTGTATAAGTTGGTTGAAATTGACGGCATCCCCACCATGAAAGCGGCCAGCGGCAAGGTAACCTACCCCGGACGCAAGCAAGTTTTTCGGCAGACTGATCGCGACGGAACCTTTCTCCAGGATCGCTTAGTCCTTTCTAATGAAGCCCCAAATTCCGATGAAGAGCCGCTCTTAAAGCCTGTCATGCGTTCTGGAGAACGGTTATTGCACCCGGAATCCTTAAGTGCGATCGCCCGACGCACTACTACTCAGGTTCGCCATCTTCCCGCTAACCTCCGCCAAGTTACTCAACCCACCCTCTACACCCCCCAACTCTCCCCCGCCCTGGTTGAGCTTACTACCCAAATCCACAACCGCATCCACCAAACCTATACTGAACACCATTAATAACTCCCCACCTATCCACCATTTACCCATCCACCCATCTACCCCTGAAAATGCAACACATCGCCCTCTTCGGCACCAGCGCCGATCCCCCTACTGCTGCCCATCAGGAAATTCTGGTTTGGCTCTCCCATCACTTTGATGGCGTAGCTGTGTGGGCTTCTGACAACCCCTTTAAATCTCATCAGACCCCTTTGGAGCACCGAATGCGGATGCTGAGCCTGATGATTCAGGCGATCGATCCACCTCGCCAAACTATTCAACTCTTTCCTGACTTGAGTAGCCCTCGGGCTGTAGTCACGGTGGAACGGGCTCGGGCACACTGGAAGCAGGCCGAATTTACCCTGGTCATCGGTTCGGATCTCGTGCCCCAACTCCCTCGCTGGTATCGGGTGGAAGACCTGCTACGGCAAGTTAAGCTACTGGTAGTTCCGCGCCCTGGTTTCCAGCTTGAAACAGCCGATCTGGAGACAGTAAAGCAGATGGGAGCCAGGGTGGCGATCGCCGACCTGATGGGTCTTCCCATCTCATCCACCCGTTTCCGCGAAACTCACGCATCCGGCGTGCTCACGCCGCCCATTGAGGAATATATTCATCGAGAGAAATTGTATACATGCCAGGACGCCGCCCCAAAAAGTCTATTGCCCAGCGGGCACTCGCCCAGTTCAAAGTCGGGGTAGACAATGTCATCTTCTCGGTCGATACCGACCAGAATCGGCTGCTGGTACTGTTAGTGTTGCGTGATAAAGAGCCGTTTTTGCATCGCTGGTCCTTACCAGGAACTCTGGTGCGGGAGGGGGAATCCCTGGAGGAAGCGGCTTATCGGGTGCTGGCTGAGAAGATTCGCGTCAATAATTTGTACCTGGAACAGCTCTATACCTTTGGCGGTCCCAGTCGAGATCCACGGGAAGCGACGGATAGTTATGGCAATCGCTACCTCTCTGTCAGCTACTTCGCCCTGGTACGGTTTGCAGAAGCCGAGCTTATTGCGGATGGGGTTAGCGGCATTGCCTGGTTTCCCATGAACCAGCTTCCCGATTTAGCGTTCGACCATAGTGAAATTCTGCAATACGGCTACCGCCGCCTTCGTAACAAGTTGGAGTATAGCCCGATCGCCTTTGATGTGCTGCCTGAACTGTTTACTCTGGGGGATCTGTACCAGCTTTACACCACCGTGTTGGGGGATGGGTTTTCTGATTATTCCAATTTCCGCTCGCGGCTTTTGAAGCTAGGGTTCTTGACGGATACGGGTGTCAAAGTAACCCGTGGGGCGGGTCGTCCTGCGGCGCTCTATCGCTTTGACGCTGATGCGTTTGCTCCTTTGAAAGACAAACCTTTGGTGTTTATCTAATTAATAGCTATGAAAATTGCGATCGCTCAACTCAACCCCACGATTGGAGATTTGGCTGGTAATGCTCAGCGTATTTTGGAGGCGGCACAGCAGGCGATCGCTCAAGACGCCCGGTTACTCCTTACCACTGAGCTTGCTTTGTGTGGTTACCCACCGCGCGATTTGCTGATGCAACCCAGCTTTATCACCACGATGGAAAGCACCCTGGAGCAATTGGCGCGAGATTTGCCCCCAGAGTTAGCGGTGCTGGTGGGGACAGTGGAGCGCAATGATCAGGCGATCGTGTCGGGTGGGAAACCGCTTTACAATACGGCAGCTTTGTTGGAAGGCGGGCAGGTGCAGCAGTATTTCCGCAAGCGGCTGCTACCGACCTACGACGTGTTTGATGAGGATCGCTATTTTGAGCGGGGCAATGCCAGCGATTGCTTTCAAGTAGCTGTCGGAGATACCACAGTTACGGTCGGCGTCACCATCTGCGAAGACCTCTGGAATGACGAGGAGTTTTGGGGCAAGCGCACGTATAACGTGAATCCGGTGGATGATTTAGCAGCGAAAGGCGCTGATCTGGTGGTGAACTTATCGGCCTCGCCCTTCTGTGTAGGTAAGCAACACATGCGCGAAGCAATGCTGCACCATGGGGCGAAGCGGTGCCATTTGCCCATCCTCTACGCCAATCAGGTGGGTGGCAACGATGACCTGATTTTTGACGGCAATAGCGTTGCATTTAATCGGCATGGCGAAGTGGTGGAACGGGCCACATCCTTCGAAACCGATTTGCGCATTGTCACCTTTGACCCTAACACCAGAAATATCAAGCGGGGTACGATCACCCCATTGCCCGAGTGTCCCGAAGCGGAAATTTGGGGAGCGTTGGTGTTGGGTGTGCGAGATTATGTGCAAAAGTGTGGTTTTCAGCGGGTCGTGTTGGGGCTGAGCGGGGGAATTGATTCGTCTTTGGTCGCGGCGATCGCTACCGCCGCCCTCGGTTCTGAAAATGTACTCGGCATCCTGATGCCATCCCCCTACAGCTCTGACCACTCCATCACGGATGCCCTGTCCCTGGCCGACAACCTGGGTATACAAACCCATACGCTCCCCATCGAAGAGCCCATGAAGGCTTTTGATAAAAGTTTGGAACCTGTGTTTGCAGGAACCCAGTTTGGGATAGCCGAGGAAAATATTCAATCACGCATTCGGGGTGTGTTGCTGATGGCTGTGTCCAATAAACTTGGCCATTTGCTGATTTCCACGGGTAACAAATCTGAGATGGCGGTGGGTTATTGCACGTTGTATGGGGATATGAATGGGGGATTAGCGGCGATCGCCGATGTGCCCAAAACCTGGGTCTATTCAGTGTGCCAGTGGCTCAACGAGGGTGGTTGGCAGGAGTGGCACTATGGCATGTCAAATCCTCAAGAAGTCATTCCTAACAATGTCATCACCAAACCCCCCAGTGCTGAGCTCAAGCCAGGACAGGTGGATCAGGATTCTCTGCCATCCTATGATGTGCTGGATGACATTCTCGATCGCTTTGTTGAGGATCACCAATCCCCTGCTGAGATTGTCGCGGCAGGCCATGATCCGGCTGTGGTAGACAAGGTGGTGCGCCTGGTGACCATTGCAGAATTTAAGCGCAAGCAAGCTGCACCGGGGTTAAAGATTAGCGATCGCGCCTTTGGCTCTGGTTGGCGCATGCCCATTGCAAACCGTTGGCGGCCCAGTGTGGCGAAGTCCAACCCTGTTTCTGTGAGCTAAGGCTTCCGGATCGGGGTAGTGTTCTGGACCTGTAGATGGGGTGTGATGAAAGGGGGGCGAAGTGCCCCTTTCATCACACCCCATCTGTGGGTTTAAACCATAACCCGTTTCTGCAATGTTTTTTGAGGGTTGCGAAGCTGTTCTTTCCCAAAAAATTAGGACTTTGAGGAATTCCCAAAATCGGTTTTGATCAGCCAGAGTGCCAGAAGCGTTCCACCGCCAAATAGGGTGCCCATAAAGCCAAGGTGAACGGGCAGAAACCAGAGGCCGATGGTGCTACTGACGGACTTAATCCGCGCATCATCGGGGTTGGCGGGGTCATAAGCAATGGTCACCTGCTCACCAACTTCATAAGGCGATTGGGTGCTACCACCGCCCAGCTCAGTGGTGTGCTGCTGATCGTCGGGTAACCAGAAGGTGACGGTGGGGTAAGAGAAAGCGTCCCCCTCCTTATCCTTACGGGTCACGACGTCTACGACTTTGCCGGTAGTGGTAACTTCGTGAGCAATTGCTTCCCGTGTCCTGAGCCCGGTATAGGCTGCCAGGCTTAACAGCAGTACCGAAACTCCCAGAAAAATGGAACCGACGACCTTCGGCACGATAGATACGTCAACGTCGGAGCTTGTTGTCTCTAGCGACGGCCTATCCATCGTCATATCAAAGATGTCGTCGTCTATCCCCAGTTCCTCAAGGGTATTATCGTGAGCACCCTGGCTTTCTACCATCGCCAGTATCTTGGCTCGATCCGCGCTATCTGAAATTTCGTAGGGGCTGCCGTAGGTTATGCCATCCACTTCTACGGAAATCAGTTCATCGTTTTCGAGGTTGACGGAATATTTCTTAGCCATGGCTTGCCTCTTCTCGGCTCCCAGTCAATAGGCATTCGGACGCATCAGCGCGACAGGTCGTAGCGTTCTGCTATAACCTACATCATGCTGATGCATGCGAATTACTAAAAGCGGGTAAAAGTTTAGATATTGCTGAATGGAGTTATGACATGGGATGTAGAGCGATTCCACATCCCATGTCATAACTCCATTCAAAAACGAGAAAATCTATCCTTCCCGCATCCAGTGGCGCGTGCCAAAAGACTTACAGGAACGTGCCGCCACCTCTGCGGACTGGGCCAACGCTTCTCGAAAATCGGTTCGCAGGATGAAATGGCAAAATGCACCGTGAAAAATATCCCCCGCTCCCAGCGTATCAACGGGCCGGATCGTGGGTACGGCTACAGTGCCCGTCTCTTCAGGTGTGACATAAGTGATGGGGTCGCCGCCGTGGGTGATAGCGATGTGCGTGATACCGCGATCGCGCAGGAACGCAATTACATCAGCTTCATCCCGGCAACCCGGTGGGGAGAAGTGTGCCGAGCAAAGGGCATAGTCGATCCATGGCATCGCCGTATCAAAGTCGTCTTTCCAACTGCCACCATCCATCACTACCGGGATGCCATACTGACGGGCGTGTTGGGCGACTTCTCGCCCAATAGGAATTTGGTGGCCATCCATCAAAACGATGTGGAAGGCTTGCTGTTCTAATTCTTTTGCTACAGATGGGGGAAGGCGATCGCCCGGCACCTTCGTCCGCGTGGCATTACGGGAAATGACTGCCCGCTCCCCAGTACTACGGGTTACCAGGACCGAAGACACGGGGGGCGAGATCAACGTATCCTCATCCAGGTCACGCCAATCTACTCCATGCTGAGCCAGGTCAGCCTGAATCGGCAGGGTCAAAGCATGGCGACCTAGAACCCCAAGAATGGTGGGGAGGTCACCTAAATAGGCAAAGGTAATGGCAGCATTCGTAGCTGGCCCGCCAGCAGCCAGGGTATCGTCAAGGGCGACAATCTTTTGATCAGGGAGAGGAACGGATTCTACTTGGTAGAGCAGATCCAGCGTTACCAGCCCCACAAACAAGCCACGGCGGGTTCGCATGGTTGACCAGGAAGGCACAGACGGTTGCCTCAAAGGGTGGGAAGATGGGCCTGCACCTGCCGCAACACTTGCCGAGCTGGATTAAAGCTAATCTGGCGGGCGGCATCGTCAAACAGGAGCCAGGCGTAATTACGAATTTCCTGTTCCTGACAGACCACAGTTGTGGAATAAACCCAGGCCAGGAAATAGGTCACGGTCTTCTCGACCCTGTAGCCATCCCGCATAAAGCGGTATTGCTCAATAAAGGTCTTATCGGGGAGTGCCTTGTACTCGGTAATCCCCGTTTCTTCTTCAAATTCCCGACAAGCGGTCATTAGAGCCGTTTCTCCCGGATCGGCATGCCCCTTCGGAAAGCCCCAATGGCCCGCGTGGTGTTGAATTAACAACACGCGATCGCCCGCTGGATTTTTCCAGATTGGCACAAGCCCAAAGGCTTCATCTTTCTTTTGAGGGGCATATTCCGGTTTCATACCTAGCAGTTATAACTCAACCACTGGCCAATCGGGCTCCCGATAGTAGTAGGTCATGTTATCAAATTTACGCAGTTCTGCTCGGTGTAACCAGACAGATTGCATATTTTCTCGACTCAACCAATCCAGATTGAGGTTGCTTAAGGTTTCGCTGATACCATCCCGGTCTAAGTCTTCCGGGATGTTGCCGAAGTAACCCAGGGTAATATGAGCGGTCAAATGGTACTGCTGCTCAATTCCCAGGCCCATCAGGTCAGAGTTTTGATAGATGGCACGCCGCAAAGCGAGCACCTGCTCATAGGCTCCTTCATCTTTGGGAGCCAGGCACACACTAACGGCACGGGTACGGATGGCGAGCCCCAGCATTTGCCAGTAGGCCGGAATGCCGGTTTGTAGACTTGGTTGAACTTCGTGGAGGATTTGGGCGATGCGATCGCGCAACAACTGATCAAAGTTTGGCCGAGCCGCAGCATCCCGATAAATCCCATCCCAAATCAGATCGGCCAGGGTAACGTGGAAGCTTTCGGGCGGAACGGGTACGAGTAAGCCCGGTGGCAATGCTTTGACCACCGACTGCTGCAGTTCCTGTAATTGGCTATAGAACTCACTATTTTCGGCATCATCGCGCCAGGGAGGAGTGATGACCGAAAACCCCGGGAACGGCATAGTCTCGACAGCACCATCCGGCCCCAACCGAAACTTCGGAGAGGTTTGAATATGTTGAAGCTGAGTGCGGTGAGCTTCCGGTAGGGTCAGCCGTGCAACCCGGTTGATGTATACCTGAAACGTGTCGTCCAATCTAATCGCCTCGCAGTGTGAGAAAGGTGCAAACAGTTATGAGTGCACAGGGATGTCCATCATGCATGTGCTACAGACCGTACCCAGGAGGTTCCAGCAGGGTCGAGAAGTACCTGAAAACTCCAAAGATACTGGACTGAGATAGGGCGGGATCTCTAGCCAATGCCCCAGACTCCCGTGAACCCAGCAAGGAACATTTAATTACTGTAACGGGAATCTGGACGAAACTGTTTGACACTCTGTTACATTTGCTTCAATCACGTCGTTCAAACCCTTAACCCTATACACTGGCGTCACTAAGTAGCGTCAAACCTGAGTTTGAGGTAAGGGTGTTTTCGAGGACCCCGCATCGCACGGCACTCGAAAACACCCATTTTGGCACGCGCGAGGCGCATGACAAAATAGCAGCAATTCTCAATATGGGTATCAAAGCCAAGAGTTCACGCCCCTAGGGCGTGAACTCTTGGCTTTGATACCCGAAAACCGCGCGCCTTTAGCGCAGTTTTCGGGCCTGATTTCAAAATGAGAATTGCTGACAAAATAGGTGCTTCAGCCTATCCCAGACTGAGGTTGCCAATGTGTAGGTTAAGAATTGGCTGAAGAAATTACATGAAACGCGTTAACTGCACCCGAAAGCGGTCTTTTTTCGTCACAGCAACCTCACCTACTTCCAGACGCCCCTTGCCACGAATGGCAACTAAATCCCCTTCCTTTAAGGAATGACTGGCCTGGGTAATTTCCTTCCAGTTGACTCGCACATCCCCAGCGTTAATCAGATCCACCATCTTGCTACGAGACATACCAAATCCGGCGGAGGCTACTGCATCCAATCGCAGCGAGGCTTCAACGGTTGTCATCTCTTTTTTCTTTGGTTCCCGAACTTTCAGGTCACTCAGAGGAATGGGGGTAGTCTTTACGGGTACCGATCGCACCTGTGTCAGGTTCATTCCCAGAAAATCGACTAACTCTGGCACCACGACCGCCTGGGCACCGCGCTCTCCCAGCACCACAATATCCCCGACTTTTTCGCGCACAATTCCCGTTCCTAAAAGTGCCCCTAGAAAATCTCGGTGGGTAGCCGGGTCAAACAAGAAGTTGCCGCTGATGGAAACCGCTGCGATCGCCACCTGTTCCGCCTCTAAGGGCAAGTCGGCGCGGGCGATCGCGACTCGCTGGCGCTCTGCCTGAGGATAGCCGCCCCAGGGAAAGAGCTGCACCTCCGTCAATCGGGCAAACATGCGCTGCACCTCGGCCAGCTCAGGCGGAGATAGAAAATCGGAGCAGACCACATCCCAGGTTTTGATTGCCTGTTCGGCCTGATCCAAAATCCGGGTCGCAGTGTCACGGTTTTCGATGCCTTTGAGAAGTTCGTCGCGAGGGAGCATGGGCGAGCCGATGAGTGAATGAGTAGATCGGGGGGAGGACAGCAGAAAAACTTAGTTTTCTTTCATTATGGGTGAAGAGGGAATTGGCTGTGGGGTCGTGGGACGTGTGGCTGACCGAACCGAGTCTGTTTAGAGTTTGAACCGTCCCGCTCTATCTCCCCTCTCTCGGGAGAAGGGTTAGGTGGGTACCAGGTTTAGAACTCTCCTCCACACAAGCGAACCAAAGAGTGAAACTCGATAGGGCTGTTAGGATGGAGGTGGAGGCTTTTATTCGGTAAGAGTCTGAATCATCGTAGCCAGAACTATCATGTCCCTCGATAATCTCCGCGACCTGTATCAGCAAGTTATTTTGGAGCGCTACAAGAAGCCCAAGTTCAAGGGCAAGACCGATCCGGTAGATCGCTACCAGAAGGGACACAATCCGTCCTGTGGTGACACGATCGAGTTGACCCTGCATTTGAATGAGGCGGGCGATCGCATTGAAGAGGTGCGCTTTGACGGTGAAGGGTGCGCTATTTCTATGGCCTCTGCGGATCTGATGGCTGAGGCATTGCGGGGCAAAACGACGACGGAAGCCCTGGCGATGGTGCAGCGGTTCCAGGCCATGATGCGCGGTGAAGAGGAGTTTCCCCAGGAACAGCGCAAGCTGAATGTAATGCAAGGGGTTGCACAGTTTCCTGTACGGATTAAGTGTGCTAACCTCTCCTGGCATACCTTGAAAGCCGCGATCGAAAATGCTGCGGAGGCCCAACCCGCCGGATTTATTAGCAACGAATAGCACTGGATTAGCTCTGAAAGCCTTGATTGTGTGTGCGCAAAGCGTATGCACAATCAAGGCTTTCAGAAAAACTATCCAGGGTGTAGTCCTGTGATAATTTGGGTATTACGCATTACATCTTCCCCGTAGTGCCTGTGAGGAAAAACGTCCATGTCGCTGTCTGTGCCTACCCCAGCCAATTTTCTACAGTTTGCCCAGTGGTCGGGAATTCTGACGCTGGTTTGTGGGGCGATCGCGTTCGTAGCATTTCTGTTTAAGTGGGGTTTCCGCTTCCGCTTTGTTGGTATTACAGGTTTCATGGGCGTGTTGACCATTGGTCTATTCGCCCTGGGTCTGGTGCCTATTACTCGGGCTGTTATTCCCGGTGCAGGGCGTTTTGCCACCGTTTACGATTCTGGCGCAACGCAGGTCGTAATTACCGTTCCCACGCCCATCAACGAAGAGACTCTGACGGCGACACTGCAACAGGCCGCTAGCGATTTCTTTTCGCCGGGTCGTCTGGGTCGCGCCACTGGAGAAAAACTGACGATTCGTGCCCGTACGGTACTGCATCCCAAAGAAGGGGTGAGCCAACCGTTTTATCTAGGAGAAGTGAAGCGATCGCTTCTGGAACGGGACGACCAAGATATGGAGATCACAATATACCGCGATCGCCTGGCTCAACTTCCCCCGCCCCCCGCCTCTAATCCTGCATAGGCGTCGCCTGTCTCATCCTTATCTTCTGTGTTTTCTATGGCACGTTCTACTTCCTTATCTGCGTCAGCTCCACCGCTGGTTTCGATGATGGCTCCGGCTCAAGTGGTACGCGGAGCCGATGCATTGTCTCAGTCGGGGGACGCTATTGCTCGTTTGGGCAAGCGCCCACTGTTAGTGGGGGGCGATCGCTCTCTCAAGGTCGTCCGCCCTCTCCTCAAGCCGATTCTCAAGCAGCATGGGTTGCAAGCTGCCGACACAACCTATGGTGCAGATTGCAGCGAAGTTAGCCTGGCCCGGATAGGGCGCGCTGTCACCGACCACGAAGCCGATTTCATCATTGGTATGGGGGGCGGTAAAGCTCTGGATGCCGCTAAGTTGTTGGCTTATCAGCACAGCTTGCCCGTTGTAACGATTCCCACATCAGGGGCCACCTGCGCCGCCTGGACGGCTCTGTCGAATGTATATTCAGAGGCCGGTGCATTTCTCTATGATGTGGCACTGCCCCGTTGTCCTGATCTACTCATTCTGGATTATGGGGTATTGGCCACAAGCGATCGCCGTACCCTGGTAGCCGGGATTGGTGATGCTCTAGCCAAGTGGTACGAGTCCTCTGTGAGTAGCGGCCACTCTGAGCAAACCCTCATCATTGCCGCAGTACAGCAGGCACGGGTGCTGCGCGATTTGCTGTTCCAGAAGTCAGCCGCGGCTTTGGCGACTCCAGGGGGAGCCGATTGGCAGGAAGTGGTAGATGCTACGGTATTGCTGGCTGGCGTTATTGGTGGCCTGGGTGGTGCTCAGTGTCGTACGGTTGCCGCCCATGCCGTCCACAATGGCCTCACACATCTGCCTCAAAGCCATGGCATGTTGCATGGAGAGAAGGTTGCTTACGGTATTCTGGTGCAACTTCGTTTAGAGGAGATGGTGCAGGGCAATCGCTTAGCCTCCACCACTCGACAACAGTTGCTCCAGTTTTATGAGGCCATTGGCTTACCCATGACTTTGGCTGACCTGGGCTTAGGCGATATTCGCCTGACGGAATTGCAACAAGCTGCTGAAGTGGCCTGTCGCCCCGGTTCCGATATTCACCGTTTGCCATTCCCGGTTAGCCCGGCTCAGCTGATGGCAGCGATGGTATCGACTACGGTGCCCACCGTCGAAATGGGAGGTCGAGAACTCACGAGCACGGCGCACGAGGCCGTCGATTTGACTGAGGAGAAATAAGGGATGACCCCAGATTGGACTAGCCGTCGCGCCGATCGCCTGAGTGCTTTGCCCCCCTACGTGTTCGCCCGCCTCGACGAACTCAAAGCCCGTGCCCGCGAGCAGGGGTTGGATCTGATTGACCTGGGGATGGGCAATCCTGATGGCCCGACTCCGCAACCCATTGTGGAAGCGGCTGTGAAAGCCCTTCAAGATTCATCCAACCATGGCTATCCACCTTTTGAGGGGACAGCCAGCTTCCGTAAGGCGATTACCGACTGGTATCACCGTCGTTATGGTGTAACCCTTGATCCGGATGGGGAAGCCCTGCCTCTGCTGGGTTCTAAGGAAGGGTTAACCCATCTAGCCATGGCCTACGTCAACCCGGGTGATGTGGTGCTGGTGCCGAACCCGGCCTACCCGGCCCACTTCCGGGGGCCAGCGATCGCCGGAGGTGACATTTATCCCATGTTGCTTAAGGCTGAGGATGACTGGCTGATCGATCTGGGTTCTATTCCTGACCATATTGCAGAACGGGCAAAGATTCTTTATTTCAACTATCCCAGTAACCCCACGGCAGCTACCGCTCCCCGGGAGTTCTTCGAGGACATTGTTGCCTTTGCCCGGAAACATGAAATTCTGCTGGTTCACGACCAGGCTTACGCAGAGTTAGCCTTTGATGGCTATCAGCCCACCAGTTTGCTGGAAATTCCTGGCGCTAAGGATATTGGTGTCGAGTTCCACACCCTCTCCAAGACCTACAACATGGCTGGTTGGCGCGTTGGCTTTGTGGTTGGCAACCGCCACATCATTCAAGGTCTACGGACGCTGAAGACAAACCTGGATTACGGTATTTTTTCAGCTCTCCAGAAGGCAGCAGAAACCGCCCTGCAACTACCCGATGTCTACCTGCATGAGGTTCAGTCGCGCTATCGCCTGCGTCGAGACTTCCTAATTGATGGTTTTGCGGAATTGGGCTGGACTGTACCTAAGACCCGAGCCACCATGTATCTCTGGGTACCCACGCCTCCTAACGTTTCATCGACCGATTTTGCACTGAATGTTCTCCAGCAGACAGGTGTGGTCGTAACACCGGGTAATGCCTTTGGTAGCGGCGGTGAAGGTTATGTACGGGTGAGTTTGATTGCGGATTGCGATCGCCTTGGGGAAGCCCTTCAGCGTCTAAAGGATGCGGGTATCCGCTATAACTCAATGACTCCTGAAACTGTCCTGAGCCCCTCTCAGCGGTGACTGGATTCGAGCGTTATCCGTCAATGTATTCTCGCTAAACTTCAGGCTCGTGGCCCTAACAACACCATTTCCCCGGCGGAAGTGGCCCAAGATTTGGTTGGGGAGAGATGGCGATCGCTTATAGAGCGCGTTCGCCAAATTGGTATTGAATTGGCTAATGCTGGCATTATTCAGGTTCTTCAAGAGGGCCAAGTGGTTGATCCTCGTACAGCTCGTGGTTCCATTCGTTATGGGTTGAAACCTTGACGAATAGTTATGAATAACTTGAGTTTGGGTTGAGAGCGGCGTTTCGCGCACGCCAAAATGATTTTTTTGAGAGGCGCACATTGCACACCTCTCGAAAAAGCTCTTAACCTAGTCTCAGGTTAGGTAAACGACTATAGCAGTGTGCAAGTACGTTAAGTGCATTGCTATCCTCAGGTGCCAACTATAGCTGTTCCTGAATAAAACAGGGCTTACACAAATCGCAATCCGCAGTGTATTTGTGTTGTGGGTGGGATGCGAAGCACCCCACCCACAACACAAATGCGTGAGTCTTGTAAAAGATAGAGCGGAAGCACAGCCTCCGCTCTATGTGGCTACGATTATTCAATTAATAAGTTCAACGCTTGGCGTAAATGCCTGGAGCATAAGCCTCTAAAACAACTCCGGTTGCAGAGCAAGTCACCATTAAATAGTCGCAATGACTGCACTGAACTCTAACGAGGGTGCTGTCGGAAAGATAATGCTTTTCTGCATGACTACCACAGTTAGGGCAGTGGATTTGTTGCACCTTTGCTTCACTTGGATTTGCCTTGATCTCATACGTAGCCATTGGAAAACCCTCAGATTTTAGATTATTAAACTAACTTCAAAGCAGCAAAAACTTCTGAAAGCAGAACCGCCTAACAGGGGAGAATTATTGATTCCTTCTCTCAAAAGATGGAATTTTTAACGTGATGACAATTTCGATAAAACCAAAATCAGGTTTATTAAATGTTATTCCCGTCATTCTCATAAATCATTATGTCATCGGAATCATGGGGTAGCAACTTGATCCCAAGGCAGAAATGCTATCGAAAGGCTCTAATCTTCTATTTTCCAGTGTTTTACTCATCTGTATTTTTTCTAAAGTATTTACAACGGCTTTCAATATCTAACTCAAGGCGGATGAAACTTAAGAAAGACTTAATTTCAAAGCCTTCAATTTGTAAATTTGAAAACATATTCAATCCTCACGTTGCAAGCTATAAGAAATTGAAGAAATATTGAGTGAAATATCCCGTATAAGAAAGCAATCGCCCAAGGCTTATTCTTCAATAAAAAATGCCCCTCAATTAGGGGCATTTCAACAAAAACAGTAAACTTTTGATGAAGTAATTCGGTTTACAATTGTCGCTTCAAACGCTTCTCAATTGTGTCCAGAGACCATCATAGATTTTTATCGTATCCCCGACTGACTTAATACCTTCGCACTTAGCTAGCATGGTTTCAGGCGGAAATAGCTTCTCGTTTTCCTTTAACTCTGATGGAAGCTGTTCAAAGGCCAGCTTGTTAGGTGTCGCAAACCGCAGCTTTGAAACCGCAAACGCCGAGTTTTCTGGTTCTAGCAGGAAGTTCATCCAGGCGTAGGCTGCATCCACATTAGGAGCAGTTTTGGGAATGGCCAGGGTATCTGTCCAGACTGAGGTGCCGCTGCTGGGGATGACGTAGGTTAGTTGGGGGTTCTCGGGTGTGAGGGCGTTGCCAAGGATAGAGTAGCTCATACACAGGTTCAGGTCCCCGGAAATGAGCCGATCCTCCCAACCAAAGGACTCAAAGGATGCCACGCTAGGTTTTAATTCTCTGAGCTTTTCGTAAGCCGCCTTCAATTCCTGCTCATTCGTGGAGTTGTAGGAATATCCCAGGGATTTGAGAGCTGCGCCCATAACTTCGCGTACGTCATCCAGGAGGGTGATTTTACGCGACAGTGAGTCCTTGTTCTCCCAAAGGAAATCCCAATCTTCTGGCCCTGGGTTGATGACCTTGTTGTTGTAGATAAATCCTGTTGTTCCCCAACTCACAGGAATGCTGTGGGCATTGTCTGCATCGTATGTGGGGTTTTGCCAGCGCTCCACCAGATTTTCCAGACCCGTTAGCCGACTTTTATCGATGGAAGTCAGGAGATTGAGCTCGATCATCTGCCGCACCATATAGTCGGAGGGGTAGATGATGCTGTACTGGTTGCCACCGCCTGCTTGTAATTTCGCGAGCATGACCTCGTTGGAGTCGTACACATCCGCAACGACTTCAATCCCGGTCGCTTCGGTAAAGCGCTGGTTGACTTCCTCGCTGAGGTAGTCAGCCCAGGTATAGATATAGAGCGGTTCGCCATTGGCGGCAGGGTTAGCGCCTGAATTAGAGCTAGCACTGGGATTAGCTGATGTGTTCGATGTAGAACGCTGGCAGTTAGCCAGAGCCACGCCCGAGAAAGCCGCCAAGGAGTATTGTAGAAAACGACGGCGAGAGGGGAGGATGAGAGGCGACTTCCCTCTAGAGACGCTTCGCGAACGCCGCGATGACGAAAACTTCTGTGGACGCATGGGTCAGCTCCTGAAATTAAGAAATCAGGCTGCACAGCTCCGACGTAACAACGGATTTCTCCAGATCAGACCGCACAAGCCGCCCTCATCATGCCATAGGTAGGTGACAGACGAACATGGAAGCACGATTTCGTCTGGCGATCGCCTCATTCTGAATTCCGTCCCAGCTAAAACGCCAAACCTCAGTGCCTTTAAGACGCTGAGGTTTGGCGCTGAATCACTGATCCTTGATAAACAAACGGCTATGCCCGATGCCATTCGGTGAGGCCGCCAGGCTTGTCCACGAGAACAATACCCTGGGCTTTCAGTTCGTCCCGGATGCGATCGCCCTCCGCAAAGTCCTTTGCCTTCCTCGCCGCCAGCCGTTCCTGGATCTTTGTTTCGATCTCAGCATCCGACAATCCGCCAGTAGGCTCCTCGGCTTCAGGAGATGCTTTCAGGCCCAGCACTTCTGCCAGTACCACCAGAGTTTGCCAACGTTGCCGTAACACCTCGGCGGTTTCCACCGATTTTCCTTCGTGGAGCAGACGGTTGCTTTCCTTCTGCAGCTCCTTCGCTAACTCAAACAGTGCGGCCAGTGCTGAGGAGGTGTTGAAATCATCATCCATGGCCTCTTGAAACTGGCGTACGGTATCGCTATCTTCATCAATCCGCATATCGGCTGGATTGCCGAAGGAGCTATCGTCTGTGTCTGTCCAGCCCAGAGCTTGGCCGTGTCGATAGCCAAATAGTAGACCGTCCTGAAGCGTGGCCCAGGCGTTTTGAGCCGAGGCGATCGCCGCGTCCGTAAAGTCGATTGGCTTGCGATAGTGAGCCTGCAACACAAAGAGCCGCAGCACCATCGGTTCAACTCCCGCATCCAGGAATGCCCGAATGGTCGTGAAGTTGTTCAGCGATTTCGACATTTTCTCGCCGCTGATGTTCACAAAGCCGTTGTGCATCCAATAGCGAGAGAGGGGCTGAGCCAGAGCCGCTTCAGATTGGGCGATCTCATTTTCATGGTGCGGGAAAATCAGGTCTTGCCCACCCATATGAATATCAATGCTGGGGCCCAGTTCTTCCTCTACCATGACAGAGCACTCAATGTGCCAGCCCGGTCGGCCTGGTCCCCAGGGAGAATCCCAGGCAGGTTCCCCGGGTTTGGCTGCTTTCCACAAAGCAAAATCTAGGGGGTGATGCTTCTTAGATTCGGCTTCATCATCCACTCGCCCGCTAGCTCCGGCTTCCATTTGATCTAGCTTGCGTCCAGAGAGCTTGCCGTAGGTCGGGAAGCGTTCCACCGCATAGTACACATCCCCCGCCGCCGGATAGGCATATCCCTTCTCAATCAGCGATTCGATGAAGGCGATCATCTGTGGAATCAGCTGGGTGGCGCGGGGGTAGCGATCGGCAGGAAGGATGTTCAACCGTGCCATGTCATCCAGGTAGGCCTGGATGTAGGTTTCGGTGATGGTGTCCCAGGGAAGGTTGTCGGTGTGCGATCGCTTAATGATCTTGTCGTCAATATCCGTGAAGTTTTGCACATAGGTGACCCGGTAGCCCCGCCACATTAAGTAGCGTCGCACGGTGTCCCAGCCAATATAAGAGCGCGCATGGCCCACATGGCTGAAGTCATAGACCGTCACACCGCAGCAGTAAATTTTCGCCGTGCCCGGTTCCAATGGCTCGAAGGGTTCTTTCTGACGGGTTAAGGAGTTGTAGAGAGTAAGCGTCATGGGCCGTGTGACTTGAGCGGTGTAACAGAAGGTCAAAGAGAGCCGAGAAGCGGGATCGCCACCAAATTCACCTTACACAAGGAATCTGTGCGATCGCCTCCCATTCCTTAAAGAATTCTCAATACTAATGCCAGCCTACCAATCTATCGCCCAATCCTCTGGACAATTTCCTGGAAGTATTGATCTTGCTGCTTCAATGCCTGGCGAGAAACGAATACTCCAGAGAAAATCGTTTGAATTGAGGATCACCACCACTCGGAACAATACGCAATAATGGACAGTGAATCTGCGGACGGTAAAGCTACGCTACGGATCTCGTCCCAGGCTATAGACTATACTTTTTGATCGAATAAAACCCAACTGCTATGTCATCAGCCGCAACCCTCCAACCCAAATCGATGGAAGACGCCAAGCAGGGGCTTCCGGTCACCATCATCACAGGCTTTCTGGGCAGTGGAAAGACGACACTGCTCAACCACATTCTGAGTAACCAGGAAGGTCTGAAGACTGCCGTTCTGGTAAACGAGTTTGGCGAGATCGGTATTGATAATGAGCTGGTGATACAGACTGACTCCTCCGACGACTCTATGGTGGAGTTGAGTAACGGCTGTATTTGCTGCACCATCAACAACGACCTGGTAGAAGCGGTCTATCGTATTTTGGAGCGGCGTGACAATATCGACTATCTAGTGGTCGAAACTACCGGGCTCGCTGATCCCCTTCCCGTTGCCCTCACGTTTCTGGGTACCGAACTGCGCGACCTTACCCGCCTCGACTCTATTGTGACAGTGGTAGATGCCGCCAACTACAGCCTCGATCTGTTCAACAGCGAAGCAGCTCACAATCAGATTGCCTACGGTGACATCATTCTTCTGAACAAGACAGACCTTGTCGATGAAGGCGATCTAGATTCGTTGGAAATCAAAATCCGTGACGTCAAACAAGATGCTCGGATTCTCCGTACTAAGAAAGCTCAGGCTCCACTGCCCCTGATCCTCAGCGTCGGTTTGTTTGAGTCGGATAAATACTTCGGTCAAGACTCCCACGATCATCATGACCACGATCATGATCACGACCACGACCATCATGACCATGCCCACGCTCATGATGACCATGATCACGCTGCCTGCGATCACGATCACGGGCACTGCACCCATGACCACGATCACGACCACCATCATCACTCCAACCACTTAGAGGTAGATGGGTTTACGTCGGTGTCGTTTCAGAGCGATCGCCCCTTCTCCATCCGCAAGTTCCAGGATTTTCTCGACAACCAGCTCCCGGCCTCTGTGTTCCGAGCTAAGGGGATTCTGTGGTTTGAGGAAAGCCCCAAGCGCCACATCTTCCATCTCAGTGGCAAGCGCTTCACCCTGGACGACAGTGAGTGGAAAGGTACCCACAAGAATCAAGTCGTGCTGATCGGCCAGAATTTGGATCATGATCAGTTGCGATCGCAGCTGGAAGCCTGCCTCACCAACGCATCTCCGTTTCGGGGAAGAGGTTTCGCGAAAGCCTAACTAACGGGAGTGGATCACTCATCTGCTGACATGAGTGGTCCCTCACCCAATTCATTGTGAAAATTAATTCAAAAATACTAGACACGGACTGGTATTATCTGGTACAAATGTTCTTGCGGAGCAGAGCATGAACAGTGAGTACCCCTATGGAAACCCTAACAAAAGTTCAGCAACAGCTTTATGAATGGCTGGTTGACTATATTCGTGAGAACCAGCATTCCCCTTCAATTCGACAAATGATGAAGGCGATGGGATTGAAGTCCCCCGCCCCGATCCAGAGCCGACTGGAACACCTACGCTCCAAAGGGTACATTGACTGGACGGAGGGCAAGGCCCGTACCATTCGGCTCCTGCATTCCACTGAGCGTGGCATTCCCATCATGGGTGAGGTGTTTGCTGGGCAAGTTCGTGAACCCGTGACCGATGCCGCCGAGTTTCTCGATATTGCCGGAATACAGCTCCGCCCCGGTGATTATGCTTTACGGGTTAACGGTGACAGCATGATCGAGGCGATGATTGCCGATGGCGATCTCGTCATTATGCGTCCCGCCCCTGAGCAGGATCGCGTTAAGAATGGCACTATCGTCGCTGCTCGTGTCGAGGGCTCTGGTAACACCCTCAAGTACTTCCATCGTCGGGGTAGCAAGGTAACGCTGAAGCCTGGTAATCCTAGCTATGAACCCATTGAAGCTCCCGCCTCTGAGGTGGATATTCAGGGAGTTTTGGTAGGGGTATGGCGCGGTCTGGTTACAGCATCCCGTTAATTCTTAAAGATAGGTGATTCAGGAGTTTTTTCCTGAAACGTCTATCTGCTTAAACGAGTTTGAGCATGCTCCGGTTGGGTAGGTGCAAAGATTGCTCCTGCCCGCTTTTTTTACCCTCATTGCGGAGCTCACTCCATTAGCTATATTAGTGCTGTGTGGCAGGTCTTACCTGTCATACGACATTCAGCGATTCTCAGTATGGGCATCAAAGCCGAGAGTTCACGCCTGTAGGGCGTGAACTCTCGGCTTTGATGCCCGAAAACCGCGCCTTTGGCGCGCGGTTTTCGGGCCTGATTTCAAAATGAGAATTGCTGTACAACATTAGTATGGCTTGCATGTAGTGGGCGGTCGTGCTGCTTGCATCTCACACGGCCTTACTTCACAGCGCTATATGAGAGGATAGGTGGAACTAGCTGCTCTATGGTTTCGGCATGAAAGCGATCGCCTCCTCCCTCAAGGTTTTCCAGAGTCCTAAAATGCTGGCGCTGCTGTCGTTAGGGTTTGCCTCCGGGTTACCCCTATTTCTCACCAGCCGCACGTTGCAAGCCTGGATGACGGTGGAAGGAGTAGATTTGGCCTCCATTGGGTTGTTTAGCTTAGTGGCATTGCCCTACTCCCTCAAGTTTCTCTGGTCGCCTCTGCTGGATCGATATGTGCCACCTTTCTTAGGGCGGCGGCGGGGATGGCTGGTGGTGACGCAGGTGTTGTTGGTTGGGGCGATCGCTGCCATGGCTCTGCAAAATCCTCGTCAGGCTTTATTCATGCTGGCGATCAATGCGCTCTTCATCGCATTTTTCAGTGCCAGCCAGGATATTGCCTTTGATGCCTATCGTACTGATGTCTTGGAGCAGCCTGAAATGGGTGCTGGGGCCGCGGTTGCAGTGCTGGGTTATCGGATTGCCTTGCTTGCTACAGGAGGCTTGGCATTAATACTAGCCAGCCGAATATCCTGGCCATTGGTATACCTCTGTATGGCTGTACTGATGGCCCTTAGCATTGTCGTGTCCTTCTGGGCACCGGAGCCCGCTAATCCAGGACGTCCGCCCGCCACTCTAAGTGAAGCTGTGATGATGCCCTTTGGCGAATTTCTCCAGCGTTCTGGGGTAGGACGTGCGATTCTCATTCTGGTTTTCATTACCCTGTACCGCTACGGAGACGCCCTGGTACAAAACATGGCAACTCCGTTTCTATTACAAACAGGCTTTTCCCAGGCAGATCTTGGACGAGTTCAGGGCGTAATGGGTCTGTTGGCTACTGTTGTCGGAACTTTAGCAGGTGGAGCTTGGCTGAGTCAGTTAGGAATCCATCGTTCCCTCTGGGTGTTTGGCGCATTACAGGCTCTGAGTAATGTTGCATACTTCATTCTGGCCAATGCTGGCCAGAGCTACCCTCTAATGGTCCTTACCATTAATGTTGAAAATTTTTGTGGAGGACTGGGGACTGCGGGGTTTGTTGCTTTTCTCATGAGCCTGTGTAGCCCGCGCTTTTCGGCCACCCAGTATGCGCTTCTATCAAGCCTTATGGCTGTCAGCCGAGATATTTTGGTGGCTCCAGCAGGGAAATTGGCTGAGCAAACTGGATGGCCAACTTTTTTCCTGATCACATTATTGGCCGCTATTCCCGGCTTACTCTTGCTGCCATTCTTTGCACCCTGGCAAGGACCTTCTAATCCTCCAGATGAGTCGGTTTCTACGTTGTAAACGAAAATTTTATTTATGCTTGAAGCGGTATGGAAAACGCTAGTTTTCCATACCGCTTCAAGCATGAAATGACTGATCGGTACTCCCTTAGGAACAAGTTGTACTGAGGATGCTCAGACCCTACCTGACCAGGGTAGGATTGATTTAAGGATCGATACAAAACTTGATACCGCTGATCTCCAAGCTGGAGATTTACGACTATGCAAATTTTCCGCCAGTATATTGCACCATTACTCGTTGTCTTAATTTTTGCATTGGCTTTAGTGGCCGTTAGTGCTCGTATCTTTTTACCTACAGATATGGCAGCGCCCGCTCCAATTGAAGACGTAGATCAAGTGGGCCGAGCTCCTATGCCAGACAGCTCTGCTCTTGCAGATGTGCCACCAACCCTAGAGCAGTTAGTGCGAGGCATTCCTGTAGAATTGGAGCCTGAGACGGCTCTGTAGTTCCAGAGCAGGGTGAGCGATGTGAACGATCAACAACTGCCACAGGGATATCGCCTGCGGTTGGGTAGCAGCATTGACCAAGCGCTGTTGCTGAAGTTAATGCAGCGCACTTACCAGGAATTGCACCCGGGTTCAAATATTAGTCACTTGGCAGAAACTGTTGAGCGATATTTTTCTCAGGAAACACCCCTGTGGTTTGTAGAAACAGCTCCTGCGGGGAACAGTCAGGGGCTCCTCACTTATACACAGGTGGTGGGTTGCCTCTGGGCGGGGTCAGCTATCGATCAGGTGAAAGGCGATCGCCACGCCCACATTTTTCTCCTTTATGTCTCTCCATCTCACCGCCAGCAGGGGATTGCGTCTGTTCTGATGCAACAGGTTGAAGCATGGGCTCGGGAGCGGGGCGATCGCCAGGTTGCCCTCCAGGTTTTTGAATTTAATCAGCCTGCGATCCGGCTCTATGAGAAATTTGGCTATCAGGTGCAGTCATTGCTCATGACGAAAGGCTTGAACACCCAGGAATAATTTACGTTCGGGTTATGACTCTTATTAAGTGTCGGAAAGTAACCTATGGTGGGAGGTGGAGGTGTTCGTCCTTCTCACTGCCCAATATGGGAAAAAACGTTGAGTATAAAGCTCACGGTTAGTTTTATATATAGCGGATTAAATTTGATTTGTGTAACGTTAATGCCTATATATAGTGGACTCGCATAAGTCCTGATAAGATTTTTAGGTTGTCTCTTCTCCTGCAAATTATGGCTAAGGATGCGGCGCAGACCGAGCAGACACACCCATTGTGGAAGAGCGATCGCCAAATCGTGAATACCCTGTTAGCGGGTGAGCCAACCGACTTCAATCTGTGCGAGCTAGCACGGCTCTGGATTCGCTACGATGGCTTTCCTGGTGCCCGTGATATTCAGGAGGATTTGACAAAAACAATGGAGCAGTGGGGGCTGACGGAAGATACTCTGTTTGAGCGGACGCGCCAGATTCACCAGCAGGGGCAGATCTACAAGAGTCGAGATGCTCAGCGTGAGGATTGGAGTTAATGATGGCAAGGGCGTAGGGTATGGCACTGGGCCCTTGCCATACTCCTACTTCGTGCCGTAGAGGCGATCGCCCGCATCTCCTAAGCCGGGCACAATATAGCCGTGCTCATTCAGCTCCTGATCGATTGCCGCTGTATAGATGGGCACATCGGGGTGTTGCTCATGGAAGTTTGCAATACCTTCAGGTGACGCCAGTAGACAGACAAACTTGATCGAGAGAGGATTGGCCTCTTTCAGTCGGTCTACAGAGGCTACAGCGGAGTTGCCAGTAGCCAGCATTGGATCGACCACCAGCATGTCACGTTGTTCCGTATCCTGTGGCAGTTTGAGGTAATATTCCACCGCTTGTAGAGTCGAGGGCTCTCGGTATAAGCCAATGTGCCCAACTTTGGCTGTAGGAATGAGTTCTAACATTCCATCTAACAGCCCCTGCCCAGCTCGCATGATGGAGACAATTACCATGTTTTTTTCAGCTGCTAAGATAGGAGCCTCCATCTTGGTAAGAGGAGTCTCAATCAATTCATACCGCAGGGGTAGGTCGCGGGTAACTTCGTAGGCAAGCAGCAGAGAAATTTCCCTTAGCAAGCGGCGAAAATCTTGAGTATGAGTATCTGAGCGCCGCATTAAGGTCAATTTGTGCTGTATCAAAGGATGCTTAATCAGAAAAACGTTGGGTTGCATAAACAGTTAAATGATGCACTCCTCAAATGGTCAGAAAAAAGAGAGATTCTCAACCCTTAGCATAAAGAAAAAAGATTCTACAGCATCCAGTTGAGAATCTATAAATTGCTTTTGCAGCCAGGCTTTAGGGCGATCGCCCACAACCAAAATCTCAACGTCTGCGTTCCTATATCTACCCAGCAAAAGATCTGAGAATCCTCTATTTCTAAAGAATTCTTCTTCAAGTCAAGACAATATTTCGATAAGTTTGAAGGCTGGTTTTACAAACAGGAACAAAGCAAACTTAAGGATTGAAATAATCTATCATTTCTGATACTGGTTTAAGAGAGTGTGTAAAAAGTTGCTTTTTGTTCGTGAGGCGCGCAAAAACCAACTGTTTTCGAGGTTTTTTAAACATCGTTTACGGTATCCGGGTGCAGGTTTACTTTTATGTCAAACGAACAGCCCAGTGCTCCATTGTCTAACGGTCAAGTTAAATCAAAGCCACGCCACATCATCCTCACATCCCACCACAATGGGGTAGGGACAAAGACGACCCCCATTCAATGGGGCGCCCCCGATTGGCGCGATCGCGGTCCTATCGTCGGCTCTCCTCGCAACCATAAATATCGCAATGTTATCGGCACTCATGGTGGCTCCTATAGTGTTTACCGGGCGCTGGCAGTAGCCAGTGGTCGCCTCGACCCCGACCATCGGGCTGATTTGACGAACACGTCTCCGGTTGTGCATTTTGGCCCTCATCCTAGTTGGAGCGATCCGGATCGCATCGTATCTCTCGATCCCTATGGAGCTTTTGTCGCGGAATATATGGCTCCGCATTTTCCTGAGGACTACGATTTGCGTCCTACCATCGCCATCACCCGGGCTCACATCCAGATTCCAGAACTGAAAGATGAAATTGCCAAAGGTCGCCTAGAGGTCGACGGGAAGTTTCTCAAGGCCGATGGCAATCTCGTGGTGACCAAGGCGGCGCTCGATCCCGTGTGGTACCTTCCGGGCATTGCCAAACGGCTTGAGGTGGATGAATCGGATCTGCGCCACATTCTGTTCCAGCAAACGGGTGGCATGTTTCCCGAGCTGGTCACTCGTCGCGACTTGCAGGTGTTCCTCCCACCGATTGGCGGTACCACTGTGTATATTGTGGGTGATGAGTCTGCCCTGACAGACCCTAGCAAACCGCTAGCCGTGCGAGTTCACGACGAATGCAATGGCTCCGATGTGTTTGGCTCGGATATTTGTACTTGCCGCCCCTATTTGGTCCATGGGATTGAGGTCTGTATCCAGGCGGCTCAGGCGGGTGGAGCTGGAGTGATTGTCTATTGCCGTAAAGAGGGGCGTGCTCTGGGTGAAGTCACCAAGTTCCTCGTTTATAACGCACGTAAACGCCAGGAGGGGGGCGATCGCGCCGATGCCTACTTCCTGCGTACTGAATGCGTTGCTGGCGTGCAGGATATGCGCTTCCAGGAGCTTATGCCTGATGTGCTGCACTGGTTAGGGATTACCAAGATCGACCAGCTTGTGTCTATGAGCAACATGAAGTACGACGCCATCACTAACTCTGGCATTAAAGTTGTCCAGCGAATTCCGATTCCCCCCGATATGATTCCCCCGGATGCTCAAGTGGAAATTGAAGCGAAAAAGGCCGCAGGTTATTTCTCAGACAGCGGGGTGCTGAGTGTGGAGGAACTGTCCCAAGTAAAAGGACGGGATTATTAAGAAGGCAGCTGAAGAGTTTGTCTAGAAGGGGGTGAGTGAACAACACTCACCCCCTTCTAATGAGTTCGGCGAAAATGGCTGAACGTATAATAGGCAGGGCGACATATCCCTTTTGTGTGTTCGCTTTGTGTGTAGGAGTAGCACCTGTGACCGCAACCCAAGATTTTGTGCTGGATACCCCAACTGAAGACATATTGGCGATCGCTCGCCGTCTGGGTTGGGGGGCGACAAAGATTCTGCGCGCCTATTACCGAGGTGAGTCATCGGTCGATGGGGGGCCTCTGGAACTGGATGTACAGGAGCTGAAGGATGGCCCCGTAACGGCAGCAGATTTGGCCGTGAATCGCTATGTGCTGAGTCATCTACACAATATTTTTGGGCATGACTCGTTTGGGTACTTAAGTGAGGAAACTTATAAGATCCATGGGACTGGGCAAGCGCTGCCTCAGGAGTGGGTCTGGATTCTTGATCCCCTGGATGGCACCCGCGACTTTATTGATAGAACCGGTGAATATGCCTTCCATTTGGCCTTAACCCACCGGGGACGGCCTATCATCTCCGTCGTTGCCTGCCCGGAAGCTGAACGGGTGTATTATGCGGCTCAGAACCATGGCGCCTTTGTAGAAACTGCCGATGGGGTAACTCGGCAGTTACACGTGAGAGCGGGCGATCGCCCCGAAACCCTCACCGTTGTTGCTAGCCGTACCCACCGCGACGCTCGTTTTAATCATCTCCTCACCCAACTCCCCTGCCAGGAACGGCTCTATGTGGGTAGCGTAGGTGGCAAAATAGCGGCCATTGTCGAAGGTAAAGCCGATGTTTACATCTCCCTCTCGGGTAAGTCAGCTCCTAAGGATTGGGATATGGCCGCTCCAGAGCTAATCTTGACCGAGGCTGGAGGCAGCTTTACTTACTTCGACGAAACACCCCTTCGCTATAACCGGGGCGATGTCAATCAGTGGGGTGGTCTCATGGCGAGCAACGGTCCCTGCCATGCTCACCTTTGTCAGCAAGCTGTGCAGATTCTACAGGCGTTTGATGCGGGAATGGGAGACGGTTAAGAAAGACGGGTGATGGGTGGCATGAAAAGTCATGCAGAAACAGGATGACGGGCTACCCATCTGCCGATTAACCTCAGGACTTCCGCATGTTTGTTATGTAGTGTGCTTCACACGCATACACAGCAAACACGCGCCAAGTATAGCGTCCATGCGTAAGTCCTGAACCTGCTGCATTCCATTTCGGCCCAAACTGCTGTACCGTTTGGACACGGTTGCTCCTGTAAACTCTCATGTTTTTACCTGATCCCTGGTTGGCTCTCGCGATTGGCAATAGTCGCCTGCACTGGGCTTTGTTCGATCGGGACGAACTCCAGCAAACCTGGAATACCGCTTATCTGTCTGAGCAAGCGATCGCCTATTTCGCTCAATCTGGCTTACCTCTATCTGGTCAGTCTGAATTCCAGGCGTTTCCAAGCTTGCCTCGGCCCTCCGCTGCTCTTCCTTTATGGCTGGCTTCGGTTGTGCCGCAGCAAACCCTCCTGTGGCAGGACTATCCCGCCATCCACCCCATAACGTTAGAGCAAATTCCACTCCAGGGCTTATACCCTACTTTGGGGATTGACCGTGCTCTGGCCCTTTGGGGAGCTGTGCAGATCCTCGGTTTCCCTGCCCTCGTCATTGATGCGGGAACGGCGCTTACGTTCACAGCGCTGGATGAGAAATTGCAACTGTTTGGAGGGGCAATTCTACCGGGTTTGTCGTTGCAAATTCGAGCCTTAGTGCAAGGCACAGCGGCACTTCCTCTGCCTTCCTTACAGGATGAGGAGCCTCCCATGCGTTGGGCGACTCGGACTCCGGATGCAATCCGGAGCGGCGTGGTGTTTGGGTTGCTGGCAACAGTACGAGACTTTATTGGAGATTGGCAACGCTGCTTTCCAGGAGCAGCGATCGCCCTCACAGGTGGGGATGGGCCACGCCTCTACCAGGCACTTCAGTCTAGCCTGCCAGAGTTAGCGCAACGGATTACGTTGGATTCCCATCTGGCCTTTCGAGGCTTGCCTGCCATTCGTTATAAAACGTCTCAGTAAACGAACCGGGAACCCAGGGGAAGCCCATTTTGAACGTGTGCATCCTGCACTCCCAAAATGGACATCCTCAGATTATTTCGTCTTGCTATTCAGAGTTTGGAGCCAAGTGCGAATTTCAGCGGCGATCGCCTCTGCCTCTGTATGCACTAAATCGTCTCCACCGGGGAGAATCCGTAGCTCGCAGAGAGGTGCAGCAGCGTAGGTATGGGTTAAGGCTACCGTTGTAGAATTCGCCTCTTCTCCTTGCAGGAGCAGTACCGGAACCTTCAACCAGCCTACTTTCTCATCCAGCTGCTCTGCCGCGATCAGGCGAGAGCGGCGGCGAAAGAGGATGTCGCAGGCGGCGGGCGATCGCCGCAACTCTCGACGCCAGGCCAGCTGGTGAGCAACCCACGGCCAGCCCAGAAGACGGGCAACTGGCGCAATGCATTGTAACCCCCAGGCTCGCCAGGGAAACCGCCCGGCCAAGCTGCGCTCTAGACCCCATCGTCGAGTTTTGGTTTGTACCCCTTCTGGAGCTATGAGTACGAGTCCACATACTCGTTCTGGAAAGCGCAAGGCGTAGCTCGCTGCAATCCATCCTCCCAGACCCTCTGCCACAAGAACCACCGGAGGGCACCGCAGAGAATCCAGCCACTCAGCCAGCACTTCCACCTCTAAGTCGATGGAATAGGGCAGCTTGGGGCGAGAAGACTCACCAAAACCCAGCAAATCCGGAGCAAAGCAGTGATACCCTTCAGTCCGATTATTCCGTCGTGGTATCCTTTCACCAGATGAGGCAGAACTGCCTAAGTACTGTAGCAACGGCATCCATTGCTCACCATCCTGCCAAGTGCCATGCAGGAACACCAGTGGCAGACCCATGCCCACTTCGCGCCAGAATAGCGACCCGTGCGCGAGTTGAAGACGAACATTCCGAGTGGGCAAAGACATCCGACTGATGCAACCTACCAAATGATTCAAACCTGCCCTTCAGCCTACCATCATCCGTAGGCCGTTGGGTTGCGTGGTTATAGCAGGTGTTCTGGAAGGCTCTGTATCCTTCCAGAACATAATATGTCGCTGACCTCAGCGTCCCTGGAGCAGGTTAATTAGCCAGATCACCAGCCATCCCAATAAGGTATACGCCACGATTGCAATCAGCACGTTGACGTCAAAGATATTTGTGGCGTCTGCTGTTGTAGGGCTAATGAACAGGGTCGAAAAGGGAGCCACAAAGGGATCCGATAACCCATAGATGACTTGAGCAAAGGCGTTGTCGGGGTTTGCTCCGGCCAGCCGTAATACAAATCGGAGGCCAAGTAATACAACGAGTGCACCCACCAAGTAGGAAATGGTGCGGATTACCCAGAATAGAGTGGCATTTCGTCGGGCTAATTCTAAACGGCGTTCCTCCTGCCGCAGCCGAAAGGCTTCCTCTTCCTGCTGTAATTCGTATCGACGCTCGATGTTACGGGGGTCGCGCGGGTGGCGGTTCATCGTATCACTCCTTATAAATAATGTCTCAGCTAGTAGCTTTGAAATGGGTTAAATTCATCCCATTGAAGTGATGGTTGAAACAATTCAAATGAATTTCTAATGAATCTATTTCGTGTGGGTACCGTACACGAAAGACGACGATTCAAACATCGCTGGAGATGCCATTGTGAAAGGGGATAATTTTGTTTTGAACCTGTGGCCGGTTGTTGTAAGAAGCGGTGTCTGTATCCTCTTACAACAACCAACCACAGGCTGATGCACTCCCTATGGTTTAGTCATAACCGACCTGTAGATGAGCTGTCATAAGGCAAGAGATAGATCTTTTTTCAATAAGAATTGTTTGGACTATTCACTCAATTGAATTCAACATAAAACTCAAAGTGCTGTATCGACCACTTCGGGCGTAACACAGTATTTTGAGTTTTATGTTGAATGACAATTACCTGCTTGCAAATCCGAATGTAACTAACCTGATTTCGGATTCAAGACTTTTTCGAGGGGCACGCATTGCGTGCCCCTCGAAAAAGCTCGTTTTGACATTCGCTCTACGCACGCCAAAATGAGCGCTTGGGCTGGCCCCAAATTGAGTTTGAGTAGGCAACCCCTCAAAAAGAGCGACGGATTGCACTACGCTCCACTCTCGCTCTTTTGGGGAACAAACTAAACTTTGACTTTCATGCTGGCCTTGCCAGGTGGCCGCCGGGCGTTACGAATAGTGTTGGGTAGAACTCCCACCAGGAGGGCAAAAGCTTCGTCTGTGACTTTGGCTACGGTCTCAGCATCGAAGTAGGTTTCAAACTGGTTCAAAATCATCCGTGCTCGTTCCAGGGCAACGGAGGTATCAGTAAATTGTTGAGTCAGCCGAATCCATTGGCGGCGGATCAGGTAGGCTTCCTGGCGCTCTTCGTGACTGTTAGGGGGCATAAGGGAGAGATCTCCGACTGGAATGACGCGATCGCAATTCGCATCAAACAGCCCGCCCACTGCAGCACCGGGGCCTGCAAATTCCGCATGAAATTGCTTGTAAATAATCAACCCGTTGCGACGGCGCTTGCTCACAACTAGCAGATTGCCCTGACGTAAATATTGAATAAGCGCTTCCGGATCAGACCCGTCCGGTGGGGCCACGTTAGTCTGCTCAGTGGGCTGGATGGGTTCCGCTGGGGGGTCACCACTGGCCTGGGGGGGCGCATTATCGCGTGATTTAGGCACAGTCACGGGTGGATAAGGAACGTCTGCACGTCTGATGATTCGAAACATGGATCGTCAAAACGGATTGATAACCAAATTTTGACGAGATCTTCCTCCTATCCTATCAGCGAACCAGATCTTCGCTCCCTCAAAAAAACATTGCGAGTTATCAGGTTGACAGCGAGCCCGTGCGGTTAGCTTCCATGGGTTGTTGGATGGGAATCCCCTTGTGTAGTAATAGTTGCCGGGGTTGCCCAAGCACCAAGGATGGGAGGTTCATCTCAACCTGACAGAACCGAAACCCTGCTTTGCTATAGAGCCTCCGTGCCGCTTGATTGTTCTCCAACACATGTAGATAAAGGTCGTGGTACCCCCACTGTCGCGCGATCGGCTCACAGGCCCGTAGCAGATCTATCGCAACTCCCCGGCGACGATGGGCGTGAGCGATCGCCACATTAGAAATATAGGGAAAGAGCTTGAACCAGTGATACCAGGGCAACGAGAACTGGGGCTTTAAACCAATTTCTAGTGTACCGAGTACTTCTTCTTGGGGAGTGGTGTTTGAGGGGGATGCTGTCGTGCTAACGGCGACTAGACATCGATAGTAAGTGCCACCATTTTGCAACCGTCCGCGTAAATCTTCCCGCAAGGTCGCTTTTAGCATCGGATAAAACCACCTCCCGATTCCCTCCTTGCTGTGAAAGCTACTCGCGAGGATCTCGGCCAGAGGGTCTACGTCAGACCGGCGGGCCGCGCGAATCTGCCAGGGTTGGGCGATCGCATCAAATCCAGAAGAAGCTGTGGAGGGATCAGGAACGTTTGAGTCTGACAAAGCGTCAACCATCCGGAGATAAAAAGGAGAAATCGCTAGCCTCAGGAGAGGCATGAGCGTTCATAACCCTGCTTTTTGATACCTTTCATCATGCCACCTCTGAGAAGCTGAGGCTAGTCGGATTCGACCCTGAGGCTGGTTGTTGTAGAAGGGACGCTCAGCGCTCCTTCTACAACAATTAACAAAATGCCTTTGCTTAAAGCATAAAGGGGCTGCTCTAGGAACAATGTTTACAAAAGATTTGGATCGATCCCGAAGGGCAGTTCGTTACATTGGATAAAGGAATGGGCACCCTAGGAAAAGGCACCGAACCCAGGTTCATCAACCGTCGGGATACCTGAAAAGTGTGGGAAAATAAGCCGACACTGTGCTTGGATCCGGATCTGTCTTCTTGTATTGAGCTATAACCAATGCAGGAAAGAATTCATCCTGAGCCAGGATTCTGGCTCTTGTTTCCAATATCTACCAGTCACCCTATGAAGAGGTTATCGTAAGGTATTGGATCGCATTGCGTTAATGCACAACTTCAGGGTGCAAGGTACACAAGGTTCTACAGGTTTTCACCTGTCCAGGATGGCCCGTTGCTTATCTAGCAAAGCCATGCTGGCCTCTGGTAAACCTTTCCCAACGAATTCAACGATGTCTCTGCGCCGTTTTTTCCTCTCTCCCGATCGCTGTTCAGTTCATTGGCTGCCCTCACAGCAGGAGCGCAGTGCATGGTAGCGTCAGACTCCGCAAAACCTAAGATCCTGGTCGTTGACGATGAGACAGATAACCTAGATCTGCTTTATCGCACGTTTTACCGGGACTATACGGTGCTGCGGGCAGAAAGTGGCTCTGAAGCCCTTGCCCTGCTTGAGCAAGAAGGGGAAGTCGCGGTTATTATCTCTGATCAGCGAATGCCGTCCATGAGCGGGACGGAGTTCCTGAGCCTGACGGCCAAGCAGTATCCCGACATTATCCGGATTATTTTGACAGGCTATACCGATGTTGGTGATTTGGTAGAAGCCATCAACGCCGGAAAGGTCTTTAAGTATGTTACGAAGCCCTGGGATGACGAGGACTTGAAGGCGTTGGTACGGCAAGCCGTTGATACCCATAACGTGCTCAAGGCTCGTACTCAAGACTTGCAGCGAACTCTGCGCCAGGAGACGCTGCTAAATGCTATTACCAACACCATCCGCAGCGCTCCCAGCTACCGCCAGATTCTCCAAACCATTGTGGAAACTGTCGGGCACATGTTCGAGGTAGATTGTTGCATCATCCGTCCTTTCCAGGATGGCCAGATGGACATCGAGCCGTTCATCTACCTGGCCCAAGCTCAGGGTGGCGAAGCGACACTGTGTAAAGAACTTGCCAATACGCTGGCCCAAACAGTTTGGGAAACTCGGGATATTTTGGTCGTGCAGGATGCCGCCACCGATGAGCGGCTCCTGGGCCTAGCAGACAGCCCCCTGCAAATGGTGCCTCCAAAGGAAACGATTCAAGCCTTTACAGCCGCTAATATCATGTCCAGCGTGATTGTGCCGCTGGTGTGTCAGCAGGATTTGGTGGCCGTGCTGGCTCTGCACCAGTTTGGCCAACCCCGTACGTGGCGAGATGATGAGGTGCAGCTGGCAGTTATGGTAGCCGATCAGGCTGCTTTGGCGCTTTCGCAGGCTTATGCCTTTGAGCAGGCCCGGGCTCTGGCGCGTCGAGAAACCCTGGTCAATACCATCACATCGGCTATTCGCTCTAGCCTGGAACCTCAGGAGATTTTTGCAGCCATTACCCAGCAATTGGGGCAGGCGCTTGCAGCGGATGGGTGTGCCCTCTCCCTCTGGACCGAGGGGGATGAGTATGTGCAGTGTGTAGGGCTGCATGACACTACTCATTCTGAGGAAGTTGCCCCCAAATGGGATGCCTTCTGGCCTGAGCTGACTTCCCCCCGTACGTCTGGGGGGCTGAATCGTGGAGCGGAAGATACCCGTCAGCATGCTCTGCCGCAGTCTATGGTTCCCATTGAAGGAAACCCAGTATTGCAGCACCTGCTGGCAACTCAGTCTCCGGTAATCATCGACGACCTGGATGAACATCCAGAGTTAAATACTCCAGATTTGCCGTTGCGATCGCCCGCTCGTGCTCTCCTGGTGGTGCCTCTCCTGGCTGATGGTCGGATTATTGGCAGCATTTCCCTGCGGCAGGCCCACGAGCCTCGCCACTGGAAACCTGAGGAGGTGGACTTGGCTCAGGCGGTGGCGGTACAGGCCGCGATCGCCGTTCAACAATCGCGCCTTTATCAGAAAACACGGCAACAAGCCGAGCAGTTATTGGAGCTGGATCGGCAAAAAACTGAGTTCTTCCAGAATATTTCTCACGAGTTTCGGACGCCGCTCACCCTGACCATTGGCCCGTTAGAGTCTGCGGTTAGTCAGGGCCAGGGGTTGAGCTATGAGCAGGCCGACATTGCTCTACGCAATTCTCGCCGCTTGTTGCGCCTGGTTAACCAACTGCTCGATTTGCAGCGACTGGATGCTGGGCGGATGCAGCCCAGCTTCCGCCCCTGCAATCTGCTGGATTTTGTGGTGCACATTGTCGATTCCTTCCGACCCTATTGCGATCGCAAACACATCCAGCTCAACACAAATCTGCGAGACTGCCCTCCGGTTTATCTGGATCTAGAGCGCTTTGATAAGGTGCTTTACAACCTGCTTTCCAACGCTATGAAGTTCACCCCTAGTGGTGGCACCATCAGCGTTAGCGTGTATCCTCGTGGAGAGCATTGCCAGATTAAGGTGCAGGACACAGGCATTGGTATTCGTGAAGACCAAATTCCTTATCTGTTCGAGCGCTTCCGGCAGGCAGATGGCTCTACAAATCGTAGCTATGAGGGTACAGGGCTAGGCTTGTCTCTAGTTAAGGAGTTGGTGGAGCTTCATGGAGGCCGCGTTTCTGTCGATTCCACCTATGGAGAAGGCTCCACGTTTACCATCTGGGTGCAGACAGGTTTTTCGCACCTGCCCCTAGATCAGGTGATTGAAGTGCCCGCCGAGATTGAGCATAGCCGCGCGATGGTCGAACTGGCCGATGTCGAGGTTGAGACTGCCGTAGACGGCCTGGGCAAGCTGGCGGAGGTGGGCGCGGTACCAATGGAGCTGGCTAATGCCCGAGCATTCTCGCCTTCAGAGGGAATTCGCATTTTGGTGGTGGACGACAACACCGACATGCGAACCTACGTGTCGAGTATTTTGCAACAGGCCGGTTACACAGTGCTAACAGCCCGGAATGGTGCTGAAGGGCTGGAAGTTGCACAAACAGAAATCCCCAACTTGATCGTGACAGATTTGATGATGCCGATGGTGTCAGGTCTGGAGATGATTCAGTGGATTCGTCACAATGAGGCGCTGAAGGGCACGCCTGTCATTCTAGTAACTGCCAAAGCGGATGAAGAGACTCGTATTGAGGGGGTCGAAAAGGGAGCTGATGGTTACCTTTCCAAACCGTTCAATGCGCGGGAACTGTTGGCAGAGGTGCGAAACCTGCTGGCTCTGAAGGAAAACGAACGACGGGTAGCGGAGCTGAATTCCTACCTCACTGAGTCGGTACTCAAGCGTTTCCTTCCGCCTTCCCTGGTCGAACGGGCAGCCGCGGGGGAATTAGCGCTGGATCTTCGGCCCGAACCCCGAATGATTACGGTGTTGTTTAGCGACATTATTGGGTTTACCCAGTTGTCCAATACCCTGCGATCGCGCCGTGTTGCTGAGCTTCTCAACGAATATTTGACGGAGATGACCCACGCTATCTTCGAGCATGGGGGCACCGTTGATAAATTTATGGGCGATGCAATTCTGGCGATCTTTGGAGCGCCTGAGGAGATTAGTCCCAATGAGCAGGTGCATCGAGCGATCGCCGCTGCCCGCCAAATGTATAAAACGTTGGATCTGCTCAACGCCAAGTGGGTGAGTCGGGGCATTATTCCCGAAGACTATCAGGTGCAGTTCCGCTGCGGCATCCACCAGGGTACTGCTGTCGTGGGTATGTTTGGTGGTGAGGAGCGCACCGACTATACGGCGATCGGCCCCAGCGTCAATATTGCGGCTCGGATTCAGGAAGCGGCTGAGGCCAATTCCATCCTTGTATCGGCGGCAGTCGCAGACTACCTTGACCAGGACACCATCACTAAGTTCAGCCCCCTTGAATTGAAGGGTGTAGATGAGACGGTGCTGACGTTCTCAATTCGAATTGAGCATTAGACGTCAAAAGAGAAGGGAGGCTTTGCCTCCCTTCTCTTTTCCTAACCAAATCTCAGTTCGGGTTAAGGGCTTTTTCGAGTGCCGCGCTTCGCGCAGCACTCGAAAAAGCCCATTATTGCGTGCGCGTCGCGCACACAATAATGGGCGGTTCGGCTTATCCCGAACTGACGTTAACCAAAATGGCGAAGAGTATATTAGTCGGGCATCCGAGTTTCCAGATATTGCCCAATCATTTGCTCTTCTCCGGCACGGGAGATGATAGTCTGACGGGTCCGGTACTGAGTGCCGATCAGCTTGATCTCTTCTTCAAAGGTGCTGCCCTGGTACTCGGTGTGAAGCGCCATTGTACGAGGATCACGCATCGTGTAATGAGCGGTGATGGGCTTGCCCGTAGCAAAGCCGCGATCGCGGTACAGGACATCACCAATTACCCCAAAGATTGTAGAACCGTTGAGGGTTTTAGGGCTGGGGCCAATGTAGTTGCTTTCCCAAGCGGTATAGGCTCCGCTGGTCATGGCTGCTTCATCCTCCAGACCATGCATACGAGCCAGTTCTCGCAGCTCGGGGCTACCTTGAGCCAAGGCCCGGACGGTGAGTTGACTGACGACTTCCTGTACCTCCCCGCTTTTGAGAGTGTAGTAGCGACGTTTGGATTCCCAATGCCCTTCAGACTGACGGAAATATTCCGCCACCAAAGACTCTAGAGACTGAACGGTTTGAACGGACGAGGTCATGAGTAGGCTCCTTGCGCGAGCGGGCAGGCGATCACCTGACGTCAAGTCTGAAATAAAACTTAACAAAAAAGGCCGGTTTTTTGATAATACCTCAGGGTTGGTTCGAGTGGGTATGAGTAATGAGGTAATTGGGGATGGGGAGCGTTAGAACGGATTGAGCTTGACCCAGCTTCAGAGGTAGGTTGGAACTACTGTGCCCTAAATGATTTCCCAGCCGTTCTTAAGCAAGTGCATGAATGTGGCGAAGCCTTCTGAAAAATCGGGGGGATCGGGCTGGCTGTACTCGGGGCACTCCTTGTAATGCCGCCAGGACTCTGAAGGGTCAAGACGCAGATGTAGCGAGCGTTCCGCTATCCCTTCGGGTCTCCAGGTCATTTGTCCAATGGTAGGATCCATGTAATTTGTTTTACTCCTTTAGAAGGGGCAGAATTGAACGACCGTGTGATGTGTTTGATTGTGGCAAACTCACAAAAATAACAGTGTAAGCATTTATACTTACTGTTTTTGAGTTGGCTGAGCGTTCAGTATCTAAGTTGCTCTATACCTAGTGATCACAATTTCTCGCGCGATCGCCATCTCGCTCCGGAAATATTAATCTCGCTTCATGATTTAACTCTGAGGGCAGGGGTAGTCGCTTATTTCTATCTCTACCCACTCGTAGTATGAAATTCCTGAAAATGGCTGTTTAAACAATCGTTTGGAGTAGTAAGAAGCTGAATTTTGCAACCAGAACTGCAGCTGAGTTCCCTTCGGTACAATGATTCTATGCCTATGAGAAAGGATTAGTAGCTTAATTTTTTCTATAAATGTAATCACGAAAACATGGTAGTTGAGCTAAGCTCTATTTCCCAATCTAGTACGCTGAGGCGGAAATCCATCACCTATGTTTTTGTGTAGGGTGCTTCGCACCCTACACAAAAACATAGGTTGCAAACTTAGGCCGCAGCCTACGAGTGAGGTATCAGAGGGGAGCGTGGGACGAAATCTTACACTCCTCTCTCGTCCGCTGAGTTGGAAAGGGGTTGATAATGAACTCACACTCCGGATTCGGCGCATGGTTCACAGTCGAGAATTCGCGCCCGTAGGCCGTGAACTCTCGACTGTGAAGCCCTAAATTGTGTGCCTTTGGCGCGTAGCTTAGGGCCTGCTTTCGAAATGAGAATTGCTGGGTTCGGGGAACCGGGGAGTAGGGAAAGGGTTTGTTATGCTGTAATCCATCCCTTCTTCTTGTGGGTTATGGATAGTACAGATTTGGCTCGTTTTATTGAGGCGACTGATGGTATTTCGAAGCCCTGGTTGCTGGTGCAACTGCGTTTGAAGAAGTTGCAAGAACGACGAGCGGAGCTGTCTGATGCTGAATATATAGCGGCGTTGGACGAACTCCAGACAGATTTGATGAATCTTGGGGAATGGTGGGTTGGCCGGGAAGCCGAAGTGTTTGGATTTGAGCCACCTAAGGAGTAGGAAGTCGGAAGCGCACCCACCTCTGCGATAGACTGGGAGAGTTGAAAATTTGGGATGGTTTGGGCGATCGCGCTATGGCGACTTTTTTGCTTGAGGTGGGAACCGAGGAATTGCCGGCCAGTTTTGTGGCCAGTGCGATGCAGCAGTGGCGATCGCGCATTTCTGCCAGTTTAAAGGAGCAATTTCTAGACCCATCGGCGATCCACATCTACGGTACGCCTCGGAGATTAGCCCTGGTGCTGGAGGGTTTACCGGAGCGGCAGCCTGATCGTGAAGAAGAGGTGAAGGGGCCCTCGGTGCAGGCGGCGTTTAAGGATGGCAAGCCGACCAAGGCAGCCGAAGGGTTTGCTCGTTCCCGGGGCGTGTCTGTCGAGGATTTTGAGACACGGGCCACGGATAAAGGGGAGTTTATTTTTGTCACCCTGAAGATACCGGGTCGGTCTGTCAAAGAGTTGCTGATGGAATTGGTGCCCCAGTGGATTTTTGGGCTGGAGGGCAAGCGATTTATGCGTTGGGGCGATGGAGATCAGCGCTTCTCCCGCCCGGTACGCTGGTTAGTCACACTGTGGGATGAAGAGGTGCTGCCGCTGACGTTGGAAAATGGGGCGGAGGTGGTGACGAGCGATCGCCTTTCCCAGGGCCACCGTGTTCTATCTCCAGAACCCGTTATCATTTCTCAGGCTTCGGACTATCTGGCAACTTTACGTAAAGCTTTTGTGGAGCCAGATCCCGCTCAGCGCCGTCAAACCATTCAGGCTCAAGCGGAGGAAGCCGCGCGTACGGTAGGTGGTGTAGCCTCGATCAATACTGGCTTGCTGGACGAGGTGACAGATCTGGTAGAGTACCCCACCGCTGTCGTTGGCAAATTTGAGCCAGAGTTTTTGGAAGTTCCCGCCGAAGTGTTGGTGATGGAAATGGAAAGCCATCAGCGCTACTTCCCAGTGTTGAAGGCTGAAGGCTCTCATGAACTGCTGCCCTGCTTTATCACCATCTCCAATGGCGATCCGGCTAAGTCTACCATTATTGCCGAGGGAAATGGTCGCGTTATCCGCGCTCGCCTTTCCGATGGCCGCTATTTCTTTGATGCCGATCGCAAGAAGGCTCTAGAGGATTACTTGCCTCAGCTGGAAACCGTCACATTCCAGGAAGATCTGGGTTCGGTACGGCAGAAGGTAGAGCGCATTGTACAGATTGCTGGGCACATCGCCCGTCAGCTGAACTTGTCGGAGGGCGATCGCGCCACCGTCGAACGAGCGGCCCTGCTCTGCAAGGCAGACTTAGTGACCCAGATGGTCGGCGAGTTCCCTGAATTGCAGGGGGTGATGGGCCAGAAATATGCGATCGCCAGCAACGAGTCTCCTGCCGTAGCGGATGCTATCTTTGAGCATTATCTGCCACGCGGAGCCAATGACCAGATGCCTAAGACGTTGGCGGGGCAGGTGACAGGGGTGAGCGATCGCCTCGACACCCTGGTCGGGATCTTCAGCCTGGGCATGATTCCTACGGGATCTTCTGACCCCTTTGCACTCCGTCGGGCCGCGAATGCAATCGTCAGCATCACCTGGGATGCGAATCTGGCTATTAATTTAGAGCAACTGCTGGATCAAGTGATTGCTGATTTCGTCGCAGCGGATCTAGTGGGCTCCACGAAAGTGACAGCCCTGCGCGATCAGTTACGGGACTTCTTCCTGCAACGGGTGCGCACGTTGCTGGAGGAGCAGGGCGTTGATTACGATCTGGTCAACGCCGTGTTAGGAGACGACCCCGCCTATACCGAGCGTGCATTGCAGGATTTGTTAGATGTACGTGATCGCGCCCTCTTCCTCCAATCGATCCGAGCCAATGGTACCCTCAATGCCATTTACGAGACGGTCAACCGTTCCACCCGGCTGGCAAAACAGGGTGATCTGGACTTTGATGCTCTTGATCCGGCTCCGCTCGTTACGGCTTCTCTATTTGAGAAACCCTCTGAACAGGGATTCTATGACTCTCTAGTGCAATTGTTGCCCCAGACCCAGGCCGCGAAAGCCGAACGTAACTATCAGAAATTGGTGGATGCATTAGTGGCGATCGCTCCCACAGTCAGCAATTTCTTTGATGGGGAAACCAGCGTACTGGTCATGGCCGATGATGACAAGGTGCGCCGCAATCGTCTGAACTTGTTGGGACTGTTGCGCAATCACGCTCGGGTGTTGGCAGATTTTGGGGCGATCGTTAAAGGGTAACAAGTCTGAGTTTGCGAAGGGCATTTCCGAGTTCCGTATGTAGGAAACTCGGAAATGCCCGTTTTTGTATATGCTTCACGCTGCAAAAATGGTTACTTCACCCTATCCCCAACTCAACTCTGTGAAAGCTCTTCCAGTTGATGTTGAAAAAGAGTGGTTACTTCGAACGCAGGCACTGCAGGAGAAAATAGGTGACCCTGGGCTTTTTCACAACCGATTGCATCGAGATATCGAATTTGTTCTTCAGTCTCGACTCCCTCAGCAATAACGTCCATTCCTAAGTTGTGGGCCAGACTCACAATTGCTTCGATAATCGCTAAGTGTTTGTTTTGAGGATTGAGGTGCTGAATAAATGAACGATCGATTTTTAATGTATTGATGGGAAAACGATGAAGATAGCTCAGAGAAGAGTACCCGGTTCCAAAATCATCAATGCTGATTTTTACACCTAATGCCTGAAGCTTGTGAAATTTGGCTCTTGTGACATCCTCATAATTTAGAAAAACACTCTCTGTAATTTCTAACTTTAGGTTGCCAGGCAGTAGCTTTGTTTTTTGCAGAACCTTTTCAATCTGCTCTATAAAATTAACTTGTAAAAACTGCTTGCTTGATAAGTTGACACTCATGGTCATACTCTGAAAATTCGGAAATTGTTGTTGCCAAATCTGCATCTGGTAGCAAGCTTGGTACAAAATCCACATCCCAATTTCAACAATTAATCCAGTCTCTTCTGCAACAGGGATAAACTTGTTGGGAGGAATTGGCCCCTGGGTCGCATGATGCCAGCGTACCAAAGCTTCTAGACCGAGAATCTGACCTGTTCTGATATTGAAAATTGGTTGGTAATAAACTTCTAGTTCCTGGCGTTCGATTGCTCGGCGTAGGTCTGTTTCTAATTGCAATCGCTCGACAACTTCTGTTTGCATCGCGCTGTCAAATAGCTCATAAGCCGCTTTACCTTTTACTTTGGCTCGATATAAGGCAATGTCTGCATTGCTTAAAAAGCTATCTGGGTGCTGCGTTTGCTCACTACTTAGAACGATACCAATACTGGTACTAATAAAGACCTCGCTATTGTCTAAATAAAAGGGATGTTGGATTTCTCGGGATATGCGTTCAGCGATGTGAATCACTGAATTAACATCTGCAATATCTTCAAGCAAAATGACAAACTCATCACCACCAAATCGAGCAATAGTATCTGTTGGACGAATACATGCTTTCAAACGAGTAGCTGTAATGGTTAATAGTTTGTCTCCAGCTAAATGCCCCAGGCTATCATTGACGAGCTTGAAGTAATCCAAGTCAAGAAATAAAACAGCAAACAAGAAGTTGGAGTTGTGTTGGCGTCGAACAATGGCTTCCAATAACTTGAGGCGGAAAGCCCGTTGATTGGGTAAACCCGTTAGTGGATCATGGTGAGCAGTGTATTCCAGCTGGGTGAAGGATTCCTGGAGCTGCTCTGCCATGCGGTTAAAGGCTCCAGCGAGTTGAGCCATTTCTTGGGTATTAGCCTCGGGTACTTGCTGCCAATCATTACGAGAAAGGGCATCGGCCGCACGAATGACCCGAGTGATGGAACATACAAGCCAACGAGATGTTAGAAGCCCCATGCCAGTGGCGATCGCCAAAGCTGCCAGACACAACCCAACGGTCATACGTGCGTTGTTGTGAATGGTGGCCATAAAATCGGATTCTGGTATCACGATCACCACCAGCCAATCCAAACCGTAATGATCCTTCCAGGGGGTTACGTTGACGAAATAGTTGTCCTTTTTGCGGCCACTTCCTTGAAGGGCTTTCCCTCTAAATTGCAATTCTTGAGAAGCTTTAATGGTACTGAAAGAACCAAATTGGGATTTTAACTGCTGGCTAGTTGCGCGAATTAGGTCATTAGAACTTGTGAGGACGTTAATTCGTTGAATTTTGTCTCCAGTAATTTCATAAGGTTCTGATAATTCAGAACTGGCAATGAGCAATCCGTTCCGTTCAATAATAAAAATCTGTCCCGATGGACTAACCTTTAAACTCTTTAGAAAATCACTGATACTCGCTAGCAGTAAGTCAATACTAAGCGCTCCTATCAGGTGATGATTTCGATCATAAAGGGGATAGTTTGCTGAAGCCGCAATGTAATTCCCAAACCCTTCGGATACAGCAATTCGGCTCCAGTTTGGTCGCTGTAGACGGACGGTGTCAATGTACCACTCGTCAGCAGTGGCATCGTATTCTGTTTTATAAACGGCTTGAATACGCCTGCCCTGGCTATCAGTGTTATAGGTGTAATTTAAGTTGTTGATTGTTTCATCAATCACAACACCGTGGTTATCTAACCAACGGCCTGCTCCTGCCCCTTTACCATCGGCTAGGGCATAGCCGATCCAACTAATATTCTCAAAGGTTTTTGCTTGTTTCCAGAAATAACGCCCCGTTTCTTCTAAATTTTGAGGGTTTAAGATACCCTGATCGATCGCATCAGCATTCAACTGATTTAACTGATGGGGAAGGGCGAGGTAATCATTTAAGTGTTGGTTGACGCGATCGCTTACCTCATGTTGAAGTTGTTCGGCAACAGTATTGACTGCCCTCTGCCCATTTTTAAAGGAAAAATATCCAACTAATCCCACAACAGTAAATATTTGTAGGACAAAGGGAACTACCAAAATTAATCTGAGAGGGACTTTCCCACGGTGCTGACGGCTTTGGTTTCCCACAAGATCCTTTTCTGTCATTTTGATAACAACAAATGCAGAACGTATTCTTTACATCTCAGCTAAGCCAGAAAATCATGGGAACCTTTCTGTATCTATTGAATCTTATTTTTCACGATAGAAGCGGTTATAACCGATTTGTTCTATGTGAGCAAAGCGCTTCAGCGGTAACTATGCTGGACACCCCATTAGGTTTCCCTGTTCGTATCATGGTGTAACTCGTTCGCCTGCTTACTTCAAAACTGACTGAGTCCGGCTGCTTTTTCGTGCTTAGAGGCTACATATATATCCCTCTCTCGTACCTCATTAGGAGATTTCCAGATAAGAACTTCCCCATTATTTGGAAAAAAGGCGCGGCTTCGCCGCGCCTTTTTTCCAAATAATGGGGATATTGTTTCTCAGAAATCTCCTTAGAAGATCGGAAAATGCTGTAACAATAACTCTGGACAGTTTTTCTAAAGCCCCTGATTTTGCCTACGCAATGCGCACGCAAAATCAGGGGTCTTAGAAAAACTGTCCAAACTTAAGCTTTAAACAACCTGATCAATAGGTTTTCAAATAGTTTTTCAGGCAACATTTCTAGGCGAGTACTGCACAGCGGAAATCAATCCATGTTTGGTGATGTGGGGCGCTTCACACTTCACATCACCCAGCACAGGCAAACTTAAGCTGCTGAGTACACGAGCCTAAAACGCTCCTTCTGGCCAATCCAACAGGGCAATTTTGTCCAATACTGTGGAGCGATCGCCCCTTTAAGCTGACACCAACCAGGCCGAGACCCTGGGGGTTGTATTGGAGTGGGGGTATGGCGATGACAAAACCTTCCGTCTTGAAAGATGTATCCCTATCGGCGATCATTGCAGGCTTTGTGACTGTGTTGGTGGGATTTACCAGCTCCGCGGTGATTGTGTTTCAGGCGGCCCAGAGTTTGGGAGCATCTTCGGCCGAAATTGCTTCCTGGATGTGGGCTTTAGGATTGGGCATGGGGCTGACGTCCATTGGATTGTCGCTGTGGTATCGTGTGCCGGTGGTCACGGCATGGTCGACGCCCGGAGCCGCAATGCTGATTAGTTCGGCGGCGGGAGTATCGATGCAGGAGGCGATCGCCGCTTTCCTCATCACAGGCTTTCTCATGGCTCTGTGCGGATTCACCGGATGGTTTGAGCGCATGATGAATCGTATCCCAATTTCCCTTGCTTCGGGGATGTTGGCGGGTGTTCTGCTTCGCTTTGGTATGAATGTGTTTGTGGCGATGCAAACACAATTCATCATGGTGTTCGCGATGTTTGTCACTTATTTACTATTACGACGTTTACAACCTCGTTATGCGGTTGTTTTAGCTTTGATTCTGGGTGTCTTGATCGCGGGAATTCAGGGGTTACTTCAGGTTAATTCCCTTACCTTTGAGTGGGCACAACCGATATTGATTGCACCTCAATTCTCAATGAGGGCTCTAGTGGGCATATCGCTGCCCCTATTTGTGGTCACGATGGCATCCCAAAATGTGCCTGGTGTTGCAACTCTACGAGCATTTCACTACACCGTTCCCATTTCGCCCCTTATCGGCTGGACTGGACTTGCCACTGTTTTGCTGGCACCGTTTGGAGCCTATGCCCTGAATTTGGCCGCTATCACAGCGGCGATCTGTATGGGCCGTGAAGCCCACGAGGATCCCGATAAGCGCTACATGGCGGCGATCGCCGCTGGCTTCTTCTACATCCTGGTTGGCTTATTTGGAGCCACGGTCGGTGCCCTGTTCGCCGCTTTTCCTCAGGAGTTGGTGTTAGCGATCGCGGGTCTTGCCCTTCTCGGCACCATTGGCAACGGCCTGGCTGCTGCCCTCAGTCGCGAAGAGGAACGGGAACCTGCCCTGATTACATTTCTGGTCACAGCATCCGGTGTCGTGTTGTTTGGGATTGGGTCTGCTTTCTGGGGATTGTTAGCAGGCGTGTTGGCGATCGCCCTGTTGCGGTTGAAGAAGTAGCTCAAAATGCTGTGCCGCCCATGAAGCGAGGAACACAGCCCTTTGAGTCTGATGTTTTATCATACCGACCCTATCTACCCATCCAGTCGCTATGATCGAACCACCCCCTCATCCTGGCTTCAGCCTCGCTTCACTATGGCTCGTCTTGCCGAACGCCGCCCCCAAAATACTGACGGGGACATTTATGTAGACAACAGTTGCATTGATTGTGATACCTGCCGTTGGATGGCTCCAACTGTCTATGGCCGCGTTGGTGATCAATCTGCTGTAACCCATCAGCCTGTTTCCGAGGCTGAACGATTAGCAGCTATGCAGGCGTTGTTAGCCTGCCCAACCGCATCCATTGGTACCGTTAAGCCGCCTCAGGATGTGAAGGCGGTGCAGGCAAGTTTTCCTATTGCGATCGCCGATTCCGTCTACCACTGTGGCTATCACTCCGAGCAGTCCTATGGGGCTGCCAGCTATTTCATTCAACGCCCCGAAGGGAATGTACTGGTAGACTCACCGCGCTTCACGGCACCGCTGGTTAAACGCTTAGAGGAGATGGGCGGAGTGCGCTACCTTTACCTGACCCATCGGGATGATGTGGCTGATCACCAGGCATTTCATGACCATTTTGGGTGCGATCGCATTCTCCACCGCGACGAAATCAATTCCGGCACAGCGTCGGTCGAAATCAAGCTAGAAGGACTTGATCCGGTACAGCTTGAGCCAGATTTGCTCATTATCCCGGTACCGGGGCACACACGAGGGCATACGGTGCTGTTATATCAGGATCAATTCCTGTTCACGGGCGATCACCTGGCCTGGTCAGAAAGTTTGCAGCATCTCTACGCGTTTCGGTCAGCCTGCTGGTATTCCTGGAGCGAGTTATTGAAATCGATGAAACGCTTATCTCACCATTCGTTTGAGTGGGTGTTGCCGGGGCATGGGCGGCGGTTTTGGAGCGATCGCACCACAATGCAACAACAAATGCGTCTGTGTATTGAGTGGATGGAAAAACAGTAGGTTCCCATAACAGCAACATACTCGCCATTTTTCTCAAGCCCTTGGGTGGTGTTCTAGGCGTGTGAATGGGGTGAAAGGGCTACTTCGTGCCCCTTTCACCCCATTCACACATTTGAAACATGACCTTGCATACACGTCGCGCATGCAAGAGCTTGAGAAAATGGCGAAGGTATTGAGCAGAACCAGGAGGTTTATTTTTGAAAAGCCATTGAAGTTGATTATTTGTGCCTAATACCGTTTTTATATGAAACCGCACGGAATGGGAGGTGTGCAGCTTTCTATGGGTTTGTATAAGGACATGAATAATCAACACTCTTTAAACATCGATGCAAGATGTGGGGAACTCAAAATGCTCCAAATCCCGAAAGCGGGATCAGGCTATGGCAAGATTGAACAGAGAACAGTTCGGTGCAAACTAAGATTTGTGGGTAGTTCCCCTTCTCCTACAAATAAGTTGGCGAGTAGGACGATATCTGAATGCCCTGCATCGAACCGTGTAAACCCAACTCTTGCCCAGGAATCATGGCCAACCTGCTTAAACAATGGCTCAAGCAAGCTATCCTGACCCTCCTCCTCGTAGTGGGGCTATGGGGCTGGGGCTTGATGCCCGCCTCCGCCCAGGTTCTCATTGGCAGCCTTCCGGCAGGCAACGCCATTACCAGTGGTAAAGCCCTGTTGCGCTACGCCCTGCCTATTGACAATAAGCCCGTGCGGCAACTGCAAAAAGTTCTGGAAGACATCTCCACGCCCCTGCGAACGCGCAAACGGCTGTCTGCCATCAACTCTAGCTTGACCCAAGCCGAGCGGATTCTGACCAATAAACAAGACGCTCTGTTCGCCAGCGTTCCGGAAGATCGACGTGCCGAAGCGGGTTTCCTCATGACCCAGCTACAAATGGGGATTAACGACATGCGGAGCGCTGTCGAGAACGATGACAAAGACGCTGTTTGGAAAAAGCGCAGCGAGTTGTTGGATATGGTTGGCATCCTGGAAGAATTGATGGTGCCAGCGTTCCCTTACGAGGTGCCCGAAGAGTATAGCAACCTCCCCCAACTCAAAGGCCGTGCAACTGTGGAAGTCTTGACCACCAAGGGCCGGGTTGTGCTGGTGGCGGATGGTTACAGTGCCCCCGTTACCGCTGGAAACTTTGTGGATCTAGTGAACCGGGGCTTCTATAACGGCTTGCCCTTTACCCGTGCTGAAGATTTCTACGTGGTACAGGTCGGTGATCCACCAGGAGATGCAGAAGGCTTTATCGATCCCAAAACGAAGGAATACCGTGCTATTCCTCTGGAAGTACGGGTCAAGGGCGATGATGTACCGACCTATGGCATCACCTTGGAAGATGCTGGCCGCTTCTTAGAAGAACCTGTGCTGCCATTCTCGGCCTATGGAACGGTGGCAATGGCCCGTCCCGGTGATGATGTCAATGGCGGGTCGTCTCAGTTCTTCTTCTTCCTGTTTGAACCTGAGCTGACCCCTGCGGGTGCTAACTTGCTGGATGGTCGCTACTCAGTCTTCGGCTATGTGATTGAAGGCGAAGAGGTTTTGGGGAAACTCAAGCCAGGCGATAAGATTGATTCCGCTAAAGTGTTGAACGGGATGGAAAACTTGGTTGAGCCAGCTTAGGAGCTTTAATCTGATCTGCGGCTTCTTTAAAAGGTCATAGATCTAGGGCACCTCCTAAAACTTGCTGGAAAGGTTCTTTTTTGCGCAAAGCGCACGAAAAAACAACTTTATAAAGCAGGCTCTAGACTTGAGAAGATCCCCGGTTTCTAAATGAAACTGGGGATTTGATTTGTGATGTGTGCTGGGTAGGGCGGGAGGATGAGTGAACTGAAGGTACGTGATGTTGGGGAACAGGGTTTGCTAACCCGATTATTCCAATACTGTGCAGTCGATAGCGTGGGCGATGATGCGGCCGTGCTATCGGTGCGGGAAGGGCGATCGCTCGTTGTCACTGAAGATATGCTTGTGGACGGCGTTCACTTTAGCCTGGGCCTCGCCTCTCCCGGTGTCCACACGACCAGCCCCTTTGATGCCGGATGGCGGGCTATGGCAGCGAATTTGTCAGACCTGGCAGCCATGGGAGCTACACCGATGGGTATCACAGTGGGCCTTGGGGTTCCGGGTGATCTTCCCGTTTCCTGGCTCGAGGATCTCTACAAAGGTATGGTTGCCTGTTTAGAACCCTGGAATACGAGTATTGTGGGGGGCGATGTGTGCCGATCGCCTGTGCTAACTGTGGCGATCGCCGCTTTCGGAGACGTTCTCCCTGGCCGTGTTATCCGCCGTGCTGCTGCTCAACCTGGAGACGTGATCCTGGTAACTGGGCTACATGGAGCCTCTCGTGCAGGACTGGAGCTATTGCTGCATCCCGAGCAAGGCGAAGGGTTGGATGAGGGCGATCGCCGCTTCCTCATCCAGGCTCATCAACGGCCCCAGGCCCGGCTTGACATCCTCTCCATCCTCGATGCTCTCATTCCGCCCCCAACTCCCTTCCGCATCGCTGGCATGGATAGCAGCGATGGCTTAGCCGATGCTGTACTCCAAATCTGCCGGGCTAGTGGCGTCGGAGCCGTGTTGGAGCGATCGCACATCCCCATCCCTCCCGCTTTGGCCCAATGGCTCTCTTCCGAAAAAGCTCTGGAATGGTCACTCTACGGCGGTGAAGACTTTGAGCTGGTGTTGTGCTTGCCGCAAGAGTTAGCGGAAGAGGTGGGGCGATCGCTCCCCAATACGCACATGATTGGAAAAATAACTTTTGGAAACGATGTTATTTTGATGGGAACTCATCAAAACTCGAAATCTGAAACATTAAACTTGGCTCGAGGATTTCAGCACTTTTCCACCTCATGAGTAACTCAACTCAACTAAATAAAATTTCAGTCATCTGTGCTGCTCGCTTCGCAAGCGGTACAGATGACTGAAATTTTATTGAATTACTCTCATTTACCTAAAATCTTCTACAAGTGCTATTTTTCGTGCACGAAGCGCACAGACAATAACCTTGAAAGTAGAGCTTAGTTTTTTATACCGTTGCAGGCTTGACTAAGCCGTTCATGTTGCTTAGGAGATTTCCAGAAAAGAACTTCCCCATTTTTGGGAAAAAGGACGCGGCTTCGCCGTGTCCTTTTTCCCAAAAATGGGGATATTGTTTCTCAGAAACCTCCTTATCTGTGATCCAAATTAAGGAGTTTAATTGAGAAGTTGCTTTTGGGGCGTGGTGTGCCCCAAAAGCAACTTCTCAATCAAACTCTCAACAACCTTATTATCTTCATTCCGTTACAGTTTTGACCTAATCTAGATCAGGGGTGCTCGCCATGCCATTTGCTGTGGCCGCTCTTCGCCTGATTCCATCTCTATTGATTTCATCAAATTTCTAAAATGGTTAGTGGGACTTCCAGCATGGGTAGTGTTCGTGTCATTAGCGACGCAGAGTTTGAAGGAGAAGTGCTTCAGGCAGATCAGTCCGTGCTGGTCTACTTCTGGGCTCCCTGGTGTGGGCCCTGTCGGTTGATGTCGCCTGTTATGGAAAAAGTGGCGGCAGAATATAGCGATCGCCTCAAAATTGTCAAAATGGAAGTAGATCCCAACCCTGAATCAGTGGCGCGCTGCAAAGTGCAGGGAGTCCCTGCGTTGGTACTGTTTCAGAAGGGAGAACAGGTTGTCGCTTCCGAAGGGGCAATTCCTAAACAGAAAATTGAGGACTTGCTTTCGCCTCATCTTTAAACGATGGTTTGCGGTTGAACCCGACAAATCATCCAGCAAACGAGAGTTGAATGATTTGTGGGGGAAACTATGCAATTTGCCGATCGCCTTCAACCGCTTCAGGTCAATGTCTTTGCCGATATGGACCGGGCCAAATCGCGGGCCAAATCAACGGGCCATCCGGTTGTTGACCTCTCTCTGGGGTCATCAGACCTGCCGACACCACCTCATGTGTTGGAGGCGATCGCCGCTTCTCTTCAAGATCCCAGCACCCACGGCTATCTTCTGTTCCACGGCACTCAGGCATTTCGCAACGCTGCGGCACGCTGGTACACCCAAAAATTTGGCGTTGCCGTAGACCCAGAAACAGAAGTGTTGCCGCTCATTGGCTCCCAAGAGGGAACGGCCCACCTGCCGCTAGCGGTGCTGAATCCAGGAGATTTTGCTCTGCTGCAAGATCCGGGCTATCCTTCCCACTCAGGGGGGGTGTACTTGGCAAGTGGGCAGGTTTATACCATGCCCTTACGGGAAGAAAACGGTTTCCTGCCCGTGCTGTCGGATATTCCTGAAGCCGTACTGTCTCAGGCCCGGATGATGGTCCTGAGCTATCCGCATAACCCGACGACAGCGATCGCCCCCCTCTCCTTCTTTCAAGAAGCCGTGGCTTTTTGCCAGCAGTATGGCCTGGTATTGGCGCATGATTTTCCTTACGCCGACCTGGTGTTTGAAGGGGAGACGCCTTCTTCCGTGCTCCAGGCTGACCCGGAAAAAAACGTCTCCATTGAATTTTTCACCATGTCCAAGTCTTACAACATGGGCGGGTTTCGGGTGGGCTATGCCATCGGCAATGCAGAGCTGATTCGAGCCTTGCGCCAGGTGAAAGCGGCTGTGGATTTCAATCAGTATCTCGGGATCTTGAATGGGGCAATCGCCGCTCTAGAAGGCCCTCAAGATACAGTTCAAGTCGCTGTCAATACCTTCCGTGAGCGGCGTGATGCGTTAGTAAAGGCGCTTCAGCAGAAGGGCTGGTCTGTACCTACACCCAGTGCCACCATGTATGTTTGGGCAAAATTACCGGAAGCCTGGAGCCAATGTTCGATCGAATTCTGTACGCGCCTGGTAGAAGCAACGGGGGTGGCTGTGGCACCGGGAGCCGGGTTTGGTAAATCTGGGGAAGGGTATGTGCGGTTTGCCCTGGTTCAACCCCCTGAGGTAATGGCTCAAGCTGTGGAAGCGATCGCTCATTTTCTCGAAACCCCTTAACCGGCTGCAGAACCTGATCGCTGCAACATTATTGTGCTTGTGAACCAGCCATTTTAGAGATCCTAGACTTGGTCAGCAAAACACGTTGCACAAATCAACGGGTAAAGTTCTGTATCGCTGCTTCTTAAAAGTTAGTTGTTCTCGGAGAAAGTTAATTCTTTCTAAAGAACTGTTCAGTCTGCTAACGGGTACGTCTATAGGCTAAGTTTGTCCTGTGATTTGGCTTTAAAGATATCAGTACCTTGCTTTGCTGGCATGGGTTTGAACCTCCTGGTTTCTGATCAATTCACTCCTACTTGGGAAAGAAGTTGCGATCGCCCCCTTAGGCAATCATTCCTAGTTTGATACAATTACGAAAAGCAAAGAAAAAGGACTTGAGATATGCGCTATACCTCCGAAGAGGGCGGTCGTCTGAATAACTTCGCGGTTGAGCCCAAAATGTATCAGGCTGAACCCCCGACTCAGAAGCAAAAAACGACCTACCTGGTTTTAGGTATCGGTGCAGCCGTTTTGGTTGGTAGCCTGCTCTGGATTGCGGTGGCCGTGTCATAACTCAATCACTTGTTCTAAAGAATTATCGGCAAAGTGCAGCTTAAAATAAGCTACACATCGCCATAAAAAAGAGAGCGTGAGGCTAACACCTCCATGCTCTCTTTTTTATGGCTAAAACTCCGCATCCAGTGGTCTATACACCAATTCTGGATGCCTTAGTTGGGGCAAAAGCATTTTCGAGTGCCACGCGTTGCGCGGCACTCGAAAATGCTTTTGCCCAGGCTCAAGTTATTCATCAGTCCAGAGGTTCCCGGAATCACTGGTACTCCAGTGGAAAAGGGAAAGCAAATCCATTGCAGCTGAATCAGGTTGTGCTTCATCAGATCAAAAAGAATTCGTGCATTGGATTTCCTGTGGTTCTCTTATTGCGGTTGTGCATTGCCGCCGTCTCTCTGGGCTTTATCCGCCCGCGAAAGCCCCAACTCATCCTGAATTGCGGTGAGACAGACGGAAAGACTAAGTATTCCGAAAAAGACATCCGTATTTTTCCTGAAATCGTTCCCCTCCTGTGATCGACACCTCCTCCCAACATCTTGTGGGGCTGAACCAACAGACCTACCTGCGGCTGAAGCTGGCTCTTAGTTTGAGTCTGCGTCGTCAAATCTTCATTGCCGTGTGTGATGATTTGCCGTTGCGCGATCGCCTTGCTAGCCGTTTGCAGCAGGATCTGCTCCAGACTGCCTCACTCCAATCTGACCGGATGTCCGTAAATGCAGGCGTACCGGAGTACCCACGCTTGGTTACCCTCACGCTGGATCTACAGTCGCCCAATCCTGTAGTACAAATTGCCCAGTGGCTTTCATTTAACCCACCTCCCCGGAGTGGAAAACGGCGGTATCCCGTCCCCGCGTTTCAGTTTTTGGGTATTGAGCAACTCACTCGTCAGCCTGCAACGGTTCAACAGCAATTCCTGACGCACTTACAGGGCATCGAGCGCACGCTACCTGTGTTGGATTCCAGTTTGTTGTTCTGGATGCCGCGTCCCTGGTTCCGTACCCTGCCTCAATCCGCTCAAGAGTTTTGGCGCTGCCGCACCGCTATTTTTGAGTTTATCGGGGAACCCCGTCCTCTAACCGTGGATGAGGGTGGGACACATCACCAGATGAAACCGCTGCTCCATATCGAATCGGATATCAGGTCAGATGCCTTACCGATCGAGCCTGATCGTGAATCTCACACGAACATCGAACCTGATCTTGTATCCGATATCAAACCCCTTATCGAGTTTGATGCTGAGCAAGACTTCCTGGAGAGAGGTTCCCCACCCGAAGAATCTTCGGATTCCCCACCACCACTATCCAATTTATGGCCCGTCCTGGAGGAGGAACGGACTCGATTTGATCATCGTGAGGAGCCCGAAGCAGCGGCACCCGCAACTCTCTCGACTGTAGTGGATACCACGCATCGTGAAATGAATGGAGCGGCAGTATTGCTAACGGCAGCAGCTCCTATAAAGATCGTGGCTCTTGCCAGCGCTAATGGCACACAGCAAACGGTTCCTACCGCTGATGAGCCCCAAAATCGGCAGCCATCATCCCAAAAAACGGTGAAACCTGGGCCAATTATTCTTCCGCCTCCACCCATCCTTCCATCTGAACCGACCAAGGAGTTAGAGCCCTATCCTCCGGTTGCTGTTGCGCTCAAGGAGAAGCCTGAGGAAAGGGCCACGAATGCTCTACCTGATGAAACGGCAAGCCGTTTGCCCTATCCTCCAGAACAGACTAATGGGCATCAGAATGGGTTGCTGGCATTTGAGGCCAAAAAAAATCAGGATGGACCTAACGGGTACAGCCGGGATGCGTTGCTGGAGTTTGAGGCCGAGGAAATTCAGGATGAACTGCTGCAATTTGGGGTGGCCACGGATTTAATACCTGACCAGAAGGAGGAAGAACCCTTTCCTGATTTCGACCTTAACCCCCAGGAAGCTGTCCTTAAAAGCCCACTGCTGAATCTGAATGTACCGGAGTTAGAGACGGAAGCCGATCGCCAAATTGCTCTATTCCAGGAATACATTGAACAACTCCTTCGGCAGAATGCGTCCCCTGCATTATTGGCTGATACTTATCGCACCTTGGGGGATATTTATCGCGATCGCATCGACCAGGAAGGCCCTACTCCAGACAATCTGCGGGGGGGCATCCAGTCATACGAGCAGGTGCTGATCTGGTTGTCTGAAACCTCTCCCCTATGGCCGGATGTACTGAATGACTTAGGGAATTTGCATTGGATGCTATCCCGTCAGTTGGGTGAACCCGAAGGCGCTGAATCTCATCTCCAGCAGGCTATTCAATCATACGAATTAGGGCTGGCGCGGCTCGATGATCAACTGCTGCCTCAAAACGTCGCGATGATCCAGAACAATTTGGGAGCTGCTTACACAGATCTAGCCCGCTATCGAGAACCCGGGGCCAACCTGCAACGTTCCGTGCAGTGTTACCAGCAGGTGTTGGAATATCGCACTCCACAGCGGGATCCGAGTCGCTATGCTGCAACCCAAAACAACCTGGGTACGGCTTACTGGAACCTGGCACAACAGGAGCGGCCGCGCCATTACCTGAAGGAGGCGATCGCATCCTACGGCGAAGCCCTGGAGTACTGCACCTCCGAGGAAGACCCAGTTAGCTTTGGGATGATTCACAACAACTTGGGTACAGCCTATTGGAATCTGGCTCAGTTTGAACAGCCCCAACACTGGCTCCAACGGGCGATCGAGTCCTATCAACTGGCGCTGAAATATCGCACCCCTGAAGTCTCGCTAACCGCTCATGCCGCCACCCAAAATAACTTAGGGACGGCCTACTGGCATCTAGCCAGCCAACTGGAAGAAGCGCCTCAACGTCTGGAGTGTTGGCAGAACGCTATCCATGCCTATGACATGGCGCTCCATGCTGTTGGTCAATTACTTCCTCGCACCAACCTCAGCTTTGACCTTTATGCCAGCCATGCCAATTTGGGTTTGGCCCATTATCAAATGGCTACAGACACTCAACTGCGAGTTGCCCCAGAGGCCTGTAGTCGTCATCTAGAACTGGCCTTGAATCATCACGTCAGTGCTCTCCAGGGTTGGCAGCAAAAACCTCAACTGCGGCAGACGGCCTTGGGACACATTATCAAAACCATGCGGGCTCTCTATCGCCGCAGTGGTTTAAGTGGGCAAAACATGGCCTTATCCATGGTTCCCGCCGATCTGCTCCCGGAGATTTTGCCCAGGCTCTAAACGTTTATTCTTCTGACACGGCGATCGTGTTTCACGGTGAAGTTACTTGTTTTGTGTGTGGGTGAGCAGGGTTCTTACAAAACAGCGTGTCTTCCATCCGATTAGGGCCTGTCATTAAGAGTTTCCTAGCCTGGAACAGCAGGTATCTCTCGGTACAAATCAGGTTCGTTGTGTACAAATGTGATTTGTAATGTCCCAAATATCTCTGTCTGTTTGGGCGTGAACCCGTTGGCAGGCATGAGTTGTGCCAGGCTCTCTTGGCTGAGAATCAGGCCCGTTTCTTGCATGGTTGTAGCAAGCTTGGCCAAGTTTGCAACAGGTACCTCAAAGTTGATGCAGATTGAGATATTCGAGTACTGATGAAAGTCTGTAATCCAGGCTCCTGCCCGATTAATTGCCTCGCTTACCTGATCTGTCAGCCCAATTCGTTCGGCTGTGGTGAACCCAGAAAGCTGTAGAAATCTTCGCTCAGACATGGTTTCCCCTCCTTAGGGAACACTATCTAGTAGGCTGCGGCCTAAGTTCGCAACCTATGTTTTTGTGTGGGGTGCGAAGCACCCCACACAAAACATAGGTGATGGATTTCTGCCTCAGCGTACTAGTCATATTTCAATCCTGTTGTGGATGGGCTGAAGAAGGGGTACAAGTACGCCTTTCACCACACTCTGTCTACGCGTCTAGAACACTATCCACTCTAGGCGGTTAATGGGAGGAGCGTCTTCATCCTGTAATGCTAGCTAGCCGGGTGATGCTAAAGATAAATTGCCCTGATAGGGATTCAATACGAGGTATGACCGGAAGCCTGCCTTATTTCACCCCAAATCCCTATCAAGGCAACAGCTCTACCTGCTAGTTTTCAAGGAATCTTGGGTATTTTGAACATAGCGTTGAATGGCGAACGAAAAGTCTGTCATCGCATACGATTGATACGGCTTTTTCCATCACACCAACCTGATTCCCTAACCTGAATACATGTGGCTGAGGATGCCGTTCAACCCTCTCTCATCTAGCTTTGCGTCTGCATCAAAACGCATTTGGCATACTCGTCGTGCGTGGGCAACGGCGATCGCTGCCTCCGGTTGCGTTTTGGGAATCCGCATGCTGGGGATACTGCAACCCTTTGAATTGGCAGCTCTAGACTGGCTCTATCGCTCACAGCCTCCAGAGGCCGCAGATCCACGCATTACCCTGGTGACAATTGACGATCAGGATATTCAACAGGTCGGCAAATGGCCCCTCTCCGACGAGACGCTGGCCATTGTGCTAGAAGAAATTCGGAGCCAGCAACCCCGGGCCATCGGGTTAGACATTTATCGTGATATTTCGGTGGGGCAGGGGCGCGAACGGCTAGAACAGGTTTTCGCTAACACACCCAATCTCATTGGCATTGAAAAAATTCCCGATAGCACGAGTCCAGGTATCTCTCCCCCAACGGCCCTGGCCGACAAAAAGCAGATCGGCTTTAACAACGTCATTGTGGATGCCGATGGCCGAGTACGCCGTTCTGTCTTGCTGTGGAATGTGGATGGCAAGAATCACCGTAGTTTTGCTCTACAACTAGCGCTCCGCTACCTGGAAGCGGATGGCATCACACTACAACCCAGCTCCCAAAACTCGACCAACTTCGTCTTGGGATCACAGGAGTTTGTGCGGCTAGGGTCTAACGGTGGCGGCTATGTGCGTGTGGATGCAGGGGGATATCAAATTCTGGCGCAACCCCGCCAGAATCCTCAGACCTTTGCCAGCGTATCGCTAACAAAGTTACTAGACGGCACTGTAGACCCGAAGTTATTCCGCGATCGCGTCGTTCTAGTTGGCTCTACGGCCTCCAGCTTGAAAGACTTTTTCTATACTTCTACCACCCGTGGGCAACAGGGCAGTGCCTATCCCATGGCTGGCGTTGAGCTTCAGGGCCATCTCATCAGCCAGATACTCAGCGCAGCCGTCGATGAGCGATCGCTCCTACGGGTCTGGCCGGAACCTTTAGAAGTTACCTGGATCATTGTCTGGGCATTGCTGGGGGTGGGTATTAGTTGGCGTATGCGCCGTTCCCGGTGGTTACTGCTGTGGTTGCTGGCGATCGCTTCAGCTCTGGTAGCCCTTTGCTACACAGCCTTTTTATTCGCGTCGTGGATTCCTCTAGTCCCGTCCCTGCTGACTTTTTGGGGCGGGAGCCTGGCTATTATTGTGCACACAGCACGCTTGCAAGAGGAGCTGAAAAAATCGAAGGAGTTTCTCAACTCGGTTATCAATACCATTCCCGACCCGGTGTTTGTGAAGGACCAAAAGCATCAATGGATCGTGCTAAACGAAGCGTTTTGCCGCTTCGTTGGTTATCCACGGCAGCAGTTGCTCGACCAGACAGATTTCACTATCTTTCCCCAGGAGCAAGCCCAACGCTTCTGGGAACAGGATGATTACACCTTCAGAACAGGGGATGAGACAGAAACGGAAGAAGCCCTGACCAATACTCAGGGCAAAATTTATCACATCGCGACGAAGCGATCGCTCCACCGGGATGCGGCTGGCAACCTCTTTCTGGTGGGTGTGATCCACGACATTACCCAGCGTAAGCATGTCGAGGTCGAATTGCGGCGCAAAGCGGAGGAGCTGATCCGCACAAACGATGAACTGCGACAGCAGGAGAATCGTCTGCTGCACCTGGCCTACCACGACAGCCTGACGGAGCTGCCCAACCGCGACTATTTTGAAACCCATCTGCACGAAATTACCTCGCGTCCCCATCCTCCAGAACGCCTGACAGCTCTGCTATTCCTCGACCTGGATGGCTTTAAGGGAATTAACGACACCTATGGCCATACGATGGGGAATCTCCTGTTAAAAGCGGTAGCTCGGCGTCTAACTGGCTCCCTACGCAGTAGCGATATGGTGGCCCGCTTTGGGGGTGACGAGTTTGTGGTATTGTTACCCGCCATTCCTTCCACTCAGGACATCCTTATTGTTGCTGAGAAATTAATCGACGCCCTGACTCAACCCTTTGCCCTGGAAGAACAAACTCTCCGAGTCACCACCAGCCTCGGTATTAGCATCTTCCCTCAGGACGGCACGACCCCCCGAGAACTGCTAGAAAAAGCTGACTTTGCCATGTATCAGGCCAAACACCAGGGAAAAAATCGGTACTGGTTGGCAGAGAAGGTCTAGGCTTTCCTGGTTAGATCATATCGGCCTATACAGTTCTGGTTAGGACAATTAATTTTGAAAATCTGTGCAGAGCACGGCTTTTCAAAAATCAACTTCCTGTTTCTGAGTGCGTAGCGTTATATCGCCTCGTTAAGAAATACGTCACGTTGTTGCTCTCGCTTTTCCATCGGGCAATCTGAACTTAGAACAAGGTTTGCCTCCCCATCCTTCTACTTCGTACGGATGTTACACCAGGGTTCGCCTCCATCCCACTGGCTGTGATTGTTCTCGCTAGCGCTTGAATTTAAGGCACTGCATCCCATCAACTAAAGCTTTAAAGGGTTTTTGACTCGTTATTTCTTGTGCATGTGCACGAAAAATAATCTGTACTCGACCTCGTAATGACGTGCATCTTGCATCCCGTAGGCGTTCACTGACAGCCTTCGTGAACCCTCGTGCCTGTGCCCCAGAGCTGATTAGGTTCGCTTTTGCACATCTGATTTGTGCCAGCAACCTTTAAGCAACGAGGGGATAAGACCGACACTATTTGATTTGCGACCTATTGGAAGGAAGATCCCTCATGAATGACTTCACACCCATCACCGTAAGCCGCCAATCCACAGTTGAAGAACGGCAACTGGCTCTGACTCGAATTTATTATCAGGTTCTTGAGCGGATGCCTTACGAGTATGAGCGGAAGCAACTGGCCAAACAGGAGAAAGATTTCCTGAAAGATAAGATTGGTGTTCGCCGCTTCTTGAAGGAACTGGGATGCTCTTCCCTTTATCTCGATTCGTTCTATTATCCGTCGTCCAATGTGAAGTTCCTGGAAAATTGCTTCAAGCATTTTTTTGGACGAACGATCGCCAACCATAACGAAATGCGGGAGTACTGCCACGTCTTAATGACCCATGGGGTGAAGGGTCTGATCACAGCCATTCTGGATTCTGAAGAATACCGGAAGGCTTTTGGTTGCTTCACCGTACCCTATGCCCGCAAGGTGAACTACTACGAATCGCCCAAGGCATATCTCGAATCCCGCCTGATCAATGATGAGCACATCGGGCAGCGAGGCTGGATTATGCCCACGCTCTACTGGCATGAGCTGGGCTACGTTTGCGAAAACGGTACCTGCCACCCCGAAGCCTACGAAATTCTGGAGCCTCTGAAGCCTGCTGTTGCTCAGCATCCAGAGGTAGAAGAAGTGGTAGAACTGATGACGGCTAACGCAGCGGATATGTCTGTTGAAGAATTGCTGGCGTTGCTGCGTACTGCAACCCCTGCCGAAGCCCGCGAGGTGGTTGCCTCCCTGTCACCGCAACAGCGGCAGGTATTACGGAAAGCGATTCACTAAAGCTTAAGCACGGTGGGGTATGCCGCACGACGACATACCCCACCGTTTTTGCTTCACCAGGAGCACGGTTATACCGTGCTCTTTTTTTGGCACAATATAGCTTCAAGACATGCTCGGGGTCCGTTCTAAGGGTTGTTTTTTCGTTCGTAAAGCGCACGAAAAAACAACCCTTCCTAATGTTCTATCCCTTGCTTCAGCAGGCATTAGAACATTAGCCGCGTCTTCATCGTTGAAGGGATCTTAGAGGAGTTTTAACGGCTCACAATGCCCGACCACTGCACTTTCTTTTCAGGGTTACGGCGATACGAAAAGAAGTGCTCGGGAGTCTGATAGGTGCAATAGGGGGCGATCGCCACCTGCTCTGCTCCAATTCCCAACCGCTCTAACTGCAAAACATTGACCTGTCGTACATCCAGCCGTATCCGCCCCGGTTGGGAGTCGGGTAGCAGGGGGGAGTTGGGTAATGAATGGAGTGCTGTCAAAACTTCTTCGACCGCTTGGGGTGACCGTCCCGTTACCGAGCTAGTAGCAGCTACAGGTACCACGGACGCTCCTACCTCGGCAGCGACCGCTGTAGTGACCTGGTACACGGAACCATTGATGGCAGGCCCCAGGGCAACGCGCAAGTTTTCGAGTTGGCTGCCCTGTTGTTGGAGACGGGCGATCGCCCGTGGCACAATGGCCGCTGCCGTACCGCGCCACCCGGCATGGACGGCAGCCACCTGACCCGTTTCTATATCGGCAATGAGCGCAGGCACACAATCTGCACTGCAAACCCAAACGCCCTGTTGTGTTGCTTCGGTTACAAGCCCATCGCCAGGGGCCAGCTCTGTTTCCGGTTCTTCCAGGTGTGGAATTTCTGAGGGGGCCAGTACCGTATTGCCATGCACCTGTCGTAGGCGGAATGGTTGCGCATTTAGGTCTAATGAGTCAATGAGTTCTGCGGGCAATCGGGGTGTACAGTGCCGGGTAAAGAAGCCGTGGGCGAAGGGTTCCAACAGGCTACAGGTGAGATAAGGTAACCCCTGCCATTGTTGCCATGTCCAAGTATGCATAGGATTTTATAGCGGTGTGCTTTGTGTTGTTAGGCAGTTTGTGGTTTGCCGGAACTCCACCACCGACTGAATCAAAGTGGAAAGCACTATAGAGTCAGCCAGGGTTCTGTGAAATTTTTAAGCGTTTGGTGTTCGACACTGAAAGAACAAAGATTTTTGTGAGGTCTTGAACTCCACAAAAAATTGACAAACCGCTAGATCGGATAAGGGTGGGATAGGTCGTGCTCGATCGATCAAAACTTAACACTATTCTTCAGCAAACCGTGGGTCAGCTGGGCAGTATTTCTCCACAGCCCATCCCCTCGTTCCAGATTCACATCTATGAAACGGTGACCTCCACCAATGTAATTCTCTGGGATTTGCTGGAGCAGGGGGCACCTGAGGGAACGGTGGCTATCGCCCACCAACAAGACTCTGGGCGGGGCCAGCGGGGTCGCTTCTGGCACTCCCATCCCGGAGGTTTGTACCTCTCCCTGGGCCTATTCCCCGATCGGGATCCATCAGATGCAACGGGGCTTACCCTTTGCTGTGCCTGGGGTATTGCCGCTGCCCTTCAAGGTTGGCAAATTCCAGTGGGCCTTAAATGGATCAATGATGTTGTGCTGGATGGTTTGAAGTTAGGGGGCATTCTAACTGAAACCCGGATTCAGCAGGGCCGCATGCATCGCGCTGTTATTGGTGTTGGTTTGAATTGGGCGAACCCCGTACCGGAAACAGGTATTGCGCTAGAACCCTGGTTGGTCGAGCAGGGCAAGCAAGGGATTGATTCTCTAGAAATGTTGGCGGCGATCGCCCTTCAAGGGGCGATGGGTGGGTACTGCTTCTGGAAAAGCGTTGGCACATCTGGGTTCATTTCCCACTACGAGCGTCTATTGGTCAACCGGGGGCAGTCCATTATGTATGAGGGCCAAGCCGCAACAGTTCTGGGGATCGCAGCCGGCGGCCAACTCCGCATTCGGCTAGAGCACTCCGGTGCGGAGACCCATCTGGAGCCCGGTCAGATTCAACTGGGTTATCCAACTCCACGCTTCGGATCGTGTATTGAATAACCCGTAATTGTTTTTGAGGGGCATGCAAAGCCTACCCCTCGAAAAAGCCCTTAAGCAGAACTTTCTAAAGGCTCCTGAAACCCTTGATTTCGCGTGCGCTAAGCACACGCGAAATCAAGGGTTTCAGGAAAACTGTCCGAACCAATGTAAAGGAAGATGTCGGGATGAATCTAGCAGGATGTGGATCGTTTTCTACCCCATTGGGGGAACCTTATCAGGGGAAATTTCGTCGACTTCCGTGAAAATCAGCAGGCTTCATTTAAAAATCATCCACATAGATGAAGCCGGGATGAACCCTGATGGGGGTCAATTCATATATCGACATAAATCCAGTACAATCAGTCTGACTCGTTCAGGGGAAAAACTGGAAAACCTGCCGGACATCTACGCCAATCGACTGAATGTTAGTAATGAAGGGATTGCGATGACTCGTCAAAACAACTCAGGACTTCCCGCCTCTCGATCTATGACACAGCGTTCCCTCCTCCTCAGTCTTGGGCTAGCCAGCAGCATTAGCCTTTTAGGTGGTAGCTTGGCTTACGCCGAAGGGGGTGTCGACGGGGAAGCGATCGCCGTCCCCAGTGCTGAAGAATTACTCTCTGCTCCGGCTCCTGCCGCCCCTGCTCGAGCATCCGCCCCCGCTCCCGAACCGGCGGCTGCTCCTGTTGAGCGTCCGGCTCGTCGCGTCGAGCGTCCCGCTGCTCGTCCTGCAGCAGAAGCACCTGCTCGCCCCGCTCCTGAAGCAGAGGTACCCGCTCGCCCCGCTCCGACTGCGGAAGCACCTGTTCGCCCCGCTCCGGCGGCATCCAGTGCGCCTCAACCCGATGCTCCTGTCGTGGAAGCGAACCCGGCTGCTCCTGTTCGTCCTAACGTAGACTACAGCGAACTTTATATTGACCCTACTAACTATGGAGTGGGAGCAACTGAGCGCGATCGCCCCACGGTTGTCCTGACCGAACGCTCTAGCGGATGCGAAACCGCATTGCAGCCCGGCCAAGGTGTTTCAGGTGTCTGTCGCGCCATTCAAACCCGAATGGCTCAGCAATCTCAAGGCGCCGGTGCTGGCGCTAGTGCTGGTAGTGCTGGCCCCCGTACGGTGGGAGGGACGCGTGCTGTTGCTGCCGCGGGTCATTCCGGCGGGGGCGGTCGTGGCTTTGCCCTTACTCCGGCTTCTGTTCAGAACTTTTACAATCGCACCATCCGACCCCTTGCTTTTCTGGGGAACGGTAATACCAGCCTGCTTTACCCTCTTTCCATCCCGGCCACAATTACTTCGGCCTTCGGCTGGCGTATTCACCCCATTTCAGGTACGCAACGGTTCCACGCGGGGACAGACATCGGTGCGCCCCAAGGAACCCCAGTGCTGGCGGCCTTCTCTGGACGGGTCAATAGTGCTGACTGGATGGGTGGCTACGGGCTGGCGGTTGTCCTGACCCATAGTGAAGGCCGTACCCAGACTCTGTATGGTCACCTGTCAGAAATTTTTGTGCAGCCTGGGCAGGTAGTACAGCAAGGCGATGTGATTGGTCGGGTTGGTAGCACTGGAAACTCCACTGGCCCGCACCTACACTTTGAGTATCGGGAATATACCTCTCAGGGTTGGGTGGCTATGGATGCAGGTCAGCTCCTTCAGGGAGCTATGGCTCAGGTCATTAACGGCTTCCAGATCGCCAAGCTTCCTGCTCCACAAATGGTTAACTTCGATTTGACGGCCGATGTAAAGGACTTGGCTGACTTCGGAAAGCTGGCCTCCGATGTTCTTCCTGAAGTTGCCGTTGCATCCGAGAAAACCTTGACCTCTGTGGCTGCGGTACCCACTAAGGAAACGGCTTCTGCAGCAAAATCTGAAGACGATCTACCCGAAGTTGTTGTACCTGCTGTTGTCAAACGCTAACTCTGGCGCAATAGCTTAACAAGGGGAGTGGGGGCTTGCCTCTGCTCCTTTTGTGTGCTTGGGTCGTCGGCGATCGCTATAAACGCTCATTTAACTCAATTTCCAGGGCTTACGCACGCCCACTGTACCAAGCGTATTTGAGTGATGTGCTTTTCACACCACTCAAATACGCAAATCCTGATTTCCATTAATCAATTTTAGAAAGGTGCGTATGCATCACACCCTCCCAAAATTGAGTTTCTGGATAGGCTCCTAATAGTAACCGTGTTCTGCCAGAAAGTCTGACATCAAGTCGTCGGAGAGCGCCGTTGTTTGAATTTCGTCGGGAGCCTCCATCCCTTTTGCGGGCAGCGGTCCTATACGAACGAACTTCTCAACATACTTGCCCAGTACGTCTCCTTCTAGATTGACCGGGTCTCCCGGTTGCAGCAGTCCCAGGTTCGTCTCAGCATAGGTTACGGGAATCACCGCGACCTGGAACCAGGAACCGGCGGCATTGCAGGTTGCCACTGTGAGACTAATGCCATTGATGGCAATACTGCCCTTGGGCACGATATAGCGGGCAATACGCTCGTCAGAAACCCGAAAACTCATCTCCCAGGATGTCGCGGTTTTCGTTGCAGATTCCAGATATCCCAGGCCATCCACATGACCTGTGACAAAATGTCCCCCCAACTTGCTGCCAACCCGCAGCGAAACTTCCAGATTGACCGGGCGATCGCCTAAACTCGCTTCCAGCGTTGTCCGCCGTAAGGTTTCTGGGGAAACTGCCGCGATAAATCCCTGCTCCAAAATTTCGGAAACGGTGAGACACACCCCATCGACGGCGATGCTATCTCCCAGAGCGATTCCGTCTAGAATGGCATGGGAGTTTGTTTGGCAGGTGATCTGCACCTCATAATCCCCGTGGCGCTGAATCAGTCCGATGGCCTGAATGAGTCCAGTAAACACAGCTATTCCTTACTAAATTAATAACTTTGGTAACCGATAGGAGAGGCTTTTCTCAGGGCGATCGCGCAGAGTGGCTTTAACGTTATAACTTTTTAGTTAAACTTTCAGATTTCAGCCTACTGATTGACCCTAGATTCGGGGCATACTGGAATTCAGACCCCTCATATCCGGTTTCTCGAAGAACAGCAACGTAATGTATAGAATCTAACCCGTAGCGCTGGCTCTTCAGCCCTACAACGTATGTTTCTACACTACGGTCGCTCGGATCTTAGGGCTAGACTCGTACCAGACTGTTCAAATCTGCCATTTTATAGCCTGCAACGTTAGATTTAATTCCATTACACTACAACTCATCACCGGGTTTCGTTTCTCCGCATAACGGATTTTAGAGGCTCAGCAATGATTGAAATGAAGGTCGCTGGCATCGCTCTGGAGGCTGCTACTCGCAGCCCCATTGTGCTTCTGAGGGATGCTTCAGAGCGGCGGCAACTCCCCATCTACATAGCACAGGATCAAGCGCGGGCCATCATCAGTGTGCTTGAAAACCAGACTCATCCTCGTCCCCTCACCCATGATTTGATGGTTAACATCCTGGATGAACTGGACGCGACCTTGGAGCGGGTGGTTATTCACTCTCTGCAAGAAAGTACTTTCTTTGCGGTAATGACGATTCGCCACGGCGAAACGCGCAAGGAAATTGATGCACGACCCAGCGATGCGATCGCCATTGCCCTCCGTACTCGCAGCCCCATCTGGGTAATGGAAGAGGTCATCGCCGACGCCTCCATCCCCGTCGATCGAGATGCGGATGAGGCCGAGCAACGGGCATTTCGCGATTTTCTGTCGGGTCTGAACCCTTCAGACTTTGCAGAACGGGGCCGCTCTACTAGCAGCGAGAGCTAGTATCCTCTGAACACTATTTTGAAGGGCTAACGTCTCTTCAAAAAGTTCTCTACCTGAACATTTAAGTGCCGGGAAGCCGACACTTAAATGTTTACGGAAACTTAGAGTTACTACGAGACATACTTGGGAATGCGCTACCGCCGTTTTGGCAGAACCAATCGGGACTTGTCGGTCTTTTCCCTGGGGACAATGCGCTGTCTGGCCTCTGAAGCTGTGGCCCGACAAACGATTGAGCAGGCGATCGCTCTCGGCATCAATCACCTGGAGACAGCCCGAGGCTACGGCAAAAGTGAACTGTTTTTGCGAAGTGCTTTGAGGCAAGGGGTGGGCGTACCTCGCCGTGACCTGTGGATTACGACAAAGCTTTCCCCCACCCCCGATGCCGAAAGTATGGCCAGAGCAATTGACGAGTCTCTGGAGCGGTTAGGGCTGGATTATCTGGACGGCTTAGCTATTCACGGTCTAAATACGGAAGAGCATCTAGCATGGGTGCAGACACGTGAGGGCTGTATGAAGGCGGTACAGCAGGCGATCGCGGATGGCCGTATCCGCCACGTCGGCTTCTCAACCCATGGCCCTCTAGAGGTTATTTTGAGGGCGATCGCCACTGATCAGTTCGATTTTATTAACCTTCATTACTATTACTTCTTTCAACGGAATAATCCTGCCGTTAATCTGGCCCATGAGAAAGACATGGGCATTTTCATCATCTCTCCAGCAGATAAGGGTGGGCAGCTCTACACGCCTCCTGAAACCCTGGAAAAATTGTGTTTTCCTTTTACCCCGCTGGATTTGACCTATCGCTTTTTACTGAGCGATCGCCGCATTACCACCCTCAGCGTTGGCCCCGCAAACCCAGCTGAATTGGAAGCCATTGGCTCTGTGATGGATCAAACGGAGCCTCTAACCCTGGAAGAGCAGGAGGCGTTTCATCGATTGGAGCAACAGAAGGATCGTCTCGGCACAGATCAGTGCAGCCAATGTCATGCCTGTCTTCCCTGCCCTGAGGCGATCAATATCCCTGAAGTGCTACGGTTGCGGAATTTGGCGGTCGCCTATGATATGCAGTCCTACGGCCAATACCGTTATGGCATGTTTGAAAATGCGGGGCACTGGTTTCCGGGGCGGCGGGGCGATCGCTGTACCGACTGTGGTGAGTGTCTTCCTCGCTGCCCGGAACAGCTTAATATTCCAGACCTGTTACGAGATACGCAGGAGCGTTTGGGTGGGCCACCCCGGCGGCGATTATGGGGCTGAGCCCGGGCAGAAGAGTTGTTATGGTGCGCTACCCTTTAGAATCTTGCCTAAAAAAATTTAGAAAAGTTATGCTTCAGGCTGAATGGCGATTGCTATAACTGCAATTATCCGTACTCATATCTCTTATCGTCTCTGGAGAACAGGATGAAAAAAGCCTTTAGCTGGGTTGGCATTTTACTGCTGAGCCTGTCCATCTGGGTTGGATTCACTGATACTGCTACTGCCCAGTCTCAAACACCCTGGTTTATGTCCCTCTACTGTCAACCAGAGGGTGGGTTTCTCCAGCTGAATATGGTGCCCGAGGGGGCCAGTGGGGTGACCTGGCGAGGCTATGGCACGCTGAGAAATACGGTTATCAACATTAGTGGTCGCTCATCCTATCGCATAGAAAGCGCCAGTATGCTCTCGCTACCCAGCGATCCGCCCCCAGCAGCACCCGTGACCTTGACAATGCGATCGCTTGAAGAAGCATCCCGTGGCCAGGCTCAACCGATTGGGCAAGTGGCTTTAAAGGATATTCGTGTGTATCCCCAGGAAGTCATCGGGTTTTCAGGGCGCTCAAATGCAACACTACTTGTTGACGACCCTACCGCAACACCCCAGCTTCCCTTATCGGATGTCATCACCAATTGTCAGGCTGTCAATTTGACAACGCTCCGTCGCCGCTTAAGTCCTCCCAATCAAGCCAGCTATACTTGCTATTGCTCCAACCCAAATCTGCCGCGTGAAATGGGTGCAGAGTCTTCGTCAGGGCCGGCATTTACGGAATGGCGCAATCGTGCAGGTGAAGCTTGTCGGGTCAGTGCTCGCGTCACAGGCACGTTTACTTGTAATCGCCTGTAATCGCTGATATGTAGCGTTACGCGCCCAGCGTTAGGACGCTTATTTTTGAAAGACCTGTCTATGCAAGGCATTTCAAAGATAGAAAAAGAATCGAGTGGAGACTTAGCCTCCACTCGATTCTTTTTGTTCTGTAGTCACAGTTCTATTGGGCGTAAAGAGGGATAGTTGCACTCAATAGGGGCAAAAATTTTGTCCCTATTGATGGCGTAAAACTATCGGGGATGAGGGAACCGCGCATTAAGCTGAAGAGCTTAATCTGCTGCTCCTTCTGTGTTCCCGCTCATATCCTCTTGGTTGTCGTCACTACCCGATTGAGCGCCTGAACCGGGGAACCGTCTCCGGCCGCCCATGCGCCCGGTGCCGCCCCGCTTCCGAAACTTGCGGGCGTACTCTAAATTACGCAGTGCTTTTTCCTTTTTCAAGTTACGGCGTTTAGCCATTCGAACCTCGTTTGCTAGTGGTGTGCAGTGAAAAATCTAGAAGAGTGGGCTGTGCGCAGAAAATTGACGATCGCAAAGTTCACAAACTTCATATCTTACCAAGCCCGGGGACGTCAGTAAAGTCTTGCTCCATTCCCTGGCTTCCAGATGCTGGAACCAGCAGTAAGACTGCGTCGGACAAGGTTAGATGGTATCCGCCGAGGGCGGGAGCAGAATGCCCTCCTCAGCATAGCGCCTGGCCCAGGTAATGGCGTCCTCGCGATTGGCGATCGCCCCCTCCGCATGGGCTAAATGAATGGCGTCCAGTAATTTGCCAATCTGGGGGCTGGGGCGCAGATTTAACGCTTTCATCAAATCACGTCCGCTAATTAACGCTTGTGGGTGCGCGACTGGATCTGTGGGATCCAGGTAGTGGTTGAGTAGGGGGGCGATCGTCTCCAGATCTAAACCCTGGGCAGCCGCCACCAGCACCAGCGCAGGAAATGTGCTGCCAACACTCTGGAAGAAGCGGTATTGTTGCCCTGCGCTTGCCGTCCCCGTGAGAGTCGCTAGCAGGGGCAGCGTTCGTACCACTGTCATGGCCGCCTGTACTTCCAGGCGGCTGTATTTCAACCGCCAAAGGTCTTGCTCGGCAATGTCGAGAATGGGTTCTGTCAGGCAGACTAGCTTTGCGACCCGTAGCCAGCTTCGTCCCATGCCCGAAGCTTTTTGCTGATCTTTGGGCCAACTGGTTGCTTCTTCAGCCAGAGCGGGCCAAAGCTGCTCCAGTAGAATCATGGCTCGGTCGATCCCGGCGATGTATTCCATGCTGTCGTGAGTAGCATGGGGGAGCCAGTAGGCCAGGAGTTGATCCTGCCAGGCCATCTTCAGAAAAGACGTACCCTTAGGGGTCCCCAGCAGGTAGTTCAGCTCGGCCTGAACCCGTTCAGGGGCAATCCGCTCCAGTAAGGGGGCGAGATCCTGAATAGTTGCCTGGGTTTCGGGCTCCAGACTAAATCCTAACTGGGCTGCCTGCCGATAGGCCCGCAGCAGGCGCAAGGGATCCTCTTTCAGGTTCTCAGGAGCCACCATGCGGATCCGCTGATGTTGCAGATCGGTGTACCCACTGAGGGGATCAATCAGGCGATCGCTATGGGGGTGGTAAGCGATCGCATTCACCGTGAAGTCACGCCGATGCAGGTCTTCCTCCAGGCAGTCGCCCACCTGCTGGGCAAAATCTACCGTAGCGCGATCAAACACCACCCGAGCAATCTGACGTTCCTGGTCGAGTAGTACGTAGCCTGTTTTGTAGTGGCGGGCGATCGCCTCAGCAACAGCGACGGCACCTTCAGCCAGCACAAAATCTAGATCCAGGTACTCGGCTTTCCGTCCCAGCAACGCATCCCGAACATTACCCCCTACAAGACAGGTGGTTGGTGGCAACCAATCCAGGCTGAACGGCCAGGTTTCTGGGGAAAGCGCTGACTGAATATGAGGGAAGTGGAGCCAAATCTCGGGTGAGTGGAGCGATGATAGGGAAGTAATATTCAAAATTTTGATGGCCTACGGCCTGATGGTAGGGCGATAGTTAATACGGGCGATGCTTCAGGAAGCCCAATCAAAAAACATACCGGAAAATGGGCCACGGTATTCTAAATCACTACCACGATCACTACCACGGCCTCCCCTATTATTTGCTGGTGTCTTTTCATTTTGCTACATCCAATTGGGGGGCTTGGGCGATCGCTTCTGCCCGGCAATCCAGGGTTAGAAATACTTTCCGTGAAGCATCCAGCATGTCCAAAAAACAGCCTTTAGAATATCCCCCTCCATAGGCTTAAGACATAACCTGAGGTTAGGGACCGGGTGCTGATGCCGTCATCGGTAAATTTAGGCTAGATTATCAAAAATGCCCGCCATTGTCGCACTATGAGGTGTTCGGGATGTGTATCTGTGTTAACTGCCATTACGTGGATCGCTGCACCACGTATCACGAGGTGGAAGGGCTACACCAGCAGCCTCATTTGACTGACCATCCTGATTTTGAGGCGGTCAACCCTACCATTAACTACAACTACTCGCTGCCCGAAGTGCGGGTGACTGAGGATGGGCAAATCGTCCAGGAAGGGGATCTCAGTGAAGAGTATGACGTAGTGGGCTGTGATAGCTTCAAAGCGGATATGGGCAAGTGGTCCCGGCTGCGACCGGGTGAGCTTGTTCCAACGTGATTGGGAGATTTGCCTTGAGGGAATGGGTGGATGGGGAAATGAGTGGATGAGTCAGTGATGGAGTCCACTGGCTCGCCCATCTATCTCTCGATTGATCCACCCATCTATCCGTTTCCCCTCCATGAGCCATTGCCTAAACCCTGATTGTCCTCAGCCAATTAATCCAGGAGATGCCCGTTTTTGTATGGCTTGCGGGCGATCGCTGCGGTTGGGCGATCGCTACCATCCATTAGAGCTGCTGGGGCAGGGGGGATTTGGGCGCACCTTTATGGCTCGTGACGAAGGGCAGCCAGGCCATCCCCTGTGTGTCATCAAACAATTTCTGCCGCAACAGCCTGGCGAAGAAGCTCGCCAAAAAGCCGCTGAGCTATTCCGGCAAGAGGGAGAGCAACTCCGGGAAATTGGCAAGTATCCTCAGATCCCCACGCTCTACGCCTACCTGGAGGAGGAGGGTTGTCAGTATCTGATTCAGGAGTTCATTAAGGGGCGCACCTTAGAACAGGAACTGACCGAAGCGGGACCTTTCAGTGAGCTAAAAATTCGCCATCTGTTGAACAGCTTGTTGCCGGTGTTGCAGGCGCTGCACGACCACCAAATTATTCATCGTGATATCAAACCCACCAACATCATCCGACGACAGGAGTCTGCAAATGCTCCTCTAGAGGACTTAGTGCTGGTGGATTTTGGCGCTTCTAAGTATGCCAACCCTACGGTGCTGGCCCGTACGGGCACCCTCATCGGGAGTGCTGGATATGCGGCTCCTGAGCAGGTAATGGGCCGTGCTGAATTTGTTAGCGATCTCTACAGTCTAGGGGTGACCTGCATTCACCTGATGACGGGGCTGCATCCCTTTGATCTATATTCAGCAAGTGATGATGCCTGGGTTTGGCAGGATTTCCTGACGGAGCCCGTGAGCGATCGCCTTGCCCAGGTGCTGAACAAACTTCTGCGTCGTCCCACTTCCCAACGATTTCGCTCGGCCACAGCCGTTTTGCAAGCGCTCAATCAGACCAGCAGCCCTGTCATACGAGTTGGCCGCCGTGTGCCTCTTGCCGTGGGTAGCCGTCCTGATCTGACTCTGGCTCCAGCGGAATCTGTTGAGTCTCAGCCTGTTCGCCGCAATTGGGAGTGTGTATTTAATCTGGAGGGGCATACAGGGCCTGTGACGGCGATCGCCATCAGTCCCGACGGTCTTCTGCTAGCCAGTGGCAGCACCGACCGTAGCATTAAGCTGTGGCATCTGGAGTCTGGCACGTTAATGCACACCTGGAGTGGGCGATCGCTCCGGTTTCAGGCGGGTCATACCGAGGCTATCACCACGCTGGCCTTTAGTGCCGATGGCTGTACTCTCATCAGTGGCAGCGAGGATTGCACGCTGCGTTGGTGGGATTTGGAGACGCGCAAGTTAATCCGCCGGAGCCCGGAGCATGGCTGGCTGATTTCGGCCTTGGCGCTGAGCCAGAATGGAGCGTTGGTCGCCAGTGGTGGGGGCGACGGCCTGATCAACCTGTGGGAGCAAGAGAGCGGGGAACCTTTAGCCCATTTGCACAAGCATCGCGATCGCATCAGCAGTCTCCTGCTCAGCCCCGATGGACAAACCCTCATCAGTGGTAGCTATGATCGCACCCTGCGGCTGTGGGATCTGCGGAGCGATCGCATCATTCGTACCCTCTGGGGCCATAGCGATCGCATCAGTGCTACCGCCATCAGCTCCAATTGGTTAACCCTCATCAGTACAGGTTGGGATCGCACGCTGCGCTTTTGGAACTTAAGCGAGGGCAAAGCTGTACACACGCAACTGGCTCATCAGGATGCGGTCACCTGCCTTGCCCTTTCCCCCAACAACCGCTTGCTGGCTAGCGGCAGCGAAGACAACCGAATTAAGCTTTGGGATTTGAAGCGGACTGAATCAGGTGTGCTGGTGCCGACCGGCGATCGCCCCCTTGCGCTTCCCTATGCCTGGAGCGTCAGCGCCCTCGCCTTTAGTCCAGACGGTCAGGTGTTGGTGAGCGGTAGTCCCGATGAAACTGTACGTGTTTGGCAGATGGTTTAGTCTATGCCTTACTGTCTCAACCCACGCTGCGATAAACCCATCAACCCAGAAAAGACGAACTTCTGCCAGAACTGTGGGCAACGGTTGCGGCTGGGCGATCGCTACAGTGCCTACCAACCGCTGGGCCAGGGAAGGTCTAGCCGCACATTTCTAGGCATGGATACGCATCAAATCCTCGACCCGCGCTGCGTTCTAAAAGAATTTCCCATGGGCACTGACGCGGATGCCCTGCGACAGCAGACAGCACGCCTGGCAGAGCTATCGGAGCATCCCCAAATTCCAAATGTCCTGGCCTACTTTGAGCGCGATCGCTGGCAATACCTGGTGCAGGAGTTTGTCGATGGGCGTAGTTTGCTGCGGCAGCTCCAGGAGGAGGGGACTTTTGATGAGGCACAAATTCGAGAGATGCTGCGTACGGTGCTGCCCGTGTTGCAGTATCTGCACGACCACTTCGTGATTCATCGCGATGTGAAGCCCGATAACCTGGTTCGCCGGAGCGATCGCTCTGGCACTTTAATGCTGGTGGACTTCGGTGCCGTGAAGTTCTCCACCCAATCCACTCTGGGTAATACGGGTACGTTTCTGGGTAGCGCTGAATATGCTGCCCCTGAGCAACTGATGGGAAAGGCTACCACCGCCAGCGATCTCTACAGCCTGGGGGCTAGTTGCCTGCATCTGATGACTGGGCTATCGCCCTTCGATTTATTTGACTCTGCCCAAGGGGAATGGCGATGGCGATCCGTCGCTGTGGGCATCAGCGACAGCCTGGCTTGCCTGCTGGATCGGATGATGGCTAATAGTTTGAGCGATCGCTACGCCACCGCTGCCGAAATTCTGCGTGACTTAGGTGCTTCCCCGACCCAGATTCAACTGGCAGCTAGTTGGAAGAAGCCTGTCTGGTCTGCGATTTGGCAGGATGCCGGAACAGAGAAGTGGGAGTGTGTCCAGACGATTGAGGTGGCGCAGGAGGTGAATGCGCTAGCGCTGGTTCCCGATGGCATCATAACCGCCCACAACGACGGCACCCCTCGGCGATGGGATGCCTCGACGGGGGTAATGGTGCGGATCTTTGAAGGCCACGAGCATTGTGTGTCCTGTATCGCGATCGCCCAGGATGAAGCCACTATGGTCAGCGGTAGCCAGGATCAATCGTTACGGGTCTGGGATGTGAACACGGGCAACGTGCAGCACGTGTTGCGGGGGCATCGGGGGAAAGTGACGGCGATCGCTCTTGATACTTCCCTGTTAATCAGTGCCAGTCATGACGAAACCATTCGTCTTTGGGAACTGCCCTCCGGTCAACCCCTCGGTGTGCTCCAGGGGCATACCCATCCCATCGAGTCTCTGGCCTACGATCCCGCCTCTCAAATCTTAGTGAGTGGTGATGCCGGGGGTTTCGTCAAACTATGGTACCTGGGTACTCGTGAACTGCTGCGAACGCTTTCGGGGCATACGGCCCGTGTCAGCGCTGTTGCGCTCATTGCTGCTACTCAAACAACCCTCAGCAGCAGTTGGGATATGACTTTGAAATTGCGCGACCTTAACACTGGAGGGTTACGTCGTAATCTAACCGGGCATCTACTCCCCATTAGCGCCCTTGCTCTGGAACTCAACCACAATCTCCTGGCAACGGGAAGTCACGACATGCTGATCAAACTCTGGAATCCTCACGATGGGAAACTCCAGAGTGTGCTGAGTGGACATACGGGTTCTGTTGATGCGCTGGCGTTTGGTGCGCAGGGCGATTGTCTTTGGAGTGGAGGGCGCGATCGAACACTTCGCTGTTGGAAGCCTGCACACCTGATATAGTGCGTAGCGCTATGAAACAGAACTTAGCCTTCAGCCGGAGGTGCTGCGGTGTTGCCTCCAAACCCGTTGTTCTTGACGAGATATTCAACAACGCCTTGAATGACGGTCTTCACGGCAGGTTCGCTAGCGGTGTAGTCGATAGTAACCGTAATGACGTATCGCTCGCCCTGAATATTCACGCCAGTTGTGCTACCCAGCACTTTAGAGTTTTGCCCCGTTTTCTCCCCAATCCAAACGGCAGGACGCTTCACCGCTTCATAGCCGAGCTCCCAATCGTACTGGTTCACCAGTCCTTCGAGAATCAAGTCATCACCAGGGTGCTCCTGGTTGTAGATGCCCACCATCATGTCGGTAAGTTCGTCGGTGGTCATGACGTTGGGAGGGGTGCCCAAGTTGGCGGGGTAGGTGCTTTGGCCTACCAGCTTGGTGCGTACGGTCGTGGTGGTGTAGCCGCGATCGCGCAGCACCTGATTGATGTAGTCCCGCCCGACATAGTCTATGAGCTGATTGGTTGCAATATTGCCACTGTAGCTAATCATGTCAAGCATGATTTTTTTCAGGGAATATTCTGAGCCGACCCAAATCTTTCCAGCATCCTCCGTCCAGTTCCCCCGACTGACCATGATCTTGGTCTCTGGGTTAATCTTCTCTTCATCCAGTTTTGCCATCAGGGCAACGGCCACAGGCACCTTGATCAAGCTGGCTGGGCTGGCTGGAGGTTCATTGCCCCGCAAGCGACGGCATTCTCGCTGCATGTTGCAGACCGTGACACGAACCCGAGAGGCCATGCCCGTTTTCTCGGCAATGGCTTTCAGGAAACCGGAACGAACCGTGTCGTAGCGATAGGCCGCGACAGCATAGTTATTTTCATATTCCTTCCGCTTTGCCTCGGCTTGGGCTGCCATGAAGGAATCTTTAGATACCTCTTTCAGTGAGTCCATAGCTTGCTTCCAGAGGGTGTAAGCCTGCTTGGCAGACTCCTCTGAATCATCAGCTTGAGATTTCAGGGCGGTTGCCTGGTTCGCAAACCGAATGGCATCATTCCAGCTTTGCTTAGCCGACTCTTCTACTTGAATGTGAATTTCGACAGCCTGTAAGCTGTCTAACAACTCTGTTGGAGCTGTGGCGGTACCCGTCTGGGAGGAAATCAGGACGGGCTGACGCTTGGCGAGGTCAGCCTGAAGGCGATCGCGGATCTGATAAAGCTCTTGAAGGGACTTGGCTTCTGGAAACGGCACTGTTTTCGAGTGCGGAGTTTCTAGCACGGGAGCCAGAACTGGGAACGAAGGAACAATCAAACTGGTTGCCCAAATCCCAAAAGTTGCCAGGGGTGTAACTGTTAGATACCACCACAAATGACGCATTCCACTACCTCGATACCCCACACCAGGGCTGACTCAACAGGGCCAACTTATCTTTAGATTTAATCACTTTTCCTGAAAAAGCATTACAAGACCGTTTACGGTAATCAAAATTCCTTAAAATGTCACATCCCTCCGCAGAATTAAATTTGCTAAACAATCTGGGGCAGGGGAGGACTGGAGGGTTTAAACCTTCATAGCCTACAAGCTTCTAGCCGGTTTATTTTGAAACTTATTTAACCTTAGTTCGAGATAAGCTGCAGTGCTTATTTTGGCGTGCGCAAAGCGCACGCCAAAATAAGCATTTTCGAGTGCCGCGCAACACGCGGCACTCGAAAATGCCCTTAACCCGAACTCAGGTTATTTAATTTGAGTTGAGGTTATTTCGTCTCCGACTCCTCACCGCAGAATTCTCAGTATGGAATCAGGCCCGAAAACCGCGTGCCTTCGGCACGCGGTTTTCGGGCTTCAAAGCCAGGATTGCACGCCCGTCGGGCGCGCAATCTTGGCTTTGAAGCTCATCATGAGAACTGCTGCCCTCAGCGCAACTCTGCCTTAATTGACCAAAAAATCGTCTACAGTGAGGGATGGGAAAATTTCCCCCCTGCTTACTGTTAGATGTACCCGATGGAGAACTCCCCGATGCCATCCATCCGCGAGTTGCACCAGCAACTTATTCGTAAGGAACGAACGGCGGTTGAAATTGCCGAAGCGGCGCTGGAACGATTGCAAGCGCTAGAACCAAAAGTGCATAGCTTTTTGACGGTTACCGCTGACTATGCTTTGGAGCAAGCCCGACAGGTGGATGCCAAGATTGCGGCTGGAGAGGCGATTGGCCCGCTGGCTGGCATTCCCATCGGCATTAAAGACAACATGTGTACGAAGGGAATCCGGACGACTTGTGGTTCGCGGATTCTAGAAAATTTTGTGCCTCCCTATGAGTCCACGGTGACCCAGCGGCTCAAGGATGCCGGTGCTGTCATGTTGGGTAAAACCAATATGGATGAGTTCGCTATGGGTAGCTCCACTGAGAACTCAGCGTTTCAGCTCACAGCCAATCCCTGGGATCTGGAGCGGGTACCGGGTGGTTCGTCTGGTGGCTCGGCGGCAGCAGTAGCGGCTGGGCAGTGCGTGGTATCCCTGGGATCTGATACGGGTGGTTCAATTCGCCAGCCAGCTTCCTTCTGTGGTGTGGTCGGTTTGAAACCCACCTATGGTCTAGTGTCTCGCTATGGTTTAGTCGCCTACGCTTCGTCACTGGATCAAATTGGGCCCTTTGGCCGTACGGTCGAGGATGTTGCAATTTTGTTGGGGGCGATCGCGGGTTATGACTCCCAGGACGCTACCAGCCTCAAAGTTGACATTCCAGATTATGCTTCTGCCCTGCGTCCTGACTTCAAGCCACGCGGCAAATTGCGAATTGGCATCATCAAGGAAACCTTTGGTGAAGGCTTGGACGCTGTGGTTGAACAGGCCGTCACGAAAGCTGTAGAGCAATTGCAGGGATTGGGCGCTGAAATTCAGGTTATTTCCTGCCCACAGTTCCGGTATGGGCTGCCCACCTATTACATCATTGCGCCCTCTGAGGCATCCGCGAACTTGGCCCGCTATGACGGGGTGAAGTATGGCTTCCGAGCCGATGATCCTTCCAATCTATTGGATATGTATGCCAAGACCCGCGCCGAAGGGTTCGGAGCGGAGGTGAAGCGTCGGATTATGATTGGAACTTACGCTCTGTCAGCGGGTTACTATGACGCCTACTATCTCAAGGCTCAGAAGGTCCGTACGCTCATCAAGCAGGACTTCGAGAAAGCGTTTCAGCAGGTGGATGTGCTGGTGTGCCCCACTTCTCCTACCACGGCCTTTAAGGCGGGCGAGAAGACGGACGATCCCATTAGCATGTATTTGTCTGACCTGATGACCATTCCTGTAAACCTGGCAGGATTGCCTGCCCTGAGCCTACCTTGCGGTTTTGATGAGCAAGGTCTCCCCATTGGTTTGCAGCTCATCGGTAACGTCTTGCAGGAAGACCTGCTGCTCAGCGTGGCTCATGCTTATGAACAATCCACCCGTTGGCATGAGCCCATGCCAAAACTTGAAGGGTAGTTTCGTGGATTTCGTGCGTGACCCGCACGAATCATGTCAAAGCTGATTGAAACAACACAAAATAGATAGTGCGCGGTAGAAGTACCGCGCACTATCTATTTGGGCCCCCAGGATGGGTAGGAATGAATGGCCAAACACGCCAGGAGAGCAAAATTGATGAAATGGTTTGGGGTAGGTTTAGCGATCGCCCTCTCCCTCTACGGCATTTTGAGCCTGCTCCTTTACCTCCGGCAAACCCGTCTTATCTTTTTCCCCTCATCGATTATTGAAAGCACGCCTGCCACTGTTGGCCTCGCCTTTAAGGATGTATGGATTGGAGTGCCAGCGGCGAAGGGCACTGAACGCATCCACGGTTGGTGGGTACCCGCTGGAACTCAAGAACGAGGCGCTCTGCTCTATCTCCATGGCAATGGCGACAATATTGGTGCCAACGTAAACCATGCGGCCCGATTTCAGCGCCTGGGATTATCAGTTTTGATGATTGATTATCGGGGCTATGGGCAAAGTGGAGGAGCCTTTCCCTCAGAAAAAACGGTTTACGAAGATGCCCAAGCGGCCTGGGACTACTTAACAGGGCCGTTAGGCTATCAGCCAGAACAGGTGATGGTGTTTGGGCACTCCTTGGGAGGGGCGATCGCCATCAATCTCGCCGTCCAGCACCCAGATGCGGCTGGGCTTATTGTTCAGGGCAGCTTTACCTCCATGCAGGAGATGGCAGAGCGCACTCTATCGTTTGGATTTCTACCTATTAATTGGCTTCTAACCCAACGCTTTGATTCCCTAAGCAAGGTCAAACGTTTGCAAATGCCAGTTTTCTACATTCATGGCCTGGCCGATCATCAGGTTCCATCGGATATGAGCGACAGACTTTATGAAGCGAGTCCTCAACCCAAGCGGCTTTGGCTGGTGCCGAACGCAGGCCATAATGGCTTAGCAGAGGTCGCGGGCCAAGCTTTCTCTAATCAGGTCGAAGCTTTTTTAGAACAAGCTATGCCTCAACATAGGTAACCTCAATTCGGGATAAGCCCGAGCGCTTCTTTTTGCCTGCCCTGCAAAAACTTAACCCGAACAGAACTGACGCAAGCCCGCTATCCGTAGCGCATTTGTGTTGTGGGTGGGGTGCGAAGCACCCCACCCACAACACAAATGCGTAAGCCCTGCCGAACTCAGATTAATTAGAAACGATAGTGCTCTCCAGGGGCCAGTAACGACCCTTCTGATAGATCCAACTAATTCCGTCTGGGTCAAGGCTTTGGCTCCAAGCACTAAAATCTTCCTGTAGTTTGCGTCGGCTCACAGTGCTGGGGCTCACCCGTAGGCGCTGGGCCAGGCTAATGCGGGTGAGAGCTTCGTTACGATCCCCTTCTGCCAGATCGAGATAAAACTCCCAGAAGGTAACGAGCAATAGCGCGAACAAAAGGATCACGGCTTCTGGGCGTTGTAAGGTTTTGAGCAGAGCCTTGATAGAGTCATCAACGTCTTCAAGAAATTCTTCTGTCTCAGCTTCTGCAACTGTCAGGGCAGTTTCCTCGGGGCGGGCCAGTACTCCTGCTTCGGGGGACGGTAGCGTTGTCGTAGAAGTTGCAACAGCTGCAAAAGGTTCTACAAGTTGTACAGGTTCAGCTGAGGCTTCTGCCTCTACTTCAGGGTCTTCTGTAAGCTCAGGTGAAGCTTCTACTTCAGGGGCTGACGAGGTTGCCGTAGAAGTTGCAACAGCTGCAAAAGGTTCTACAAGTTGTGCAGGTTCAACAGAAGCTTGTAGCTCGATTTCAGGGGCTTCTGCAGGTTCGGGTGAAGCTTCTGGCTCGACTTCAGGAGCTGACGAGGTTGTTGTAGAAGTTGCAACAGCCGCAAAGGGTTCTACAAGTTCTGTCGGTTCAGGTGATGCTTCTAGTGTGACTTCAGGATCTTCTGCCAGCTCAGGTAAAGCTTCTGGTTCGACTTCGGGAGCTGATAAGGTTGTCGTGGTTGCAACAGCCGCAAAGGGTTCTACAAGTTCTGCCGGTTCAGGTGAAGCTTCTGGTTCGACTTCAGGGGCTTCTGCGGGTTCGGGTGAAACTTCTGGTTCGACTTCAGAAGCTGACAAGGTTGTTGTGGAAGTCATAACAACCGCAAAGGTTTCTACGAGTTTTGTTGACCTTTCGGATGTTCCAGGGGTAGCTTCTGGGGCAGTGGAATCGGCTTCGAGAGCACTTGGGGCGGTTTCCGACGGGGTGGTGGTCATGCTACTCACGGCGGGTTCTATCTTCAGCACAAGTTCTTGCTTCCATGCTACTGACTCCTCTCCCACCCGCTGCCCATACAGAACAATTTGCTCTAGACTTTCAGCCTTGAGTTCTCGCATCAGCTTTTCGACCAGGGCACTCATCCGGCTAGCATCCGGTGCTGGCTCAGCTTCCAAAACTAGGTGGAGAGTGCGATCGCGCCGTGCTGCCTGCACATGCACCTCCAATGGCTTTAAGGTGTGGTTGAGAATGGCCGCAATTACCCTTGGATCGCCTTCCCGTGCCCGTCCTAATATCTCTTGAGAGCGCATCTTAGAACCCCTAACCATCATGCCAAGTTTAGTAGACCATCCAGAGGGGATCGTTTTCAACCCAAGTCATGTAGAGATTTGATAATGTTAGCTGGCCTCATTTCTAACTGTTGAGCTTGTCACCCTGACTTCGAGTTAAGGGCGTTTTCGTTGCCGCGCAACGTGCGGCAACGAAAACGCTGATTTTAGCGCACGCCAAAATCGGCGCTTCAACTTACCCTAAGTTCGTTACGTAATGATGGCTGCCTGCACCTGTAGGAAAAGAACTGGCAGAACACATTCATTCAGCAATTCTCATTTTGGAATTCAACCCGAAAATAGCCCGCCGAAGGCGGGCTATTTTCGGGCTTTGAAGCTGAGAGTTCATGCCCGAAGGGCACGAACTCTCAGCTTCAAAGCCCATACTGAGAATTGCTGACATTCATTGGTTTTTATCGCAGCATGGGATGAGGAAGTGCGATAGTAATGAGGTTTGTTGAATTTTGTAAGTGTTCCATGAGTGCCAGTCCTGCGTCCGCCTCCTTGGAGAGCAGTTTGCTTTCCCCTCCCATCTCCTCAGAGTTGTGGCAGCGCCACTGGGATGGGCCGCCCCTCCGGCTTGGGGTACTGGCATCGGGCAGTGGCAGCAACTTTGAGGCGATCGCCCAAGCCATTGCCAAAAAAGAACTCAACGCCGAAATTTGTGGCCTTATCTACAACAACCCTCAGGCCAAAGCCGCCGAACGGGCCGATCGCCTGGGCATCTCCAAAGTGCTCCTCAACCACCGCGAGTTTCCCAGTCGAGAAACACTGGATGGGGCGATCGCCCAAACCTTCTACGACCAGGGGGTTGACTGGGTGATTATGGCGGGCTGGATGCGCATTGTCACCCAGGTTTTGATCGACGCCTTTCCCGGACGCCTGCTTAACATTCACCCCAGCCTGCTCCCCTCCTTCAAAGGAGCCCATGCGATCGAGCAAGCCCTAGCGAGCGGTGCCAGAATCACTGGCTGTACCGTTCATCTCGTTTCCCTAGAGGTTGATAGCGGCCCAATTCTGGTGCAGGCGGCCGTTCCCATCCTTCCCGGAGATACTGTAGAAACTCTGCACCAGCGTATTCAAGCTCAGGAACATCGAATTTATCCGTTGGGAATTGCGATCGCTGCCGCATCCTAAACGAAAGACTAGAACGCCTGTAGACACCACAATCTCAGGCACAACACGACGTAACCCAAACCTGAGCCAAACCTCACAGATGCGAAGCGACCTAACACCTCCCCTGCAAAACCTCCTTGCCGAGGGAGTTTTTTGGAAGGGCAGCCCGTCCCCAAGCCAGGCCTTCAACCCCAACAGAACGTATGCCTCGTTGGGTACGTGTAACACACTCAGGACTTACGCATTTACGCTGTGAGTGGGGTGCTCTGCACCCCACTCACAGCGTAAATGCTCTAGATATAGCGGACTTGCGTAAGCCCTGATACTAAAAAAGCCAGTGATAGAAAAACAGAAAGGCTCGGCGATCGCCGAGCCTTTCTGTTTTTAAGCAAAGGTGGCTTAGTAGGTCTCTACGTGCCAACGCTCCTTAATCGAGCGCTGGTAGTCCTTCCACACAATGCCTTCCTTCTCGGCAGCGGCAGCCATCGCTGCATCAATGCCATCTTCCATACCTTTCAGACCGCAGATGTACACATGGGTCTTCTCTTGCTTCACCATGTTCCAGATCTCATCCGCATGCTCAGCCACCCGGTTCTGGATATACATCCGGCCGCCCTCAGCGTTTTGCTGCTCACGGCTGATGGCATAGGTCAAACGGAAATTGTCGGGATACTTCTGGGTCATCTCCTCCAACTCCTCCTTATAAAGGATGTTTGGAGTCTTCGGTACACCAAAGATTAACCAGGCAAAGCCTTTGAACTGATACTCAGGGTTTTTAGCCCGCTCGGCATCCTTGAACATGCGCCATAGGTAAGCACGGAAAGGTGCAATCCCAGTACCGGTCGCCATCATGATAATGTTGGCTTCGGGATCATCGGGCAACAGCATTTCCTTCCCAACGGGGCCAGTGATTTTCACATCGGCACCGGGCTCAAGGTTGCAGAGGAAGGTCGAGCAAACACCATAAACGGTTTCGCCGCTCTCTGGATGCTTGTACTCCAACTGACGAACGCAAAGGGAAACAGTTTGGTCGTCCATATTGTCGCCATGGCGAGTCGACGCAATGGAATACAGGCGTAGCTTGTGGGGCTTGCCTTTCGCGTCAATTCCGTCTGGAATAATGCCAATGCTCTGGCCTTCCAGATAACGCAGATCACCACCAGAGAGGTCAAAGGTGATGTGTTGAACGATCCCGATACCACCTTCACCAACTAGCTTCTCGTTACTCATGCACTTACCGATAAAAGGAGCATTCGGTCGGTAAGTGTTCACGGGAACATCTTTCTTGGTTTTTTCGCTTGCTTGCGTCATGGATGGTTTGCCCTGCGACTGGCTTGCTTCGGAGGGAGCTGACCCAGGCGCAACCTGCCCGTTCGATTCACCAGCAGGAGATACGGGACGAATGCTGACAATGCGGCCTCCCATGCGGGAAATCCGCTTCATTTCCTGATTCATCCGAGCGTAGGGCACTGTAATAAAGATGCTGCCACTCCGCCGAATGGAAGATGAAGAAGGTTCACTGTCATCCGTTTGCCGAAGCCCTTCGACCTCATAGACGAAGAGCCGAGAATCTGCCTGTGAGCTAGAAGAACTGCCCATTGCGCTTGGACTATACATCGTTAATTGACGCCCTATAAACCGACTATTGCTGTTCAAGATCAAAAAGCGTATCTGGTTATCACAGTGGCCCGTGGAATCACCAGACTGGTATCTAGATTAGCATCGCCGGAGGACGCATCATTGATGGAATTATGGGCAGATATGGCGTTAGACCCTCCAGCCCCACCATATCGGCCTCTTTCGTTGCGAAATGTTACTTTCGCTTCAATTTCACAGCTTCTTTACATTCAGGAATTAGGTAGATATTTCTTCATGCTTCGTAGCAATTGCCCCTCTTCCTTTTAATATGAATACATTCAGGTCGGACTTAAAAAATCTGGAATCCGACAGATCATCTTGTAGCGATCGCCCCTCTTCTGATAGGATCAGCCATAATGGATGGTATTAATACCTAGTAACGACAGGTGTATTCACCCGAGCATTTTGCGGGCTTTGTTTTTCCGTTGGATTAATTACGGGGATCATTCCTGCTAAATTTAAATGTCATGCATCACCGGCCAGCGTCATCCTGACAAACAGGTCACGTTGCGATCAATGCGGTCTTTTAGTGCCGTTGCCGGTGATTTGTCGTAGGGCGGGTATTGCGTTTCAGATAACTTGTGTCTTCTGTAGGGTAGTTTGAGGGAATTATGACCAGTCACATCGACCGTGTAGTACTCATCGGCGTCGCAGGGGATTCCGGCTGCGGCAAGTCCACGTTTCTCCGTCGTCTTGCCGACCTGTTTGGCGAGGAAATGATGACGGTCATTTGTCTGGACGACTACCACTCTTTGGATCGGAAGCAGCGGAAAGAGCACGGTGTCACCGCTCTGAACCCTGCGGCTAACAACTTCGATCTGATGTATGAGCAAATCAAAGCTCTGAAAGAAGGCAAGTCCATCGAGAAGCCTATCTACAACCACGAGACGGGCATGATCGATCCTCCTGAGACCGTTCACCCCAACCGCATTGTGGTAATCGAAGGCCTGCACCCCATGTACGACGAGCGCGTTCGTGAGCTGCTCGATTTTAGCGTTTACCTCGACATCGACGACGAAGTGAAAATCGCCTGGAAGATCCAGCGAGACATGGCTGAGCGCGGCCACACCTACGAAGACGTAATGGCGGCTATCAACTCCCGTCGCCCCGACTTCGAAGCCTACATTGACGTACAAAAGCAATACGCTGACGTCGTTATCCAAATTCTTCCCACCCAGCTTATCCCCAACGACACCGAGCGCAAAGTTCTTCGCGTTCGCCTCATCCAGAAGGATGGCATCGAAGGTTTCGAGCCCGCCTACCTGTTTGACGAAGGCTCCACCATCGACTGGATCCCCTGCGGCCGCAAGCTGACCTGCTCTTACCCCGGTATTCGTCTCCACTACGGCCCCGACGAATACTACGGCAACAGTGTTTCCGTTCTGGAAGTCGACGGTCAATTCGATCGCCTGGAAGAAGTGATCTACATCGAAAGCCACCTCAGCAACACCTCTGTGAAGCACTACGGTGAACTGACCGAGCTGCTGCTGAAGCACAAAGAGTACCCCGGTTCCGCAAACGGTTCTGGTCTCTTCCAGGTGCTAGTTGGTCTAAAGATGCGCGCCACCTACGAGCGTCTGGTCAGTGCCGAAGCACCTCTGGTTGCCAAGGCTTCCGCCAACTAATTACTGGCCATACTGTGGACATAAAGGGGGCTTTAGGCCCCCTTTTCGCATTTCTAACACCGAAAAATACGAAGAGCTGCTCCCCAGCCAGCAGGTTTGGAGGGTGACGCGCCTCCGACGAGACTTCTGCACCCTATTTAACCTGAGTTCGGGTTAAGGGCATTTTCGAGTGCCGCGCAACGCGCGGCACTCGAAAATGCCCTTAACTGAGGTTATTTACTATCCAAAAGAACTGGAGCGGCCTCACTCTTATCCTCTTCGCCATTTGGGTTAGGACGTGAGAAGGGAACCGAAGTACTCGCTTTTCATGTCCTAACCTAAATGGCTCTCGCTATATCCCTGTTCACCCTGCTCCTTCCCAGACCCCACCTGGGAATCCTTGTTAGATAGCTCTCATTCCCCTAACCATGACCCTGGCTGATACCCTCTGGAACGTCAATCAAGACTTGGCGATCGCCTGCCTCGACCATCCCTTCGTCCAGGGCATTGGTGACGGCACCCTACCCCGCGAGATCTTTGCTTATTATGTTGGGCAAGATGCCTTCTTCCTGGAAGCCTTTGCCCGCGCTTATAGTGTTGCAGCGGCGAAAGCTCCTGATTGGAATGGCTTCTCTACATTTCACGCACTGGCAGATGGCGTGCTGCAAGAGTTAAAGCTGCACCAATCCTATGCAGCAGAGTGGGGAGTTAACCTGCGGGACGTGCAACCTGGTGCTGCCACCCGTCAGTACACCGACTTTTTACTCGCAACTGCATGGGGGCAAGAAGTGGGTATGACGGCGGCAGCAATGTTGCCCTGCATGAAGCTTTATGGATTTTTAGGCCAGGAGTTAGCTGTAGGGGGTATTCCTGATCATCCCTATAGCAATTGGATAAAAACTTATAGTAGTGGTGACTTCGAACCATTGATTCAACAACTGGCTGAACTCACCGATCGCTACGCTCATGCAGGCCGTACCGTTGAAGCCACTTACCGTTACGCTATGCGATGCGAATTGGACTTCTTTAAAGGAGCCTGGGAAATAAAATAAGCGATCGGTTTTCCCCCTGCCCAATTGACCATTGTGAACTTAATATAGAAATATTGCGGTTTGTTTAGACTCATTTTTCTATGAACTCCTCAGCCGGGGAGTCGAGTCCGATCGCGTTCCGGGTCGCAGGCCCCCTCGGCCTCCCCATCCAATCCCTCCCAATTCAGGTTCTATTATGCTTTCTCCCATTCGCAACGTTGCCATTATTGCTCACGTTGACCACGGTAAGACTACGCTTGTTGATGCACTGCTGAAACAATCTGGCACCTTTCGTGAGGGGGAAGAGGTTCCGGATTGCGTGATGGACTCCAACGACCTGGAGCGGGAGCGGGGCATTACCATTCTTTCCAAAAACACCGCTGTTCATTACAAAGAAACCCTCATCAACATTGTTGACACTCCGGGTCACGCTGACTTCGGCGGTGAAGTGGAGCGTGTTCTGGGCATGGTTGATGGCTGCATCCTGATTGTGGACGCCAACGAAGGCCCCATGCCCCAGACCCGCTTTGTACTGAAAAAAGCATTGGAAAAGGGCCTGCGTCCTATTGTGGTCGTGAACAAGATTGACCGTCCCCAGGCCGATCCCTTTGGGGCGATCGATAAAGTATTGGATCTGTTTCTCGAACTGGGTGCAGATGACGATCAGTGTGATTTCCCTTACCTGTTTGCTTCTGGCCTCGGTGGCTTTGCTAAAAACGACCTGGACGACGAAGGCGTTGATATGCAGCCTCTGTTTGACGCCATTTTGAAGCACGTTCCGGCTCCCGTCGGTGATCCTGAGAAGCCCCTGCAATTGCAGGTCACAACCCTGGACTACTCTGATTACCTGGGCCGCATCATTATTGGACGGATTCACAACGGCACCATCCACATGGGGCAGCAGGCGGCTCTGATGAAGGAAGACGGTTCTATTGTGAAGGGCAAAATCACCAAGCTATTAGGCTTTGAAGGTCTACGGCGGGTTGAAATTGCCTCCTCTACGGCAGGCAATATCGTTGCCGTTGCTGGTTTTGCAGATGCCAACATTGGCGAGACCGTTACCGATCCGAATTCTCCTCAAGCGCTGCCCCTGATTAAGGTAGACGAGCCGACTCTGCAAATGACCTTCTCGGTCAATGACTCGCCGTTTGCAGGTCAGGAAGGACAGTTTGTTACGTCGCGTCAGTTGCGCGATCGCCTGATGCGCGAACTGGAAACCAACGTGGCTCTACGTGTAGAACCCACCGACTCTCCCGACAAGTTTGCTGTATCAGGCCGTGGTGAACTTCACCTGGGCATCCTGATTGAAACTATGCGTCGGGAAGGCTACGAATTCCAGGTATCTCAGCCTCAGGTGATTTACCGTGAAGTCGGCGGTCAGCCCTGCGAGCCCTATGAAATGCTCGTGCTCGACGTGCCCGAAAGTGCGTCCGGTAGCTGTATCGAGCGGTTGGGCCAGCGTCGCGCCGAAATGCAGGACATGCGGATTGGCGATATGGGACGGACTCAGCTTGAGTTCGTTATCCCGGCTCGTGGTCTGATTGGCTTCCGGGGTGATTTCATGCGCATGACCCGTGGGGAAGGCATCATGAACCACAGCTTCTTCGACTATCGCCCCCTCTCGGGTGATATGGAACTACGCCGCAATGGGGTGCTGATTTCCTTTGAAGAAGGCACGGCTACCTTCTATGCCATGAAGAACGCTGAAGATCGGGGTGTTTTCTTCATTACCCCCGGTACGAAGGTCTACAAGGGCATGATTGTGGGTGAGCACAATCGTCCTCAAGATCTGGAGCTCAACGTTTGTAAGACCAAGCAGCTGACCAACCACCGCGCTTCCAGTGGTGAGGAATTGGTACAGCTTCAGGCTCCCATCGATATGAGCCTGGAACGGGCTCTAGAGTACATCGGTCCCGATGAGCTGCTAGAAGTAACTCCTGAGTCTATTCGCCTCCGGAAGGTGTCGAAGAAGCTCGCGAAGCGTTAAGCAATAAAAAAGGGGGAGCTTTGCTCCCCCTTTTTTCCATGAACCTGTTGATCAACAGAACGTAATAATTACGCTTTGAGGAAGCCCGCTTTAGGGCTTCCTTATTTTTCTTTCTGCAACTTTGCCGAAATTTCATAGGGGCTCACTGTAGAAATTTTTGCAAGTACATCAATCCCAGTTTCGTGGCACTTCCGGAAAATGCCATCGTCTATATGCACTTCTAACGAAGTCTGGGTCATATCCATCAGAAAAATTGCTTGAGCTTGCCAGCCCCCAACTGTGTATTCCCGTCGTGATTCCCTGTAATTCCTGTTTCTTCAACGTACCGCTTGCCGCTAATGCATTCGGTTCATTGGCTGTCGGGTCTTAGAGCCTGTATTTCTTGTCCCATTGAGCCCCCCACGAAGACATGAAAATCAACGACCTTGTCAACTTCTTCCCCGATGGTGTTCTGGTTTTGAATCACCACGGCGACATTGTTTTTTCCAACGCCTATGCCAATCAAATTTGCCAAAAACTTTTAGAGGAAACTCCTACCACTGCTCCTGTCGCTGATGAAATCTGGCAACTTTACCAGTTACTGCGCAAGGCCAGTGATGGGGCGATCGCTCCCGAACGCCTTGCTCTCATGGAGGGAGAATTCTACACCGGTCCGGGTAACGACATCCGCGTTCGCGTTCAGACGGTGCAGTTAGAGCAGACGGAGGGTCTGTGTTTTCTGATTGTGCTAGAGGATCGGCAGGAAACAGTACGGCGGGCGGCGGTTGCCGAAATCAAAAAATTCAAGCTCACCCCCCGGGAAGCAGAGGTTTGGGTGTGGCGTCGCATGGGGATGACCTATAACGAAATCGCGGCCAAGCTCTTTGTGACGATTGATACAGTCAAGAAGCATCTAAAAAATATTTATGCCAAACGGGAAGCTACTGAGTGGGCTGAACAGGGTTAGGCTCCTTTGCAGATGTTTTAGATGAAAGGAAGGAGTTAGAGCCATAGCTCCAGCTCTTCCCTTTTATGAATGATCCAGCTGTTCTTATACTCCCTTCCATTTCATGTGGCGCAGGAGAGGGGTAAGGGGCATCGTCCCACATCCCTTTCCGGCACCTCATGAAATTGAAAAATGCTGTAAGTAACCTCAGTTCGGGATAAGCTGAAGTGCTCATTTTGGCGTGCGCTTTGCGCACGCCAAAATGAGCGTTTTCGAGTGCCGCGCAACGCGCGGCACTCGAAAACGCCCTTAACCCGAACTCAGGTTAAGTAGCTCAACTCAACTACAGTGCTGTGCGCATTTGTTATGTCACTCGTGCAGCTGATACGCATTTTGGATTGCATGTTTAATGATGCCTGCTGACTAATGACTGAAGAAATACCGAGGAAACTATCTACAAAGATTTTTAGCCGAAAAAATTAGCATATCTAAATGGGAACTAAGAAAAAGTACTGAGTGTTTCACTAACTTATTAAAGAACGCTACTTTTATAGAAAGTGGGATGTTTTATGGCTGCTTAGTGAGATTTCTCTTGTGAGGATGTTTCTATTGAAAATAAAGTTATACATTTTTGTTTCTAAATAATAGAAAGAGTTGTTTTTAGAGCTTCTGTTTCTATAAATGTCCTCATTAAAAATACCGAGTTTTTTAGAAGAAAACTAATTTCTTGAAGAGCTATAAATTCCCATTGTTTAGGGATTTCAAGATTTTGTTAGGTAATTATCACGGTATTCCTTCGGTAGAGCTTGGGAAGGCTATAGGTGTCTAAAAATACTTCGGATTGGCGTTGGAAGTGTCGCGAAGTATTCATCGGCTTTACGAGGTTCTACCATGAGTTATTGTGCCGTGACCGCTGGCTTTACCCGCGAACAAAGCAGCGCTTCTGACATTCGGCCTGCTGCTTCCACAATTGTTATTATCGACCCCTCTATTGAGGCCCCTGAGAGTCTAGCAAATGGTATTGCTAGTGGGGCTAATGTTTATATACTTGAACCTCAGCGAGACGGAATTGAGCAAATTACTCGGATTCTCCAAGTCCATAGAGAAAAGATTGCGCTAACTACGGTAGCCCTACATATCATTTCCCATGGATCGCCTGGCATTTTGTATTTGGGTGCCGCTCAACTAGATCTTGCAACAATTGACCGCTATGCAACTCAACTAAAATCATGGTTCGCAGTACCTGGTGCTGAGTTATTGCTCTATGGCTGTAATGTTGCCACTGGGGATGCTGGAGCCGAGTTTCTCGAAAAGCTTTATGACTTTACAGGCGCTAGCATTGCGGCTAGCAGTACTCCCATCGGCCATCGCCATCAGGGTGGTAACTGGGTACTAGACACACAGCGCGGCAGCGTCACTGCACCTCCAGCTTTTCAAAATGGGGTTTTAGAAAACTATTCTGGACTGCTAGCGACTACAGCGAGTATTGCCCGACTTAACCCGACAAGCGCTTCCACGAATGCTGACAATGTGACATTTCAGGTCACATTCAGTGAAGGCGTACAGAATGTTGATCCTACAGATTTTGTGCTGTCTGGTGGTAATACTACCGGAGCCTCTATTGCTGTCACCCAGGTCACGCCTTTGGTTTACAACGTTGCCGTGACTGGAATTACAGGCTATAACGGTACGCTCAATCTAGACTTTGCGACTGGTCAAAATATTACTGCCGTGGCTGGTGGTACGCCGTTTGTGAGTACAAATCTGACGGCAGAAGAAGAATACAGCCTGGATAACACGCCTCCCACGTTGGTGTCGTTTTTGCGGCAGCCCGTTGCGGGTGCTAATACAAATGCCGATGTCCTGGTTTTTCGGGCCACCTTTAATGAAACGGTCATTAATGTTGATCCCTCTGACTTCGTCGTTACCGGCACAACGGCCAGCATTCTGGGGGTGAGCTCGGTAGCCGGTTCTCCAGGTGTTTATGACATCACGGTTGCGGGTGGTAACTTGACGAATCTTCCATCTGGAACGGTTGGCATTAATTTATCGCCAACTAGCAACATTCGTGATGTCGTGGGTAATGCCCTCGTCATCCAAGAACCCACTCCTGAGAACGACCAAACCTACAACGTGGATAATGTTGCTGCCACAGTGGTCAATGTCTCTGCTGTGCCTGCATCAGCCACACCAACTCGCTACAATACCGGGGATCAAATAACCCTGGCTGTCGAGTTTTCAGAAGCCATTACGGTGGTGCAAGGTTCGTCCTCGACTTCACTGCCCCAACTGATTTTAGAAACGGGGGCGGTGGATGCGATCGCCACATACAGCGGCGTTGATGCCACCAATCCAAAGGTTCTGCTCTTTACCTATACGGTTCAAGCTGGCAATACCAGCCCAGACCTCGCGTACCAAAGCACTACGGCTCTCATGTTGAATGGCAGTGCCATTCGGGACGCGGCTGGCAACAATGCTGTGCTGAACTTGCCAACTCCCGGCACTACGGGCTCACTCAACTCTACCAGTGAGGTCATCGTCGACACCACAGCTCCTACCCTGGTCTCCTTCGTCCGCCAGACTCCGGCAGGGGCCGTTACCAATGCTGACACCTTGGTGTTTCAGGTGACCTTTAATGAAGGTGTAAACAATGTTCTTCCGAATGCAGATCCCCTTCTAACTATTGACGACTTCGTCGTCACGGGAGGTTCTACAGCAACTGTCACGAGCGTAACCCCGGGGAGTAGTCCTTCGGTTTACAACGTGACGGTTAGTGGGGCCGGTTTAACAAACTTTAATGGCACGGTTGGCCTTGCCTTGGCTGCTCAGCAGGATATTGTTGACCTGGCAGGTAACCCGTTATTGCCAACCCAACCGGCTACCAATCAGGCCTACACCGTCGACAATACTTCAGCAACCGTCGTTAAATTGACGTCTCCTACCGCTAACGGACGTTACAACGAAGGCGACTTGATTCAAATTACGGTTGAATTTTCGGAAGTTGTTACCGTTACGGGTGCTCCACGGCTGCTCTTGGGGAACGGTGCAACAGGGGCAACGGCTAACTATACGAGTGGCAGTGGCAGCAAAATTCTCACCTTTACCTATGTCGTTGCAGCCGGGGATACCAGCGCTGATCTGAATTATGTAGATATCAATTCCCTGCAATTAGGCAACGGTGGGGCCATTCAAGATGTTGCTGGTAACGATGCGGCTCTGACCTTGCCAGCATTGGATTCTGTTAATTCCCTAGGGGCAAGTAAGAATCTGGTAGTGGATACGACGGCACCGAGCCTGCTTTCCTTTACCCGGCAAAACCCGACTATTAACACAACCAATGTCGATAGTCTGACCTTCCAGGTGTCTTTTAGCGAAGCGGTTCAAAGCGTAGATATATCCGACTTCACAGTTGGAGGGCTCACCACCGCAACCGTCATAAGCGTGATACCTGTTGGCACTGACGGGACGGTTTACAACGTGACCGTTTCAGGTGGCGATCTGGCTAACTTTAATGGAAGTGTTGGGCTTAACCTATCCAGTACCCGGAATATTACCGACTTGGCGGGTAATGCCTTGCCTGTCGCCGAGCCAGCTGGCGACCCATTGGTATTTGACCAAGCCTATAACGTCGACAATACAGCTCCCACAGTGAGTGGTGTGAGTTCGCCAGCGTTGGATAAAAGCTATAAAGCGGGCGAGTCCATTGCCATTACAATCCAGTTCTCGGAGACCGTGAATGTAACAGGTACCCCGCAGTTAACGCTAGAAACAGGTGTTAGCGATCGCCTGGCCACCTATACCGGTGGAAGCGGTAGCAACACCCTCACCTTTACCTACATTGTTCAAGCCGGGGATACTGCTGCTGATCTGGATTACCACAGCGCTGCAGCACTGGCTTTGAATGGAGGCATGATTCGGGATCTGGCCGGTAATAACGCCAACGTGTCCCTTGCAGCTCCTGGCGCAACTGGCTCCCTGGCTGCCAATAAAAATTTGGTTGTTGATACCACTACCCCCAATCTGTTATCAATCATTCGGCAAACGCCGAGTGCTGCTACCACCAACCTGGACAGCGTTACCTTCCGGGTAACGTTTAGCGAAACCATGGTAGGGGTGGATGGGGCAGACTTCGTTGTGACAGGGGCTACGGGGACGAGCGTAGCAGTAACTCCGGTGGGAAGCTCTGCTACGGTTTACGATGTCACCGTTTCGGGGGGGAACCTGGCCGCTTTCAACGGTGATGTTGGGCTGAACTTGGCGGCTCAACAAAATATTACCGATGTAGCGCTCAATGCCTTGCCAACGGTGGAGCCTACAACCGACCAGCTCTATACCATCGACAACGTCGCGCCTACGGTGCTGAATGTAACATCACCGACGGCAAATGGGCGCTACAACGCTGGAGATGTTCTCCAGATTGCCGTCAAGTTTTCGGAGAAGGTCGCGGTCACGGGTATTCCCCAATTAACGCTGGAAACAGGGATAACCGATCGTGTAGCAACCTATGCTAGTGGCAGTGGTAGCGACACCCTTGTCTTCACCTACACCGTCCAAGCCGGAGATACCAACGCTGACCTTGAGTATGTGAGCACGGCAGCCTTAGTTGGCACCATTCAGGATGCGGCCGGTAATGTGGCTATCCTGACCCTGCCTGCGCCTGGGACGGCCAGTTCTCTGGGAGCCAATAAGGACCTGATCATTGATACGGCTGCACCTGTGCTGACTGCCTTGACCCGACAGACACCGCTGGCACCGATTACCAATGCTGATAGCTTGGTCTACCGGGTGACCTTCAATGAAGCGGTGCTGGGGGTGGATGTCTCTGACTTTGTTGTCTTCGCTTTGGGCCCCAACCCGCTGACGGCTACAGTCTCTACCGTAACCCCTGTGCAGGGAACAGGGAATACCGTCTATGACGTAACCATTTCTGGCGGTAACCTGGCCAACTACAGCGGAGATCTACAGCTCAACCTCGCAACTGGGCAAAACATCACGGATTTGGCTGGGAACTCGTTACCCTCCGCACCGCCTGCCCTGAATGAGGTTTACAGCCTTGACAATACTCTGCCTACGGTTACTAGCGTCACCTCTGCTGCTGCGGATACCCGTTACAACGCGGGTGATTTGATTCCTATCACCATTACCTTCTCGGAAATCGTGACGGTTTCGGGAACCCCGCAGTTGGTTCTGGAAACGGGAACGAATGATGCGATCGCCGATTACGTCAGCGGCAGCGGCACCAACACTCTGACCTTTAACTACACCGTCGGCACCGGAGAAAACAGCTCTGATCTGGACTACCGCAGTACCGTTGCCCTAATGCTGAATGGAGGCACTATTCGGGATGCGGGTGGCAACAATGCGAATCTCACCTTACCAACCCCGGGGGCCGCGACGTCTTTGGGTGGCAGTAAGTCGCTCATCGTCGATACTACGGCTCCCAGTGTGACGTCCATTGTGCGCCAAAATCCGGGGGTCGAGCTGACCAATGCTGATAGCCTGGTTTTCCGGGTGGCCTTTAGTGAAGCGGTGACCAACATTGATACCGCAGACTTTGTTGTTAATGGTTCTACCTCCGCTACCGTCACCAATGTTCTTGCGGTTAACGGCTCAACCACGGTTTACGATGTCACGGTTTCTGGCGGAGATTTGGCCAGTGTGAATGGTCCCATCGGGCTCAACCTCGCGCCCGCCCAGAATATTACTGATCTGGCAGGCAACCTGCTGCCGCTGGTCGAACCTGCTCCTGCTAATGACCAAACCTACAATCTGGATAATATCCAGCCTACGGTTACGAATGTCAGCGCTACGACAGCGAATGGGCGTTACAACGCAGGTGACACCATTGCGATTACGCTCGAATTTTCGGAAGTAGTCACTGTCACAGGTGCTCCTCGACTGACGCTAGCGACGGGTGGTACAACGGGGGCATTGGCGACCTACAGCGGTGGTAGCGGTACCAACACCTTGACCTTTACATATACCGTTAGAGCCGGGGAAACCAGTGCCGATTTAGATTATGCCAACACGACTGCTCTGGATTTGAATAGTGGCAGCATTCGAGATGCGGCTGGCAACCTGATCGATGTGGCTCTAGCCGCACCAGGCACGGCTAACTCTCTGGGGGCGAACAAAGATCTCATCGTTGATACAACGGCTCCTAGCCTGACGGCGATCGCCCGCCAACTGCCGACAACCAACCCGACGAATGCTGATAGCCTGACCTACCGTGTCACCTTTGGTGAAGATGTTCAGGGGGTTGATGCGGCAGACTTTGTGGTGGATAGCACTAGCACCGCCGCTGTTTCGGGTGTGACTCAGATCAGTAACTCGATTTACGATGTCACCGTTGCAGGCGGCAACTTGGCTACCTTCAATGGCACCGTGGGCTTGAACCTGGCTACTGCGCAGAACATCACCGATCTGGCTGGTAATGCTTTGCCAACTACTGCCGAATCTGCTGCCGTCACGGATGAACGCTACACCCTGGACAACACTGCTGCTACGGTGGTGAGCGTCACATCCACCACTGCCGATGGTCAATACAATGCGGGCGATGTCATTGTTGTGACCGTGCAGTTTTCTGAGGTGGTGAATGTGGTGGGAACACCCCAGTTGACCCTGGAAACGGGGACTGTGGATGCGATCGCCGAGTATACAGGGGGTGACGGTACCAACACACTCACCTTTACCTACACCATTGCGGCTGGCCAAAACAGCTCTGACCTCACGTACATCAGTACGTCAGCCCTGACCCTGAATGGCGGCACCATTCAAGATACCTCCGGCAATGATGCGAACCTGGCTCTGCCTGCCCCGAATGCACCAACAACGTCTTTGGGGGGCAGCAAAGCCCTGGTAGTTGATACCATCGCTCCCACTATGTTGTCCATCGAGCGCCAAACTCCGACGGACAGCCCTACCAATGCTGACAGCCTCACCTTTAAAGTGACGTTCAGCGAGGCGGTAGAGGGGGTCGATGTGTCGGACTTTACCGTGAACGGCATACCCTCCGCCAGCATTACCAGTGTGACGGGCAGTGGAGCCGTGTACTCAGTAGTCGTTGCGGATGCGGCCTTGGCTAGCTTCAATGGCACCGTTGGGTTGAACCTGGCAGGAACCCAGAATATTACCGACGGGGCAACTAATGCATTGTTGCCGGGTGAGCCGACCACTGATCAGACCTTTACCCTCGACAACACGCAGCCAACCATCCTGGGTGTTAGCTCCTCGACGAACAATGGCAGCTACAACACAGGCGATACTGTCTCGATTACGGTGCAGTTCTCGGAATCCGTCAACGTTACGGGGACACCGCAGCTTGCTCTGGAGACCGGCACGACGGATGCGATCGCGACCTATGCCAGTGGCAGTGGAACTGACACCCTCACCTTTACCTATACGGTTGCAGCTGGAAACAGCACGCCCGATTTGGATTACACCAGCACGAATGCTCTGACTCTCAACAGTGGAACCATTGGGGATGCTGCGGGTAATGCTGCTGATCTGACGTTGCCCGCTCCAGGTGCAGGTAACTCTTTGGGGGCGAACAAGGACCTCATCATTGACACGACGGCTCCTACACTGACCGCAATTACCCGACAAGATCCAATTGATCAACTGACCAGTACCGACTCACTGGTTTACCGCGTGAGCTTTAGTGAGGCGGTTACTGGCGTGACAGCCGATGATTTTGCCGTCGTGGGGGGAACCACCGCTACGGTGACGAATGTCACGAGCATTGGGGTTTCTGTGTATGACGTAACGGTATCGGGTGGAAACCTGGCGACCTTCACGGGAACAGTGGGGCTGAGCCTGGCAACAGGGCAGCCAGGCCAAAACATCATAGATGTGGCCGGCAACGCACTGCCAACGGTGGAACCCACCACAGATGAAACCTACACGTTAGACAATAGTGGGCCAACAGTGGTGCGGGTGTCTTCCTTAGCTGCGAATGGGAGCTACAAGGTGGGTGATGTGATTGACATTACCCTGGAGATGTCAGAGGTGACCAATGTTGCAGGTGCGCCACGTCTGGCCTTAGAAACGGGGACAACCGATGCTGTAGCCGATTACTTCTCCGGCAGCGGTACGAATGTTTTGACCTTCCGATATGTCGTGGGCCAGGGGGATGTGAGTGAAGACCTGAACTATGTCTCAACGACAGCCCTGTCTTTGAATGGTGGCTCGATTCAGGATGTATCGGGGAATGATGCCGTTCTCACACTGCCAGCGCTGGATAGCCCGAATTCCCTCGGGAGCATCAAGAATATCGTGCTGGACTCGGCACCTCCTCAGCTGACGGCGATCGCTCTACAAACTCCCAATACATCTGCCACTAATGCAGATAGCCTGGTCTTCCGACTGACCTTCAGTGAAGTGGTACAGAATGTTGATGCAACTGACTTTCAGGTGAATGGTACAAGTGGTGCCACGGTTACTGGAGTCACTCCGGTTGGTGGCACGATGTATGACGTCACCGTATCCGGTGGGAACCTGGCCAACTTCAACGGCACCGTTGGGCTGGATCTCGCGACGAGCAACAACATTATCGATGCCGTAGATTATGCCCTTCTGCCAGGTGAACCGGATGTGGATCAGGTTTACACCCTGGATAACGTTGTTCCGACCGTAACCTCCATCCTTCGGAAAACTCCGACTACACCTGTTACAGGGGCCAGTAGCGTAGTCTTTACCGTCAACTTTAGTGAAGCGGTAGAGGGTGTCAACATCAATGACTTCAGGCTGAACCGAACAGGAAATCTGCAGGCGACTGTCGCATCCGTTTCTGCCAATCAGGGTAATGCGATTGATGTCACGGTCAACATCACAGCGGGGCAGGGTGATCTGAGATTGGATGTGTTGTCTGGTGCAACCATCGCTGATGCGGCAGGTCAGACTCTCGCTGGGGGCTTTACGACGGGTGAGGTTTATACCCTGGACACGGCTCTACCCAGTGTCTCATGCGATATGGTCGCGGCAACCCTGCAGGATGGCCGATTTGATGCAGCCACAGGAAGACTGTTCCTTCGGTTTAATGAAGCTGTTACGGGATTGGGCAAGAGCGACTTGCGCCTGACACGTAATGGTGTTGCTTTAAACCTGGATCGGGCAACCCTAACGGCAAATGCCAATAGGACTGTCTATACCCTGAGTAATCTGGCGCCCTTAACGACAGCTCAGGGTCGCTATAGCTTTACGCTCAGAGCCGCAGGTGCTGGCATTGCCGATGCGACGGGTAATGCGCTGACTCAGGGTGGCTCTATGACCTGGCTGCGAGGTGTGACGGCACTTCAACCGCCTGCTATCCAGTTTGTGACGTCGCCCCTCGGTCGCAAATTTACTGGAAGTAGAGCGAATGAAACGGTCCGGGGGACTTCAATCCACGACATCCTCTATGGTCAGGGTGGTAAGGATGCCATCTTCGGCTTGGGGGGTGACGATAGGCTCAGTGGTAGTGGTGGCAATGATGTTGTTTATGGCGGGTTGGGGAATGACCAGCTAGTCGACGGAACCGGGGATGACGTTCTCTATGGCGAGGTTGGCAACGACTTCCTGTTTGGTAACGCGGGCAATGACACCTTATTAGGGGGTGACGGAGCCGATATTCTAAACGGTGGTACGGGTACGGATGTCTTAACGGCGGGCAAAGGGCGTGACATTTTCCGGTACAACACGTTGCAGGATGGGGGGGATACAATCCGCGATTTCCAGGCCGGTCAGGATCTAATTGATCTATCTGAGATCTTCAAGCTAGCAGGTTTCCGTCAAGGCACACCGTTTGCACGCTTCATCCAATATGTTCGGTTAGAAGCGGCAGGCACTTCGACCCGTCTACAGATTGATCGAGACGGTGTGGGAACCGGGCAGGAGTTTGTGACTCTGGCCACTGTGCAAAATGTTCGTCCAGGTCAACTGAGTTCGAATAATTTTGTCATTACCCAAGGATGAGTGGGTCGCGATGACCAATCGCAACCTGAGGGTTCTGTCTAATACACAAGAGGAAGGTGGGATACAGTCTCCCCTGCCTCCTATGTCAGAACTTACGCAATTTTTGTTGTGTATGGGTGCTTCATACCCATACACAACAAAAATGCACCCAACATAGGCGAGCTAGCGTAAGTTCTCGTGTATTGGATGGTCATGAAGCTTCTAGTACGCTGAGGCGGAAATCCATCACCTATGTTTTTGTGTAGGGTGCGAACTTAGGCCGCAGCCTACTAGAGTGACATCCAGGTTCAGGGCCGCTCTCGTTGTTCTAACCTGGATGGCATAAGATCGAAGAGACGCGGTTGGGTTATATCTAATAACCTGCACCGCTTGCTTTGCAACAGTTGCTGGATTTGCCTGTGGAAACTTTGGCCCCTAAACCGATCAAATTTCTAAAACAGCCCACCTCAGAGGCGTGGATAGAGCAGGCGATCGCCCATCTCGATACGGTTCTACTCGACCATTCCCACTGCGAACGCAAGGCAGCCAGCGTTGCCCTCAATTTGATGTTTCGCTATCCCTCCCATCGGAAATTGGTGCGGGCATTGACGGCGATCGCTCAGGAAGAACTGGAACACTTCGAACGGGTCAACCAATGGCTCGACCGTCGGGGCGTTCCCCTGGCTCCCCTTTCGGCTCCACCTTATGGAGCTGGGCTGAAAGCGCAGGTTCGGCGCGATGAGCCGGAGCGGATGCTGGATTTACTGCTAGTAGCCGGACTGATTGAAGCCCGAAGCCATGAACGGTTGGGTTTGCTGGCGGCCCACTGCCCCGACCCAGAACTATCTGCTTTCTATCGAGGATTGATGGCTTCAGAGGCGCGGCATTATGGGGCTTATTGGACGTTAGCGATCGCTGACTTCGATCGGGATACGGTTAACCACCGTCTTGATGAACTCGCTACTGTGGAGAGCGAATTACTGGCAACGCTGCACCCAGAACCCCGCATTCACAGCTAAAGAGATTTCCGTAGAAGTCTCTTAATGTGTTGTTGGATAAAAGGTATTCAGACCCTGAGCGTTGCCGAGACTGGGTTTCTGGAACCTCATGCAGAGGCTTATGAAAACGATCTATCAAAATTTTTTGATTCGCGATTGGGAACCGGGCGATCGCCAAACGGCCTTTGACCTGATTGCTACCGTTCTCAAAGAATGTGGCCTGGATAGCCAACCTCATCTGGCCGACTGGGATGTGTGGAACGTGGAGCAGGCTTACCAGGCTACGGGTGGGCAGTTTTGGGTGGTAGAACAAGAAGGGCGTATGGTGGGAACGGCAGCCTTTTATCCGGTAGAACGGGGCGAAAAGGCGGTCGAGATCCGTAAGATGTATCTGGTGCCCGAGGCGCGGGGGCTGGGGCTGGGGCGATTTTTGTTAGGGGAGTTAGAGACGGTGATTGCCCACCTCGGTTATACCCAAATCTGGATTGAAACCGCCAGTGTGTTGAAGGAAGCCGTGCGCCTGTATGAGGGGCATGGCTATTTGCCCAGCCCGGAAGTAGAAACAACGCGGTGCGATCGCGCCTATGTGAAGTATCTGGTTTAACTATGCCCAGCCTTTACACCGAGATTGAAATTAATGCGCCCCGAGCGGCGGTTTGGGATGCTCTGGTACGGAAGCGCGACTGGCTGTACTGGAACACGTATCTATACGATCGCTCACCCGAACGGCCATTTCGCCAGGGGGAGACGGTTAAGCTATGGCTGAAGCGAGAGTCACGGGAGACAGAAACAGAAATTGAGCCGTTAATTACGCTGGTGCAACCCGATGTGAGTTTGCAGTGGGTTTACACGGCTCCTGGGTTTCGCTGTCAGCATGGATTTGAGCTACAGGAGGTGGGGCGAAATCGGACGCGCTATACCCACCGGGTCAGATTTTCAGGCGCACTATCGAGCGTTTTTCTGCCATTTATTCGCAGGGAGGAACAGCGGGGGCTACGTCGCATGGCCCAGGAATTGAAGCGTTACCTGGAAAAGTATTAGGGCGTGTTTTAAAGCTGGCTGCAAGGGCCATCTTTGCACCTCTTTCGTAGAAGTATTAGAACTCCTGCGTGAATCGTTGCGTGGCTCCGCCGCGCAACGATTCACGCCCCAAAAAAACGATTCATGCAGGAGGTCTATTCATTGAGGAGTGGGATGTGGCGCTATAGGATGGCTATAGACGTTCATTGAACGCAACGTTATCCATCCTGGAGTTTGTTCTGAGAAGTTTATGCTGAAAATTTTGATGACATGGCTGGTGGCCGTTGCGCTGTTTATAGGAACGGCTGCTCCTGCCGTAGCCTATCCCTTGTCCCTTTCCCCTTCCGATGTATTGATAGCTCAAACCATGGCTAAGAAATCGCTGTTTTCTTTTTCCGGTACTCGCCCTGCTACCCTGGGCGTCAAAGACGGCAAGCTGGCAGCCTGCCCTGGTTCTCCCAACTGTGTTTGTAGCCAAAGCCTTGAAGCGGATGCAGAACACTATGTTGCACCGTTGACCTTTACTGACAGTGCTCCGGAGGCGATCGCCCGCCTCAAATCGGTCATCACCAACCTGCCCCGCACGGAAGTAATCCAACAAACGGAAAACTACCTCTATGCCGAATTCACAACACCATTGATGGGTTTTGTGGACGATGTAGAATTCTTTGCGGATGCCGAAACGGGTACACTGCACGTGCGATCGGCATCGCGTCTGGGGCAGTCTGACTTGGGCTTGAATCGCAAGCGGATCGAGGAAATCCGGGCTGCGTATAACGCGTAATTCTATAAAGCTCGTATTGTTCCAAAACAGAGGATGGGTGGTGCGTTGCGCCACCCATCCTCTTTCGGGTTCTAGAGTGATTCCATCGGCCCGGATATAGCGGCGTGCAAATGCGTTAAGTACAAAAATGGTGGTGTAGGGTGCGAAGCGCCCTACACCACCGTACTGAATCAACACGCAAAGCGCTATATAGCCTTACGAACCTGATTCGGACAGGTTAATTTTTGAAAAGCTACACTCTGCATGGCTTTTCAAAAACAATCTTCCTCGTTTTAAGCGCATGGCCCTATACAACCCGGAGACTTAGGCGATGGCAACTCATGCTTCTGAATTTGTGGCAGATGCAGCGGAATTACCCGTCAGTTTTGCTGATGTAGCGGCAGCGGCAGAACGGTTATCTGGTGTTGCCCACAAGACTCCTGTGATGACCTCCCGTACGGTGAATGAACGCACACGCTGCGAGGTATTTTTCAAGTGTGAAAACTTCCAGCGGACGGGATCATTTAAGTTTCGGGGAGCTTATAACGCGATCGCTCAACTCACCCCCGAACAGCGTCAACGCGGTGTTCTCACCTTTTCGTCAGGTAATCATGCCCAGGCGATCGCCCTTTCAGGCCAACTACTTGGGGTCGCCACGACCATCATCATGCCGGACGATGCTCCTGTCGTTAAACAGCAGGCAACTCAGGGCTATGGGGCAGAGGTGCGGCTGTACGATCGCACCTCCGTAAACCGAGAAGCCCTGGCCCAGGAACTGGCTACAGAGCAGGGTTCTGTGATCATCCCGCCCTACGATCATCCGCACATTATTGCGGGGCAGGGAACGGCAGCGAAGGAATTGTTAGAGGACGTGGGGCCGTTGGATTACCTGCTGGTGTGTTGTGGAGGAGGTGGGTTGTTGTCGGGAAGTGCGATCGCGGCTCACCACCTTGCTCCAAACTGCCGGATGGTCGGGGTAGAGCCTGCTGCTGGAGACGATGCCACCCGATCTTTCTACAGCCGCACTCTGCAAACGGTGCATAATCCTGACACGATTGCCGATGGGGCTCGCACACCATTTCTAGGGAAGTTGACCTTTCCGCTGGTGCTGCATTATGTGACCGATATGGTGGCGGTGCCCGATCAAGCGCTCCTTCGCACACTCTTTTTCCTATGGGAGCGGATGAAGTTGGTGTTGGAACCGACGGGAGGGTTGGCGGCTACAGCCTTGCTGGAGAACTTTTATGCCGTGCCTTCAGGAAGCCGAGTCGGCGTTATTCTCAGCGGCGGCAATGTCGATTTGCGTCAGGTAGCATCCTTATTTGCCGCAATGGAGCTGTGAAGCTATAACCCAGTGGGGCATGAGAGATGGATGTGGGACTGCGCTCCATATCCATCTCTCGAACCTCATCAGACCGGAAAATGCTGCATAAAGTAACCTCAATTCGGGATAAGCCCAAAAGCCCGTTTTGTCGTGCGTATAGCGCACGACAAAATGGGCTTTTTCGAGGGGCGCGCCTTGCGCGCCTCTCGAAAAAGCCCTTAACCCAAACTGAGGTTAAAGTACAGTCAATAAAAACTTGTAGCTCCTGAGAATGAGAATTAACTGCTCCCTCAGTACGTTTCTACTTTGAGCGGATTCAGCTATGGTTTTGAGCGGAAATCTGTGGTCTCCCATCTACTCCGTCAAAATTAGTCGTCTCTGTTGCGAAATGTTATGTTCATTGGGCGATCGACGGTGTATAAGGTGAAGGGGAAATAGCTCCTTGGGCTACTTTCCAAGAAAAGGAAACCCTAGCGACGAGGCAATGCAATGGTGCAGCGAATTCTGCGAGTCATACGGGACGGCCTGTTTAAACTGCGCCCAGATCCCTCCGCCGAACTTTCGCCCCGAGAAACCTACGCCGTTAAGGCCGGGCAGACGTACCAGCTTCAATCCTATGCCTACGCCGACATTAACGGTGACTTTGACGGCCACATCAAGTTTGCTTTGATGGGCCAATCCATTCAGGGCTTTAACACCTGGTTCGTCCATAGCTCCAACGCTCAGGTAGAGTTTGACGGAGTGATTGTGTATCCCCATGAGGATCAACAATCACTTCCAATTCTCAAGGTGGTACGCGATACAACCTTCAAGCGACGTCCCCTGCAAACGTCTGTGTTGGACCCCAGCGAAACGGTGAATGTAGTTGCTGGTCGGCGCTTTGTCTTGCAGTCCTATGCTTATGCTGACAGCCAGGGTGATTTCAGCAACCACATCAAAATCTCTATTAACGACCAGGAAGATTTTCTAAATGGTCGTAGCACCTGGTATGTGTATGACCAACATGCCTATGTGGAATTTGATGGAGAGGTTGTTTATCCCAAAATTGAGCCGAATGATTTTGTGCTGCGAGTAACGCGTAGCACCCTCTTCAAGCGCCGCCCACTGCAGACCTCCCAGCTTCCGGCAAATGAAAAAGTTGATGTTGCCCAGGGTAGCACCTGGATTCTTCAATCTTATGCTTATGCCGATGCCCAAGGTGATTTTGACGACCACATCAAGTTTGCCTTGAAGTATCCCAAAGACTTTGTTAACGACTTAAGCACCTGGTACGTCTATAAGGGCCATGCTCGGGTTGAATTTAGCGGCAAAATTGTTTATCCGCCTCCCACACCGACGGCACCGCCACCACCCCAGTACAGTGGTACGCGATTCCGGCTTCCGGGGAGCTATGGCACGGTCTATACGGATCAGCCCATTATTCCGGGTGGGAACTTTACCTGGGGCGAGGCTACCAAGAACGGCTCACGCATTCCCCCTACGGTTGCCGTTACCGAAAACATTATTGGCCTGGCCCGTCAGCTGCAACGGGCACGAGAGCAACTGGATCGGCCGTTCCAGATTAATTCCTGGTATCGTCCGCCGGAAGTGAACAACGAGGTGGGTGGAGCCAGCCGGAGTCAACACCTGTTTGGCCGGGCTGCTGATATTCAAGTGTCAGGGCTCAGTGGACGACAGGTTGCTAACGCGGTGTTCGGCTGGTGGAATGGCGGCATTGGCATCTACAGCAACATGCCAAGTGTGGTGCATCTGGACACAGGGCCACGGCGTTACTGGGGTTTCTAAACACACTGATTCGCATCTCGCAGCTTATCTGCAAGTCTGTTACGTTCAGTGAAATGAAGGTTTTTAGAGGTGCCCGAAATGTTGATTTTCGTGCGTACATGCACGAAAATCAGCTCCTTTTGAGTCTGACTCAGCATCTTCTAATTGGTTGCTTTGAAATGCGTTAAACCATGGAACAGGATCTTTCAAACAGCACGTTCACCATGACGGATGCGTTTGCTACAAACCGCACAGATTGGGAACCTGACACAACAGTCGCCACCAATCGTCAGGGATACATGGATATTGATGCGGTACAACGGGTCTTGAACCGCTCTCGGGCGTCGGTTTACCGTTACGCCAACACAGACCCCAACCGCCTCAATATGGAGTATGACCCCAAGCGCCTTAACCCCGAACTGCGTCAGAATCGCGATGAACCGCTAAAGTTTGACCCCAACGAGGTCGCCCGCTTTGCCCGTGATGTGTTGGGTATTAAGCAGGTCTTGATTGAGAAGCGTGAGCCAACAGAAAATACGACCCACGCCATTCTGAAGGAGATTCTCGTGGAACTCCAACAAATTCGGCAATTGTTGGAAGACCAGCGCTCTTAAAAACATGTCTTCTATGTTGAGTGCATTCCTGTTGTGTGCGAAGCCCATCACTCACAACAGGAACGACTAAGCCCTGAACGTAGAGAGACATGGGCAACCTCACGCATTCTTTGCAACTCATACTCATTATGAGTATGATTTAGGAAGAGATGCTGAGAAGTTCCTTATGCGTATTGAAGATATTCCTCTCAATCAAATTCGCCGCCCCTTCCTGCGGCAAAATGACCCGGCCAAGGTGATCGCCCTGATGCAGTCAATTCAGGAAGTTGGTCAGCAGGAGCCGATTGATGTGCTGGAGGTGGATGGCCAGTATTACGGCTTTTCGGGCTGTCACCGTTACGAAGCTTGCACGCGGTTGGGCCATGAAACCATTCGCTGTCGGGTTCGAAAAGCTCCCCGCTCGATTTTGCAAAAACACCTTGCTTAAAAACTTGCCTGTCATAAAGAGGAGAGGGGGATGCAACGCATCCCCCTCTCCTCTTTATGACAGGCGATCGCTGTAGGCTTGAGAGTGCAGATGTGAGAGGGAGAGCCGATGACAATTGGACTAATAGGCACTGGGTTGATGGGGGCACCGATGGCAGCGCGACTTCATGCAGCTGGGGTGCCGACGATGGTTTGGAACCGGAGTTCTGATAAGTTAGCGTCGTTGCAAGCGCAGGGAGTGGCGATCGCCCCCTCTCTCCCCCACCTCTTTCAGGAAACGGAAGCGGTTTTACTCATGGTCAGTGATGCCAGGGCTATCCGCTCTCTGCTGTTCTCCGAGGATGTCTCTGGAAAGTTGAGTGGGGGCACTCTGGTTCAAATGGGTACAATTGGCCCCAATGAAAGTCGTGCATTGCAAACAGATACTGAAGCGGCTGGAGGTCATTACCTGGAAGCTCCAGTTTTGGGCAGCATTCCCCAGGTAGAGGCAGGGACGTTGCAGATCATGGTGGGCAGTACGCCAGAGCAGTTTGAGACATGGCGATCACTCCTGCAACATCTTGGAGAACCGCAACATATCGGCCCTGTTGGTAGTGCTGCGGCCCTGAAATTGGCTCTCAATCAGCTGATTGCCTCCTTAACGACAGCCTTTTCCCAAAGCCTTGCCTTTGTGCAGGAACAAGGGGTAGATGTGGAGACGTTCATGGGAATTCTGCGCGAAAGTGCGCTCTATGCTTCGACCTTCGATAAGAAGTTGGATCGGATGTTGAATCGCGACTTTGCCAATCCCAATTTCCCCACTCGGCACATGTTGAAAGATGTGCGGCTCTTCCTGGCAGAAGCCCAAGCCGCTGGAGTGCGAGTGGATAGCCTGGAAGGAATCCGGCAAATTTTAGAGGATGCCTGTGCTCAAGCTGAACTGGTAGATGCTGACTACTCAGCTTTGTTCGCGGCGGTGTATCCTCAAAAGCAACCTTGAGTCTCCGGCAAGCATGGCTCAGCCGTACTTGCCCAAAACCTCAAATGTCGTATCTGGAGACATAACCATGAGCCAAGCCACTCAAACCATTCGTATTGAGCGACAACCCGCTCCAGCCGATCTAGAGCAGCAGGGTGTATTCACCTGGCCCATCTGGCAAAAAGAGGTGTCAGAGTTTCCCTGGGTCTACGATGATGCTGAAACCTGCTATTTTCTGGAAGGAGATGTCATTGTGACACCGGAGGGGGGTGACCCTGTGCCGATGGGGAAGGGAGATCTCGTAACCTTTCCGGCTGGGATGGCTTGTACCTGGAAGATTCAGGCTGCGGTTAAAAAACACTACAGCTTTGGCTAACACCTGATTCATCAAAGCGCGGTTGGTTCCTGCTTCAACACAGCTGGCCGCGCCACTTCTGATCATAAGCACGACTGGCTATTAGCATGTTTTCGAGCGCTGCCCAGTATGTGGGCTTCAAAAACGCTCACTTTGAGTGTGTAGAGTGCCCGGAGAAATGAGCACGTCAGCTGATCTCAAACAGATGTTACTTAAGCTTTCAGACCTCCGGATTCTCGCAGAATCCGGAGGTCTGAAACTTAAGGCTAGTGTCATGCAATAACGGCTATATACGTCTCAGTTGGGAGGATTTTTCCTAAAGGTAAATCTCCCAAGGAGCCCTGGAACATTCGTTAAGATGAGACTTCTAAGAAGTTGTTTGAACCGTTGATTTCATGGGCGTAACACCGCAGATCAACCTGCTTGGAATTTTCAAACATCCTCTAAGATGCTGTAGGGTTGCTGCATTGATAGGCCTTGTGTCTCTGTATTGGCTAGGCGGGTAGAACCGAAATGAAGCGTTTGTCGGGTAAGAAATTTAATCCTTATGTAGTGGTAGCGACGGGAACGGCGATCGCCCTTACCCTGGGGGGGTATCTCGGTTATCGTTTGGCACGGGGGCCGGGAGCGGGAGCGGTGGTGCCCGTTGGGGTGGAGGTTCTACCGCAGGATGCGGTGATGAGCATGACCGTCAGCACCAATGAGGGGCAATGGCGACGGCTGCGGGGGTTTGGTACACCGCAATCGCGGTCACAATTTGATGCGCAATTGGTGCGTTGGCGCGATCGCTTTCTCACAGCCAATGGCCTGCAATATCGCCGGGATATTCAACCCTGGGTGGGTGAGGATGTAACGCTGGCATTCCTGCCCTGGGATAGTGAAACGCCCCCATCGCCCTCCCCATCTCCGACCGGATCTCCTCAAGCATCACCGGAGGCACCTGAAGGATTGGCCACCCTGGTCGATCCGAAGCAGCCATTGCCTTTGGTGGCGATTTTGCCGATCGCCGATGCAGGGAGAGCCCGGCAGGTCCTGGAAAATGCGCCTGGAGCGACAGGGCAACAGGTGAAGACCCGCGACTACCAGGGGTTTACCATTCGTGAGGTGACCGGGCAGGGGGAGCAGAGCTATGCGGCAACTGTGCTGGAAGGTAAATATGCCGTGGTCAGTAATCAAGCCAGCGCTGTGGAGCGGGTGATTGATACCTACAAAGGTCGTCCGGCCCTGAGGGATGCCGCAGGATATCGAGAGGCTCTTGCCAATAGCCGTGTCGATCAACCGTTTTTGCAGCTTTACCTGAATGGGCCAGAAGTGCGTCAGGTGGTCGCAGCTAACACGGCTCAACCTGTCCCCCTGCTCAGTTTGACCCCTGTGCAGCGGAATCAGGGAGTCGTTGCCAACATGACGTTGGAATCTCAGGGCTTACGCATTTTAGGCTCAAACTGGCTGGCTCCAAATAGTGAAACCCGTTACACCGTTAGCAACGATGCAGGGGAACTGCCAGCCCTGCTGCCCGATGCAACCCGCCTCTTGATGTCGGGGGGAAACATGCGGCAGTTTTGGGAAGGCTATCGTCAACAGGCGATCGCCAGCCCCGCCAATCCCCTGAACCCCAGCACCTTTGAGCAGGGCATTAATCGCACCACTGGGCTGGATTGGAACAATGATTTCTTGAAATGGATGGATGGGGAATTTGCTCTGGCACTGGTGCCGATGACGGCTCCCTCCGGAACAGCCCAGGTCGGGGTAGTGCTGCTGGCTCAGACAAGCGATCGCGCAGCGGCGGAAGCAACCTTTGAAAAACTAGACGCCGTGATGGGTGAGCGGTATCAGTTTCGCGTTAGCCCCATTGAAATTGGTGGCAAATCTCTGGTGAACTGGGTGTCGCCTTTTGGTTCCCTGACGGTAACCCACGGCTGGCTGGATGACAATACCGCGGTGCTGACCCTGGGAGCTGGAAGCATTAATACCGTGCTCCCAGCCCCAAAAACTCTACTAAAGAATAACGACCTGTTCGAGGCCACTCAATCTAGAGAACTGGCTGCTCACAATGGGCGTGTATTCGTTGATGTTGATGGTTTACGAAGCTTGGGTGGCAGCCTACCCTTGCCGCAGTTTCCCCAAGGGGCCGCTACAGCCATGGAGGCCATGCAGCAAATCGGTATGACCAGCGCTCTAGGAAGCGATCGCACGAGCCGCTTCGACCTGTATTTGCGCCTTCGTAAGGAAGGAGAAGCCCCACCTTTACCCCCTCCGGGAGCAACCCCAAGTCCTAGCGCCAGCCCATCTCCCCAGGGATAACCATGGTGCTGTTCTGGACGTTTAGTCATTGTTTTTGAGGGAGCTTAGCTCCCTCAAAAACAATGACAGGTTGTTTTATAGCGCTATGCGGGTTGATTCTTAGGAATTACTGCACTGCAGCAGGGGGCGTTTCCCAGAGATAGACCTTATCTGTACCTTTGCCGGTTGCGATAACGCGCCAATCACTGCTAACGGTCATGTGATCCAGCGGGCCGTCGTCTCCCTTGAAAATGTGGGATAAGACGTGATTGCGCAAATCCCACAGATACAGCTTGCCATCGGAGTCGGTGCCCAGCAGACGGTTGCCTAAGCCCTGCATGGAAAGGCTATTAATATAACCCGTTGTCCCTTCTAAGGTATCCTCCAGTTCACCTGTACGGGCATCCCAAATATAGACCTTGCGCTCCGTTCCCGCAGCGAGCACACTAGATCCGTCGGGGCTGAATACAACCGCATTAAGATTTCCGTCATACCCGTTAAGACGCTTCATCTCCTGGCCTGTATCGAGATTCCAAAGGACGGCCTCGGGGGCTGTTCCGACAGCTACCAGGTACTTCCCATTGGGGCTGATGGCGATCGCATTCACAATGCCCTCATGGCTATTGAAGGTACGTAAGGGTTTGCCAGTTGCGACGTCCCAGGTCCGCACCGTGTTGTCAGCACCGCCGCTGGCCAAAACGTTATTGGGTGTCATGGCCAGGGTGTTGACTGGGCTGGTATGCCCCGTCAGGGTGTGAAGCACCTTGCCTGTCCTGGTTTTTCGGTCCATTTGCCAAATGATGATCGCATCATCGGCACCACCACTGGCTAACCATCGACCATTGCCGCTCAGGGCCAACGCATTGATAAAACTACTATGGCCTTCGGGTAGAGCCTGGATTTTTTGTCCAGTTTGCCGATCCCACAGCAAAATCTGACCATCTGCTCCAGCACTGATCAGGGTCTTCATATCCGAGGTGAAGATGGTTTGGTTTACAAATCCAGCGTGACCCGTCAAAATCGCTTGAGGTTTGATATGTTCCACTGGCAGGCTGTCAGGGAGACGGCCAAATAGGGCTGGGAACGGTAGTGTACCTGTCCGGTTAGTCTCCTGCACCATCCACCAGCTCACCCCTCCTGTCACCAACATCAAAGTCAGAATGCCGCTGCCAACCCACATCCATCGGCCTGAATCGACTAGAGATTTGTTAGACAATGGCTTCGAACCCGGCTTGGTATCCAACGCGCTGGCATCAGAATCCTTGTGACCATTCGCGCTGGCACTAGAATCCTGGTGGCCATTGGTGGCGGCGTAGTGGACAAAGGGCAGACTGGTCAGGGGAGCAGAGTTATCCGGGTTATACAGGGGCTCTGTAATGTCGCTGGAGGGTTCCACAGCGGTGAGAGGTTGTAGGCCGGGCAACGAAGTTGTGAGATCGGGTAGGTTCCCTAAAGCATTGAGCAGAGCTGTAGTTGTCTGGGGGCGATCGACCGCCCGGGGAGCGATCAGGCGATCGATAAAATCTCCAAAGGCGGGTGAAATTTGTGGCGCAAATTCACGCCAATGAGCCGCATCCATTAACGGATCGTAGACCTCAGGATCGGTGGGTTGCTTCCCCGTTAACAGATAGATAAACGTCCAGCCGAGAGCGTAGAAATCAGACTGAGGTACGGCCTGCCCCTTCTCCTGTTCGGGAGGAGTGTAGCCAGCAGAGCTGATGCGAGTCATTCCTCCGGTGGCCCCTAATTGGGCCATATAAGTTTCAGTGACAGCCCGCGCTGCCCCAAAATCCACCAGCACCACTTGGCCGTTGGAGCGAAGCATCAAGTTCTCTGGCTTAATGTCCCGATGAAAGTAATGTTGTTGGTGCACCAGATGAAGCACATCGGCCACTTGCCATAGCCACTCTCGTGCCTGCTTTTCGCTGATGGTATGGCCGCCCTGTTGGCGCATCCATTCTTTCAGGTTAGGACCATCAATTTTTTCCATGACCAGGCAGTGCAGGGGCTCCCCTCCATCTGCCGGGTGGAACTGGAAGTAACCTTCCCCTTCAACCCGGGGTACGCCGGGATGGTTCAACTGGCTCAGCACGTAAGCTTCTTGCTGAAACAGTTGTACGGCCTTGGCATTGTGATTATGAGCAGACTTTAGAACTTTGAGAATTTTGGGGATATTGCGTTCATAGGCTTCATAGACTCGGCCAAAGCCACTTCGATTGTTGACCAGCCGCATCACCCGATAGTGCCCCTGCAATACCATGTCAGACTTACAGCTCTGGCAGTAGCGGCTCCCATCATTGCCAGGGTGGTCGGGTTGGGCGCAGTTTGGATTAATACAGAGGCTCATGGCAATGCGTTCCTGGAACAGCCGATGATCTCGGTGTTATGCATGATTCATCTAATTACTAATTATCAACCGATTTGGGGGATGCGGGGGGATGGCATGACACCCATTTTCTGCACGCATCCAAGCAATCGGGATTTGTGACATCCACCATTATTCCCAAGGAATAGAATTCTTTGCATTACAAAGTAACAACACTCTAGTACGCTGAGGCGGAAATCCATCACCTATGTTTTGTGTGGGGTGCGAAGCACCCCACACAAAACATAGGTTGTGAACTTAGGCCGCAGCCTACTAGTCTTCGCTGGCTTAAGTTTGCCTCCGTTTGGAATTGGTTGATTGCCGCCGCTTAATACTGGACAGTTCGTGTCAGTTTGCCTGTACTGAGTGCAGATAAATGGCAAGAACGGTTCAGCGCAGGCGATCGCTTTTATTCTGTTCTGCAATGTTGTCTCCTTAGGAGCGTGCATTTATTTAATAACCTGTCCTTCTTTGTGTAGGATTGGCAGCGCAGCCGCCCCTCCCGCAAAAAGAAGGACAGGTTCAGGACTTACATATTTATGTTGTAGTTGGGGTGCTTTGCCCCCCAACTACAACATAAATGCTCTAGATATAGCGGGCTTGCATAAGTCCTGAGGTTGTTCTATTGGTGATCCTTAGAAACCCAACTGGGGGTATTTGAGAACAATCGTATCATTGGGACTGGTTAATCACCTTGGCCCTAACGTTCTTAACTCCCGGCAGAAGAATTTGAAGATCCCTAGCCTACAATGGGAGCTTTTAGACTCTGGGTGTCGTCACTCAAACATGACCTTTACTCTGTGCATCCTTAAGATCTATGCGTGCCTCCCGTCCCCTACTCTCTACTGTTCTAACCCGCCTCGCCCGGAGTGTCTGCTGGACAGGGGCTTTAGCACTGCTGGTGACTCTAGGTGCTTTCGGTCATTCAGCACCCTCCCTGGCGGCTGAGGAAGTTGTCGTAACCTACGGGCCTCTGTCAGCCTCTTTCCCCTTACGTGACTTGCAAACCCTGGCTCGTACTGGGGAACCGTCGCAATCCCTGGCGTTCTACCTGGGAATTGCTGGGGTCGATACAGCTACCGCCCAGGGTGCCTTGAATACTTCAATGCCTTTGAGTGAAACATTGCTCAATGATTTGATGAATGGGCCTACGGGCGATCGCCTTCTGGCCCGTTTTACGGACGTCATACATACCGGTTCGGGAGAGGATAACATTCCTGCCCTGCGCTCAGCTATTGCCCAATCGACTGGCTCAGATCAACAGATTACGCTGCTGGAGCTGATGGAGAACTACCCCACGGATCAGATGTACATCAATGGGGTAAACCTGATGCCTCTCATGGAAGAACTCTCTGCCATGCGTACGGCCAGGTAGGGCAAACGTGCGTAAAGCACCCGTAGCATCAACAGAATGGATGTTCCATTCCTTTGCGAAGCTTGGGTTCAGGTGAACGATAGGTTAGCCACTTGCTGGTTTGCAATTTCATCCCAGCCAGCATTTCAGCAAAACGAACTCCAGCGGCGACGGCATCCACGCAGGGAACTCCCAGCCGCTGGCTTAACTTCTCATCCAGGCCGCCCATCCCGGCGCAACCCAGCACCAGTGCTTCTGCACCATCCTCCTTCAGGGCCAGCAAACCCATCTGAGATAACCCTTCGATGATGGCCGAGGGGTCTTCTTCACAGGCGAGCACCGGAAGATCGACACAGCGGATAGAGGCACAGCGATCGCCCAATCCTGTGCGTTGCACAATCGCTTCGACCATGTGGTAACTGCGGCGTAGGGTGGTGATCACAGACCAGCGTGGGGCGATCGCGTTCGCGGCGTACATGGATGCCTCTGCAATCCCTACCACCGGCTTGGTCGTGATTTCCCGCACGGCTTCAATACCCGGATCACCCCAACAGGCCAGCACAAAGGCATCGAACTGGGGTTCATCCCGCATCACTTCTGCTAACACCTGGGGGATGGCGAGGTACTCGTCGTAGAAACTCTCAATGGAGACTGGCCCCTTTTGGGGACAAACGGTGACAACTTCTGTGGTAGGGGCGACATGGCATTGGGCGATCGCCCCAATCGATGCCGTCATTTCCTCACTGGTATTGGGATTAATTACTTTAATGCGCATCACCCGTCCTCTAAAAAACGCTTGACAATAGAGATAGCGGTCAGGGTCGTGAATGGCACCACCTACCTGACTGAGTCCACACGCACAGCGTTATAGACTTACCGGTTGAGGGACTCTTATGCAAGAAAAGATCAGAACGGTACGACCGAATGTCACCATCGACACCGTTCAGCGGCTACCGAATTACGTGGGCATTTCTGAAGCGACTGTAGGGGCGACAGGAATATCCATGAATATGGTCGTGATTCCTCCCGGTGCCCAGGCGGAACCTCACTTCCATAAGGGGTATGAAACGGCAATTTATCTCCTGCAAGGTCGCGTCGAAACCCTTTATGGTGAGGGTCTTAAGGAATCGGTCATCAATGAGACGGGAGACTTCATCTTCATTCCCGCTGGGGTGCCGCATCAGCCGCGCAATTTGAGTGACACGGAAGTGGCGATCGCCCTTGTCGCTCGTAACGACCCCAACGAGCAGGAAAACGTGCAGCTCTACGAACTCGGCTTTTGAACGGCCTAACCCAAGGGTTTGTGTCCCGGCCGATACGCCATCCCAGGCGCGTGATCGGCCTGAATGTCCACAATCACATCAACCCGCTGCGAGTCCTGCAATAACGGTGGCCAGAACAACTCTGGATGCAGAGCTTTCCAAAAGTACTCCACAAATTGCTCAATCTCATCATCGGATAGGCCAGATCGCCCCTGTTTCACCATCTGATGTTCTGCCTGTTTCCGCCACGTTTTACTGAAGCGGTAATCCACGGGGTTCAAGACGACCAGCATGTCTAGCAAGTCCCACAGGGGGATATAGGCATGCAGGCGAGTATTACAGTCCTGGGCAAATGTGCGATCGCTCTCCGTCACAATAGGCGGGGGGGCAGTTTCCAGCAGGGCGGGGTTGATAGGGCGAATCCCCACAAACCACCCTTCAAAGAGCAGTACATCAATGCTGGTGATAGGCTCAGGGGGAATGCGATCGCCCATCCCTCCATGCAGGGACTTGTCAAAACGAGGAACCCAAATGGGTGCATCTGTACCCATTTGTACCTGGTGCAAAACCTTCAGCCCGTCCTCAACATCATGGGTTCCGGGTGGGCCTCGCCAGCGCAGGCGCGGGTCCGTTTCGAGTAAACGCTGGCGTTCCTCGTGGGTTTTATAAAGGTCATCCAGGGAAAGGCTAGCAACGCAGCAACCCATAGCGGTCAACAAGCGGGTCAAGATTTGAGCCAGCGTTGTTTTCCCTGTTCCCTGACCACCCAAAAAACCAGGGATAACGGGCCGCTGCCGCTCGGTCCGTAAGGCCACGATTTGCTGTGCCAGAGGAAGCCAGAGTTGCCACAGGGTCAGGAGGGGTACCTGAGACCAGTCCAAGGTGTTGAGACACAAATCCTCAATAGCGGGGAAATACTGGTGCAGTTGGGCAGCCCGTTTTTGCAGCGCCGACGGGCTCTGGGAAAAGGCAGAGGGGATGGCGGAGAGGTAGGCGATCGCCTCTGATGTCAGTACCTCTCCCCTTAAGACTCCTTGTAGATAACCTTCCAGCTTAGTATCCATATTCACCCTTTAGCTTCCCAGCTTAAAGGCTTCAATAAACAGGCCGTAGGTAAGCCCAATTTTGATCGCGTTCAGCACTTCTGTCAGCAGGGCTCTTGGTTCGTTGGGGAGTACCGTTCGGCCTCCCCGACCACTGCGTCTGTAGAAGAACCAACTGGTTCCCTCCGTGAAAGCTACCAGGGTTGCCCCTGCCAAAATATCCAGCTCAGCCTGTTGTCCGGCACTGGTGGCAAAAGCTGTTGCCAGGAAGTTGCCAAAGAGCAGCCCTAACACAATCAGAGAAATACGCCGCCAGGGGTTACGAATCCACTGGCCAAATTGCTGCGTTGTACCGCTAACAAGGCGATTAAGGCGGGTGTTCTGCATCGCGTTTTTGTCAAACTGATGGCTTTATCCTATAGCGGTTCTTATGCTCAAAGGAGTGCTTTTGGGAAAGAATCGGCGAAGCTACTCCTTTCCCAAACTTTTTTCTGAGCAGCTTACAGCGCTTTTCAAGTGCTTAAAATCTGGTTGTTTTTGTAAAAACTGCGCTGGGCGGGTTTTCACAAAAACAACCGTAGCTGATTCAAACTCAAGGCGCGTAATGAAGTAGGTTACAGTTCGTACAAATTCTTTTACAAAACTCAACCGAAGGGGGTAAAAAGCATTACGGTTCGTTGCAGGCTTCCAAAGAGGGCTACCCTCGTGATAGCTTCAACAGTGTTGGTTGAGCAATACTTGAGCGTTTGAAGCGGATGAACGAGAACACTGTCATCACCCATCCTGAACATCTTTCTTCATCTCCTGAGCGGGAAGACTTCAGCGAATACGTTGCACATCTTCAACTCCACATGGCTCTGCAAGCTCGCAAGCTTGTACCGACTCTCACTCAGTCGATGGATAGTCGTGAAAGCCTACTACACCAGACTCAAGCTAGCTTCGAGAAATTTGTTTCCCGTCAAGTACGATAAAATTTAAAAAATCAAAGCATAAACGGCTGAGGCGTTCGAAAGAACGCCTCAGCCGTTTATTAGCAACTCTCATTTTGGAATCCAGCCCGAAAACCGCTGCCCCATGTGAACGATTTTCGGGCATCAAAGCCAAGAGTTCACGCCCTACGGGCGTGAACTCTTGGCTTTGATGCCCATACTGAGAATTGCTGCCAGAAATCCTTCAGTGATGTGCCTGCTTGTACTTCCAGAGGAGACTGGAGAGGATGTTGGTCACGATGTGCGCTACGACGGGCACTAAAAGGTTTTGGGTCTGTAAAGCGCTGATGCCCAAAACTCCACCGACAACTGCTGCCCAAGCCACATAGCACCAGTGACGCGGACTAAAAAAGTGCAACACCCCAAAGCACAGGCTGGAAATGAGAATCCCAAACCAGTTCAGCCCGATCGCCGGAAGCATAACCCCTCGAAATAGCAGTTCTTCACTCATGCCGGGTAGAACCCCCAACCAAATGAGATCAGCCATTTTAAGAGGTCTGAGAATCATACTCAGATAGACGTCGGCTCCCTCTCGGTAGTCCTTCCAGATGCGATACAACCCCTCACTGCACAGCGTAATGCCCAAGCCAATGACACAACCTAGAAGTAACACGTCTGTCGTTAGCTTGGTTGCCATTAGCGGCACATCATCCAGCCAGATCCAGAGGCGAGCGATGATCAGAAGCACCACAGCAGTCATGCCCATCGCAGCCAGAAGCTGCACGCGGCTTAAGGATTCAGCGGGTTGAGGAGGCGGGAGTTCAGCCACAGTAGGTCAAGAGCATGAGAAAAGAAATCTATGGGTCAACAGCGATCGCACTCTCAAAAACAAGGGGCGATGGCTTCAGACTACCATTTGTCTATCAGAAACAGTGACAGAAGATATTAAGGTAAGCCTGCGGGTTAGACTCCAGACTAATTTTTAAGCCATTCTCAGGGAAATTGTAGATTCCTGTAAGGGCCTTAGAGATGAGATCTGGGGCTGAAGGGCTGAGGGGGCAACCCCGGCTCGATGAGCCGCCATAATACCAATGGCTTCGAGGTAGGACGAGGCTGCGATCGCTCGTACCCCCAATGCCTCCGCCGAAACCTGCATGCGTGTGGTATTTTCAGCCACCGTAATGAGTGTCGTTGCCGTTTGAGACAGGCTCAGCGTCGCAGCTCCCCCACAGGCTCCCTCGGGTACCACCAGGGCATCCACTTGATTGGCCCAGATACCGTTCGCTTGAGCTATCGACGTGACGTAATGAGGAGCACGGCTCAAACCAGCTAACACACAAGGTAAGAAGGTATAACCTAATTCCTCCGCAGCCGAACGGGGAGAAATGTCAGGATCTAAGGGTAATGGCGAGAGGGCTGGAGCATGGGCGCAAGGTACGCGAAACTGACGCACCAGCAGGTGACTGATAACCGCCTCAGCTCCTGCCAGCGGGTCAACTCCTTGCCCATGCCGATAACTCTGTAGCTCGGGGCTACCTTCGTCGTCAGGAAAGCGGGCAACAATGGCGATCGCTTCTGCCCCTGCTTGAATCAGACGCTCTGCCCCACGCAGCAAACTATCGGGATGTTGAATGGTGCCCCACGTTGCCCCAGAAGAAGCGGTACGCAGCTCGACTCCCAGGGGTTGATCCGTGACAACGTAATCGGTCAGAGAAAGCCCCAGGGTAGCCCGAGCAGCATCAGCGACCTGTAAGTGACGCCACCGCAGATCGGGCTCAATTCCCTGGTCGAGCAGCAGCCCGATTCTGTTTTGGTGTACAGGGCGCAGCCCCCAATGCCCCGATGCAAACTGATCGAGCCCATAGCCTTCGACGTAGAAAACGTTGGGCAACGGCCAGTAGAGGCTGGCTCCATTTAAAACATTGGGATGGGTAATGACCCGATCGGCAACCTGAGCGATCGCCCGGACCACGGGCAGGGCATCGCCAGCATAGCCCCCCATCGCCGCGCCAATTCCGGTGGGGATGACCACCATGGCCGTGTAAGGTCGCTGATTCACACTACCCTCGTTGAAATTGTCACCACAGCTTCAATGCGGGCAATTCCTTGCACTGCATCAATACCGGTAATGGCCCAGCGGAGCGGGTCGCCATGGGTTTGGAGTGTTTGGGCGATCGCTCGTTCCAGGTGCGCCGGGTTGTTTTGCAGGGGCACCTCAACTTGTACGAACTGTGTCAACATCAGACCGCTTATTTTTTGCTCTGGGCTGCCCCAAACTGGTACTCGTAAACCACGTCTTCCTTCTCGGTTTCCAGCACCAAATCTGATGTCGGATAGGCGACACACAGCAGAGCATACCCTTTCTCTTGAAGCTCGGGGCTAATGCCCATACCGTCACCCTGCTCAACCGTCCCTGACAGAAGTTGCGCGGCACAGGTGGTACAAACACCTGCATTACAGGAAGACGGCAGATCTAATCCAGCGGCCTGAGCTGCTACCAGTACGGTTTGGTTGGCAGGAACGGTAATGGTTTGGGTGTTGCCCTGGTGGCGAATTTCGACAGTGTAGCTCTCGGCCATGATGGTAATCGCGTGATGTTAAAAGATAACGTGGGGAATGCAAAATCTTCGTGCCTTTTGAGCACGAAGGAACAAACAAAACAAGGTCTTAATTCTGGGGGAAATTGCTTTCTGGGAACGTACGATTGAAGTCGTCAATCAGATCATCCAGTTCTTCTAGAGCCTGGTTGACATCAATGCGAAGTGTTCCTAAATTTGGCTGCTCCAGGAGACGCAGCAAGGAATCGCGCTTGCTCCGAATCTGGTTGAATCGTTCTCTAAGGATTTGCGGGTCTGCCATGAGTACGTCCCACCGGAATTTGACACAGATTCCATCCTATCAAACCGTGAGGATTCTGTTCTAAGCGCCTATCCAAAAACCCACTTTGGGAGGGTGAGGTATGTACACCCCCCACCCTCCCAAAGTGGGTTTTTGCTTTCTCGATAGATTCTAAGTCAGCTCAGGTTAACGAGGTTTTTGCGTGTGCTTTAGGCACCCAAAAAAACCGTTAACCTGAACGAGACTGCACAGGGAAATCAACTACTATGAAGCCGCTGAGTATTAGACCAGCAGTTGGTTTTGGTGGAGCCGTGCTACGCCGCGAAAACCAACCGCTGGTCTAGAACAGAACTGGATAGTGAATAATAAACAAAGACTCGCCCTGGATACATAAACTTATGTTTGGTCGCTTTTCGCTTGGAAAACTTGGTTTGTTTGTGGGAGGGGCGCTGACACTAGTAGGCTTCTTTGCCTACTTTACTGAACGCGCCACCTTAAACCTGGTCGGCTTTTTCTATGGTATTCCTCTCCTCTTGGGCGGCTTAGCCCTTAGCGCTGCTGAACTTCAGCCTGTTCCCTTTAGCCAGCCCACCACTTCAGACGTGCTGGCTTTGCGGGAACAACAGGCTACCGAAACCCAGAATCAGATTCGCAAGGATGTCACCCGTTACCGCTACGGCCAGAACGCTCACTTGGATAGCTCTCTGGATGCCTTACAGCTTGGGGTCATGGATGATGAGCAGCCAATTTTGCAGGGAATTCGAGAGGAGGCGATCGCCGGTTCCTATGCTCTGGTTTTAGAGTTTGACTCTGAGTACGTCAGCCTGGAAAGCTGGCAGGCGAAACGCGACAAACTTGAACGTTTCTTTGGTCCCGGTATTCGTGCTGAGGTTGCAGAACCGGCTCCCCACCAGATCGAAATCAAATTGATATCCAGCCCGGTTGCATAACTACAAACCGGATTGTAAAAAGCGCGGCTCTAAACGCCGCGCTTTTTTGTTTACTCAATCTCAATTTGGGATAAGCCTAAGTGCCTATTTTGGCGCACGCTCTACGCACGCCGAAAAGATCTGAACCCGAACTCAGGTTACTTAAAAAAGAGTGTGCGTCATGCAATGCACAACGCACACTCCTTCTTTGAGGTTCTTAATACCTACTTCTCAAGCCGAACCGCATACCATTGCAGGTATTCTCCCGGTCCTACATCCAGTTCGCAGGAGGTTTCCATCAAATGCTGAGCCTGAGCTGATATCTGAGGAATACTCTGCAAGTCACGGGGAAGATCATCCTGCCGTTGAGCCAGGATACCCGATAGCTTTTCCAGAAGTTCCTTTGCCGTCAGGAAAACCTCCGGTTGGTTGGTTTCCAGAACGACGTAAGCATCTTCCTGGTACATGATGGGATCAGGCATGGTTCTCTCCGAAACGGGAGTGACGACCTACTCGTCCTCAGCAAATACGTACTTATACAAATCTGCAGGGTCGGGTTCGGGGCTTTCGAGGGCAAAGGTCACCGCATCTTCGATGCTCTCTTGAATGCGCTTATCAATTGCCTTCAATTCGTCTACACTCGCTAATCCTTGCTCGGTCATATAAGCGGCAAGGCGTTTAATTGGATCACGGGCAAACCAGAAGTCCTTCTCAGGCTTACTGCGAAGTTCGTCTGGGTCAGCCAGGGAGTGACCACGGAAGCGATAGGTGAGGGCTTCAATCAGAGTTGGGCCTTCTCCAGCACGGGCGCGGGCTACAGCTTCGCGAGCGACTGAATGAACCGCCAACACATCCATCCCATCTACTTCTACACCAGCCATGCCAAAGACACTGGCTTTTTTGTAGATTTCGGGCTGAGAGGTAGCGCGATCGTGGGCCATGCCGATCGCCCACTTATTGTTTTCAACCACAAACAGAATGGGCAGTTTCCAGAGAGCAGCCATGTTCAGGCACTCAAAAAACTGACCATTGTTGCTGGCCCCGTCTCCAAAGAAGCAGGCAGTCACCTGATCTGCGGAGGCATCACCCAGGGCCTCACGGCGATATTTGCTTTGGAATGCGGCTCCGGTTGCCACGGGAATCCCTTCTGCAACGAAGGCATATCCTCCCAACAAATTATGCTCAGCCGAGAACAGGTGCATAGAACCGCCCCGTCCTTTGCTGCATCCGGTCACCTTACCAAACAGCTCAGCCATGACCTCCCGGGCAGGAACTCCGCTACTGAGAGCATGAACGTGATCCCGGTAGGTACTGCAGACGAAGTCATCCTTCCGCATCGCCTTGATGACGCCGGACGAGACTGCCTCTTGGCCGTTGTAGAGGTGAACGAAGCCAAACATTTTGCCGCGATAGTACATCTCGGCACACTTATCTTCAAACAGCCGCCCTAGGACCATATCTTCATAGATAGTCAACCCTTCTTCACGGGTGATGTTGGCCTGGGCAGTCGAAAATGACGGCAGTACTCGCTCTTGTACCATCAACGCGTCCTGTATCTAGTCATGGAGTGGATTGAACATCCTAACCTATCTAATCACACATGTTGCACCTGTCCAAAGGCAAAACCTGAGGGCTTTATTTCGCTGTCACTTTGTGGCGGCAAAATAAGACTCTTAGTCCTGTGCGGCGAAAATCACTGAATGGTTAGAGCGCACGCCAAAGCGGCACTGGGGCTGATTGCGAATAGAGTTCAGTATTCACAAACCTGGGAGCTTCTGCTCATCTCGAGTCAGTAAAAGTTCACAGTGCCGGAGTTTGGATAGTTCCGCCAGGTTTACGGGGATCAATTGTTGTGTCGTTGCGATGCGAAATGCCTTAAACCCCAGATCAAAAAGCGCACCCATTTCAGCAACAGGTTTAAACCCACAATTTTTTATCTGGGAGAAGCTGTACTCCATTAATATTGTTAGATTTTCGTTCTCCTTCAGAAGATTGTGCATACCCTGAAAGACCATAGGCTCGGCTCCTTCCGCATCAATCTTCATCAGGTCAATGATGCGATCGCCTCCTTCCAGGAATTCATCCAATGCCACGGTAGGAACGGTAATTTCCTTGATGGTTTCTTGAAATCTATCCAGGTGCTCCTGTCCCACCGCTCCCAGCGTGCCTCCTCCCAGATGACGCTCAAAGATCCGGAAAGTCGCTTCCCCGTCAGCATTGCTGGCTGCCAGATTGTGTAGACGAACGCGATCGCTGTATCCGTTGATGTTGAGGCTGTCAAAGGTGAGTTGCGCTAAACCTGGATTGGCCTCAAACGTAATCAGCCTTCCCTCTGGGCCAATGCCTTGAGCCATCAACAAGGTATACCAGCCGCAATTACTGCCGACTTCTAGAACGCGCATTCCCGGCTTGACCAAATCTTTTACGAGAGCCGTAATCCAGGGTTCCCAGGTTCCATCCAAAATGATGTGTGGGCTCAAGCTCACATCCCGTGAATCCAGAAATAGTTTGTGCCCATGAATTGTGGTGGTTAGATAACGGTGATTTCCTAAATAAGTTCCTGGACAACGTTCCGGAACTGCCTGTGGGAGAGGATGTATACGCTGGGCCAGCTTTCGTAAAACGCTGGCAAACTTGGCCCTGAGATTTAGCAAGTCGAGATCAAGTGTCAGAAACGACAGCCTTGATCATAAGGTAGGAAAAACCTGCCAACAAGATATGAAGACCTGTGGCAAAGTCTATAGATTTCTGTATGCTGGTGAGTAAATTTCGGAACAGGGTAGCCACTACTTTTGAAACGGTTATTGTATATAGACTGGCTTCGCAGGGTGTGGTTCACTTTCTGCGGAATTAAGAGGCTGAGTGGGGCTAAGAAGCCCGCGCCAACCGGTTAGTCGGACGATATGGATATTGGGGAACTGAATTGTGAGGATTCCGCTGGACTATTACCGAATATTGGGCCTACCCATTCAGGCAACCGCTGAGCAGTTACAGCAGGCTCACCGCGATCGCGCCTTGCAACTCCCGCGTCGAGAATATTCGGAAGCGGCGATCGCCTCACGCAAACAGCTCCTGGATGAAGCTTATGCCGTGCTGTCTGACCCAGAGCAGCGGCGCCTTTACGATTCAAGCTTCCTGAATCGCACTCAGGAAGATCTTGGAGATGGGCTCATGGCTAGCATTGGTGGGGCGTCACTGAGTGTCGTTCCGACCCAGACTGACCCCTATGGCCCTAGCATTGACATTCGGGAATCCCAGCTAGTGGGTGCCCTGCTGATTCTATTGGAACTGGGCGAGTATGAGCTGGTGCTCAAACTGGGCCGTCCCTGCTTGAGTGGCCATGCAAATTTATCCGCCGGGCAACCCACTCAATTTGACATTGTCCGGTCTGACATTTTATTGACGGTGGCTCTGGCTTATTTAGAGCTAGGCCGCGAACAGTGGCAACAAGGCCAGTACGAAAGTGCTGCTGGTTCTCTAGAAGCCGGTCAAGACCTGCTGCTACGGGAAGGGATCTTTGCCAGCGTGCGAGGTGAAATGCAGTCAGACCTTTACAAGCTACGGCCCTACCGAGTGCTGGAACTGCTGTCTTTGCCGACTTCCAGTGAACGAGAACGGCGTCAGGGATTGAGCCTGCTACAAGACATGCTGCAAGAACGAGGCGGCATTGATGGCAGCGGTAATGACCAGTCAGGCTTGAATGTCGATGATTTTCTCCGCTTTATTCAACAATTGCGGAGTTATCTCACCGCTTCTGAACAGGTCACTTTGTTTGAAACGGAAGCCCGTCGTCCTTCGGCAGTTGCCACCTATTTAGCGATCTATGCGCTGATAGCCAAAGGGTTTGCCTACCGCCAACCCTCCCTCGTGCGTCGAGCGAAGCATCTGCTACTTCGGCTTGGAACCCGTCAGGACGTCCATCTGGAGCAGGCCGTCTGTGCTCTTCTATTAGGACAAACGGAAGAGGCAAATCGAGCACTGGAGCTGAGCCAGGAATACGAACCCATTGCCTTCATCCGTGAGCACTCAAAAGGTTCTCCAGACCTCTTACCTGGCCTGTGCCTTTACAGTGAGCGTTGGCTACAGGGCGAAGTATTCCCTCACTTCCGCGATCTGGTACAACAGCAGGCTTCCTTAAAGGATTACTTTGCAGATCCTCAGGTGCAGACTTACCTCGAAGAATTGCCCAACGAGCCTGAAAGTTATCCACCTCCTCCTGACACAACGCCAGTGGTTGGGCGTACCAGCACCCGCGAAAGCATAGCAGAGCGGGGAGCCCCCTATGATGCTGTCGGGACTCCCAACCAGACCCGTACCGTAAGTGGAACAGCCACGATGGAGCCGGGGGTTGGCAGCAATGGATTTTCCGGTAGCCTTCCGACGGCAGAACGCGTTTCTCAACTTTCTCCAGAAGGTCGCTTGAGTACAGGAGACAATGGAGCCAGTTCTCCGCCCAGCCGAATTCCGACGGCCCGTCGCTCCTCGTCTGGTAGCCCACCTCGGATGACTTCCCTGTCTCCCCGCAGTAGTAATAACCCTCGCTTAGATCGAATGCTGTTCCTGGTTGCCCTTGGGGTAGCGGGTTTGTGCCTACTCTACCTGGCATGGGTATTGCTAGGTTGGATTACCCGTTCATTGGGTGGCCCTACTTTGAAAGGCGAACAACTCGAAATCAGCATTAACAATCCACCTATCGAGATTCCATCTGCTGATGCAGCCTCAGCCGCTTCGGCCACTGGCCCGATCACGGTAGATGTCGCTCGGGGTGTTCTTCAGCGCTGGCTGGAGGCGAAGGCTGCGGCTACTAGCCCAAGTCGGGATACAAGTAAGTTAGCTACGGTTCTGACAGGGTCAATTCTTGCAGAGCGACAGGCCGCTGCCCAAAGTAGTGAGGTACAGGAGTACCGACACCGAATTGTCAATGTGGAAGTGGAAGAACCCAATCCTCAGCAGCCGAATCAAGCCCAGATGATTGCCACGGTTGTTGAGGGAATTGATGACGAACCAGATGAGCAATTACGAGTGCGTTATAGCCTTGTTCGCCAGGGGACGAACTGGTTGATCCAGGAGATTGAACCTTTGGGAGAGGCTACGGCAGTAGAGGAAGACACAACCTCGGATGGGGCAGCCACCTCTGATACTTCCACAACTCCCGATGCAACATCCACAACCCCGGATGAAACAGAAGCCTCGCCGGATGCGATCGCCCCCTCACCTAGTCCATCGTCTTCCCCCAATCGAACACCTTTACCGGCCACGCTGGATACTGACGATTCGACGGGTGATGCTCAAACCCCAGATCAGCCCAACTAACCTGTTGCTAAAACCTAACCCAGCATGACTGATACCTTGCTCCATGCCTATGTCCCTTTATTGCTATGGACAGGGTTGGGGCTACTGCTGGTTCCTTTTCTGCCAGAAGCGTTTCCCCGGCTCCTGGGGCGAGGTTTGTACTGGGTTGGGGTGCCTGTTCAAATTTTTACCCTGGCGCACCAAACCAATTTTTCGGTACGGGCAACGCTGGTTCCCGTAATCACGCTCTGGGGTCTGCTAGCTGGTTTGGCGATCGCCACCCTTACCCTCTGGGGCCTCGATTGCCGCTCAACCCTACTCACTCCCAAGGCCCCATCTACCCCAGACCAGCTCTCTAATCACCCTGAAAATCCCTGGCACCCTGCTTCTCGGCGGGGTGCCTTTTTGTTGGCGTCCATTCTGGGCAATACAGGTTTTGTGGGTTTATCGGTAGTACCCACGTTTATTGATGAGCCATATCGGGGGTGGATCGTGCTCTACAGCGTAGCCCATAACGTTCTAGGCACCTCTATGGTGTAGGGGTAGTGTTAGCAAGCTTTTATGGGCGATCGCAGGCCCAAAATTCCTGGTTGACTATTGTGCGTGATATTCTCACGGTTCCTTCACTGTGGGCTTTTGGGTTTGGGGTGCTATCCCGTCCTCTCGTATTGCCAATGGTTGTGGAGTTAGGGTTGCGGCGATCGCTCTGGGTTGTTATTCCAGCGGCTTTGCTGTTAATGGGTATTCGGTTACGGCAGATCAAGGGCTGGGCAGGGTTGAAAATGGCATTCATCCCCACGCTGATCAAAACCGTTAGTCTACCGATTGTTATTGGCTGTACCATATCGCTGCTCCACCTACCTGATCAACCGCGTTTAGCCATGGTGTTGATGGCAGGGATGCCCACTGCCTTCGCAGGTTTGATCTTGGCTGAAGAGTATGACCTGGAGCGAGAGTTAATTGCCAGCAGCATTGTGGTCAGTACGCTCATGTTACTAGCCACCCTTCCCCTTTGGCTCTGGCTCTACAGTCGTTGACAACCTGAAGGGCGCATGAGCGAGTGGCGATGGGAATCGCCCTTGCAACTACTCTTACAGCGCTTTGCGCTTTAATCAGCCACGATTGTTTTATGAGAGCTAGGCGAAGTGCCAATCTCACAAAAACAACCAGATCTGGACTTACGCATTTGTGTTGTGGGTGGGGTGCGAAGCACCCCCACCCACAACACAAATGCACTACGGATAGCGGGCTTGCATAAGTCCTGTTTAAGTGTTTGAAAAGCGCTGTAATCCAAAATTGACATCAGGAGGAGGGTGGCCGCTTAGCGGCCACCCTCCTCCTGATGTCAGGTCAGTGGTGTCAGGGTGCTTCGGTCTGGGTTGGAAGCGGGGCCGCTTCCCCCTCCTGCATTGGAAGGGTTGTCTCCAGGGTGAGGCAATTGTAGCCGTTGATTTGCAGACGATATTCGACCTTGTCCATCAAGCGGTTCAGAATTAACCAGCCATAACCTCCCTCCTGCTCCTGCCAGCTATCGGGGGAGGGGGGGAGATAGGTGCCCAGGTCGTAGCCTTTGCCGTGATCCCACACTTCCAGGTGGACATCGCGATCGCGCAATTCCAAACGAATCAAAACAGGCAGATTGGGTTTGTCTCGGTGGGCGTGGCGAACAACATTGGAATAGGCTTCCACTAGCACCAAGCGTAGGCGAGTGCATTGCTTTTGCCAATCGACCTCATGCCCGAATTCCATCTCCAGGGCACCCAGCAGCCAATTCTCCACGATGGATAGAAACTTGAGATCACTGGGTACGTGTAGTTCTGTTCTCATAAGCTTTACAAAACCTCCAGTGAAAGGATCGTTTGATCGTCTTCCTGGATAGGACTGTGGGACTGAATATAGTGCAGGACTTCAGACAAGTTGAGATCGTTCCTTTGGGAGAAAAGCTTCCAGAGGCCGCTTTGACGGAGCATTTCCTGGCTTCCAGACACGGGGTTGTCCAGGGTCGCTTCGGTTAAACCATCGCTGGCTAACAGGAGAACCTCACCCGATTTCAGGGTGAGCCGCCCGGCAGGGGCTTTCCAATGAGGCAGGATGCCGAGGGGAACACCGCGCACTTTAAGGTACGTGGGTTCAGCGATCGCCTGCTCTGCTGCCGCTATCCGCTCCCATGTGAGGGGGTAGATATGGCCGGCATTGGCATAAACCAATTCCTGGGTTTGGGGGCTGTAGCGGGCCAACACCATCGTGATGAAGCAGTTATTACTGACCAGATCATCCGATAGGGTACTGTTCAGGTTTTGCATCACACGATCCGGTTCTGGGGAGATTTCCTGGGAGAGCTCCCGCCGCAAAACCGTAATAGCGCTGGCCATAAAGAGAGCCGCAGGGACTCCCTTCCCTGATACATCCCCGACTCCAAGCCAGACATCCCCCTTCGGATGCACATACACCTCGAAGAAGTCCCCTCCCACTTCCCGTGCTGGGTGGCAACAGGCCTGAATTTGCACCTGATCTAACTTGGGAAGTTGCTGGCGTAGCAGGTTGCTTTGAATCTGGCGGGCTACTGCCAGCTCTGCTTGCATCTGCTCCGATTGTTTTTGGATGCGCTGGTGAAGCTTAGCCTGGAAAATGGCTAGGGCTGCCTGGCTGGCTACAGCTTCTAATAACTCAATGTCATCTTTTGCCCAGGGCACCTTACTGGTATGACGGTAAAGGGCCAATAGTGCCAGAGGGTGCTGCTGATAGGTGAGAGCACTGAGCAAACAGGTGTAGGACGTATCACCAAGGCGAAGCACTTGAGGATGCAAGTTGTGGGCATAGACTTCAAGCCCAACCCCTGTGCGATCAATTTGGGCGATCGCCCCCTCCTTCTCAAGGCTGTCGCTCTCATAAGCGTAGGTTCCTGATAACACCCGGTAGGTGTCAGCAGATTCCCCTATGGCATCTAGAGGATGCAGGAGACAGACATCTGCGGCCAGGGTTTGCCCCATGGTGGCTACGATGGTCTGCAACATGCTGTCGTAGTCGAGGGATTCTCGAATGGCGCTCATGACGGCGTTGAAGGCCGATTCTCGCCGTAGAGCGCGATTGAGTTCACGAATGCGTTGTTTAACGAGCCGGTAGGTTTCAGCAGCTTGTTGAACAACAGATTTCAGTTCTTCTGGATTCCAGGGTTTAGTGACATACTTAAACACCTGGCCGCTATTGATGGCATCGACCAGATCTTCTACATCGGTATAGCCTGTCAGCAGAATGCGGATAGTATCGGGAGATTGCTCAGCCACACGGCTCAGCAACTCTGTCCCATTCATTCGTGGCATCCGCTGATCTGAGATAATCACGGCCATCTCGCCCGATGATTCCAGAATTTTTAGGGCTTCCAGGGCGCTTTCTGCGCGGAAAACCTGAAAATCCCGTCGAAAGGTGCGATACAGCAAATCCAGGTTGTCGGATTCGTCATCGACGACCATCAATCGCAGCTTATTGTCATTCTCCTGAACCATTCCCCGTCTCACCTCGTCGCGTTCTGCGGACGCTGAGCCTTACGCTCGAACGCAGGTTACTGTCATCAACACCACACACTTACATCATCCAATCCATAGCCGTTGTTGGGCTGCTACAGATTGGACAGAGATACCTGATCACCTCTGAACAAAAAGTACCCTGAATAGCGGTGATGCTAACGACCGGGCCAGAAGATTTTAGCCCGCATTGGGCGGATCAGTTGACTGGAATCTCATACCATTCCTGCCTGGGAGAGCTAATTTTTATGGTGTGAAGTGCCCTAAAAATTAACTCTCCTGTGTTGCTTTAAAGCATGCTCTGGCATGCAACCCCTGTGCTTGATCGACAGGGCGATCGCGAAAAGGGAGGCGCAAAATAGGGGGATCGCTATCCATGGCAGATGAGGCAATTAATGGTCAGTCAGGACTGTATGCTTGATCAATGGTCCCGATCCTCTTAGGCTATCTAGAGTGATCTCACTCTGGGTGGATTGGCGCTTTGTTTGGGCCTTTGGCGGGTGCGTTCAGCTTTGCCGTTCCAGTGGAATGGCCCCACCATCCAACTTATTTCAACGCCGCAGACGGCTTTCTGAATCTCTCATACGGACTTATGCATACCTTCCTGCCGCTCGCCTACTTTCGAAATCAATTTGTTCCGTTTGCTGAAGCGAATATCTCCATCGCAACCCATGCGCTGCATTATGGGACGGGAGCCTTTGGCGGGCTGCGGGGTATCCCTGATCCCCAGAATCCGAATCAGGTTTTGTTATTTCGGTTGGATCGGCATAGCAAGCGTCTGAGCCAGAGTGCTCGCTTCATGCATTATGATTTGCCTGCCGATAAAATTCAGCAAGTTATTGTTGACTTCGTTCAGAAAAACCGGCCCAATAAATCCTTTTATATCCGCCCCTTTGTTTACACCTCGGATCTAGGAATTTCTCCCCGCCTGCACAATGTTGAGAAAGACTTTTTTATCTATGGTCTTGAATTGGGCGATTACCTCTCTCCTGAGGGCGTGAGCTGTCGTATTAGTTCCTGGTATCGGCAAGAAGACCGCAGCTTGCCCCTGCGCGGCAAAATTAGTGGCGCTTACATTACCTCTTCTCTGGCGAAAACGGAGGCGGTTGATGCAGGCTTTGACGAAGCTATCCTGATGAACTCCCAGGGTAAAGTCAGTGAAGCTTCGGGAATGAATATTTTCATCGTTCGTGATGGTCGCATTATTACCCCTGGGTTTGACCAGGACATCCTGGAAGGAATTACACGAGATAGTATTCTGACCGTTGCCCGAGATTTGGGTATTCCGGTCGAGGAGCGCTCTGTCGACAAGTCGGAATTGTTTGCTGCGGATGAGGTGTTCTTAAGCGGTACCGCTGCTCGCGTAACCCCTGTAAGCCGGGTGGAAAACTACACCTATGGGAGCGATCGCCCCATCACCGAAAAGCTACGGGATAAGCTGACAGCGATTACCGAGAACCGCGACCCTCAATACAAAGATTGGGTCTTTGCAATTCCCATCAACAATTAAGTAGCCCAACCTAATTCAATATTAATAATCTCTCGGGATTAGCTGAAGTGCCCTTTTTTGCATGCGCGGAACGCACGCAAAAAAGGGCATTTTGAAGTGCTGCATCTTACGCTGTACTTGAAAATGCCCTTAGCCCACCGTCAGGTTATTTGACGGGTTCTGCAAGAAGATTTTGGTAGTTGATGTGTAGGACGGGCTTTGCTGCCCCATGCCACCTGTCAAAATTCTGGAAATGAATAGTACTGACTGACAGCAAGGGGGATGAAACCTCACCTGATGAAAACCCCTGGGTGAAGAGGTTAGCATGGGAAGAGTCGAATCAGGTTTGATTGAGGATGCCACGGCGATCCCCCCCTACTCTCTGGCAGGATCAACTGGGTGTACAACGGGATTGGATCTGGCGAGGTTGGCGAGTGCGCTATACCTGTTTGCGATCGCCCAACCCCGACGGATGCCCGATTGTGTTTTTGCACGGCTTTGGAGCCGCTCTCACCCAATGGCATGCTAACCTGCTGCCACTCAGCCAACATCACACGATTTATGCTCTCGATCTCTTAGGTTTCGGTGCATCAGAAAAAGCGTCGACTGAATACCGGGTAAACCTGTGGGTGGAACAGGTGCGTGATTTCTGCGAGCAGTTTGTGGGGGAACCTGTGGTGCTGGTAGGGCACTCCTTGGGAGCACTTGTAGCCCTAAGCACTACCATTGCTGACCCTGATCTAGTGCAGCGTCTTGTGCTGGTGACGTTACCTTCCACCCGCCAGGAGATGTTGCCCAACTGGCTGCAATCCATGGTGCAATCCATCGAAACTGCTTTTGCAAATCCCTTTCTCATTAGTCTGATTTTGCGGGTTGCCCGTCGCCCTTCTTTTATCCGTTCGGCTTTGCAGAAGGTCTATGCGAATGCCCAGAACGTAACGGATGAGCTAGTTTCCAGTTTCATTATTCCAGCCCAAGAGCCGGGAGCTGAGAGAACGCTGTTGAAGCTGGTACGGGCACGAACTGCGACGGATTTTAGTGCCGATACACGAGTTCTCCTGAACAACCTGCACATTCCTGCCCTGGTACTATGGGGCGAGCAGGATCGCGTGATTCCCATTCAGTGGGGGCGGCAATTGACCGACTTTAACTCGCGGTTGAAGCTGGTGGAGCTGCCGGATTCAGGCCATTGCCCCTATGATGAGGCTGCAGAACGTGTTAACCAGGAAATTCTCCACTGGATTGAGTACGGCATAGACCCATGAATAACGGCCTGATGCGCATTCCTGCCGGGTTGCTGGCAGGAATTGTCTATCCCCTGCGGGCACTGTGGCTTCTGATTCAAACCCCTCCCCTGCGGCGATATGTCCTGATTCCCATTGCCATTAACTTTGCTTTGGGGATTACCCTTTATGCTGCCCTGATTACAGGGGGTTTGCGCCTGGTGGATGCGATCGCCCTCGACATTCCCCATTGGACCGCGCAAATTCCTGCCTGGGCCGACACCTTACCGGATTGGCACTTTACCTTTCCGGCCTGGATGACCCATGTACCCGCATGGTTTCCCCACTGGCCTGCTAGCTGGCATGTGAGCTGGCCCACCTGGCTTAACCCTTCTAACTGGTCTATTCCCTGGCCTCAATGGAGCTTCAGTTGGCGACCGGCGTTACCTAATTGGTTTGCTGAAATTCCGGATTGGTTGGCGATCGCGCTCCTCTGGGTGGTGCGCTTGGTGCTCACCCTGGTGCTGCTGCTGGTTACGGGGTTTATCCTGTTGCAGTTTGGAGTATTGCTGGGCGCTCCCTGGTACGGCAAGCTGTCTGAGGAACTGGAAAAGCGGCAGACAGGGCAGGTGACCATTGTGGAAGTTGGGGTGGCGCGGGATATTGGCCGAGCCATTCTGTATGAATTGAAGAAGCTGGTGCTGAGCCTGGGAGTGGGGGTGCCGCTGTTTGTGTTGGGGTTTGTTCCATTGGTAGCGGCGATCGCTACGCCCCTGAGTATTGCTCTTGCTGGCACCATTGTTTGTCTTGATTTTCTAGACTCTGCTTTAGAGCGTCGCCGTCTCCGGTTTCGGGAGAAGTTGGGCGTATTTATACGCACACTGCCTGCCAGCGCAAGTTTTGGGCTGGTGTGTTTGGTGTTGGTGAGTGTACCACTAGTGAACTTGCTCGCAATCCCCGTTTGTGTGACAGCAGGGACGCTATTTTTCTGTGACTGGGTTTATCCCTGGATGAAGGAACGGGATTTAGCGATTGTGGATAAATCTGCTGCCGCGCTATCTGAATCTGCTGTGGAACAGAATTTAGATTAGGGCAAATTTGCTGAGGTAACGCGAAGCATTCGGGGAAAGTAGGAAAACGGCGAGAGATTCTGAACCCAATGCTACGCCCCGATGATTGTTCAACGTTATTTCCTGGAGCCTATGTCTGGTTTGATTTCTAATGCGTCTTCTCAGTCAGCCTATCCCTTGCATGTGTTGGCGCAAGGGGAAGGGTATCCTGTGTTGTGCTTGCATGGGCACCCAGGGTGCGGACGGAGCATGTCGGTGTTTACCCAACACTTGTCCCGCCGCTTTCGGACTCTGGCCCCTGATTTACGGGGATATGGGCAGAGCCAGACCCAGGAAGATTTTGTTATGGAAGATCATCTGGCAGATCTGGAGGCCCTGCTAGACCGGCAGAATATCTCTCGCTGTCTGGTGTTGGGCTGGTCGCTAGGAGGGATTTTAGCGATGGAGCTGGCACTCCGGCAGCCAGAGCGTATCAGTGGGCTAGTTCTGGTGGCAACAGCGGCGTACCCTCGAGGCAGCCATCCACCGATTTCCTGGCAAGACAATCTGTTCACCGGGGTGGCCGCCCTGGTGAATTGGGCGAATCCCGGTTGGGATTGGAACATTGAGATGTTTGGCAAGCGATCGCTCTTTCGCTACCTGATTAATCAGCACACCCCAGAAACCTACCAATACCTGGCTCAGGATGCGGTGTATGCCTATCAAAAAACATCCCCCCAGGCAAACCGAGCCCTCAACACAGCTTTGCGTCAGCGCTACAACCGCCAGGCAGAGTTAGAAAAAATTCAGGTGCCCTGTTTAGTCATGGCAGGGGAGGGCGATCGCCACATTACGGCTGCGTCCAGCTATGAAACCGCTCAACATTTAACTCAAAGTGAGTGGCATTGTTACCCCAATACCGCTCACCTTTTTCCATGGGAAATTCCACACCTGGTTCTTAGAGACTTAGATCAATGGCTGGAGCGACATCCCGAAGCCATTGAGGGGTTAGAATCGGTCGATCGATAACGCAACTATGGGAGCTAACGGCTAAATAGTGGCGTTGTTGAACGACCGCTGAGCTCGGGAGCTTCATCCGAAACAGTCAGTTTTCTGGGTTTGCACCGCTTAATAGCAACCTTAATTCCCTGGGCTCCCTCTTGTACAAGGTCATCCACATACCCTTGCTTGGAAGCATTTGCCTCCTCAGAGCTGGCGAACGGTCCAAAGTAGTAGGTGCAGCGAGGTGACTCTGTGATCACTTCCACCCACCAGGCAAGCCCCAATGTATGCAGGATGTTAGTCCAAATCTCACTCATAATTTCTTGGCCGCTTCCAGGATAAACAGGTTTTAGTCGGTTTTAATCGGGTGATAGGAGTAATAACACCCCCAAATTAACGGGTTTAAACGAAAGATTCAAGGCTCTCAAGTAGGCTATCTGACTGGATTTTGGGGATCAAGAGTCCAGCTTTGTGATCCCCGTTGGCGATAAACTTCGTAAAGTACCATCCCTGTTGCGACAGATGCATTAAGACTGGATGTCTTGCCTTTTAGGGGGATCGCAACCAGTGCATCGCAAGATTTTTGGATTAACATTCCCAATCCTTCACCTTCCGAGCCAACGACCAGGGCGACGGGACCTTTCAGGTCAGTGTTTTGGATAGTCTGGGGAGCCTGGGCATCGGTACCATAGACCCAGAAACCTGCTTCTTTGAGTTCGTCCAGAGCCCGGCTGAGGTTAACGACTCGCGATACGGGGAAGTTTTCCATGGCTCCCGCTGCGACTTTCATGACAGTCGAGGTGATGCCAGCAGAACGCCGTTGGGGAATTACGAGCCCCTGTGCTCCCATAGCCTCTGCTGTCCGAATAATGGCTCCCAAATTGTGCGGATCGGTAATGCCATCCGCAACCAGAATCACGGGGTATTCGGTTGCTGCTTTGGCCTGCTCAATTAGAACGGAGAGTTCCAAATAGTCGTAGGGGGCGACCTGGGCGGCGATGCCCTGGTGGGTTGCACCCTGGGTGAGCTGGCTCAAACGACGAGCTTCTACTTCGTCGATAACGGTGCCGTTTGCTTTGGCCTGATTGAGTAGGCTGTGGAAACGGTGGTCATAGCGCAGGTGGGGCAAGAGCCAGATGCGGTTGATTTGACGCTCGCTCTCTAACAAGGCCTGCACTGTGTGCCGACCATAGACCAAATCAGGGTTTTCTTCTGTCTCGCTGCGCTCGGTTGTGGCGATCGCAGCGGTACCCCGGCGGGCCTGAGAGTGAGATTCTGCATGAGAATCTTGACGACGGAAGTTACGCGTATCACCAGACCCTTCACGTTTAAAGTCACGTGTCTTCGCGAAACGCTCCTCCCGCTGAGCATCCCGTGGCCCATGAGAACGTTCCTCACGGTGAGAATCCTTGCCACTGAAACGCTCCTCGCGGCTAAAGTCGCGCGGCTTGCTGAAACGCTCCTCGCGGCGAGAATCCTTGCTGCTAAAACGCTCCTCACGGTGAGAATCCTTGCCACTGGAACGTTCTTCGCGGTCAAAGTCGCGTGGCTTGCTGAAACGCTCCTCGCGGCGGAAATCCTTCTTTGGGCCACTCGGACGATTGTCGCGGTGGAAGTCTTTCTTAGGACGATCCTCATAACGAGGTTCACGCGCCTCGTAGGGGCGTTCTTCTCGCTGGAAATTCTCATTGCCACGATCGTCCCGACGATACTCCTTCTGGTTCTCTGGGCGGGCATCGCGGCGGAAGTCCCCCCGGTTATCCGGGCGAGGTTTGGGCCGATATTCCCCGCGGTTATCCGGGCGAGAATCACGACGACCTTCGGGTTTACCGTCGCGATCGGGGCGTCCTTCTCGCTTCGGGCGGGGTTTGTCAGAGTAGCCGCCTTCTCCGGGGCGGCGAAAGTCGCGTGAGGAGGGCGATCGCTTGCCACCTCCCCGGCTATAGCCTTCCCCCTCTGCGTCAGGGCGCCGGGGGCCAGCCTTAGTCCCGGGCCGAGACGGTTTGCTATAACCGTCTTGCTTACCCCGGTTAAATTTCCGATCATTTGCTGCCATAGATTTCCCCCGGCCTGTTCAGGCCCGCACAGTGAATTGCACAATAAAAATTTCGCCGGCTTCCAGCCTAGCACCTTGAAATTGATCCCCCTTCCTCCAGCTGGGCAAGTTTACAAATCTGCCGAACTGGAGGGGGAAGCCTCGTCGAATTGCATCTGTTCTCGCAGCGCCATCAGCAATTCATCCAGGCGGGGAGCATCGGATAAATACAGATAGCCCAGTAGCGTCTCCAGGGCTGTTGCTTCCTGGTAAGTGCCCGGATCAAGCCGCTTAGGGCCTCTAGGAGACGCATTACGCCCCCAGCGAAGAATTTCTAGTTCACTGGGGGTTAGCTGGGGTAATAAAACCTTGAGAGATTGAGCCTGGCTTTCGGCTCGCACTTGCCGCACAACTTGAGCGTGGTAAGCCTGCAAGCGGCGGGGTGGCAATAGGCAGGATGTGCGTACAAAGAGTTCGTACACAGCATCGCCTAGATGCGCCAATACCCCCGGTGATAACCGGCGTAAATCATCCGGGGTAATGGCAGGTGTCAGGCAGCTAAGACTGCTTGACATTTTGAATGGCGACCTCAACTGAGGGTTGCAGCGAAAGGAACTGTTCTAATCGCACCAGCTTGACCGTCTGGGTGACCCGGGGGTTGGTGACGATTTGAATCATGCCTCCGGCACTCTGAGCTTTTTTGGCAACCTGAACTAGAGCTCCGAGACCGGAACTGTCGATAAAGTCAATTTGAGACAAATCGAGGATCAGATTTGCTGGGCCATCTTCGACGCATTTGTCCATGACTTTGCGGAAGGTGGGCTCAGAAAATGCGTCGAGTAAACCGGCAAGGCGGAAGAGCTGCAGGTTTTCTCGCACCTCGCGGTTGCCTCTCAAACTAACCGTTAGAGATAACGTTTCAGGGATAATTGCCTCCTGCCGTTTCGTTGGCGTTGAGCACTAATTTCGAGGCTTTAGTATAAGGCAGGATGCTATCACCTGCAACGTGGTAAAGGCTTTTTTTCGAATGTCTTTCAAAATGTCGATTTTTTGGTTTCTGTAGGGGCAGAGAAAGTAGAGGAGTAGGTGTTCTTTCTTCCTCGTGTCTGAGTACAGGGTCAGATAGAGTTTTAGGGAGGAGGGGCATTTCGTGCTTCTTTCTCCCTAAAACTCTATCCGGCTATGCTGGCGGGCGTTAGTACAGAACTTTTCCGTTGCCGAAAGATATGAGATGGGATATGGAGCTGTAGTCACATATCCCATCTCATAGCTCTATTTAACCTGAGTTCGGGTTAAGGGCTTTTTCGAGGGGCACGCAAAGCGTGCCCCTCGAAAAAGCTCACTTTGTCGTGCGTTCTGCGCACGGCAAGTGGACTCTTGGACTTATCCCGAGTTGAGATTGATTACGGTTATTCAACCGGATTGGACATTAGGCTCCCTGGGGGCATTCTTCCCAGAGGGTGGTTTTTTGACGGAGGCTGGCGAAGTCTCCGTTTCCTAGAATGAGGTGATCGAGGAGGGGAATGTCTAGCAGGCGTGCTCCCTGGAGCAGTTGCCGGGTGAGGGCAATGTCTTCGGCGCTGGGATCGGTGCTGCCGGAGGGGTGGTTGTGGGCCACGATGACTCGCGTGGCTCCCTGACGGATGACTTCACGGAAAATTTCGCGGGGGTGAGCCAGGGTTTCGGTGGCGGTGCCGATGCTGATGATGTGGCTACCGAGGTGACGGTGTTTGATGTCGAGGAGGAGAACGGCAAATTTTTCCTGAGTTTGCCACATCAGGTCGTGGCTCAGGAGGGCGGCGGCGATCGCCGGGTCATCCACAATGGGGCGATCGCTTGGCCGTGACTGAAATACCCGCTTGCCTAACTCCACGGCTGCAATGATGGTGCATGCCTTTGCATCTCCAACCCCAGGGATTTGCGTCAACTCATGGATGCTGACGGTGCGCATGACAGTCATGGGCTCTCGCTGGCTACTGCCCAACACCTGCAAAATATGTTGCCCTAAACCGACGGCGGAAAGCTTCCCGGGTCCTTGTCCGGTACCCAGGAGAATAGCTAGTAGTTCTGCTGTTGATAGGTGGCGTGCCCCCGATTCCTTCAATCGTTCACGGGGGCGCTCGGTGAGGGGTAAATCCGCCACCCGCAAGCTATAGGTCATAGAAACACCCAATAGAAAAATCTGTAGGGGTTCAGGGTTAGGTGTAGGTATGCCACGTACTCCCAATCCTGAAGTCCTGTTCTCTCTTACTAAGCCATTTTCTCAAGGGAATCGAGACCGTGTTTTTGGGGAAGATCTATCAGCCAAATACTTGTGTACGGAGAATGGCTACGGAGCTACCGAGATGTTTCTAAACTCGCCACCATAGGCCTTCTACCGTTGAGTGGCTCATTCTCAAATCCATCTTTTCCGCTGAGTTGAATCGGGTACGGGGTAGTTTTGGGGATGTAAATGGGGATAGACCTTGGCAGGCAGGAGAGCCTGAAACTCAACTGGGACATTTTGAAGGGATTCACAAGTGGGGCCAGTGAGCTGGCTGGGTTTTGGGGCTACTTCACAAGTGACGGTTTTATAGAGGTTTGCGTAGAAGTGGACAATGGCCAGATGGAAAGGGGGTAGATTCAGCATAGATTGGGGGCGAAAAGTAGAGCACCAACATCTTCAGTATTAGGGCAATTGAGGGTTCTCTCAGTGATTCTACGGGGGGGTGAATATGTCTGCGATCGCCATCCAATTGTGACCGCGATCACAGGTTGGACTAGCCCCAGGGTATGCAAGTACGCCCAGTACACAAGGGATAGGGTATGAGGTGTCTTACACCCCATACCCTATCCCTTGTGTATAGAACCAATTCGCACATCGCTATAAAACGATGGTCAGAAGGGTGTAACCAAACCGGTTTGCGAAAAATTAGGAGTCCGTCGGTGTATCAGCCGTGGATTTTGTGACGGGTGATGTCTGCCCTGCCATCTGTTGCAGCGCGTCAACCACGCCATCGGGTAGGGTGACGGGTAGGGTGCCTCGTACATTCAAATCCCGTTGAGGAAATGGAATTTCAATGCCGTTTTGGCGTAGGAGGCGTTCAATACGAAAGTTGAGATCGCTTTTGAGAACAGCTTGCAGACTGGGTTCTCGGGTCCAGACAAGGAGCTCAAAATTAAGGCTATTCTCCCCAAATTCTGTGAACATCACCGTTGGCTTGGGGTGGCTGAGGATATGGGGATGGTTCTGAGTTGCTTCCAAGAGTAGGCCTCGGATTTGCTCAGTATCAGAACCGTAGGCGACTCCTACCGGAACATGCAGTCGTGATAGGGGATTGTCATGACTCCAATTGATTACCTCATGCTCAAGAAAGCGAGAGTTGGGCATGATAATCGACACCTGATCCAGGGTACGGATGAGGGTACTGCGGGCTCCGATGCGCTCAATGGTACCGATGCACTCGCCAATTTCGACAAAGTCGCCCACTTGAATAGGGCGCTCAAACACCAGGACCAGACCGCTGCCAAAATTCTTGGCGATATCCTGTAGACCAAAACCAACGCCGACGCTCAAGGCACTGGCCAGAATTGCCAGGGAGCTAATATCTAGCCCCCAAACTTGTAGCAAGACCATGACGCCGATGACGATCAGGATATAGCGAAAAATGACGGCGATCGCTTCCTGCATCCCTCGATTGATCCGGGCCAGGGAGAGGATCCGACGCTTGAACATTTCTGCTACGGTCTTAGACATCGCGATCAGGGCCAGAATCATGACCACCAGCAGGATGATGTCTTTGAGGGAATACTGGCTGCGGCCGAGGGAGAGAATGGGGGCGGTGAAACTGCTAACCAGGGCCCAGAGAACGCGATCGCTCCAAACACGCGTAATCGGAAACAACTGGGTTAGGGCCAGGCCAACCCCGACCCACAGCACAGTTCGACTGCCCAGTAACAGAGTGCGATACAGTGTCTCTGCGGACAAAATGCGGGATTCTGGAGCTCCTTCGGGCTGCGGAATCGTCGTTTGTAGAAACGGTAGCCAGGAACGGCGAGCTAACCGCCCTAAGGTCAGATGCAGGATGATCGCCAGGGCCAGGATGCTGCCCATTGCAACGACAGCCCACTCCCCAGTGGTTAGATTGGTCAGGATGGTAGTCTGGGCAATTCCTGTTGAGAGGGTGAAGCCAAACGCCGGGCTTCCCAGCACCAGCAGTATCAATAGGGGAAATATTACTCCTACAATCCCCAGGCGCCTCAGCCCAACTAAGCATCGAACCATTACATAACCCCTTTATAGTCTTTCGAAATGACAGGAACTGAATGCCTTCAGTGTATTGCCCTATTTCCATCCCCTATTCTGGCCTGACAGGTCGTGTTGCAAAAATGTGGTTGGTTGTTGTGAGAGGGGCGCTTATTGCTATCGCCCGGTGAGTTAGGACATCACGATTGAAGGCATTGCCTTCAATCGTGATGTCCTAACTCACCGGGCCAAGGTTACAGTTCTTCTCTCACAACAACCAACCACACGTCTAAAACAGCACCTCCTGGCAGCATGAGCTGTGGCTCGATCGGTTAGCCAGTGGGGTGAGTAGCTCTTCACCCGCTACTGAGCTTGACTGTTGCCGTGATGAACCAGTGTCCAACCTTCAGCTGTGCCAAGCACAGTAGGACGTGGTGAAGGACGCCATTGTTTCAGGGTATTGCGATTTAGCAGCAGGTAAACCTGAGGTTCGGATTGCCAAAGTTGTTGCAGGCGTTTGCGGTTGGCAGGAATGACCTGGCGATCGCTATAAAAATCCAACGAGGGTCGGTGATAGGAGGCCGACATATGGACTCGTTCCCCAGGGGGTGTGTTGTTCTGAATCAGAGTGGCTACGGGCTTGACCGGATAGTCTTCTGCTAGTTCCCAAACCCAGTGGGAGGAGCCCATCAGTAAGAGCAGGGTCAAGAATGTTCCCCAGGCCAAAATAGCCATAAATCGAGGGCTGCGGCGAGCCAGAAGAATGGCTGTCGAAAACAGGGTGCCCGCCAGAACCAGACACATCCAACCTACATTTGGCTGTGGCAGAATCTGCCAAAATCCCAGGTAGAGGCCAGCGCCGAGGCTGAGTGCAGCCAGACCCATAAACACCCAAAACCAACTCCAGCTGTAATGACCCAGAAAATATTGCCGCTCGTTAATGTGTCGCCCGTTCTCCCACATGTCAGCCAGGTGGGAAGCGATCGCCAGGGCCAATGCTGGATACAGCGGCAGGATATACCAGGGCAGTTTTGTTCCCATTAAGGAGATCGTGACAAAATAAACTCCAGCCCATACCAATACCAGCTTGGCCCAACCCAAATCCCGGTTCTGCCATGCTTTTTGCAAACTAATGGGCAGAAAAACCAGCCAGGGTAAGCCGTATTTCAATAGCTCTAGCAGGTAATACCAGGGTGGGCCGCTGTTATCTTCCACGCTATCCCAGACGCGACTGAGGGACTGATTGACCAGGTTGCGCCCCAAAAAATCAGTGCCATAGTGCCACACTTGCGCCCCATACCACAGTGCGACGGGCAGACCCCCCAAAGCTAAACCTAGCCACAGATACCGCTGCCGTAGTAATCGGGGCGTATCCCAGGCCAGGAATAGAAGGGCGATCGCCCCCAACAGAATCCCCAGCAGCACTCCCTTCGTTAAGCTGATGAGCCCAAAACCAATGCCAATACCCAGCGAATAGCGAATGTCTCGGCGCGATCGCACCGTACACCACAGCATCACCAGCAAGAAACACAGCACCGCTCCATCTAACATGGCCAGGCGACCTAACCGCATGACGGGCAGGCTGGTGAGATAGACCAGCGCAGCCATCAATGCTGCCGATCGCCGTCGAAAGACTTCCCGGCCCAGAGCGTAGAGGACGGGTACGGATACTGCGGTTAGTAAAGCACCGGGGAGCCGGGCTGTGAATTCGTTGATGCCACCTAATTGGAAGGCGATCGCCATCAGGTTATGGATCAACGGCGGCTTGTTGACGTAGGGCTCGCCACCCAGAGTCGGAAAAAGCCAGGTCAGGGATTGAGACGCTTCATCGGCCGGAGATTGCCAGGTAGATCGCCAAATTTCTCGGGCGACCTGAGCAACGGTGCCCTCGTCCCAATCTCGCAGAGCTAACCCACCTAAGTTGAAAGTGAATGCGACGAGTGCCGCTCCCAGTAGCGCCAGGGCGATGTAGTGATCCAGCCCAAAGCCCCGATCAGACAAAATATGATTGAGTTTCCCAATGCGTCGCATTCCGCCATTTTATAGCGATGCCCACATCTTGGCCTATCAAAAAGGGTGTTACTGAATAGGGGATGAAATGGGATCTGGAACCACAGTTCCAAATCCCATTTCATCCCCTATTCAGCACTACCAAAAACGGTTCTCATCCCTCGTCCTGTGTCACACGCAACTGAATGTAAACCAGCACCAGGGCCACCAGCAGCAGCACTGTTGCCGCCGCTGCGGCATAGCCAAAGTCGAACTGACCAAAGGCTTCCTGGTAGATGTAAAACACGAGCAGGTTGGTGGAATTGAGAGGGCCACCCCCCGTCATCACATAGGGTTGCTCAAAGCTTCGCAATGTGAAAATACCTGTGGTGACAGCGGCGAAAATGAGCGTAGGCCGCAGGCCAGGTAGGGTAATGTGCCAGAACTGTTGCCAGGGCCCTGCCCCATCCAACTCTGCCGCTTCGTAACGGTTTTGGGGAATCGTCTGTAACCCGGCCAGAAAAACTACCAGATTAAAGCCGATTTGCTTCCAGAAACTCAGCAAAATCAGCACCGGCATAGCCCATGTAGTGCTGCCTAGCCAGGGAATGGGGACGATACCCAGGGGTTCCAGCAGGTTATTGACCGGACCATCTGTCTGAAACAGCCAGCGAAACCCCAACCCGACGGCCACCAGGGAGGTGATCGAGGGAATAAAATAGGCCGTTCGTAACAAATCTCGCAAAGCTACTGAGCGGTTTAGCAACACGGCCAGGCCCAGAGGAATGACCAGACTGGGAATGACTGTTGCAAGGGTGAAGTAAATCGTGTTGCCCAAAACCTGCCAAAAATCGGGGTTTAACACCAACCGTAGATAGTTCTGGCCTCCCACCCAGTGCACCCCTTCGCGGGTGAAGCTGCCTTGGGTGAAGCTGAGGTAGGTCAGGTATCCAATGGGATACACCACAAAGACCCCCAGCAACACCAGGGCCGGTAGCAGAAACAACCAGGCTTCTACCGTTTCACTGTGTTCGGCTTGCTGGGGGCGTTTTGATGTCATTGGGGCGCAGGCTCTGAGGGGGGCGGAGGGGCCAGGGGAGCATCAGCTGCGGTATCCAGGTTAACGGAGTCAAGCAGGTTTTCCCACTCTGCCTGGAGGCTCGTATCGGCTGGGTTTTCGTAGCGCAACTGGGCCAGGGAGGAGAGGGTTTCGTACCAATAGCCTGCGTCGGCATAGAGAGCCGGGCGATCGCGCGGAAGTGCTTGTTGTAGCTGCTCAACCAGGGCGGTGTCGGGCGTTACCCGTTGTACCAAGCCCTCCACAAAGGCATTGCGCGAGCGATCGTCTTCATTGCACAACACCTCTAATGTCCAGTAGTAGGTGTCTCCTGGCTCCAAAACGATTTCCTCAGGCAGCGTCAGGGCGACCACCCCGGCTTGCTCAGGTAATGTTACGGTTTTTTCGGTCAAAAGCTCAGTCTGATCGTCGCTCCATAGAGTAAATTCCCCTTTCTGTACGCCCATCGCAGGGACGTAAACAAAAAATGTCGGGCGGTCTTCAAGGGTGTTCATCAGGCCAATGGCCTGGGTTTCCAACTCCTGGCTACCAGTTTCGTTAGCTGGAACCGGAAGAAGCGCCATCGGACGCTGAGCATCCTGAGGGTTAGAGAAACACGCATCCCCTCGGGCAAACCCCCCAATGCGGCTGGGGGAAGAACGAACATTACGCACTGAGAAGTTGAGACGCTGAGCGACGCGTCTGGAAGAAGCGGCCGCAGGAGATACTTGGGTTGAGGGGAAGGACGATTCTCGGTGGGATAGCACCGAACGCCCAGCTGTGGTAGTAGCCCCAAGGGCGATGTTAGGGAATACTGTCAACATTCCCGTTACCAGGCAGAATCCAAGAGAGAAAGCTCGACTCAAGGGGAATATATCCATAGGGTTGGCTTGGTAAGGAGCTGAATTTTTATTGTCCTAACGGAAAATTGCTAACTCACCTTAACTGCATCATACCGGGGCTTTGCTGAATCGCTTACGAATACAAGTGACGATTCACATCAGCAGTAGCCTGTATACCTCTGGCCCCTGGTATAACAGTCGTGATAGCTGGAACGCTAGAAAGTTTTCGCCTAAATCTACTACAGCAATGCCACTTAAAATTACGCAACTTGGGGCGGCAGTTCGGGAAAAAACATCGACCCTGACGTCACGCCTACCCGCTATTGTGGCGACGACGTTGTCTGCCAGTTTATTGGTAACGGGAAGTGTGGTGGCTGCCCGTTGGCTGGGGTGGCTACAAGGCCCTGAATTAGCTGCCTATGATCACTACATGCGTCGCCGCCCAGTTGCTCCTTTGGATGATCGATTGCTGGTGGTGGGAGTGGATGAAACAGATATTCAAACCCGGCAAGAGTTCCCCATTCGCGATCGCACCCTGGCGGATGTTCTCACGGCGCTGGTGGCAAATGATCCTCTAGCGATTGGGGTTGATATTGCCCGTGATATTCCTCAAGGCGATGGCCGAGCAGAGCTCGCATCGGTCATGGCTAAAAACGAGCAAATTATTTCTGGTTGTCAGATGAGTGGGGGTGACAATCCAGGAGTACCTCCGGCTCCCGGTGCTCCGCCAGAGCGCACAGCCTTTGCGGATTTCCCTAAGGACCCAGATGGAATAGTGCGTCGTAGCATTTTGGTATCGGTACCGGGGCCATCGGAGGTGCCGCTTCCGGTTCAGCACCTGTGCAATGATACGAACCCGGAGAACCAAATGGTTTCTCTACATTTCTCCATGGCGTTGGCTTACCTGTCCTCCCAGGGGATCGAAGCGACAGCGGGAGAGGATGGTGAAATTCAGTTAGGGCAGGCCACGCTGCACCGTCTGGGGCAACAGGCTGCGGGCTACCGGCGCACTCAGGCCTATGACTATCAGGTGCTGATGAATTATCAGGGCGCTGAGAAGACTATTCGAGTGGTAAGCCTGTCAGACGTGTTAAAGGGTGCGGTGAAGCCCGACTGGATTCGGGGCAAGGTTGTGCTGATTGGGTACACGTCAGCAGTCGCGAAGGATTTACTAGCCACTCCGTTTAGTGCGGCGGGAGATGGGGGCGACCTGATGCCAGGGGTAGAAATCCATGCTCAGGGAACCAGCCAGCTCATCAGTGCGGCGTTGGGAGAACGGCCCTTGATGTGGTACTGGCCGTGGTCGGTGGAAGTTTTGTGGATTCTGGGATGGGCGATCGCGGGCGGTGCGATCGCCTATACCAACCATCGCATCTGGCTCTTTATTGTTTTAGAACAGGCTCTTCTAGTTGGGTTGTATTTGATCTGTTTTGTAGCCTTTATCGAGGGAGGATGGCTCCCCCTTATTCCAGCTGTTTTTGCAGTGCTGGGTTCAGCATTTGGAGTGGCGTTGCTGAGCCGTGCCGATGAAGGTGGATATACGCAGGCCATCTATGAGCAGATGCGGGAGAAGGTGAAGGGGATGGTGCAACCCAAGATTGAGATTGATCAGGCAAAGCGGGAACGGGAGGTCAGCGAGATCACAGATTCGGGATACTTTCAGGATTTAGTTTCGCGAGCGAAGACAATTCGGGAGCAGCGGAAGCAAAGTCTCTCTAAATCAACCCTGGAGTTTGAGAAGACGGATGGGAGCCCTGAATAGAAAGTGTTCAATGCTTGGCTCGGCCTGTTTTAAAGGTTATTTATTCGTGCGCTTTGTACACGAGTAAATAACCTTTAAAACAGACCCGAGTAAAAGCCCAAAACCTTGGAGGTAGCGATGTAAGCAACACCCCTACCCCAAAGTTGGAACTATGTAGCTTATGCTTTAAGGTTCAGCTGCCCTACGTCTTTGAGTTTTGGGTCAAATCGTAAAGGGATCGTAACCCCCCTGGCTTCCAGACGGGCCAAGACTTCCGCTTCTGCCCGCCTGGCGGCTGTTTTAAGGAGCTTGGCTCGCTCCAGTTCTTCGGCTTGGGCGCAGGCGGTGACTTCCTCGGAGGTAAGCCAGGGGCGGACGTCGATAGGCTGGTTCCAGACATCTGTGTCGGTACTATTGCCAGCAGGTGTGGTGCCGTTTTCAGTAATCCAGGCTGTGCGAGTTTCCTCCAAGAGGGTGCGGTTAGGGCGATCGCACATCTCCACCTTCAACCAGTAGCAATGATCGGGTTGGCGCACCAGATGCTGACGCAGGCTTAAAGCCACATCGCGGGAATAACCAACAAATTGCAGCACCTGATTGGCATCAAAAATGGCGTAAACTCCGATTTTTCCCTCCAGGTCGGGAGCAATTTGGCCTTGCTCTGTTAAATAAGGCTGAAAATCGAGTTGTGATAAGGGTGTCATGGGTCAGTCGTTTGGGGGAGGAACACTCGCTCTTTTCAGAGTAATCGCTAAGTTTCTCCTATCAACTTTGGTTCATTAACTGTAAAAAAACAATTCAATCAACAATTCTCATGAAGTTGCTGATGTTTAGAGATGGGGAATGCTTCGTACCCCTATCTCTAAACATCGGTTGATTTCTAGGGTACATCCTACTCTTGCAGATTGAAAACCCAGTTTTGTTAATGTGGTGGGCAAAGCCCGCCATATTAACAAAACTGGGATGTACCTGATTTCTATCGCTTGGTATTAGTTACAGCGCTTTTCAAACACTTAAAATATGGTTGTTTTTGTGAGAGCCGCGCTCCGCGCGGCTCTCACAAAAACAACCATGGCTGACTCAAGCGCAAAGCGCTGTAGATTTCGAGATACACCACTATTCCCTTGTATGGGAACAGGAAAAAACTTTTTCAAAAAAGTGAATAAAAGTATTAATTTTGCTTCTTTAGGCCTCCTTCTCAGGGCGGTTGTAAGCCATCTCGATTTCTTTCACACTGGCTGTTAATAATAAGCCGTCATATTCAGTGCAAATTAATAGTGCTGTGGGGCACGAAGCCCTCATATTGGCGTGCTTAATTAAGAAGCTTGTGAGATAAATGAGCGCCACAATTTTAAGCAAACTGCAATAGCACAGGACGCACATCATGGGCAGACTACAGCGTGCAGGAACGAAAGGATGGATCCGAACAGGGGCGATCGCTCTCCTCAGCCTGGGCATTTTGGGCGTGGGCGACATTGCCCTGAGCACCACCTCCGGCGGACGCACTCGAGGCGGTGGTTTTGATAGCGCTCCTCCTGCTGGCGGCGGCGGAACACTGCCGCCCTCCGATTATCGACCCTCGTCTCCGCCCAGTGGTTGGAACTACCCTTCGGACTACAGTCCCTATGAGGAGCCCTACGGCCGTCCTTACCGCCGTTATCCATCTGGCCCGGTGATTGTCCCCGTTCCGGGTGGTGGTTATGGTTCTGGTCCGGTGATTCCTGGGCCGAGTTCCTCAGGGTTAGATTTTATATTCCTGCTATTCTTCCTGGGCTTTGGCGTGTTGCCTATTATCATGACTTACCTGAAGCTGGCTTCATCCCGACGAGGCCCGGCTAGCCATGGGTACGGTAGTGCTTCGGGTGAGTTGCACAACGACCGGGTGACTGTGACGCAACTTCAGGTCGCCCTCCTGGCTCAAGCTCGGTACATTCAAGATACCCTCAACCAAATTGCGGAGCAGGGGAATTTGAATACCAAGGAGGGGTTGGTTCAAGCTCTGCGGGAAACGGTTTTGGTGCTGTTGCGATCGCCCGAAAACTGGACGCATGTCCTGTCCCAATCCCAAAGCGTTGATAGTCGAGCTCATGCATCCCAGCTCTTTGAGCAGTTGTCTCTGGAAGAACGCAGTAAGTTTGATGTGGAGTCACTGGTGAATGTCGGTGGGCGGGTTCAACGACGCGATCGCCTTCACCGAGAGGAAGACCCGGCGTCCTACATCGTCGTGACCCTGTTGGTTGGCAGTACGGACGATCGCCCACTCATCTCGGGGCCTATCTATAACTCAGATGATCTCCGTACGGCCCTCAAGCGCCTGGGTTCCATCTCGCCAGAATCCCTGCTGATCTACGAAGTCCTCTGGTCGCCCCAAGATCCGAGTGATAGCCTGACCCGGGATGAACTACTGACAAACTATTCTGGCATGGTGCAGATCTAGCGACTCAGCCATAACCAAACCGGATACACTAACCCTGTACTGTGTAACCGGAGTCACAACTGTGCTGGACGAACAGGCGAAAAAGACGATTCTCCGCAAGATTCCCCACGGTCTCTATATTTGTGGTGTCACAGATGGGGAGGAGGTCAATGGTTTTACGGCGAGCTGGGTCATGCAAGGCTCCTTTACACCGCCCCTGGTAGTCAACTGCGTCAACACCTCTTCCATTTCTCACAGCATGATTAAAGCCAGCAATGTGTTTGCCCTTAGTGTCCTGGAGGATGGGCAAAAAGAACTGGCTCAAAAATTCTTTAAACCCATGCGTCGGGTTGGCAATAAATTTGAGGACGTGGAATTTTACCTGGGCGAAACAGGTTGTCCCATCATTACTGACACCCTTGGTTACGTGGAATGCCGTGTTATTGGTTCTGTCGAACAGGGCGATCACACCGTTTTTGTCGGTGAAGTGGTTGCGGCGGGTGTGCATCGTGAAGGCAACCCGCTACGGTTGGAGACCACCGGCTGGAATTACGGTGGATAACAGCAGGTCAAGATCAGCAAAAGTAGGCGTTTTCGAGGGCAGTCTATAGGCCGCCCTCGAAAATGCTGTTAGTCCCAATTGTTCTATCCGCTTCAATCGTGTGTGGGCTACACAAATGCCCATGCCGTAAGAATATGAGCGATACCTAAACTGTCTATGCCGCTGATTAAAGTTCAAACCTCCATCCCTACCCCCGATGCTGCCAGCATCGAAACGCTGCTCAAACAACTGTCAGGTAGCCTTGCCAAACATACCCGAAAGCCCGAATCCTATGTCATGACGGCTTTTGAAAGCAATGTTCCTATGACATTTGGCGGCACGACTGATCCGGTCTGCTACGTAGAAGTGAAAAGTGTGGGTTCTTTTAGTGCCGACCAAACGCAAGCCATGAGCCAGGACTTTTGCAATCAAGTCAGCTCTGCGATTGGGGTACCTACCAATCGTATTTATATTGAATTTGCAGACGCAAAAGGTTATCTCTGGGGCTGGAATGGTTCCACGTTTGGTTAACTAGAGCCCTTTTTTTATTGTTGTTTTTTCGTGCGTAAAGCGCACGAAAAAACAACCTTTAAAGCAGACTTTAGAAACGCGTTTCGAACTCCAGAATAGCTCCCTGTCCTCCCTCTGTATCGACGTAACCGCGCAGCAGCAGTTGATCCGTGAGACGATAGCGCAGGTTGAACTGTACGGGTGCATCTGCCGTAAGAATAGCCAGGACCGATGCCGAGAATTGCCCTGTAATATCCACCCCCAATTCGGATGCAAGCTCCAACGTGCCGGTAGAAGAACCTCTCGCCGTTTCATCCTCCGGCAAAATTGTTGGGTACAGCCGGAATTCTGTGATCCCTAGAGCACGAGTCAGCTGATTTTGCAGCTGGGTTAGAAGGGCCGAACTGGCGAGGTTGGCGATCGCCAACGATCCATCCCCTTCAGCCAAAGACGCCACCACGTTTCCTCCTAACAAAGAAATAATCTCGCTTTGGGTACGAGCAGGGCTACTACTCAGCTCCAGGTTTTCTGAGAGTTGGCTGGCATATCCCTCGACTCGGGCTTCAACCCGTACTGTGCCCACAGCTCCAATGTCCGTTGCCAGAGTTTCTGCGATTTCAGCCGTACCAAATGGCGAAGTGGAGGGGGCCGGCACGCGTTGAAGTTCGGGTACCGAGGTTACTAACCGGACATCCAAGAATGGATCGAGCCCCCGATTGGGGTAGAACCGGGCAATGTTTTCATAGCCGCCTGCCAGTCCAAATTGAGTCGTAAACAAGTTCACCTGCCCGCTGCGTAACCGAATCGTACCTTCGGGCCGAAGATTGCCAATAGGGCCATCAATCAGCAGATCACCCCGCGCCACAAAATTGAGGATCGGGTTCTGGGTAATGCGAAGGCGATCGCCCAGAGTAATCTTCAAATCCTCCAGTCGTGGAGGTCGAGTCGGGCCACTCTGGTAGGGTTCCTGGGTGGGAGCAGCGGCACCTCCGCCCCGATTACTGGCCAGTTCGACCTGCCCACTGGACAGCTCAATATCGCCAGTCACAATGGGAGCAAACGCAGTTCCCAACAACTCAACCTGACCGTCGACGCCTCCCCGGTACAGCCCTTTAAAGTTCAGCACTACATCGCTGAGGGTTACAGCTAATGGGTTGCTTGCTTCGAGTTCGGTCGACTCTGGTAAGTCATACTCATTGAAGATCGGCCATAACCCCTGGGCTGTCACAAACCCCTGTTCGAATTGCCCCTGCAAGCCATTCACCCGAATCAACCGGCGATCAAAGGTGACATTGCCATTTACATTGGTCAAAGGCTCAGGTAGAGCAAGGGCAGAAACAATCCCATTCGTGAAGGTGGCAGTTCCTACGATCTGGGGCTCATATAAAGTGCCTGTCACATTCAGGTCAACGACTCCCTCCCCGCCTTCCCACTGCACTTGATTGGTAAACAAGCTGAGGAGTTCCAGGCCATCATCCTCAACCCGAGCATTTAAGGTGATATTGTCAGACGCTGGCTCCACAGCCATGAAGGGGAGTTGATAAGGAATACTTCCCTCGACCCGGAGGGGATTGGTATCGGGAATGGCAGCCTCGCCAATAAAACTAAGGCGTGCATCGGTATAGCTGAAGCTGGTACGAGCCCGGTCCAATGCTTTCTGGTTGAAGGTGCCACGATCGAGCAGAATGGTACCCCGAGCCAGGGGGTTATCGAGGCTCCCCCCAATTAATACGTTGGCGTCTAAGTCTCCTGTCACATCTACCGGCACATTCAGTAGATCGCGTACCCCTTCTGCTGGGATGTTGGAGATTTGTATTTGTCCATCCTGGCTTTCGCCGCCGAACTGGCCAGAAATATCGATGTAGGCGTCCTCGTTGGCCTGCACCCGCAAGGGAAGCAGTGTGACGGCTCCATCACTAAAGCTACCCTGGGCAATCACCTGATCCGCCTGGTATTCTCCCCAAACCCAATCGACACCGTTTACATCGAACTCGGTGTTTAGGCCTTCCGCGAGAGAGCCGTTCACCGATACAACTCCCGTAAACACCCCGGATAAATCCCGCAGGTCTGGTAGCTGGATGCCCTGGGCGGCTTCCTGCTCCTCAATGTCTTCAAGAGCCTGAATTTCGGCTAGACGACGGAGTTGATTCAGCAACGAGTCTTCGGGGTTTCCCACGGCAACGGTTGTGACATCTTCAGCTGCTGCAAAATTGGGTGCCCCAAACCCCCGACCAATGTCTCCAAACTCATACCATTGCAACGCTGTTAATACATCCTGCACATAGCCCTGATCAGCAGCTACCTGCACTCGGACTGTGCGATCGCCCCGCGTCTCAACACTTCCTCCCACCAGAAAACGGCTGTCCCCTAGCAGTAACTCGCCATTCTGTAGAGCCAGGACGCCCTCTTCATAACGGAATCGTGTGCTGAGGCGATCGCCACTCACATATCCCACCGCCGGGTCAGCGACTTGAATATCTCCACTGGCTGCCAGGGTATTCAAATTCACTGTAAAGTTGCCCGCCGTCAGAGTACCTCGAGGTGTTCCCAACGTTGCGACAGGGGGCAAGTTGAGAAATGCCACCGGGAAGTTAACGACCTGGGCTTGCAAGCGATCGCCCTCTGTGGTTCCCTGAGCTACGGTTTCTCCACGGCGAATTAAAAATTCGGTCGGTCGGTTGCGGCTGTTGAGTTCGGCAAAAATTCGGTCCTGGGCTCCTACTAAGTCAATGCGTCCGCCTCGATTTCGGGTAAAGGCGATCGGTCCGCTCAGCACCGAATCAAATGCCAGACGATTGACCACCAGGTCACGGGTCTGTAGACGACCCTCCACACTGGGGGATTGCGGGGTACCTGTGACTCGCCCGTCAAATGTGCCTCGCCCTGCCAATTGCACCTGATCGGGCAGAAAGGCTTGTAGTTGAGTCAGGTTATAGTCTCGAAGCTGTAGCCCTACATCCAAGCGAGAGATTTGGGGTGAACCACTAAGGCTAGTAAACACAGTACCGCTGGCGGAAAAGCCGGGGGCGGTGGCCTGGTTGATTTGCAGGCGATCGCCCAACCAGGCAAATGACGCATTCAGAGGGCCTTGCAGATAGGGAACTCCCTGGGTTAGGCGCACATTCCCCTCGGCTCGCACACTACCGGGGCCCAGGTCACGCAGGTTCCCGGCAACCCGTAAATCTGTATTCAGCACCCCTTGTACTTGGGGCGAAAACTCGCTTAAAGAAACATTGTTGACCCGGACAGCCGCTTCCAGGCGGTTATTGGCGATCGCCCCTGTTCCCGTTACGGTGCCCCCCGCCACTTGCGCTCGAACATTGCGGAAGCCGATATTTCCTCCCGCAATTAACACCTCACCCTGGAGTGGGTAAGTACCTCCGCGCGAGCGTGCCTGAATTTGGGTTTGTACCCGTTGCAGGGGACCTGATACTCGAACATCCGCATCGGTGATGCCCAGGCGTAGCCGATTGGGAAGGTTGGCTCCGTAGGACTGGGCGATCGCATCACTGGCTACGTTCCGTACTGCAAAGTTCAGTGCAATCTGCCCTGCATCGCCCAGGGTGACAGAGCCACCACCCTGCAGGCTTCCTCCCGTTGCAACATTGGCGCGCACCTCGGGCAAGTTCAGAATACTGCCGTCTTCGTCAACGTCGAGGGCAAAAGTGGTACTGGCTGAGTTTAATGTGACCCGATCCACCCGAGCTGGACCGTTGGTCTGTACCCGCCCAGCAACATCGGGGTCGTCAATGTCGCCCCCCAGGGTCGCGGCTACATCAAAATTGCCTGCAATCGGAATGGGTACATCAAACCCTACCGTACGCTGGATGGTTCCGAAAGGAACGTTCTTCGCTTCTGCGACGAGGTCATAGCCCCTCTCTAAGTGAATATCTCCCCGCAGGGCAACCGGAATCTCACCGTACTCAAACGTGCTGTTCTGAATAACGATTCGCTGCCCCCGAAACCGTGCATTCGCCTGCACATTCTGAATGGGTTGCGGTACATCCTGCACGACCGCTCTACCCTGACGCACACGGACGAATCCATCGAGCGATCGCAGCGTATTCTCCTCTACCAACACCGTTAAATTGGTCGTCAGTAACCCAGCATCCAGAGTGACAGGAATCGCAATTAACGAGCTGACATCAGCGGCTGCCAGGTTCCGGCTTCGCAAAGTAAAGGAATATAGCTCCTCCTCCAACAGTAACCGGCCTGACAACCGGGCCCGTCCCCCTGTGCGAGGAGTCATCCGTACGTCAAATGTCAGTACGTTATTGTCGTCCTGTAAGGACAAATCTCCATTCACGTCGGAAAAGTTAACTTCCGGCCTGGCCCCAAGGCTTTTACCCACATTGGGTTTACCAATCTCCTGTTGTACGGTTGGGGAGGGAAGTAATGTCAACTCCCCATTACGTACCTTGAGGTTATCCAACTCGACTTTAAAGGGCCCGGCTTTCTCGTCTTCCTCTTCCTCCTCCGTACGGCCAAATTTGGTAACAATCCACTTTCCATCGGGTGTCTGATCGATGACGCCGCGCGGATTGACCAGGGTAACGTCCAGACCCACACGCCGAGTCCAGAGAATCTCCCATAGATCATAGGTGGCAACAATCTGATTGATATCGATCTGATCGAGATCGGTGTCTGTGGCGGGTAAGGTGGAAGCCCCAAAGGTGACACCTGTCAGTGAGAAGGATTCAACATCTTCAATTTCTACAGGGCGGTTCACCAAATTGGCAAGTTGCTTTGCCACCGTAGGAGCCAAATCTCGGGTTACGAAAAGATAGAGCCATAGCCCTCCCCCGGCTCCTCCAAGTAGCAGGGTTGCGCCAATGCCCAAGCCTACCCGCCGCCAAAGTCGGCGTCTCCGGCTTCGTCGTCCTGCTGGGACGTGTTCCTGCTCTGGGGGTTGTTCCCCATTTGGTGAATTGGTCATGTCCTTTCCTTAACCCCACACCCAAAGCCACAGCCCACTATTTAAACCCCTGAATCTTACCCTGATCCAAAAATTTGGCTGTCGTACAACTTTCAGTTAAGACTTTAGCCCACAACCTGAAGTTTCCGAATGGATTTTAGAATATTCCAATCCATAAAGTTGCCATGGATGCAACAACTGAAACTTTGTACATTTTTTCTGGAGATGTTGATTTTCTGTCTATGCTATGCATTCAGATCGATATTTTAAGGAATTGGTTCCAATGTTTTAAATCGACAATGGAAGTTATTGCTCGTTTCAACTTTCTACAACATTATTTTCAAAAGAATTTTTTCTCCTTCTGCAAGATATAGTGCTTCTACCGAATTCGCGAATGCTCTTTAAAAAACGGGATAAACATATCTCACTTGGGTTCTCCAAAACATCCGGACAGTTATATCACTACTGTCGGAGCCTGAATTTAATAAACCCCGCTTTTCTGAGGAAAGTTCGGCGTAGTTGAACTTTCCTCAAAAAAGCGGGGTTTATTTCGCATGAGATCCGTCTATAAATCGGTTCTGGAGGAGTTTAATGTTTGTCTTGAGTTGTAGGGCTAAGTAGTAGCGTTGATCTTTCCAAGTAGCTCTGTGCGAGGATAGACTGAACTCCCATCTTGGTGTGCACGAAGCGCAGGCCAAGATAAGAGTTTTCAAGTGCCACACAACGTGTGGCACTTGAAAACTCTCTTAATCCGAACTCAGGTTGCTTAAACGTATCAGAAATTTAAACGTGGTTTATTTTAAGAACCTATTCGAAAAACGAAAACCCGATTTTGGGAAGGTGTAGTGCGTATGCACCGCGCCCTCCCAATTAACTTTTTGCATCAGCTCTTAGCGATACGGATTTTCTCTCAGTATCTTCAATGAAAAACCAGGTGGCCTCAGGGATATCCGCCTCCGTAAAAACTGCAAAGTCTTAGAAGCGCCCAGGAATTTACAGCAGAGTGTCCCCGTGAAATTACGGTTCGGATCGGTTTACACGGTTGAAAAGTAACAAAGCTAAGCTAAAACTTGATTCAATCTTGAAACTGTCTTTAGCCGTACTCATTAATTTATAGGAAATACTGGAGAGAGCCAGGCCTATAACTGCATCTTACCCGTAAAACTGGCTTCTGCCGGGCTTAGCCAACGGCTCAACAACGTCATGAATCTTGAAGTGCGATCGAATCAGGGAGTTTTGTGGGAATGCTAGATATGTCTACTGCAGAAGTAATATCCGCAAAACAATGGGCATCTACCTCCTCAAGACCCAGTGAGGAGAAGCCGACCCCTGATTCGTCACACGTCAAAACACAACATCGGGAGCCTCGCTTAGGTATGTTGGGAAAAACCATCGGGGGCCGTTATCAAATTGTTCGTCACTTAGGGGGGGGAGGGTTTAGCCAAACCTATCTGGCTGCCGATCAGCACCTACCCGGTAAGCCCCTATGTGTGGTCAAGCTACTCAAACCTCGTGTTACCGATCCGGAGTCTCTACAAGCGGCGCGGCGGTTATTTGATCGGGAAGCCCAGGTACTCTACAGTCTGGGAAGCCATAGCCAAATTCCACGTCTGTATGCTCACTTTGAAGAGAACGAGGAGTTTTACCTCGTACAGGAATATATTGAAGGCACGCTGATTAGCAAAGAGCTAAAAGCGGCCAAGGGGGAGGATGAATCCTATGTCATCAACCTGCTTCAAGACATCCTGCAAACTCTGGAATTTGTCCATCAGCAACAAGTTATCCACCGCGACATCAAACCCTCCAACTTGATCCGACGCCGCAGTGACCAGCGCGTGGTGCTGATCGACTTTGGAGCCGTGAAGCAAATTGGGGTTCATCAGATGTCTGAGACCCTGAATCAACAAACCAGCTTTACCATTGCCATCGGTTCCAACGGGTACATGCCCAATGAGCAAATTGCTGGTAAGCCTCGCTTTAGTAGCGACGTCTATGCCGTGGGTATTGTAGGGATTCAAGCTCTGGCTCGCTGTAAACCCAGTCAGCTTCCGGAAGACCCCCGCACTGGAGAAATCATTTGGCGCGATCGCGTTGATGTCAGTGTTGAATTGGCAGAAGTCATCGACACAATGATCCGCTACGATTTTCGTCAGCGTTATCAGACAGCGGCCGATGCTCTTCAGGCTCTGCAACGCCTATCCCCTGCTCCCACCCACGAAGTTGTTATCCTACCTTCAGTACGTCACCACAGCTTAGAAGAGCACTTAGCTTGGATGGAGCGAGGGGATGACCTGTTTCAGCAACAGCGCTACCGGGCTTCAGTAGAATGCTACGACAAGGTGCTCCAAATTAAGCCCGATGAATATCTGGCTTGGTTTAAGCGAGGTATCGCTCTCGACAACCTGAAACAGTATGGCGAAGCAGTAGAATCCTACGATCAGGTGCTCAAACTGCAACCTGAAGACTATCTGGCCTGGTTCAAGCGGGGTCGTGCGCTAGAGCATCTAGAGTATGCGGATGAGGCGATCGCTTCCTACGACAAAGTCATTGAACTTCAGCCCGATAACTACTGGGCCTGGCATGACCGAGGCCGTGCTATGGAAGCGGCCCAGCGTTATGAAGATGCTGCTTCTTCTTACGCTCGTGCCGTTCAACTCAAGCCCGACTTTAAGCTGGCAATCCAGAGCCGCAAACGCTTGCTCAGCCAGCTGAAGCAGGTGGATCAATTGTATGGATTGCAGCATTATGAAGAGGCGATCGCCTCTTGCGAAGCGGCTATCCGAGCCAACCCCCAAGACCCTTTAGCCTGGCTCATGCGCGGCATGGCCATGGAAAATCTGAAGCAATACCAGGCAGCCATCGCATCCTACAGCCAGGTAGTCAAACTGCAACCCGATGACCATTTGGCCTGGTTCAAGTTAGGAGCCGTTCTGGAGATGGTCAACAAGCCTGCCGAGGCGCTCGTCTGTTACAACCGGGTGCTGCGAATTCAGCCCGATAATTCTTGGGCCTGGCACGATCGCGGGCGGGTGTTGGAACTGTTGCAAAAGTACGATGCAGCACTTTCCTCCTACGATAAGGCGCTCCAGCTTAAGCCTGATTTGACGGCTGCGATCGAAGGGCGGCAGCGGGCTTTGAATAGCCTCAAAACGGATCCAGCTGTCACGAATGTTTCAGTGGCAACGCAGGTTCAGAAATAAAAGTCCTTTTCAGGACTTACGCAAGTCCGCTATATCTAGAGCATCTATGTTGTAATTGGGGTGCGAAGCACCCCAATTACAACATAGATGCGTAAGTCCTGCTTTTGATAAAAGTGACCATCAACACAAAGAGAAAGAGACACCGCTGTCTCTTTCTCTTTGTGTTAGCTACGCATCCTCGGGTTCTTTCTGGGGAATCGCTCGTAAATCTGGTAGCGCTACCGGTCCTGGTTCTGGGAGAGCTTGTTGTTGATGGGATTCTTCTGCAGGAGCTTGCTGCTCCACAGTTTCCTGCTCCCGCTGCTTGAGCTCAATCGGTAGCACCAGAGGTCGGGGTGTCTCAATCCAGCAGCTTGCCAGTGGCAGCACCTCTTCCAAATCTTCCAGTGGGCGAGGAATTACCATGACTGCGTGAAGCTCACCAATGCGCTCCGCCTCATGCATTCCCGCCTCGATCGCCATCGCCACATCCGATACGCGCCCTCGGATGATGGCCGTACACAATCCTGAGCCAATGGTTTCCGTGGCAGCTAGATGCACGTCAGCCGCTTTGAGCATGGCATCTGCAGCCCCAACGAGAGCCGGGTATCCTCGGGTTTCGATTAGTCCTACCGCCATGCGGTTCAGGCGGCTGGTACCCCGATCAGACACATACTGAGCTAACCGACTACCGATGGGCAGCACGGCCTCCAAATTCCGAGACGGTCGCGCAATGATGGACTTTGAGACGAACTGGTCAAAGCCTTTGGCGGCCTGCTCACCCATCTCAACGGCAATCCGGACATCGGAAATATTGCCTCGAACAACGGCAGTACAGTAACCGCTTCCAACTTTCTCAAATCCCACCAGGGCTACCCCAGATGATTTCAGCATCATATCGGCTGTCCCGACGATCGCCGGAAAGCTACGGGTAGAAACCATTCCCAGGGCAGCATCGCCGAAGTCCCGTTCCGGACGGGCTGGATTGACAGATGGAGCCGCCTTGTCATTCGTTGACGTCATCAGGACTCCCCGCCCTCAGGCAGATCGTGGGTCGGACTTGCAGGGGGCGTATTGGATAATGCAGGTGATCCAGTCGGAAAATCCCGACTCGGAAATATCATTGTCATTAGACGGTAGAAGGCTTCGAGGCCGTAAACCTGAGAGGCGATGGGAGGCATTGAAGTGCCGCCAACCGATGAATTTTGAGAAGGCTCCGCAACGGATTTGGCTTCAGAATCTGAGTCTGGACCTTGCTCATGAGGACTGACCTCGCATGTCCGAGGTGCATCAGGGATTGCCGCCACCAAATCTTCTGGAGAGGGCGGTTCGAAAACCCCTTCCAGGCCCAACGAGCCATTGTAAGAATCCTGAAGGATCATCTGTCCCGCCTCGACTGTCGGGTTTACCAAGGTAGCAGAGGCTCCAATGCAAGCCTTTGCTCCAATCTTACCATTGCCCAACAGAAGCGCTGCAGATCCAACAACCGCTCCAGCTTCAATGGTTAAGTCTCCACCAAATCCATGCACAATGCTTCCGGTACCCATGCAAACCCCAGGGCCAATGAAGAGACGGCAACCGGGTTCAGCTAATAGTAATGTGCCGGGGGCGATCGCCGCACTTGGGTCAACAACAACCTCCCCTACTACCCAATAGGGTATCTCTGGGTTCTGTGCCTCAAGGTGGCCATTCATCTCAGGTATTCCGGCTTGGAGGGAGCTGTGCATCCGTCTGGAAACCTGTCACCAATAAAATCGTTTGATTAATATCTGCAAATCTTAAAAGCTTACTGACGACATCTGCGGGGCGATCGCCCCGCAGATGTATCTTTGAAATTCTCTAGGGGCCACAGGCCCCTAAAAAATCTTGATAGAACTTAACGGGAGGGACGTTGAACAATCAGTTCACCAACCCGACGCTTGGTTTGAGGATCAACCCCGTAAACCTTCACGTAGTGCTTGCTGTTTGCCTTGGTGCACTGTTCTAACGCAGCAAAAACGTCACCTTCAAGGATGCCGTAGCTCGTCCAGGAACTGGTCTGGAAGCGACGGGCATCGGCATGCTCAGCGGCAATGCGGCAACCCTGGCTCACCCACCCGCGAATTTGATCAACAACCTCAGGGCTCAAGCCAGTGTTGCCACCACTGGGTGCGCTGCTAGAAGCCGGAGCCGAGTTGGAGTAGCTGTAAGAAGGCGCGGGAGCTGCAGGGCGAGCAGATTGCCCATTGCTGCTGTTGCCGCCAGGACGCTGCACAATAATTTCGCCAACCCGACGCTTGTTACGAGCATCAATCCCAAAGATGCGAACATACTCACCCCCGTGCTCGGCCAGGCAAGCTTCTAGTCCGGCCAGCACCTCGCTGTCTCGGCTAGAGCGAATGGGGGTGCAGCTATGCCAGGAGCTAGTTTGGAAGCGGCGATGATCCGCATGCTCCATGCCCACCTGGAAGCCGTGGCTCAACCAACCACGTACTTGTTCAACCGCTGACGGATCCAGACCCCCACGGTAGTTGCTGGCAGGAGCGCTGCTGGGCTGGCTGTAGCTGCTGGAGGAGCTGTAGCTGCTGGGAGCCGGAGCGCTGTTGCGGGAAGCGTAACCATTGGAAGTATTGCCGTTGGGACGCTGAATTACCAACTCACCAATGCGACGTCTATTGCGAGTATCAACACCAAACATCCGTACGTACTCGCCCCCATGCTCGGCCAGACAGGCTTCTAAAGCAGACAGCACTTCAGACTCGCGATTAGCCTGGATGGGCGAACAGCTATACCAGGAACTGGTTTGAAAACGGCGCTTGTCAGCATGTTCGGTACCAATGCGGAGCCCCTGTGCCAGCAGGTGCCGCACCTGGTCAACAACTTCCGGGTTTAATTGTGTATTTTGCATATCGGGTTTGTAGCTGGAACGAGTAGAACTTTCTGGCGGCGAGATAGCAGCAGATCGAGCCGGAGCCATAGGGATAGCGTTCCCAGTACTGGGTGCTCCTGCCCGCAGAGCGTCCGCAATCCCCACAATTTGCGTAGAAAAATTAACATCAACCGATTGCACATCGGGCAAGCGATCGGCTTGTTGTTGGGTTGTAATAATCGAACCGGACGGAACAAACTTACCAGGCGGTACTTCAACATCCTGGATCAGTGCGTGCATCATTACGATGCAACCCTGGCCAACCCTCGCATTAAAGACCGTCGAGCGAAAACCAATGAAGCAGTCATCCCCTACGTAAGCTGGGCCATGTACCAGGGCCATGTGCGTCAGCGTGACTCGCTGACCGATCCAGACGGAGTACGGGCGTTGGTCGTCTCCTAATACATTACCCTGTGGTAGCCCATGAATAATGGCACCTTCTTCAACAGTGCTGGCATCCCCTAAATGGAAAGGGCTACTCTCGTCGGCCCGAATCGAACAACCGGGTGCAATCAGCACGTCGGCTCCCACGTATACATCTCCCGCCACCTGGGAAAAGGCATGTACCTGGGCTGTTTTATGAATTGAAAGGCGTGGCTGCCCCGTCGTCGGGGGAGTTACACTTGCGTGAGCCACCATTGTCATTACTTCTCCTGTCGTGCCAGGCGTCGCTAGGGTTTACGCCAATTTCAGGAGCCAATCTCAGAATCTATTGCTCAGTAGTCTTCATGAGCTGCCGTTCTGTCATCAATATCAAGAGAGCATGATAAAGATTTGAAACGGCGTAAAGCGATCGGGCGAACGCTCAACGTGGACTGGCTCAGCGCTGCATTCCACATGTTCGTTGCCCCATCGCTCACGCTCTTGAAATTAGCTCAGCAGGGTCGCCTAAATGCTCTTTTCTTAAAAAGTTAGATATCTATAAAGATGCCAAACCTTGATTGGAAAAAAGCTATATCAGAACGACTACCGATCTTGGTCTCGCTTACTGTAAAGCAGATGATTGTCGAAGCTGACCGTGTCAATAATCCCAATGACGAGAGCATCTAGAGGCCGAGTTTCTCCTCCAGGGGTTTGCCGAGCCGCACTACCCCGGCTTACCAAAACCCACTCTCCCCATCCAGCCCCAACGGTATCAGCTGCCACTTCAAACTCAGGAAGTGGGTCGCCCTGCTCATCGATGTATTGGAGAAGCAGGAATTTGACACCGTGGAGACTGGGTTCTTTATGAGTACTAACAACGGTTCCGCATACTTTTGCAATCTGCATTAGGATTACGGACGGTTAACGGGGCGGATACCGCTCACGCTCTCACGGAATGCTTCAACCGCTTCGGTGTAGCGGATCGGCAGAACGTACTCGAGGTTCTCATGGGGACGCGCGATGATGTGTGTAGAGAGCACCTGGCCTCCATTCACTCGCTTCACGTTCTCGATACCGGCAGCAACAGAAGCCTGAACTTCAGAAACATCGCCACGAACGATTACGGTAACGCGACCGGAACCGATCTTTTCATAACCCACCAGGGTTACCCGTGCCGCCTTCACCATGGCGTCCGCTGCTTCAACTACGGCGGGGAAGCCCAGCGTTTCTACCATGCCAACTGCAATAGCCATCGTTCTCTCCCTTCCAGAATGTCAACTGTTCAAGTTATTTAAATTCAGCAGGTGCTCCCAGCGGGATGAAGTCCATCCAGCAAGAAATTCCCCATTAGCGATCGCAGAGCTACAGACAGCCCCTTAAAACCGCCAAAACCCAGAGGCTATGACCAAAAGATCAAGTCAACCTCAACAAAGTTGGGCTTATAAAAGCAGGTTGCAAAGAAACCCTTCTTACCCTTCTGTCAGATAGATATTTGATATGTCGTTATTAGGTTCGCTAAAGTGATGGCTTAATCTGCTCGCGTACGCTCTAATAACAACGGCTCTGACAGGATCTTCTAATAAACCTTGCCCAACTGACCTCCGACACTCTGTTCGTATGAAGCCGTAAGCAAGATGGTGCAGAAGATAGAGTGACTCCTCACCGCAGTTCTCGTCTGAGAAAACGGCAACCACCTGATTTTAATTGGGAATGCACCTCTCAGTTCCCGATCGTCAGAATACAGGGAGGTGTGTAGCTTTGGCAATATAAACCAAAGTGATTGTTTTTATACTGGATATAATCGCGGATTATACTACCAGGGCGCGATCGCCTTTCTCCCTGCAAGTATTTAATACCGTTCCCGAAAACGGACCCGGTTTACTCTTGTTGAGCTTAGATTGTGGATCGAAACACCTCCTGAATAAATAGATGGAAGCTGATATATAGACCATCGTTAATTGTAAGAAGAAAGGGTGCTAATTATAGAACTTTTAGCAAAGAATTTTGAAAGCTTAAAAGGTATTCACTAAGCGTATTTCTGTTGTTTTGTAAAAATACTTTTTTGTGTTTAGTTGTAAAGTTTGGATAATTTTTCTGCCGGGTGTCTCTATGCTGTTGGATAGATGCAGCGGAGAAAGTCTTTGTATTAAAAGTATTGTCTTAAAGGCTTGCAATATTGTTTTTCAAAGCGCAATCCTTTTTGTTTACACTTTGTAAAAGCTTTTGCTGGAAGTGATATAATTCCCACTAATTTATTAACGTTGAGCTTGGAATTGTGTCCTTCGACGATACAGGCGTGGCTCAGATCGATTGGGTTGCGGATTGACTCGGGTCATATCGTCGATTCCAGGCTCTAATGGAGGGTTAGTTCATTCCCAGCTGGTATTGCAAATAATTCGTTTGTATGCAGTTTGGTGATGAGATTTGGGTTAGCCAGGTATGGCTTAAAGGTTGAGTTGGCCTGTAGGCTGCTTATATCCTCTGGGTGGGGCATAGTGTACTTCTGGCGAATTATTCTTTGAGGATCGGTTGCGGATGGCACAGTTCTTGGTGGATACGGTCTGGTGGGTACCCCTGTATGGCTTGCTGGGAGCCTTGCTGACCTTGCCCTGGTCAACGGGGATAATTCAGCGTACTGGCCCCCGACCTGCGGCTTACTTTAATGTGTTGATGACTTTGCTGTCCCTGGGGCATGCAGTGACTCTGCTGTTCATCGTGTGGGATTTGCCAGTACTCCATATCGACCGCCCCTGGCTCAACTTCATGGATTTGCAGTTGACCCTTTCTGTGGAATTGTCGCGTATCAGCTTAGGGGCTGCTGTGCTAATTGCCGCGCTAAGCCTGCTGGCGCAGATCTTCACCCTGGGCTACATGGAAAAGGATTGGGCATTGGCCCGCTTCTATGCGCTCATGGGTTTCTTTGAGGGGGCCATGACAGGCTTGGCTCTGAGTGATTCTCTGTTCTTGAGCTATGCTCTGTTGGAGATTCTCACGCTTTCCACATACCTGCTGGTCGGCTTCTGGTATGCGCAACCATTGGTGGTTACGGCAGCTCGGGATGCTTTCCTGACCAAGCGTGTTGGAGATTTATTGCTGCTGATGGGTGTGGTGTCGTTGAGTGCGATCGCCGGAACCCTTGACTTTGGTCAGCTCAGCATCTGGGCCGAAACGGCACAACTGTCGCCCCTCGTCGCCACGCTGCTCGGACTGGCGCTAATATTCGGGCCGGTCGGTAAGTGTGCTCAATTCCCCCTGAACTTGTGGCTCGATGAGGCGATGGAAGGCCCTAACCCTGCTTCCATCCTGCGAAACTCAGTGGTCGTGGCATGTGGTGCCTACGTTCTGATTCGCCTTGAGCCTGTGCTGGCGTTGTCTCCGGTTGCCCTAACAGTTTTGATGACATTGGGAGCGGTGACAGCCGTCGGGGCATCTTTGGTAGCAATTGCCCAGATCGACATTAAACGGGCGTTGAGTCACTCAACCAGTGCCTATCTGGGGTTGGTGTTTTTGGCTGTAGGGATGCAACAACAGGATACGGCGCTGTTGTTCCTGTTTACCCACGCGATGGCCAAAGCGCTGCTGTTTATGAGTACGGGTTCTATTATTCTGACGACCAGTACCCAGAACTTGACCGAGATGGGCGGCTTGGGTTCTCGGATGCCCGCAACGGTGCTCTCTTATGTGGTGGGTGCGCTGGGTATGGTGGCCCTCTTGCCCCTGGGCAGTTTCTGGTCAATGCAGCAGTGGGCCAGTGCGGTTGCTCAAAATTCCTCTGGTTTGTTGCTAATTCTGCTTCTGGTGAATGGTTTGACCGCGTTTAACCTGATGCGGGTCTTTGGTCTCATCTTTTGGGGTGAGCCACAGCCTAAAACGCGTCGGGCTCCAGAAGTGCCCTGGTCACTGGCAGTACCCTCGATTTCTCTGACGATCGCGACGCTGCTGGTACCGGTCATGCTGTGGCAGTGGAATCTTCTACCGCCGATGGAAGATATGAACTGGATGGCGACAGGAGCACTGCTTTTTTCCAGTGCTGTTGGGGTGGGCTTATCGGCAGCGTTGTATTTAACACCGCGATCGCCCGAACTTCGGGGCCGTGGGTGGAAGGTTCTGCAAAACATTCTGGCTTATGACTTTCACACAGATCAGCTCTATCGCGTCACGGTTGTTTTTGCGGTGCGCCAGGGGGCGGTTCTGATCGCCTGGTTTGACCGCTACGTCATAGACGGCATGATTAACCTGATGGGTGTCGCGTCCATTCTGGGGGGCGAAAGCTTGAAATATACAATCTCGGGACAATCCCGTAATTATCTGCTGACGTTGTTTGTTGGCGTGATTGTGGGGATTGCCTGGCTGGGTTTTGCCTTTTTGTAAGGCAGACGGCAGAGAGGAGGCAACAGGCTTGCTGCCTGGATGCTGAAGCGGATTGAACGGGTCGAGTGTTGGGTAGGCATTGCAAGGGAGAACGGGACAGTCATGCTGAGTGTGTTGATTGGATTGCCACTGCTAGGGGCTTTATTCATTGCCCTGGCACCGGCTTCGTTGACGGCAGCGCGGCTGCGGCAACTGACATTGGCGATCGCCACGCTGGTGCTGCTCTGGACAGGGGTAATCATGGCGCAGTTTGACCCTGCGATTCCAGGGATGCAGTTCATCGAATCCCTGAACTGGATTGAGCCCTTAGGGCTGACCTACCAGATGGGGGTCGATGGTCTGTCATTGCCTCTGATTGCCGTGAATAGCTTGTTAGTGTTCCTGGTGGTTTACAGCAGCAAACCAGACGTCAATCGTCCGAAGCTTTACTACAGCTTGATGTTGGTGCTGTCTGCTGGGGTGGCTGGAGCATTCCTTGCTCAGAATCTTCTGCTGTTCTTCCTGTTCTACGAGGTGGAATTGATTCCGCTCTACCTGATGATTGCCATCTGGGGGGGAGCACGGCGGGGCTATGCCGCCATGAAGTTTTTGATTTATACCGCCATTTCTGGCATTTTGCTGCTGGCAGGTTTCTTCGGGTTGGCCCTGTTAAGTGGTGTGGGTAGCTTTGACTATGCTCGGTTACTCGATCATGGCCTGCCCCTGGCGACTCAGCTCGCCTTGCTGACTACCCTACTGATTGGGTTTGGTATCAAAATTCCGGTGGTACCTGTTCATACCTGGTTGCCCGATGCTCACGTGGAAGCACCCACTCAGGCATCTGTGCTACTGGCGGGTGTCCTGCTGAAGCTAGGTACCTATGGCATCATGCGCTTTGGTCTGGGGCTTTTCCCGGAAGCCTGGCATGTATTAGCTCCAGCCATCGCTATCTTTGCCGTTATTAACGTGCTGTATGGGTCGTTCGTGGCGATCGCCCAGACCGATATGAAGAAAATCGTGGCCTATAGCTCTATCGGTCACATGGGTTACATCTTGCTGGCTGTGGCGGCAGCGACCCCCCTGAGCTTGGCAGGGGCGATCGCCCAGATGGTCAGCCACGGCTTGATCTCGGCTCTCCTCTTCCTACTGGTTGGGGTGATTTACGAGAAAACCGGTACCCGCGATGTCAACATTTTGCGGGGCTTGTTGGCTCCGGAACGGGGTTTACCGTTGATTGGCACGCTTATGGTTGTGGGGGCTATGGCCAGCGCAGGAATTCCTGGCATGGTGGGCTTCATTGCAGAGTTTATTGTTTACCGAGCCAGCATTACGGTGTTTCCGGTACAAACCTTGCTGTGTATGCTTGGTACCGCGTTGACCGCCGTCTATTTCCTGAATTTGGTGAACCGGGCCTTTTTTGGACGCTTGCCCGAGAGTCTGTCAAACCTGCCCCGGATTTATTGGAGCGATCGCATTCCCTCCATCATTATGGTCGCGCTGGTCATTATCTTTGGCTTACAGCCGGGTTGGATGTTGCGCTGGAGTGAACAAACCAGCGTAGCCCTGGGAGTTCCCCCAACTACGCCAACTGCCACTGCTTTAGCAACACCTTCTGTTACTCCTCTTCCTATCGTTTCGCAGTGATCGATACTCTATGGTAAGTCTCGAAGCTAAGCCAACCAATCCTGCCCTAAACGGCCTGTTGGAGCGTGTCCAGTCGGGAGGAGCACTGCTACCCGATACTCCCGAAAACTTGCTGGAAGTCGTAGGGATTCTCAAGAGCTACGGCATTGTACTGGGTGCTTACTGGCGCAACCTGACCTACATTGCAGACCATCAGTTTTTGGTGTTGTTTCCCTTTTTCAAATATTTCAATGGGGACGTGACGACACAAAAGCTGCTGCGGCACTGGTGGCACGATCGCATCAATTATGAATTTGCTGAATATTGCATGAAGGCTATGTTCTGGCATGGTGGCGGTGGTCTGGATGCTTACCTGGATACCCCCGAGTTTGAACAAAACGCAAAAGCTGCTATCCAGGCCAAGGTGAAGAGTAACCCGTTGATGTCAGGGTTGAATGGTCTAATGCCGAATTTCTTAGTGGAACAGGTGCGACAGCTCTGTTTCTACAGCGGCTTAGGGCAGTTTTGGGAAGTGATGAGTGACATGTTCTTGAAGCTGTCAGATCGGTATGACCAGGGAGAAATTCGTTCCATTGCCGATGTGGTAGAGCATGTTAAGCAGGGTCTGGTTAATGCTGCGGCTAAACCAATTACTTACACGGTCGAAATCAAGGGCAAATCCTACGACATCATTCCAAAGTCTGCTGGGTTGACTTTCCTGGTGGATACGGCGTTGCCCTATGTAGAAGCGGTCTTTCTGCGATCGTTCCCATTCTTTGGAACGGTTTCCTATAACGCTCAAGCCAATCAGATTTCTCCTGAACAGGGGGACTTTAACTACGGGGCACTGTTTGCTGATCCATTGCCTGTCGGAGGAGCCGGAATTCCACCAACGCTTCTCATGCAGGATATGCGGCATTTCATCCCAGATTATCTGCATAGGTTTTACCAGCAGAAAGGACGGGGTGAGGATGACCTGCGGGTTAAAATTTGCGTCAGCTTCCAAAAGTCTATGTTCTGTGTGACGACGGCCACCGTTTTTGGCCTGATGCCACACCCGTTGGATACAACCAATCCGGCAGAGCAGGAGGCTAATCGTGCGCATATCATGGCATGGTTAAAGCGCTTAGAAGATTCACGTTTGCTTTGGATTCAAACGGCATAATTTAGCCTCAATTTAGAGTAGGCCCGAATACCCTTAACCCGAACTCAGGTGAATCTTTCAAAGAAGGGCGGCACAAAGTGCCGCCCTTCTTTGTTGTTGTGACGTGTTAAGTTCCCTGGACAAGACGATAAAAATCTGAGCGGCTTTGTACCCGTTGCCAAGCGGCCTGTTGTTCGGCTTCGATCGCCCGCAGTTCCTCCACCCGTTTCAATACCTGACGCGTGAAATCATCGGCATTGGGAAGGCGATCGGCCAAACTAGCGGCCTCTAATTCAATATCCAGCATCTGTGTTGTCTGCTGGTAGCCCTCAATAAGCTGCTGGGTATGGTTAATACGTTGTTTGAGCAGCTGAATTGCCCCTTCAAGACGGCTAACCCGAGGTGCGTAGAGGCTGGCATTGTGAGCCATCATCTTACTGCGAAGGGTTTGGAACCGTTTAATTAACTCTCGGTGCTCCTGAATTTCTTGCTTTAAAACTTCGCTGTGGTACTGTAAGTCGGCCTTTTGCTGTACCAACTTGAGTTCAGCCATCAAACGCACCTCATCGGGGCGATCGCGCCGCAATGGCGGACTGGATAGTTCAGCCGCACTGTCAATGCGAGAGAGCAGCGAAATAGCGACGGCTGCGGCTGTGATGATGCCCAGATTAACCCCACCAATGAGAGCACTAATGCCCAGTGCGGCAGACATCCCACCCCGTACCTTCCATAGATGGGCCGTGCTAGGAATTGCGGCGCTGGGCCGGAAGGTTTGTCCCAGGGAATAATTCTGAATTGCCATCAGCTTCTCCAGGTGATCGGCGCTACCCGAATAGAGAATGCCAATGCGATCGCCCGGCCTTGCGGGTACCTGATCAACGAGTCCGGGGGTTGTGAACTTCAGAAGCTTTAACTCACGGCCTGGAGTCGCAATGCGAAACTCGTAGCGGCGTCGAAATAACTTGGGTAATTGAGGGTGCAGGTATAACAGTGGCTCACCTTTTGAATGCCAGTGAGATAACCTGCCCCAAAATCCTTCCACTTTGAGTCGGCAATTAAAGCAAGTGGCACGAAACCGTCCGTCTGCTTCAAACCGACCAAGGGAACGGGCGCAACCGGGACAACTGGCAATGGGGTTCATGTCAAGACAAAGACGTGGGCTTTATCTGCTGTTATGACGGGTTTTGAAAGATTTGGGGAAGGGGCAGTAAAGCTTCTTAAAATCAGCCACGAAGGGAAGAACGCACTTTACTAAAAAGCTCAACCTCAAGCAAAACCTCTAAACCCGAATTTTTTCGTTGCCGTGACAAAGCTACTGCAACAAAAAACTCAGGTTTTGGAAGGGTTTTAATTTTTCTCCTGTACTTAACCCCAGTTCGGGTTAAGGGCTTTTTCGAGTGCCGCGCAAAGCGCGGCACTCGAAAAAGCCCATTTTTGCGTGCGCTTCGCGCACGCAAAAATGGGCTTTTGGGCTTATCCCGAACTAAGGTTACTTAAACCGGACTCAGGTTATTTAGAATTATCAATAAAAGTTTTTGAGGGAGAAGCGGCTTAGCCGCTTCTCCCTCAAAAACTTTTACAGGTTATTCATACACAATCTCAGATTGAAAAAATATTAGAGACTGCCAAGAATCATGCCAGCCAGAAGGATGAAACCAATCCAAACATTCTGACCAAAAATTTTGCCATAGATGGATGGGTGAGGTTGCGATGGCGTCAACTGCCAGGTTTCACGAACCCAGGCGATCGCTGCAAACACCACTGTTAACCAATACATCCAGTTGAGGGATAATGCGACGCCCTCGATCGCTAGCAACACCACCGTCGCGGCAAAAAAGATACCCACAGCTAACGGTGCGTGTTTGCCAAAAAATAATGCGCTGGAATTTACCCCAATCCGGCGATCGTCTTCTCGATCAGCCATAGCGTATACCGTATCAAAGCCTAGGGTCCATGTAACGGTTGCCCCCCAAAGCCAGAAGGTAGCAGGCTCTAAAGAGCCAGTGACCGCTGTCCAGCTAATCAGGACGGCAAACCCCCAGGCGATCGCCAGCACCAACTGCGGCACAGGAAACACTCGCTTTGCACCGGGGTATAGCAGAATGACCGGAACTGCCGCCACACACAGCCAAAAACTCAATGGATTTAAGAAGCGGGACAAGCCATAAGCACACAGGAGAGACACCAGCAGAACCACAATGCCCGTTTGAATTGTCAGGGCACGGGAAGCCAAAGGGCGAGTGCGGGTACGCTGCACCTGTGGGTCAATATTTCGGTCCCAGAGGTCGTTGATGACACAGCCCGCGGCGCTAGTAGCCAGGGTGCCGAGGACAATAATGCCCACCAGGAGCAGCGGCGGCGCACCGCGAGATGCCAGTACCACTGCCCACAGTGCAGGGATCATGAGAATGAGGCGTCCGGCGGGTTTATGCCAGCGCAGCAGCCGAATAATCGTAAGCCAGGTCGGTTCTTTTCTGGGATTTTGCTCGGTCAACATGGGCAGACTATCAAGGCGGCTACTTCTTCATTTTGCCGGAAAGGGAACCCAAAACCGTGGCACCAGCCTCGACAATGGGAAAGTGGTTGTTAAGGCCGGGATAGAGCCTGTCCTCTTTATAACAACCAACGACGATTTGTAGGATAGGACGTCTGTACCTTCGATGATCATTACCGTCGCCAGTTTTAAAGGTGGGGTTGGCAAAACCACAACGGCTATTCACCTGGCGGCATTTTTGCAAACCCAGGGAGAAACTCTGCTGATTGATGCGGATCCCAACCGTTCGGCAACGACCTGGGCTAGCCGGGGTAGCCTTCCCTTTGAAGTGATTGATGAGTGGCGATCGCCCTCCCGTATCCGCCGCTTCGATTACGTAGTGATCGACACCCGCGCCCGCCCTGCCCACGAAGATTTGGCCCTACTTACCGACGGCTGTGATTTGCTGGTGCTACCTACAACGCCAGATGTCCTGGCCCTGGATGCCCTGACATTGACCCTGGAACATCTCCACGAGGTAGGCGCAACCCGCTACCGAATTTTGATTACGATTGTGCCACCCAAGCCAAATAGGGATGGCGATCGCGTCAAAGCCATGCTTCAGGACGCAAAAATGCCTGTCTTCGAAACCGGTATCCGCCGCCTTTCGGCTTACCAGAAAGCAGCTCAAGCAGGAACTGCGATCGCCGCCATCAAAGATCCCCGCGCTTTAGAAGGCTGGCAAGATTACGTTCAAGTGGGAACAGAACTCTTGGCTAGCTTTGGAGTTCCTGTGAAAGCTTAAAGCACTTGTTAAGGGCATTGAATGTTATGCGGCAGAGCCGCACAATATTCAACACAGGAGGTCTAGTACGAGGTGCAATCTCATCACCCAAACCTGATCAAAACCTCACAGATGCGAAGCGGCCTAACACCACCCTTGCAAAATCTCCTTGCCTAGAGGGTCTGGGGGAGGGGCACCCCGTCCCCGAGTCGGGAGGTTTGGAGGGCGATGCACCTCCAAGTAGGACTATTGACACCTACCCACTCCCTCGAAGTACCACTACAAAGATTTCTGTCCAAAAACTTACCTGTAGTCCATGCACTACGGGAGTAAAGATCCAAATGGGCAAGACGCTCATCCCATAAGGCATGACAAAAAGGGAAGTGCGATTAAACCGCGCACTTCCCTTTGAATAGAACGGGTGAGATTTTCTGACCTGTTCTTAAAAACTTAGAGGGATAGATGCAACCTACCCTCGCTCTGCATCTCAAACCTCAGCTTTCATCTGGGCCTTTATCTAGCGTGCTAGGGCCAGGAGAGGATTCGTACAGAGCATCCAGACGTTCTCGGGCATCATCTACTGAGATTGACTTCATCACCAAATAGGGTTCGTCAATCAAGCTGCCACTTTCGTCAACCAACTCAGGGTGAGGGGGATTACGCCGTTGCCCTGAACCCGGTCTCCCGGAACCTACAGGCCGACTGGCCTCTGAGCCAAGCGTCATCAGGTTACGAACCATGTTCATAACCGCCAGGAAAGCCAGAATGGTAAAAGCGAGGATATAAAGTAAGTGCAACATACGGGGGTGTGCTTGTATGCAGAGCGCTGTATTTAGATCTTAATCGGTTTAATTTTGTTGTGGAGAGGACTCTAAACGATAACGGATAGCCACTTGCCAGCATTCGGAAACCAGACGGTGCCAGTTCATTAAAACCCCTGTTTCTACGCCAGCCTGACCATCCGTTGCATTTAGTAGAAGCTCAGAAGTACGAACTTCCTGCTCAGCCTGTTTGATTTTCTCTAGCAGAGCTGCTTGTGCCTCTGACCCTAAAAAATCAATCGTTTGTTCTTCAAGCAGGGTGCGCGATCGCCCAAACCAATACTGAAAATCTTCCAGGAGCGGCTTCAGCAATGAACTCAGGACCTCTTGCTCTGGGGGATGCGCGTCAAACATCTGATTTTATAAAACTTGTTCCTACATTACTGGTAATCTTAACGCGATTTACGTTTCGTAATAATTTTTCATGACTATGGCAAAGCTATAGTTCACATAGTTTTTCTCAATTTTGGCTTTGTGTGTCTTCTATATACAAAATTAAGGTTTGCGTCAAATGGTCTGACTAAAGTCACTACTGTGTCTGTTCACGTTGACTATAGGGTCAGGTATGGCTCTTGATCTATTGATCTATAGGACTTAAGTTCGGGCTATGTAGAGCTGACTATGATATTTTTTTCAATACGAAACTGAGTCCTATGGTCTAAGCCCTACCCGTCAGGGCTCAGATCATAAGACTCAGCTTCATTTGGTATAAAGGTCACCCCTTGCGAATTTGACGGCTTAAGATAGAAGAACTGCCATCCAGAGGGTGGCGGCTAGACGGTGATGAATGTTATCGGCATTCCCCCCGCCCGTCATACGTTGTTATTCCTAAAGTGTTCAATCCAATGCCAAACGATCTGCCACCCGTGGCTCCTTCTCCAGCGGAAAAGATCTATCTGCCCAAGACCAGCGAATCCGAAACCCTCCAAAAGATTCGTCACACTGCGTCGCACGTTATGGCGATGGCAGTGCAGAAACTCTTTCCTAAGGCCCAGGTGACAATTGGCCCCTGGATCGAGAACGGGTTTTATTACGACTTTGATAGCCCAGAACCTTTCACCGAGAAAGATCTCAAGGCTATTAAAAAAGAAATGGCTAAAATTATCCGCCGTAAGCTGCCGGTTATCCGCGAAGAGGTGAGTCGAGAAGAAGCGACGAAGCGGATCCAGTCCATCCAGGAGCCTTACAAGCTTGAAATCCTGGAGGACCTGAAAGAGCCGATCACCATTTATCACCTGGGAGAGGCCTGGTGGGATCTCTGTGCGGGTCCTCACGTCGAGAACACGGAGATGATTAATCCCGATGCGATCGATCTGGAGAGCGTGGCTGGAGCTTACTGGCGAGGTGACGAGAAGAAGGCGCAATTGCAGCGTATCTACGGTACCGCTTGGGAGACGCCTGAGCAGCTCGCTGAGTACAAACGCCGCAAGGAAGAGGCCATTCGTCGCGACCACCGCAGGCTGGGCAAAGAACTGGGGCTGTTTGTATTTAGTGATCTGGTTGGCCCAGGTTTGCCTCTGTGGACACCAAAAGGCACTCTCCTGCGCTCCACGTTGGAGGATTATCTGAAGCAGGAGCAAATCCGGCGGGGTTATCTTCCTGTTGTGACTCCTCACATCGGACGGGTAGATTTGTTCAAGACTTCGGGGCACTGGCAGAAGTATCGGGATGACCTGTTCCCGCTGATGTCAGATAACGACGAAACCCGTCAGCAGGAAGAGGGGTTTGTGCTGAAGGCGATGAACTGCCCATTCCACGTGCAGATTTATAAGTCTGAGCTGCGCTCTTACCGAAACCTGCCCTTACGTCTAGCGGAATTTGGTACGGTCTATCGCTATGAGCAGTCGGGGGAACTGGGCGGTCTGACGCGGGTTCGCGGCTTTACCCAGGATGATGCTCACCTCTTCGTGACGCCGAATCAGTTGGATGATGAATTCCTGAAGGTTGTAGACCTGATCCAGACGGTGTTTAAGGCTCTTAACTTGGGGAACTTCAAGGCCCGTCTCAGCTTCCGTGACCCCAATTCCGATAAGTACATTGGAAGTGATGATGCCTGGGAAAAGGCTCAGAATGCGATTCAGCGCGCGGTTGAAACCCTGGGCTTGCCTCACTTCATGGGGGTTGGGGAAGCGGCCTTCTATGGTCCCAAGCTGGACTTTATGGTTCAGGATGCTCTGGAGCGGGAATGGCAGTTGGGGACGGTGCAGGTAGACTACAACCTGCCGGAGCGGTTTGACCTGGAATATGTGGCGGAAGATGGTTCTCGTCAACGTCCTGTGATGATTCACCGGGCACCTTTTGGCTCTTTAGAGAGGTTAATTGGGATCTTGATTGAGGAATATGCAGGGGATTTTCCGCTCTGGTTGGCTCCGGTTCAGGCCCGTTTGCTGCCGGTGACGGAGGAGTTTTTGCCGTTCTGCCGTCAGGTGGTGGAGCAGATGCGATCGCACAATATCCGCGCGGAAGTTGACGAGAGCGGCGAACGTCTGGGCAAGATGATCCGCAATGCTGAGAAGGAGAAAGTTCCTGTCATGGCAATTGTTGGGGCCAAGGAAGTCGAGGCTCAAGCGCTGAGCATTCGGACTCGGGCGTCTGGAGAGTTGGGTTCCCTGGCGGTGAGTGAGGTGATTCAGCGGATGGATGAGGCGATCGCCCAGTTTAAGGACTTTTAAGTCATTTTCTTTCAGTTAAAAAAGGCGACGGTTTAGCCCGTCGCTTTTTTTGTGGCGAAATACCGATGGTGTTAGGCCGCTTCGCATTGGTGGGGTTTGGATCAGGTTTGTGAGGGGTATGTAGGTCAGTTCGTATGGTTTGCCGGTAGGAGTGCTTCACTGGCAGGGCAAGTTTTAGGTTAGGGAAATGGTTGGGCTGAAGAGGAGTTGCCAGCCGATGAGGGCGATCGCTACATCTGCTAATACATGACTGATATAACAGGCCCATAAAGAACCAGAGGTGAGATAGCACCAGGACCACAAGGCCCCTGCGCTAAATACCCCTAAAGAGCCTAATAGAACAACCCACCCATTGCCTGTGTAAGCGGCCAGCGCAATGGTGTGATGCAGGGTGAAGCAGAGAGCTGCAAGACAAACTGCGCCAAGACCGGGGATAAGGGTTTCGCAGTGACGATAGACGAACCCGCGCCAGGTGTATTCCTCGATGAAGGAGTTGATGAATGTAAAGTAAAGGGTGCTTACGATGTAAAGCGTGGGGTTTGTAAGGCCAACTTGTTGGGCTTTTTCCTGAACTGTTATGGGGTTGAGCCAGTGCTGTCCTAATACGTAAGCTATCCAGATGATGCTCAGCATGAGGAGCCCCAGTCCCAGTCCAGTTCGCCAATCTTTCGCCGATGGAGGAGAGGGCGTAAAAGGTGCTCGATCCACTTTTAGAAACCACAGCAGCGGCAGTGCAATCAGCCATACTCGTGTTGCAACAAAGGTGATTGCCCCAAATAGGCCAGGACTGTACAATCGGGCCGCAATACCAAGGCTGGCTGCGGGCACAAACAGGAGTAATGCGAGGGCTGCCTTTTGCTTGATTTGACCTTGAACCATAAGCTGGCTACAGGGATAGGTGGCGTACAATGCAATACCACCAAAGTACTGAATCTCAGCTCGTAGCGCTCGTCCTCGTTCCAAATTTGCTGGATGTGATGGGTAAAACACAGCCCATCCAATAAAATTGCGTAACGTGAGTTTGGGATAAGTTGAAGTGCTGAGTTTTGCGTGCGCTTTGTGCACGCAAAACTCGCTTTTTTCAAGGGTTGCACTTTACAATACTCTGGACAGTTTTTCTGAAACCCTTGATTTTGCGTGCGCGAAGCGCACGCAAAATCAAGGGTTTCAGAAAAACTGTCCGAACTAATGACTTTACATGGTCCTTGAAAAAGGTGAACTCAGGTTGCGTCAGTTCTGTACATAGCGCTGTGCACGTTGATTAAGTACGGTGGTGTGGGGCACTTCGTGCCCCACACCACCGTTTCTGCACTTAACGCACTTGCACATTGCTATAAGCGAGAATAGGGCTAGATAGCCCCTCTGTCAGGTCAGGGTATGGTTGACGCATTTCTGAATATTGAGCAACGGTGGCAGGAGTTGGATGTACAACTGCGACAGTTGCGCGACCAATTGCGGCCCGGCCAGCAGGCGTTGGCCGATTGGACGGAAGGGCCGCTGGCCGTGTCGGCAGTACCAGGTGCCGGGAAGTCAACGGGGATGGCGATCGCCACTGCCATTCAACTGGGCCGTCGCTATCTTCAGGCGCGGGAGGTGGGCCGTCCATCGGATAGCCAAATTCTCCTGGTCACCTTCACCCGCTCGGCTGCCGCCAATCTTCGCCTCAAGGTGCGGCAGGAACTTGAAAAGCTTGGCTTACCCATTAGTGGTTTTGTCGTTTACACCCTGCATGGTTTAGCTCTCAATATCGCAACCCGTCATCCTGATCTATCAGGCCTCACCCTCGATCGCATGACCCTGGTGTCTCCGAATCAGAGTCATCGGTTGATTCGTACCAGTGTGGATCAGTGGGTGGCCGCTAACCCCATTCTCTACCAGCGGTTAATTGAGGGTCAGAGTTTTGACGGGGAAGAGACTGAACGGTTGCGACGGCAGTCAGTGTTGCGCACAGAAATTCTTCCGGGCCTGGCTCACACGGTGATTCGGGAGGCGAAGAGTTCGGGGTTGAGTTCCGAACTGCTCGTGCACCATAGTCGCGATCGCATTCGCAATGTTAGTGAAGCAGAATCGGCGGCAGATTATGATTTGTTGGCGATCGCTGCAGGCCTTTACCAGCAGTACCAGCTCTTGCTGCAACAGCGTAGCTTCATCGACTACGACGACATGATTCTGGCGGCCCTCCGGGTGCTGGAGGATAACGAGGCCCGCTATACCTGGCAGGGACAGATCGCGGCTGTTTTTGAGGATGAAGCGCAGGATTCATCGCCCCTGCAAACTCGCCTGCTAGAGATTCTGGCGACCCATCCTCAAACAGGAGCTATGAACCTAGTGCGAGTAGGTGACCCCAACCAGGCCATCAACTCTACCTTTACCCCAGCAGACCCCGTGTTTTTTCGGGAGTTTTGCGAGGCGTGTCAGGCACAGGGCCAACTGGCGACGATGGATCAGGCAGGCCGCAGCAGCCCGATTCTGATGCAAGCAGCTAACACATTGCTGGCCTGGGTGAACCAGCGTTATCCAGGCCCAAATGGTCTCAATGTTCCATTTCGACCACAAAATATCCTTCCGGTGGCTGCTGGCGATCCGCAATCAGATGCTAACCCCGCTCCGATGGGTCAAGGCCTGGAAATTCGCTTTCCCAATGATCCAGTCCATGCGGTCACTCTGATTGCGCGGCGAGTGGCGGATTTGTACCAGAGTGATCCGGAAGTCCGTCTAGCCATTCTAGTCCGGGAAAATCGTCAGGGTAAATTTATTGCCGATTGCCTTCGCAATTCGAAGTCTGTCGATACTGGGGTCGATTTTGAGCGGTTGGGTCTGGAGATTTATGAGGTTGGAGAGCGCGATCGCCACTCCCACATTCCCGCTGAAATCTTTTCTCTGCTGCAATTTTTGGAGCGGCCCCACTCGCCGGATTACTTGAAAGCGGCCCTGCAAGTGCTGGTCAACCGCCAGCGAGTACCCACCCAGGATCTCAACGAAATTACCCCCCAGCCAGAGCAATTTCTCTTCCCCGGCCCCCTGGATTCGGCGCAGCTGGAGTCAGTGCAGACGGCCCGTCGCTACTGTAACAACCTGCTGCGTGCCCGATTGGAGCTACCCCCGTACCAACTCATCCCGTTTTTGGCATTAACCCTGGGCTATGACCAGACTGAGTTAGCGACTGCTGACAAATTAGCTGTTCGTATTGCTCGCCAAACGACGTTTGAATCTTCTCTGCCGGCCATTCTCAGCGCTCTGGGAGAAATCGTACGAGCCGAACGTTTTGAGCCGGTTCAAACAGATACGGATGCTCGCTATACCCGTGCCGGACAGCTCACCATTATGACGATGCACAAGGCTAAGGGATTGGATTGGGATGCAGTTTTTCTTCCTTTTCTCCATGCCAACACTATTCCCGGTGATGTCTGGATTCCGCCCCAGGGTGAATTTTTAGGGCGTTTTAGTCTGGCAGAAATTGCCCGAGCCCAAATTCGGGCCATCGTTCATGGGCAATTTCCCTTACCCCCAACTCAACGAGCCTGGGAACAGGCCAACTATCTTAAACTGGCTGAGGAATTTCGTTTACTTTATGTAGCCATGACCCGTGCCCGACGATTGTTGTGGATGTCCGCAGAGCGAGAAGCCCCCTTTACCTGGAGCAATCCGGGCAACATTCAGTCGCAGAATCCAAGCCCAGCGATCGCAATGCTCCAACAACAGGCCGTTCAATGGTTGAAACGGTAACCCATCATTCCCGCCCCGACTGGCGGCGGTCTAACCGATAAAAAATGGGAGCGTTCTGTAGAACGCTCCCATTGCCATAGAGGACTATTGATAGCCCTAATTAGGAATTGGTAGTTTGAGCCGCCAACAATTCCTTCAGTTTCTCGAGCTCTTGAGCCCAACGAGGGTCAGGCTGTACGGAATCGGAATCACCACTGCTGGTGCGCTTCGGCTTGTTGCCACCGCCACCGCTGTTATTCTTGCGGCGACCGCCACCCGATGGGGCGGGTGCGCTCACTTCGCTACCCTCTTCGCCTTCACCCTTGGTACGAGGGTTCGCTTTCTCAATCTTGAGGGTGCTTTCTTTCAGGGTGTATCCGTTGTATTTTTCGATGATTTTATCCGCTTCTTCGTCCGTTTTCACGGTAACGAAGCCAAAACCACGGCACTTGCCAGTTTTGCGATCGGTAATGACCTTGGTGCTAACGGAATCGCCATATTCTTCAAAAAGTGCGGCTAGTTCCTGGCGCTCAAGCTCTTTAGGCAAATTGCCAATGTAGAGACGAACAGACATAGATTAAAGATTCCTCCAGACGTCGGTTTCAGACAAATTTGCTTAGAACAGCTATTTGCTAACCACAAATAGAGCTAGCCCCTCTAAGGTGATAGATTCTGTCATGAGAAAAGAAAAGATTTTTACTCAAAACAATTCGCCTGGCTTAATACCCAATGCCCAGGCTTATCACACTAATCACTAAGGTATCACGGTTAAACCGCAGGTATGTGTATCTGTGGGAGATTTCATTTATAGCCAACAGGAATTAATACAAACGTTTGGCATTGCAGCCGGAAGAAAGGATTGTAGAATATCTCGTGCCCAAGCTGAAATAAAAACCAGCCACGGAAGGAGGCTGGTTATACTTGCTGTGTTGGAAGGAGAATTCAAGTTTGGCTGACAGCACGACCGGTAGTCATGAAAACTCATTGGCTCAAAGCCGCGATCGCCATTCCAAATCCCTGTTAAGAAATGTAACACTTGTGTGCAACCTTTGCAACGAAACTCAGCATTTGGGATGAATCGCGTTCTGATTTTGGGTGGTACAGAGTCCGCGTTTCAGTTGGCAGAAGCCCTTACTGGTCTGGGTTTGACCGTTATGACATCCCTGGCCGGGAGAACTCAACAGCCTCGTACGCCAGTTGGATTATGGCGGGTGGGCGGCTTTGGCGGGGTAGCAGGGCTAGTCGCTTACTTGCAGCAGGAAGAAATTGATGTTGTGGTAGATGCTACGCATCCCTTTGCCGAGCAGATGTCTCAGCAGGCGGCGATCGCCACCCACACCTGCCATATCCCCCGGCTTATGCTGGTGCGCCCTGCCTGGAAGGCTGAGGAGGGCGATCGCTGGCTATCCGTCCCAACGCTGTCAGCCGCCGCCGAAATACTTCCTGGTTTGGCCCAACGTATTTTCCTGGCGATTGGCCGTCAGGATCTGGCCACCTTTGCGCCTCTGCGTAGCCTGTGGTTTCTCATGCGGTTGCTGGAAGCTCCTCAACCGGATGCCGCTCTTCCTGGTGGCGAGATTCTCTATGGCCGTCCTCCGTTCACTGTTGAGCAAGAGCGAACCTGGATGCTGGAGTATCGGATCGAGGCCTTAGTCTGCAAGAACAGCGGCGGCTCCACAAATGCCAAGCTTCAGGCTGCTCGGGAGTTGAGCCTGCCTGTCGTGATGGTGGAACGACCCCCATTACCTGAGGGGCCGCAAGTTGCGACTGTTGCAGAAGCGGTGGAATGGGTGCTGCTTACCAACCCCAACTGCCCGGCTCACCTTTGAATGGGCCCACAATATCTGACGTAACCCAACCGCCATAGAAATTTCCGGGTTGAGGTTGAGCCTTTTCGCCATCCACATAGCAGGCATCCATGGCATGAGCATAGAAGGCTACGTGGTCTTGAATGGCAGCGAAGGTAGGTGTGGGGTTGGGATAGCTCCAGGCAACGTCGGTAGCTGTGCGATCGCCCACTTTCACGGTAAAGTAGCGGGCCTGCCCCTTCCACTCACAAAAGCTGCCCCGCTCAGCCGCCACCAGGTACTCCATCTTGATGTTTTCTGGCGGGATGTAATAGGTTGGCGGATGGCTGGTTTCTAACACCCGCTTGGCGCGGTGTGTATCAGCAATCGTGACCCCATTAAAGATGATTTGGATGGGTTTGGAGGTTTCTTCCAGGCGTGGGGGACGGGGATAGTCCCAGACCGATTCTTGACCAGGGCCGGGGGGGATGGGTGCGGGTCGCATGGCGATTTCTCAAGATAGAGTAGGAAAAACAAAGATACAGCATTTTCCAGGCGGATGAGGTACGTGGGCTTTGTCTCACGTACCTCATCTGCTTGGAACGGGTGATAAAGCCTGGAAAGGTTAATCCACGCGGATCTCCTGGGGGTTGTTCCACCGGATAATGATCTCGCCACCCAATGCGTTGACAATATCCTCAATGATGTAGAGCTTGACATTGTCGGGGTCGTTGAGAGCTTTGCCGATGCTGGAGTTGTATTTCAGCACTGGGGGGACATCGCCATCTTCGGACCGCAATTTGCAAACTTCCTGCGTGAGTTTGTACTGGCTATAGCCCAACTGCTGCATGCGGTGAGCCAAAATTTCTTTCATGTCCATCAGGACGGTATGCCGTAAACGCTAACGGTAATCATGCTTGATTGAAGAACCCATTTGAGGTTGTTCACGGAGAGAGTCCCCGAGAAAACAATAGCTCAAATGGGTCGTGAGAGAGGATAACGGAGAAGCAACCCCATTTGGAGCGATCGCCTGTCCCATCGCTCTCAAAATGGGCTTTACACCTAGGCAGCCAAGGCCAAATCCATCGCCAAGTCCACATCGCGGTCTAAAACCATAGAAGCAATCTCGTGCCGTAGCTTGAGCTTGGCAACACTAAACGCATTCCGCAGCATCTCCAGTTGGATTTCCTTGCGGGTACGCTTCTCTCGGGCTCGTGTCAACTGCTCTTGATAGGTCCGTAGCTCTGGATGGAACCCACGCAACTCTCCGCGCTTCGCCCGACGCTGGGTGTCGTTCTTCAGCTCACGGTTGCTGGCAATGGTGTTTTCAATGCTCAGGTCAATTCGGGCGATCGCATACTCTAAACTCGCAACTTCGCGGTCGAGACGGGCGATCGCTGTCCTCAACTTGGCAATCTCATGGGGATAGTCGTTGATCGTTAATTCTGGTTTCCGAGGGGTTTGCATAACCATAGTGTGTGAATCCTTATTGAAAAAATCTGTTTTACGCCACAGCTTGACCGGCACCCGAATCCTGTTGCTGCCGCTGGTCGATCGCCCTCAGGGCGTGTTCAAAGTCGTGCCGATTAAAGGGATAGGCTCCGCTGTAAAGGTGGTAATCCATCTCATTCACGAGTGCTTCGATGGATAACTCTAACCAGCGCTGCATCGCCTCCATGAGTTCTGGATCGGTGTAGGGGTCTTCGCCCCATCGCTCCCGGAGGTTGTGCTTCAGGTCAGGCAACGCATCAGTCATGGCCTGCCGAATGCGGGCCGAGTTGATGTACAGTTCCATGGGAACTCCTCTAAAAATTGGGCTGAACGACCTCGGCTCAGAGGCGAACGATCAGACGGGATAGTTTGAAGACGGATGGGGGCAGAAAACTGGGCGATACCGCACGTTACACACGCTCGCTCACTGGCTCATATCTGTAAGCCAAGGCTGGTCAATAGAGAGAGCGATCGCCACAGCACTTAATTTATGTATTCATTATAGCGTACCTACGCTATAGAAAGGGCAAAAAATACCCTATTTAAAGCCATAAAAGCGTACTTTTGTTCTAGTGCGAAAATGGGCAGATTTGGGCCGTATAGCGGCCGCTTTAAACATCATTTCTTAAGCGCAAAGCCGACCACAGCACAGTCAAAGTTGGGCAAAATGAGGATATAGCATGAAAGTGCTATATATGGCGATCGCTCTCCTCTCAAAACCCCACTCCACAGCCCAATCAAATTACCTCTCAAAATTCCATGATGCAGGTTCGCGCTATACCCTTCTGATTGTTTAAATCCATGCGGGTTGAGTGTAATTGTTTAGCCCCTCAGGAGTGAGGCTCCTCATGGGCAGAATTTAGGGTTACAGTAGCAACGACCCCTCTCGGTGTCGGCATGATAAGGCTGGGCATGGGCGCATCAAATTCTGGTATTGAAGCGGAACGTCAGGCGGTGATTCGCCTGGATAACATTTCCCGTGTCTATGGTCAGGGAGAAGCGATGATTCGGGCGTGCGATCGCATCTCTCTCTCCATCCACGCTGGGGAGTACTGCGCTATTATTGGCCAGTCTGGTTCCGGCAAAAGCACGCTAATGAACTTGATAGGCTGCCTCGATCGCCCGACTTCAGGGCGCTACTACCTGGATGGAGTCGAGGTGTCGCAGCTTAGCAAGAGCCGCTTGGCGAGAATTCGCAACCGCAAGCTGGGCTTTGTGTTTCAGCGCTATGAGCTGCTGCCAAATCTGACGGCTCTAGAAAACGTCATTTTACCCATGATGTATGCCGGAGTAGGGCACTCGCTTCGGCGTAAACGTGCCGAGTATGCTTTGCAGCGGGTGGGGTTGAGCGATCGCCTCCACAAAAAGCCAGGGCAATTGTCGGGGGGACAGCAGCAGCGGGTGGCGATCGCCCGCGCATTGGTGAATCGTCCGGTCCTTCTGTTGGCCGATGAGCCAACGGGGGCACTGGATACGCAGTCAGCTCAAGTCATCACCCAGATTTTCGATGAACTGCATGCCAGTGGTATGACCCTGATTGTAATTACCCACTCCCAGGAAGTGGCCAGCTACAGCCAGCGCATGATCCGTATGAGTGATGGACGTATTGTAGATGATAGTGCGACGCCGGCCGCTATACCTCGTTAAGCCAAATGGGCGTAGGACAAGGCCTTACATCCATCTCTTGTACTTCATCGGCTCGGAAAGGGTTATAGATTGAGGAGCTGTATCAGCATCCGTCGAGATGTTTGAGAACTTAGTTTTTTGTTGTTCTGTTAAAACAAAAACTAAGTTCTCGCAGAATATCCAATTATGTGTTTGTCTGATAGGCCATTTTGAAAATTACTGTGTTTATGGCTCATGCTTTTTGCAATTACCTCAGGATTTTATTATTTGTCTACCCGTTTTAATAGAGCCTGATATTTTATCTCTGAATTTGATGTTTAATACTTCTCTTTTGTACTGAGTCTGGATACTTGACGGAGGCTTGTGAACATGAGCGAAAGCTGTTCTAAGTATTACACTAAGAATCATTTTCGGTGTCCTGCTTTGTATGCTATCTTTGGCTATTTCTGGAATAGTCTCGCCCACCTCATCGATATAGATAGGGTTTGTGTCGCCTGTATTTTAGAGATTTAGATTGGCATTTTGTGAGGTTGCTAGAATACAGGGTTTGGCTTTCTGTTGGCACCACTCTTTTTTGCGCGTAAAATCTCAAGAAATGTGTTCTAAAGTGTTGGCTTAAATGGTGCTGTTCAACGTCGTCTACCTGAATCTGGGTGTCAGTTAAGGGGGTTTGGTGAAACCTGATTTATCTTCGGATTTGGAGCCTCAGCAACCTCCATCCGATTTTCCTGAAAATACGTCTGCAACGGGTCTGGGTTTACTGGAGGAGGATATCGATTCTCGGCAGCGCCGAGGGGTACGTTGGATCATTGGTTCTGGTCTAGTTTTACTACTGGGATTGGGAGGCTGGTTTGCCTATCAGAAAACCTTGCGTGCCCCAGCAGAACCCGTGAGTGTGGCAACCATTCCGGCTCAGCGGGGGGATGTGGAGGTCATCGTGACTGGGTCTGGTGTGGTGGAATTGGGGGGACAGCAGACCTTCAAAGCACCAACTGATGTGACCGTGGAAGCGGTAGCCGTGAACGAGCGGCAGCGGGTAGCTAAAGGGGAGGTTTTGTTGGTGTTGCGCGATCGCAACCTACAACAGCAACTAAACCAGGCGCGGGTGGATGTGCAAAAATCCCGCAACACCTTCAACCGAGAACGAGAGCGCATTCAAGAACGTCAGGGTCGCCGCGCTCGAGCACAAGAACGGGTTCAGGAATCCCAGTCGTTGCTGGACCAGGGCTTTATTTCTGAAGACGATTTTCGAGGGGACCAAAATGCTTTGGAAGACGCTGAGAGTAGCCTGCGGGATGCGGAAGTAGATCTTGCCAATGCTGAGCTGGAGCTTCGTAATGATGAACTACAGCTGCAAACCCTGCAGGCCCAGCTTGCCGACACTCGGATTGTGGCCCCTTTCGATGCCGTTATTCTGAACGTCCTGGTTAATCCGGGGGATGGGGTTCAGCAGGAGGGGGAGTTACTCACCATCGGTGACCCCACCCAGGAAATGGTACGGCTTCAATTATTGACATTGGATGCCCAAAGGGTTCGACCCAACATGCCCGTGCGGGTCAGCGTTATTGGCCCCAATGCACGTACCTTTGCAGGCCGGATTGCTGATGTCGCGCCCCAGGCTGCTGCCCCTAGTGCCAACAATTCTGGCCGCAACGACCCAACCACTGTGGAAGCACGAGTAGTGTTGGATGCTCCCAGCCAGACCCTAATTCCCGGTAGCGATGTCAGTGTGGAAATTATTTTAGAGCGAAGCCGGAATGCGATCGCCATCCCCATTACAGCCGTTCAGAATGGAGACTCCCCCTATGTTTGGGTGCGAGGTGAGGATGGGACGGCACAGAGGCGATCGGTCGTGCTGGGGCTTCAGAGCGTGGAACAGGTGGAAATCCGGTCTGGTCTGGCTCCGGGAGACCAGATTATTCCCGTCCTTCCCTCTGGCGTTACGCTAACTCCGGGTACACCCCTCACCGCACCGGGGGAGGCTCCGTCGCCATGAGCCTCTCTCCTCTAGATTTATTGCAGGTTACATTCAACGATCTGCGAGGTAATTGGGTGCGATCGGGGCTGACGGCTCTCGGCATTTTTATGGGAGTTGCTGCGGTCAATGCCACTCTTAACATCGATGCCATTACTACGACCCAGCTCAATCAGAAGCTTGCAGAACGTGATAACCCCTACGTCTCTCCCTTTATTTACGACCCCACCTGGGATAAAGATCCACCTCGCCTCACTGCCGAGGAGATCGAAACGGCGCGTCGGGAGGTGGCGGGCATCCGTGACTATAGCTTTACGACCAACATTTGGGGCATTTCTGAGGTGCAATACCAGGATGTAGTAGCCACCCAGGTAGATATGGTTGGTGTTTCACAGAACTACCAGCAAACGACCGGACGGCAAATTCTGCAAGGGCGATTTTTCAGCCCGGTGGATTTTGAGCAGTACTACGCTGTGGTCATCGTGGATGAAGCGTTAGCCGGTCGCCTATTTCAGGACGTGTCTCCGATTGGGCAAGGTATCTATATTGCCGGAACCCGCTTCACTGTAATTGGGGTAAGCGAAACCAAGAAAAACTGGGCAGACGAAGAACCAACTGGAACCGTCTGGTTTACTCAGAGTTATACCAGTGTGCTGGCCGGCGGGTACAACATGGAACGGGCACAACTTGCTCTTGCCCAACTGAGCACTTACAAGACAGTAGAGGAATCGTTGGAAACCTTTTTCAAGCAGCGCTATCCCGGTTTTAATGTTCAGATTGGAAGTAATGCGGAAGATCTCTACAAAGAAGAACAGCAGCAGCGAGCGTCAGCCCGAGTATTGAAAGGAGTGGGGCTGCTGGCCCTGGTGATTGGCGGAGTGGGAATTGCCAATATCACAGTGGCAGCGGTGGTAGAGCGAACCCGAGAAATTGGTCTGCGGCGAGCGTTAGGTGCCACAGATCTGGAGGTGATGGCTCAGTTTATTACCGAGGCAGCGGTTCTGAGCCTGCTAGGTGGAGTCGCTGCAGTGGTAACGGTACACTTCTTGACCCAGGTGGCGGCTAAGCAAGTCTTTGAGGTTCCCTACACGTTTCGCTCGCAGGATGCAGCAATCTCCATGGGAGCTGCTTTTGCCGTAGGGGTCGGGGCCAGCCTGCTGCCAGCTTTGCGGGTCGCTCGCTTAGATATTGTTGATGCACTGCGGGGAGATTAGAGGAGGATGTTGGGCGATCGCCATCCATGGCTCAAAATGAGTCTTCTCACAGGTGTGCTGTTGGGTTCTATAGTTCCAGCCGGAACTGCACAGCCGCTCGATCCTACTATCCCAACGGGAGTTGCCCCTGTCTCTCCCCTGTTTCAGTCCACACCCCAAACTTCTCTCTCAGAATCCACTGATTTCCAACAGGTACCCCTCCGTCTGCCTCAACTCATTGATTTGGTGCTTGAAGGCAATCGCGAACTACGAGATGCCCTGCTAGAGCGGATTGTGCAGCAACAACAACTGGTGGAGGCAGAGAGCCGATTTGACCCCGACATTACTCCCCGGCTTTCCCTGGCCGTGACGCAACGCTTAGAAGATTCGGAGAATGAGTTTGTGAGGGAAGACCGCACGACCACCGATGAGTCGGCCCGGGTCACAGCCGAAACCCTGACCCCAATTGGTACCAGGTTAGAATTGGCGATCGACCCACTCGATGATCAGCCTGTCGAATTGATTGTGCGCCAACCGCTTCTGCGAGGCTTTGGTGAACGCATTAACCGGGCCCCTATCACCCAGGCACGCCTGACCGAGCAGCGTAATCAGCTGGCCCTGCAACAGCAAACCACGGAGACCATCACTCAGGCCATAACTAGCTACACTGACCTGATTCAGCAACAGGAAGCGGTTCGGATTCAGGAGCAGGCCCTGGAGCGACGTCGTGACCAGAACGCAATCATCAACGCTCTGGTACAGGCTGGTCGGCGTCCCCGAGTTGATTTGGTGGAAGCCGACGGCAATATTGCCAATGCCGAACGAGACTTGCAAAATGCACGTAACCAATTGGCCCAGGCTAATACAAATCTGCTGAATTTAATTGGTAGTGATGAGCCGATCCAGTTTGTCGCATCACTGGATGAAGTTGCTCGGTGGTTTACAGCGGCACTGGAGCAAGTACCCAGCCTGAAGCTCACGGCATTATTAGAAACGGCTTATCAACAACGGCCTGACTATCGCAGGGCTCAGCTTGCGACCCAGGTAGAGCAGGTGAGCGTGGATATTGCAGCGGATAATCAGCGCTGGCAACTGGATGCGGAGGGGCGCGCTACTATGGGCGATGATGCGGAGGCCCGATTGGGGTTGGTCGTGACCCGACCTTTGGGGGATGAACGCTTGGAGACAGAGCGCCGCCGTAGCCAGGTAAACCTGTTGCAGAGCGAAAATGAACTGGCACGTGTAACGACGGCAATTCGCAACGAGGTAACGACGCGCCTGGAGGACGTGCGATCGAATCAACTACGGGTAGAAGCAGCACGCCGAGCCTCCGAGGCGGCCGCGTTGCAATTGCAGGGCGATCGCGAAAAGTTTCGGCGGGGCCGGGGCGGGGTTACCTTACTGGATCTGAGCCAGCGAGAAGAAGCGTTGGTGAATGCCCAAAATGCACAACTGGAAGCAGAAATCGCGTTCTTGAACAGCCTGACCCAACTGGAGCAAGCGGTGGGCATTACCCTGATTACCTGGGAATCTCAGATCAATTTCACACCTGCTTTGGACGTACCAACCCTACCCTAAAGCCCGTTTAAGATGATTTCTCTTGCCCTTGGAGAGAAAAGCATCCTGTGTCATCAGGGCTTACGCAAGCCCACCATATTTAGAGCATTTACGTTGGGTGTGGTGTGCTTCGCACACCACACCCAACGTAAATGCGTAAGTCCTGGTCATGTTGGGTTAAATGTCTATGATAAAAAGTGGCACGGCGCAAAGCACCGTGCCACTTTTTATCATAGACATCTAAATTTACTTGTGATTGAACTTTATTCGCTGCAAGTGTAGACGGGATGCCCATTTACATCGGTGACAGTACAACGGCGGCTAATATCTCGATGGGCGGCAATTCGGCTGAATTCCTGTTTGTCCATCTGCGCCAGTTCGGCAGCTTTGCTAAAGGGGAGCATTTCGCGATCGTACAGAGCGATCGCCAATTCCTTCAACAACTCCTGCTCAACCTGCTGATTGGGAATCCGCAGCGCTTCCAAAACAGGATCAGGAATGATTAATTGCATCGTCATAGTGTGTTTTTCCTCATCCAGACCTATGTATAGGATGCCCTGTCAGCCGGAAGATCCCACGTTCTAAAGGTATATTTTCACACTTTGTTTTCCAGGTTTTCATACTTAATACCAATTCGATATGGAGCTGTACTATAAGGTGGCAGGGCGTGGAACAGGGCGTAGAACAGGGCGCAGCTTCATATTCTCTTTGTCCTAATTTGGCAGTCGAAATTTGTGTGCTGGCATATTAAAGAACCGTAAAAATAGATTTTTTGTAGGAACCGAGCCAAAAAAAGAGTGGAGTAAGCTCCACTCTTCTGCTAATAAACTCGCGATCGCAGCCGTTCCTTATTTTTAGGAGGATGGAAGCGTACGAGCCTGATCAATCTGCCGGAACAGCCAGAGGCCAAGGCCGAACTTGAGGATTTCCATGCTCCAGTAGCCGCCATGCAGCCAATCCATCGTGGGCGAAATGCTGAGGCGATCGCTGAACAGGTCGAGCTGTGCTCCCAGCGCTATCATTTCGGGCGTCAGAATGTAGGTGTAGAGTAGCGGGATGGTGAGAAGAAGTGTAGCCAGGGCGATCGCCCGTCGGCCATCATGGATAATCGAGTTTTGGGCTAGCACCAGTACGCCTGTCAAAACCACCGAGGCACACAGCAACTCGGTCCGATTCAGTACCCAAAACAGGCTATAGCCCACGGAGGTAAAGCCGCTTTCAGCCATCATGCCAGCAACGTATAGCGTAGGCATGACGATCAAGCTGACTACCAGACTACCGCCCAGCCACAGACCCAGGGTGAATAGAATGACGGATGCCCAGGATCTGCGCTCATTGGCAAAATTGATTGCTCTCATAATAATTCCTGATTGCTCTCCCCTTTAGCTTATCGAATTCTGCTAGTGGAAAGTGTGAACTATCGTGTCTGTCTTAGAGTTGATGGCGTGCCCTATCTCAGGTCGGATTTTGCACCAAACCCCAGAAGCTCTATTTTTCGTGTGCCTCCACGAAAAATAGAGCTTCTGGGGTTGGCTACAAGATGTGAGTTCCTCACTGGGTAGAACCGTGAAACATGAAAGAAACAGCTGTGTTTCTTAGGAATCACAAATAAAACAACCTGTAACTCTTTTTGTGGGAGTGGTAGCAAAGCCACCACTCCCACAAAAAGAGTTACAGGTTGTTCGACGCACGCTCCTTAGGAGTGTAGGAAGCTATAGAACCGGTTGAAACCCAACGGATATAGCACAAGGTGCTGGCCAGTTGATGAGGGCTTTGAAGAAGTGCTGTTACACATAAGCGAGCTTGCAAGGTTTCATCCAAAGCATACCAACTATGTTGGATCTACCAGTTTCCTGGACAGTTTTTCAACAATAATTTGGGCTGGTGTTGTAGGTCGTGTTTTTTGTGAGTGAAACGTATCGGGTAAATCTCACTTCTGTAAGTGTTAAATCCGGTTTTATTGCGATCGCCTGGTTAGTTAGGGCATTCGAAGCTAATTAAAGGCAATGCCTTCAATTAGCTTCGAATGCCTAACTAACCAGGCCAAGGCTATCCGGGGGCGGGTAAAGTCCACCGCCCTCGTAAAACTGCTTGTATCCAACGCTTGGGCAGGGAGAATACCTTCTCAAAAATCGTGCGATTAAGGCTGCGAGCTGTTTAGCAAGTTCAGTTAAACGCAGTGGTTCCTTGAAAAAGGGTTACTTTCAGGTGCGTATTTAATGGTTCAAGTTTGATTCTGGGATGAAATTTGCACAGTTGGCGGAACTATATTCCGCTAAGTTGCCATGGGTTGTTAGGAGAAGACTTGGTTAAAGTAGAGACATCCCTGAACAAAGCCCCATTCCATTATTCGAGTTGTGTTGTTACCTGAAGGATTTGACCGGAATGAGTGGTGATTTGATTGATTTCTACCAAAGTTGGGTAATCGAATTGGTGAAGGAGGAAGACGGCTACCGTAGCGTTTGCTATTCGGCCTCTCGAAAGCGTCTTCATATTCGTCAGGTGTATGAAGAACAGTTTCAGGCCATTCGGGCGGCGAAACAACTGATTAGCCGCTATGAAGCCTGTAGCCAACTGAGCCAATTGGTGCGGGATTGGTACGAGCAACATCAACTCAGTCTGGAGGAATGGCGATCGCTAAATGCCTCCCTGTTTGATTGGGTTTTCGACTAATTTTTCGGGCTTTTAGCCCCCTGCTTTGGTTTTGTTAAGTGTGTTCCCTGCTGAAGACTGTATCAACAACACAAAGTCTAAAACTCGGCCCTGCGACTGGAGCCGAGTTTTTTTTAGCTTATGCATACTTGCTGGGTATGGTGTACGCACACGACACCTAGCAAGCAACCCGTTACTTTACCGGGCTGCGGTTTGAGGCATGGCTGGAGCCAGAACGTTATCAATCTCCCGCAGTATCTCAGCACTCAGCTCAACGTCAGATGCAGCTGCGTTGTCCGCTAACTGTTCGGGGCGACTGGCTCCAACGATTGCCGACGACACGCGCTCATCACGTAGAATCCAGGCGAGGGCCAGTTGAGCCATGGAGATATTAAGCCGTTCGGCAATAGGTTTGAGGTTTTGAACGGCAGCGAGGGTGCGATCGCTCATCAAATCATTCATAAATCCATTCATCTTGTCATTGGATGCGCGGGAATCCTGGGGTGGTGCTTCACCGGGTTTGTATTTTCCAGTCAAGACTCCTTGGGCTAAAGGTGACCACACAATTTGGCCAATCCCATGGGCTGCACATAGGGGAAAAACTTCTGCTTCAGGCTGTCGCCATAACATTGAGTATTGGGGCTGGCTAGACACAAACTTGGCCGCATCGGGCATATCTAACGCGGCTTGAATTTGGCTAGCGTTCCATTCGCTAAAGCCGATGTAGCGGGCTTTTCCCTGCTGTACGACTTCCGTGAGCGCCATCATGGTTTCTTCCAGAGGTGTATTCACGTCGTAGCGATGGCACTGGTAGAGATCCACATAATCTACGCGAAGTCGTTGTAGAGAGGCATCCACTTGTTTGCGGATTTGTGCTGCAGATAGACCGCGATCGGTATCTGACATGGGAAAGTACACTTTGGTCGCGAGAACATAGGAGCTGCGATCGACTCCCTGCAACACTTCCCCTAACAGAGATTCTGCTGCACCGCGCCCGTAAACATTGGCGGTGTCAATAAAGTTGATGCCCAGATCAAAGGCTTTGTGGATACACGCTTCGGCCTGTTGCCGCTCGACTCCCCCACTGTAGGTTAACCACGACCCCAAGCTGATCTCAGAAACATTCAGATCACTGCTACCGAGTCTCCGATACTTCATAGCTATGAATCCGTTTTAGTGTTGTCTCCCGCAGTGTGAGGGAAATGCTGAAGGGATTCATCATCAATTTGGGTGGTTTTCAAAGCTTATTCACCTTGCTGTGTCTGGTGAGAAAACTCAACGAACACAGCAAATTACGCCATATGTAGCGGATGGTGAATCAGTCAGCCCATTCTGAAGTGCGTTTTAGTCAAAGTCACCCATTTTGTTGAGTTGAGTACGTCTCATACACTCGACTCAACAAAATGCATCACTTGTAATCAACTGGTGTCAGCCTACAGCGGCTAAACTGCTGCGGCTTTTCGGCGAGCGCTGATCTCTAGATGTAGGAGCAGCGCGTTAATATCGGCTGGATTCACGCCACCAATACGTGCGGCCTGACCAATGGTCAGGGGCCGTACTGCTGCCAGCTTCTCACGCGACTCCTTAGAAAGAGTGTCGATGGTGTGGTAATCCAGATCTGCGGGGAGGGGACGGTTTGCCTGGCGGCTGATCTGGTCGATCTGATTCTGCTGCCGTTGTAAGTATCCGGAATATTTAATTTCAATTTCGACGCCATCCCGTTCCTCCCGGTTCAGGGATGCATTGCCTAATCCGTAATGTGTCAGGTTGCCGTAGTGGAAACCGGGACGACGCAGTAAATCGGCCAGCGTAATCGAACCTTTGATTGCTTGCTGAGTATCCTCCACGATCTGTTGACCGATCGCATCGTGTTGTTTAACGCGGGTGCTGTGAAGGCGTTCTTTTTCAGCCGCGATCGCCTCCTGCTTCTGGGTATACAAATCCCAGCGGCGATCGTCAATCAGGCCAATCTCGCGGCCCAGAGGGGTGAGCCGCTGATCGGCATTGTCGGAGCGCAGAATAAGCCGATACTCGGATCGTGAGGTTAGCATCCGATACGGTTCCCGCAAATCCTTTGTGCACAGGTCGTCGATGAGCGTGCCGATATAGCTCTGCTCACGGGGAAAGACGATCATCTCTTGGCCCTGGGCAAAGCGTACGGCGTTAATGCCTGCTACTAAGCCCTGAGCCGCGGCTTCTTCGTAGCCAGTGGTGCCATTAATTTGTCCGGCACAGAATAGCCCCTCTACTTTCTTCGTCATTAGCGTGGGGTAGCACTGGGTAGCCGGAATGTAATCGTACTCCACGGCATAGGCAGGGCGTAGCATAATGCAGTTTTCGAGGCCGGGGAGCGATCGCAACATCTGCAACTGTAGGTTTTCGGGCAACCCGGTGGAGAACCCCTGGATGTAGAGTTCTGGGCTATCCCGTCCTTCTGGCTCAATGAAGATTTGGTGAGAATCCTTATCGACGAACCGTACAATTTTGTCTTCAATACTGGGGCAGTAGCGTGGCCCCTTGGCATCAACCCAACCCCCATAGACCGGAGACATGTGCAGGTTTTCCCGAATCAGGCGGTGAGTTTCTGCTGTCGTGCGGGTTAAATAGCACGGCATCTGCTCCCGCTCTACCCAGACCTCCGGATCAAAGCTGAACCAGCGCACATCCTCATCACCGGGTTGCAACTCCATGGCGGTGTAATCGACTGAGCGCCGATCCACCCGGGCTGGAGTTCCTGTTTTTAAGCGCCCGACTTCAAACCCGATCTGATTCAGGGTTTCCGTTAGTCCTTCGGCGGCGAATTCCCCGGCTCGTCCAGCTGCCATCGACTTGTTGCCAACCCAGATGCGTCCGCCCAGAAATGTCCCGGTGGTCAAAATCACAGCTTTGCAGCCGAAGGCAACGCCGAAGTAGGTTTCTACCCCAATGATTTCGTCGTTCTTGCCCAAGACCAGGTCGGTTACCATACTTTCCCGCACCATCAAGTTGGGCTGGTTCTCGATAATCCCCTTCATGATGGCGGCGTATTCGCGCTTGTCGGTCTGTGCTCGCAATGCCCATACCGCAGGGCCTCGCGATATATTCAGCACCCGCTTTTGCAGGTAAGTGCGATCGGCCATCTTGCCGATTTCGCCTCCCAAAGCATCTACCTCGTGGGTCAACTGCGACTTCGCTGGCCCCCCGACTGCCGGATTGCAGGGCTGCCAGGCGATCTTGTCCAGATTGAGGGTGAGCAGGAGGGTGCGGCATCCCAACCGCGCCGACGCGAGTGCCGCCTCACAGCCAGAGTGACCCGCACCAACGACGATGACATCAAAACAATCTTGAAATTCGACAGTGGAAGGGGAGGACATGGGCGATCGCATAACTCAATCAATCTTCTATTCTAAAGCTACAGCTCTTTTTCATAAGGACGTTGCTAGTGGGAGACAGCAATTCTCAGTATGGGCACCAAAGCCAAGAGTTCACACCCTACGGGCGTGAACTCTTGGCTTTGGTGCCCGAAAACCGCGCGCCTTTAGCGCGCGGTTTTCGGGCCTGATTTCAAAATGAGAATTGCTGAGTGGGAGATGAGGTGGAAAACTGTAGTCTTCCACCTCATCTCCCACTAGCAACGGCTTCATCAGGGGAAAAAGAGCTGACAGAGCTGTGAGAGCCAAGACGGCAAAATAATTGGTCAATTCAATGTCGTGGGCTTGCGTAAGTTCTATCTTCTTGGAAATAGAAATTTAGTTTAGAGAGTTTTTGAAGGTGGCACATTGCATTGCCCTCAGAAGCATCCCTGGCTCAAAATGGCGTTAATAACGGGCGATACAATGATTCTGTCTTGTTCAACAGTTTGGATACAGCCATGAGAGCACTGGTTACAGGGGCGAATGGATTTACAGGCTCCCATCTGGTCAAAGCTTTGATTGATCGTGGGCATACAGTGGTGGCATTGGTGCGCAAGACCAGTGACCTATCCCGGCTGGAAGGGCTGCCCGTAGAGTTTGCCTATGGGGATGTAACCGATACCGATGCGGTGAAGCAAGCCATGAGCGGCATTGATTGGGTATTCCACGTCGCTGCCTATGTGGAGTTGGGCGTTGTGGATGCAGCTCGTATGGAGCGGGTGAATGTGCAGGGGACCGCTAACGTGCTGGCGGCAGCCCGAGCGGCTCAGGTACAAAAGATGCTCTATTGCAGCACGATTGGGGTTTACGGTGATACCCAGGGTCGAGTGATTGACGAAACCTTTCAGCGGACTCAAAAAGATTTTTCGTCGGCCTACGATTCCACGAAGTACAAGGCGCAGCAGTTGGTGGATCAGGCGGTAGCGGAAGGCTTTTCGGTGGTGAGTGTGATGCCCTCGGGTATCTTTGGGCCAGATGACCCGCACTTTGGCCCAGTGCTTCAGGCCTTTCGCAGTGGCAAGTTGAAGGTATGGGCGGGAGGCGATCGCATCACCGGCATTGTTCACGTCGATGATCTCGTCGATCTGATGCTGCTGGCGATCGAAAAAGCTCCGTCAGGTGCTCACTACATTGCCTCGGCTGGGGAAATGACAACCCGTGAAATGTTCCAGATTGTGGGTGAAGCTAACCAACTCGCTGCCCCCGCCGAAATGCCTCCTCCGGTGGTGCGGATCGTGGGTAATCTGCTTGATCCCATTGGCCGTGTGCTGAAGTGGCAACCGCCGATCAGTAAGGAGCGGGTGCATTATCTATACGATCGCTGTGTGCGTGTCGATGGAAGTAAGGCTATACGGGAGTTAGGTTGGCAGCCGCGATCGCCCGAAGTGGTCATCCGCGAACTGGCGTCTTTAGGAGCTTAACCGCCGCTGTCTTGTTGATATTGATCAATGACACTGGCAGAAAAACTAGTACGCTGAGGCGGAATCCATCACCTATGTTTTTGTGTGGGGTGCGAAGCACCCCACACAAAAACATAGGTTGCAAACGTGAAGACTAGGTGGGCAAATTAGCATCTGGATCAGTGGGCATCACCATCGGGTCGGTATCAGGCAGAGCCCCTTGCATGTCCGGGTCAGGCAGGTCGGGGTTATTTTGCAGATTCACCTGTCCTGGGCTATGCTCCTCTCCCGTTGAGAAGGAGCCACCTGTTGTAGAAACTCCGGCGGTTTTAGCATCACCGGAGGAAGCCCGTGAAACGTTGGTGGCAATGGGATCCGAAATGGGTTCGCCTTCAGGCTGGGAACCATCGGTGGCGGTGCGAGCATCCAGCATGGCACTGCCCGATACGTTCGTGGGGGCCATAGGTTGGGCTTGCTCGGATGAGATAACTGCCTGATCAGGATTATTGCTGGAATCTGACAGGGATGGGTCGTTCATGGTTGTTTCTCAATATTGACAACATTGAAGTGAATGGCAATGAAGTGATAAGCCTACCCTCATGCTAGGAAGGCGATCGCCCTCTTTCCTCTAACAAACGGGGGAAGCTCTGATCTGGGAGTGGGCTCTATGGGAGGAACCCGTCACCCGTCAGCTTGAGACGCAATGGGAACGGATTCAACCCATTCAAATAGGCGTTGTTGCAGAGTGTTGAGCCCTAAGCGATGAGTGGCAGAGATAAAGACTGCATCTGGATGGAGGGCTTGAGCCCGAGCTAGGGCTTCGCTGCTGGTGCGATCGACTTTGTTAAACACCAACAGTTCTCGGGGAGGAATATCGGGTAATTCAGAGAGCACTTCAGCGACGGATTGGATATGCCGCTCCCAGGCAGGATGGGAGAGATCGACCACATGCACCAGCGCATAGGCTTCGCTCACCTCCTCCAGGGTGGCACGGAATGCGTCCATCAGGGCGGGCGGGAGATGGTGAATAAAACCTACGGTGTCGGTGAGCAGGATATCGCGGCGCGTTTGGGCTTCGGGGTCTGCGATGGTGAGGCGGCGGGTGGTGGGGTCGAGAGTGGCAAAGAGTTGGTCCGCAGTATACACCTCAGCGTGGGTCAGCACGTTTAGCAGGGTGGATTTACCCGCGTTGGTGTAACCTACCAGGGCAAAGGTGGGAATCTCTTGCTGTTCTCGCTGGTGCCGTAGTCGAGCGCGATGGGCTTGTAGCTGGTTGACATCCTGTTGGAGCTGGGCAATGCGACGCTGGATGGTGCGGCGTTCCGTTTCCAGGCGAGTTTCCCCAGGGCCACGGGTTCCAATTCCAGCACCGAGGCGGGACATGGTGCGCCCCTGCCCCCGCAATCGAGGCAGACGATACTCAAGCTGTGCCAATTCGACCTGGAGTTTTCCGGCTTGCGATCGCGCCCGCTGCGCAAAAATATCCAGAATGACTTCCGTGCGATCGACCACGCGCAGGCCAATCTCGTCTTCCAGATTTCGAGCCTGAGAGGGCGAAATGTCTTGATTAAATACAATTAAGTTGGCTCCCACCCGTTGAGCTTCGGCGCGGATTTCGTCTAATTTGCCCTGCCCAACGACGGTCTTGGGATGGGGTTGCGATCGCTTCTGCTGCACCATGCCCACCACTTCTGCATCGGCGCTATCTACCAAACGTTCTAGCTCAGCAACGCTGTCGTCAAAGGCGCGGTCGGCCAGGTCATCTGTTTCTACCGCCACGATCAGAACGCGATCGTGATCGGCCTCAGATGGATGTAGCTGATTCAAATCAATGCCAGCATCCTGAAGCTCTCGTTCCCAGCTATGAATCAGGTCATCGGCATCCTGGTCTGTTAGGTCATCTAGACTGAATGACTCCACCATCCAGGGCTGCTCCAGGTCGGGTGCCAGGTGAGCTAAAAACACGTCTTGAATCGTCCCTGCATTTGGGTTATTACGACCGCCATTCTCAAGGGCTAAAACAACAAGGGCATCCAACCGTTGCTGCACCATAGCGACCAGATCGCCCGAGTCGTAGGGGCGGGCCTGAGCCACGATGCAACGAATTCCGCTGAGGCGATCGCCACTCTTCCGGGGCAAGGCTTCTTCCCTTAATTGGGTTTGCGCGGGAGTGCCTACGGCCACTCGCACGAACTGCCCTCGGCGGTTGATGTAGCAGGAAATGGGATGGTGAATGGCAGCACTCAGGTCGGCAAGTTGCTCAGCTAGCTCGGGGGTGAGGAAGCGATCGCCCGGTTGCCGCTGCTCCTGAAGTTTCTCAAGCTGTTTGATGTGATTGGCTTTGAGGCCTTGAAGATCGCCATAGATTTTAGCCATGATACGTACCCGCTGAAAAAGAGTGAAGGGATAGAACGCGGATTTGAAACGGGTTGGCTCCCCAGGTTGTGACCTGGGGAGCCAGATTGTGTGTCAGGTGGTGGAAGCAAAGTGGAATCTAGCGCTGAAATGACATTCCATGCTGTTTCTCCTAATCAAGTCTTTAGTTAAGCAACCCCGATACAGAAACTGCCGAAGATTCTGGCCTATCCGCCTCTACTCTGACCGCCTCCGGCAGAATGGTGGGCTCATCGTCGATCGCCAGCAAAAATTGAATTAATGCGGTCTGATCCTCCGGACTGAAACCGGCCCTGGCATCCACCCAATATTCATGGCCGCTGCCATCTGCATGAATCATCTGCAAATCGGGGTTCTGACGATTGGCGGTGACGGCAACTTGCCGTAGATTGCGATCGAGTAGGACCCGCAAGCTGGCCTCTGGATCGGGTTTGCGGTTCTGTACCAGCGTGCCGGCCAAGCCTATCTCATCCGGATTGGCAACGCTATAGCTGCCGTCTGCGTCCTGTTGCAGGGCAGTGGCGGTGGCAGCCGCCCCACCATCATGAAGATAGGGAGCCGTCACATAAAGCCCCACCAAGTTCTGCACCTTATAGCCCCCATTGCTGTTGAACGCGTAGGCAAGCTCCTGGTTCTGTTCGGGAGTAATGTCTGTGGGAACCGAGAGAATTTTGGGCTCTGTGGGCAGTGGCACCCGAATATTGGCGGGATAGGTTTCAGGGGGCACCATCGCGGGTGGCAATTTCGCCAGGGCTGTGGCGCGGGAGGGCTGTGACTTCACTTCCTCGATAGGAATGACATCGTGGTTGGTGAAATAGCGACCGCTATGGCACTGAGCGCAATTGGCATTGGCAAATACTGCGGCCCCTTGCTTAAGGGTGTCCGGCTCGACCTCAAAGGGATAAGGGGGTGGCGCCAGGGTGTTCTGGTAGGCGGACATGCCATTGACCTGACTGGCGAAAGGCTTACCGGGGGAATTAGCCACCAGCCCATCCAGAATGAAGACGGAACCTTTGGGAAATCCTGGCATTCGCACCACCTGATTGAGGCCGGGAGTGCCGGGGGTGGGGTCGCCTTTCTCAAAGAATTCGGATGGTTTTGCTCCATCGGGTAGCCGAAATCTCGAATCTGCGGCGTTTTGCAGCATTGTCCCCAGCATGGTCTCCTGGTCCATCCCCAGCAAATATTTGCTGAAGTAGGCTCCGGTAGTGGGGTCGGAGTTGACGGCATGAACGTTGTTGTTGAGGGTGGTCAACCCGTGGAACCAGCCCACTGAAGCGAAGCCACTCCAACCATAAGGGTAGGTGTCGTGGGTGTAGGAGGACGGAATTTGGGCTGGATTGTTGACGTTATCGGGGCTGGAATCGAAATTCCCCGGTGCCCAGGCGAGTAGCTGTGCATCGACGGCATCTTCCAGAGCTTTAGCATCGGGCAGTTTCACCGTTTGACCAAAGCCGTTAATGTAGGAGCGATCGCCCAACCCCACGGTCAACGGATTCACCCCCGTTTGCCGGAACATGGCGGCAGAGTTAGTGGCGAATGCCTGCAACAATCCTGAATCTAAATCACTGTTGGGGGCACCTTCTAAAACACGCCCAGTTTCGGCATCAACGGTGGAATGGCAGACAGCACAGCTTAAACCAACCCGCAGCTTTGCACCTTCTTTATGGGCAATCATTCCCAGGGGCAGCAGGCTACCTTTCGGTACATCCAGTCCCGTATTCAGCACGGTTCCCGCTGGAAAGTTGCGGCCTCCAACGGTGACATCCTGATCCAGCTTAATTTGCAGGTTGGTTGTGGGTTGCCCTTTCAGAGCCAGAATCGCTTTGCCCATGCTGATGGGGTTAATAGGACCTGCGATGGCCCCCACCACATCGGTAAAGAAATACTCGTTGCCGAAGGTTTCCCGGTAGAAGGCATCGCGTCCTAACTCAATCAAATCATCCGTAATGGCAAGGGCACCCTGTTCGGGGGCTAGTTGCACGCGACCCGCTTCTGTTTGCCTTAAAACGTCTGCCTCTTCTGCACTCACAACTCGGCCCAGGATATCAAAGGAACCAACCTGAGAAGGCGGAGCCTGGGTAACGGGCGTGAAGGTATTTTTGAGGTCAGGGGCTTTCGTGGGAAAGGTTAATTTGATGTTGTAGGCTAACAGGACAACGCTAACCAGAACGATCAGAAGTGCCAGAATGGGGCGGCGTTTGGGGGTATTGATGCTATCCGACATCGGTAATCTAGAGCCTGCTTAGCCAGAAGGTGCATATCTCCGATACCATCGCAAATTTGGAGTAGGGCTATATCTATCCCATGAGCGAGTTGGAATAGGGAGGCAGGCTGAAGTTTAAAGGGGCGATCGCAATTCCTCCTTGCGGTAGCACGATCTCATACCTCCTGCGAGAGCTTTCCTTAAGGATTAGGGTTACTGCAAGCTGAGCTTCCTTGGGTGAGAGGTGTTTTGGAACATCCAAAAGGGCTTAGCCTGCAGGATGGTTGACTCAAGTGATTGATTAAGGCGTTGGGAGATCAAGTTTCCAGGACGATCGCCCTTCTGTGGCGGGTTTTGCTTCGGATGGTCCTGGTGTCGGGGCGGCGGGAGGCCGGGGACGAAGCGTGTAGTGAATTTCCACGTCTCCATAGGTAACTGGGTTGTCGGTAACCAGAGCGCTCTTCAACACATCACTGGTACCGCTGGCAATATATTGAACGGCCAGGGCTGCCAGCAAAACGCCCAAAACTCGGGTAACAACATTGATGCCGGTTCGCCCAAAAACTTTGGCTAACCAGGTCGCCAGGCCGAAGAGCCCATAAGTCAGGAGCAACACGAGGGCGACGACGCCTAGAATGAGCGCAAAACCCAGGCGATCGCCATCTACCTCACTGGTAAAAATCAGCAAGCTGGCTAAAGTCCCAGGACCCGCGAGCAAAGGAATGGCCAGCGGAAATACACTCACATCCTCTCGCTGTTGGGCTTCTTGCTCTTCTTCGGGGGTTTCTCGCTCCTGCTGGGCGAACACCATGTCAACACCAATCTTGAGAAGCAGTAACCCAGCGGCAATTTCAAAGGCTTCGAAACTAATGCCCAGGTAGCGCAGCAGTAGATTACCCGTAAAGCTAAAAACGAGCAAAATAACGGCTGCCACCAGCACCGCTCGTCGGGCAATGCGATTCTGCTCTTCAGGAGGATATTTGCCCGTCAAGCTAATAAATAGGGGCAGTAAGCCAACCGGATCAATGACTACGAAGAAGGTCAAAAAAGCTCTAGCAAAAAGAGAAAGCATAGGGAGGGAACCGTAAGGGAGCTGGCACGGGCTAACGGCAGAGGTCTTTTATCGATCTACCTGTTACGGTAGATGCTTTCTGTCTTGGGGTGATTCAAGCTGCACATTAAGGCTTGTGGATTAAACAATGCGAGATAAACGTTTTGAGCGGCTGAGCTGAGCATTTAGCCCGTCCTACAAGAATTGCAGTTTATCTGATTTATGCTGCAGAGTCTGTCTCTGAATTGCCTGTACTTGTGTTTACCGGGATAGCGCTTTCGCATGGAAACCTATGACGTTGTTTTGATTGGGGCAGGACACAACAGTTTGGTGTGTGCTGCTTACTTGCTAAAAGTGGGTTACTCCGTTCTGTTGCTGGAAAAGAATTCCATTCCCGGAGGAGCGGCCACCACAGAAGAGTTGATGCCAGATGAGGCACCCGGGTTTAAGTTCAACCCCTGTGCAATCGACCATATCTTTATTCATCTGGGACCTGTGGTTCAGGAGTTAGAACTGAATAAATATGGTCTGGAATATCTTTTCTGCGATCCGGTTGTGTTTTGTCCACACCCCGACGGCAAATATTTTCTAGCCCATCGCTCTGTCGAAAAAACCTGCGCCGAAATTGCCCGCTTTAGCCCCCGCGATGCTCAAAAATATGCTGAATTCGCCGAGTTCTGGCAGCGGGTTGTTGGGATGCTCATTCCCATATTTAATGCACCACCCAAATCTGTGGTGGATATGCTGGGCAATTATGATTTAAACAAGCTCAACGATGTTTTTTCCCTGATAGGTTCTTCGGATAAGACCCTGGATCTAATCCGAACCATGTTCACCAGCCCCATGGATCTGATCAATGAATACTTTGATTCAGAATTTCTCAAGGCTCCTCTGGCGCGGTTAGCGGCGGAACTGAGTACGCCGCCCTCCCAGAAAAACATGGCAGTCGGTTCCATCATGATGACCCTGCGCCACAACCCGGGTATGGCTCGTCCTCGCGGTGGAACGGGAGCTTTATCCAAGGCATTGGTTCGGTGTGTGCAGGATTTGGGCGGTATTATTCGCACCGAACAGGATGTGCAAAAAGTACTGGTGGATGAAGGCAGAGCCGTTGGGGTGCGCCTTGCTAATGGCAAGGAGTATCGAGCCAAGGACGGTGTGATTTCTAGCCTGGATGCTCAACGTCTGTTTCTTAAGCTTGTGGACCCGAAAGATGTGGATGCAGCGAATCCGGAGCTGCGGGAACGGGTCGATCGCCGTATCACTAACCACAACGAAGCTATTCTCAAAATCGACTGCGCCCTATCCGAGCCACCACGCTTCATCCATCACCAACACCGGGATGAAAACATGATGGGTGCTGTGCTGATTGCTGACTCGGTGGCTCAGGTTGAACTGGCCCACACCGACCCTAACATCGGCAGGATTCCCCTGGAAGACCCATCCATGTATGCGGTTGTGCCAACCATTCGCGACCCGTCGATGGCTCCTGAGGGCAAACATACCCTATGGATTGAGTACTTTGTTCCCTACCAGATTGCTGGTGCCGAGGGCACTGGGCTAAATGGTACGGGTTGGACGGAGGAACTGAAGAACAAAGTGGCCGATCGCGTCCTGGCAAAATTTGCCGACTATGCTCCCAATGTCAGTTCCTCGATCATTGCCCGTCACATTGAAAGTCCTCCAGAACTGGAACGCCGTATTGGTGTTACCAAGGGCAACTACTATCACCTGGATATGACCTTTGACCAGATGATGTTTTTCCGCCCACTGCCCGAGTTGGCCAACTACAAAACGCCGATTGAGGGACTATTTCTGACAGGGGCAGGCACTCATCCGGGTGGCTCGATCTCTGGCTTGCCAGGTCGCAACTGTGCGCGGGTTTTCTTGCAAACGCAACGGCCCCTGGTCCAAGCCCTCACGGATGCTGGGGAAATGATTAAATCTACCGCCAGTTCGCTCTTTAACCTCTCATAGCAGGGGTTATGGAACGTGTTAACCCTACACGTTCCATCGTTGGTGTTTAGGTTTCATCTTGCATAGCCGCTAGCCTGCACCCCAAGAAGATCAGTGGTGTCTTCTTGGGGTGTAGGTTTTGTGACCCTATAAATAGCAAGGTGCAAGTGCGTTAAGACAGCGTAGTAGCAACGTTGCCTACAATGCGACGATTACGCGTTTGAACCTACTGTAATGTGATGCGTTATCTAGGATGTTATGGGTTTCATTCATAACATCCTAGATAACTGCGTCAGTGCCGAATAATATGCGAATGGCTCAGGCATAGAGGCTTGACCCGGTTCAGCAATATAGATTAGTGTCCTATGTTTAGCCCACACAGCATTGGAAAAGGCTGGTGATCTTGCAAGCTGGAGTTTGTTTGAGTCGTAAATCGATGGATAGCTAATGACTTCCATTGCATCGTGATTGTTCCAGTTCAATCAATTTGTGATGTGCGGAAGTGGGAATAAGGATGTTCGCAAATGCCTAAATGGAAATTGACAACCGAGTTTACGTTTGATGCTGCCCACTACATCCGAGATTATGATGGGCCCTGCGGTCGTATGCATGGGCATACCTATCGTGTACGCCTGGAAGCAGCCTCTCGCCAGTTGCACGCTTCTGAATATTGTCCCCATGCGGTGATGGTGGCGGATTTCCGAACTCTGCGTTGGGCAAAGCGTGATGTTCTCAAGGGAGGATTAGATCATTGCGTTTTGAATGAGGTGTTACCCGAAGGGTATGAGACTACGGCTGAGATGATTGCTCAGTTCATTTATGACAAGACCAAAAAACAATTACCTGAAGGGGTAAGCCTCAAGGTTGCGGTGTCTGAGACGCCGGGCTCTTGGGCCGAGTACGAGGATGACTAAAGAGGAAACGATGACGATTTCAAGCGCAACGCAGACCGAGCTTTATTCAGAAGAAACCGAGGTGCCGGTTGTCGAGACGTTTCACTCAGTTCAAGGGGAAGGGGCATGGGCTGGAACCAGTGCCTTTTTTATCCGCCTGGCAGGTTGTGATGTTGGGTGCTCCTGGTGTGACACAAAGCAGTCATGGAGTGCCCGTCGTCATCCTGTACGCAGAACGGCTGACTTGATTGCCGAGGCAAAAGCAGCAAACCCGGCGATCGCCATCATCACAGGCGGTGAACCCCTCATGCACAACCTTGGTTCTCTCAGCACCGGATTAAAAGCCGCTGGTCTGCCCGTGCATCTTGAAACTTCTGGAGCCCACCCGTTTAGTGGCATCTTTGATTGGGTTACTTTCTCCCCAAAACAATCTAAACCCCCTCATCCAAGTATCTATCCACACGTGGGTGAATTGAAGGTCGTCGTTGCCAATGCCGCTGACTTGGAATGGGCAGAGCGCCATGCGGCAAAAGTGCCAGCCAATGCCATGAAACTTCTACAACCGGAATGGAATACCTCTGACAGCTATTCCCTCATTTTTGATTACGTTCTGCGCCATCCTGAGTGGCGAATTAGCTTACAAACTCATAAATTCACGAATATTCGATAGGAGTCACCGATGAGCACCCCCAAGGCGATTGTTTTGTTATCCGGTGGTTTGGATTCTGCGACTTCGGCGGCTCAGGCGATCGCCGACGGTTACGACCTGATCGCCCTATCACTTCACTACGGCCAGCGCCACGATCGCGAACTCGATGCTGCCAAACGCGTCGTCGAGCATCTGGGAATTAAAGAACACTTCGTTGTGGATGTGAACCTGGCCCAGTGGGGTGGCTCTGCGCTCACGGATCAGGCGGTTGACGTGCCAACAGGTGGTGTGAAAACTGGCGAGATTCCTAATACCTATGTGCCGGGGCGGAATACAGTGTTTTTGGCGATCGCCCTCTCCCTGGCCGAAGCCAAAGGAGCCGAAGCCATTTACCTTGGCATCAACGCTGTGGACTACTCCGGCTATCCCGACTGCCGTCCCGATTATCTGGCCGCTGTTCAACACCTTGCAACTCTCTCCTGCAAAGTCGGGTTGGAGGGCCATGCGCCCAAACTTGTAGCTCCTTTAGTTATGGATTCCAAGGTGGATATTGTCCACCGAGCCTTGCGATTGGGGGTTCCCATCCATTTCACCTGGTCGTGCTATCAGGGTAATGATGAACCTTGCGGAGTTTGTGACTCTTGCCGAATTCGCGATCGCGCCCTGATTGAAGCCGGTAGATCTGACCTCGCGTCACAGGTGGGGCAGTCCTTGTATGAGCAGGAGACAACTACTTCTATGTGATGGGTTTAACTGGTGATGACAGCGATCGCCCAATGGACAGCCTACTTCCTGCGGGCCCACGTCTATCAAGACAGAGAGGCTTGTCAAAGAATTAATGGGAGCGATCGCCCCCATTCATGGTTACAGTGCTTAGCGTTGCTGAATTAGATCAACAAGCTTACTCCCGAACTTGAAGCACGATTTTGCCACGGGTGCGTCCGCTCTGGCTCAACTTATGGGCTTCTACTACCTGGTCTAGCGGTAGCACGGTTTCAACAATCGGTTTGACCTGCCCTTGATCAATGAGTTGTGCCATCTCGGTTAGCCAATCCGCTCTGGGTTGAATGAAGACATAAGCACTCCGGCATTGATGAGCAGCCGCTTTTTCTTCAGGTGGAGGCGAGATAACAGAAACTAAAATGCCACCCGGTTTCACAACTTGCCAGGAACGTTCTTGAACATCCCCACCCACGGTGTCAAACACCACATCTACAGGATTAACAACGTCCTCAAACTGAGTGGTTTGGTAATCAATCACCTCATCAGCACCCAACTCCAACAAAAAGTCTCGGTTTCGAGCTGAGGCTGTGCCTATCACATGGGCCCCTTTCCAATGGGCAAACTGAACGGCGTAGCTTCCGACACCGCCTGCTGCCGCATGAATCAAAACTCGTTGCCCTGGTGATAACTGAGCGGCTTCAAATAGGCAGTGCCAGGCTGTAATTCCTGCCAGAGGCACTGCTGCGGCATGAACGTGATCAACGGTTTTGGGCTTAAGTGCGACTTCTGAAGCTTTGACAGCGACGAACTCTGCATACGTGCCATCCCGTTGAATATCAGGGCGCGAGTAGACCTCATCTCCCGGCTTGAAGGTAGTCACATTAACACCAACGGCTTCCACAACCCCAGACACATCCCATCCCAAAATTAAGGGTAAATCGTAATCAATAAAGCCTTGAAGATATCCTTCCCGGATTTTCCAATCCACTGGGTTGATAGCGGCGGCATGAACCCGAATCAAAACGTCGTCTTCGGCGATCGCCGGTAAAGGCACATCCTCGTACGTCAGAACCTCTGGGCCTCCGTAAGCGTGAATGCGAACTGCTTTCATCGTCGTCATCGCCCTTCTCCTCGGATGTTTCGTCTTGATTCTAAAGAATCTACGTCATACTTGCATATTCAGGCTTTCTGTATCTTGTTGTGGATGGTGTGCTTTTCACCGCATACACAGCAAGTGGTGGAGCCTAAATCCTAATGTTGATGCATTTGTTGAATAAAGTCTGATTGAACCCATTGGTTCAAATTAATGGCTTTTAGGCATTCGTTACCCGGTATCTGGGTGAGTTGCTGGATGTGTAAATTCAACCAGTCCGGACGAACCGTAGTTTCTGAGAAGAAGCGCCCAGGCTGATTGTGATAGGAGGTGCTTAACGTTTGGGAAACGATCGCCGGATCAACGCGTGTCCACTGGCTGACTAACTTAAGTGCTGCAGGGGTTTTGTCATACCACTGTTGGGCGGCAGTTAAAGCTTTCAGATAGCCGATCACAACCTCTGGATAAGCGTCTGCTAATGCAGCACGCACAACCACACCATAGAATACAGGCAAATTTTCTAGACGCTGATTGCAGAGATAACGAAAATTTCCCTCGCGACAAGCGACATCATGGAATGGGGCAAAGTGGGCGTAACTATCGGCTAAATCAGTTGGGAATTCAAATTTCTTAGATGGTTTTGGATGCTCGAGGGAAGTGAGTTGAACATCACTGAGAAGATTGGCCGCTTGTAGCGATCGCATCACCATACCATGCGCGGAAGAATGAAAAGGAACGGCCAGCACTCGGCCTCGCAAGTCTTCAATACTTTCTAGATTTGATTCATTAGGCACAATCATTGCATTGCAAGAACCATCCGGATTGGATGATACAAAGCTAACCAATCGAGTTTTTTGTGCGTCTGTCTTTTCTGCTTGAATCGCACTCAACAAGAGTGGGTAATCTCCTAATATGCCAATATCTAACTTTCCAGAATGCAATCCCTCAATAATGGGTGCGCCTGTTGCAAAGTCAGGCCAGCGAATTTGATACTGAGTATTACTGTAGCGTCCATCTTTTGGTAAAAAGTGTTCCAACAAACCCAACCGCTGCATAATTAGCCCCGCTGTGATCGCTGGAATCGTACGGTTCTGCACCCCAATGGATAACGTGAGTGTTTCCGGTTTGCGGGGATTGGAATCACGCAGGAGAAAGTTGGGCGATCGCAATCGTACACCTGAAGCACTGTTCATCGGCTTAGTTTGCTGAATCAGCGCAACAAACTTTTGAACTGGATTGAGATGAATAGCCTTCTGGGTTTTCAAATTCGTTTCATTCGAGGACTCAAGCTGCTTTGACGTTAGAAGATATATATTCCCAGCGAGAGCAAACTCTTGTAATGAAATAGCGGTAACGTTTTTCGATTGACAATCCAGTTTGAAATCAAACTCAGATGCAAATCCCACATAACTCCCCTGGGTAATGTAAGTTCGCATTAAGCTAACGGTGTCAACGGTTTCGAGCCGTGGAAATGCTGCTAACGATAACCCCAATTCTGAAAGTCGTGACTCAAGCACGAGCCGACTGGGAGAACCTTCGGGCAGTACAACCCAAGCACTCTGTTTTAAGTCTTGAATGCTCAGCCAGCTCTGCTTGGCTAACGGATGAGTTGAGGCGACAAAGGCAGAGTAATGGATGCCATCGATGCAGGTTGCATGAATATCTGACCCATCAGAGCTGACATCAGAAAAGCCGACATCAACCTGTCGGTCAGTCATGGCTCGATATAGTGCTTCGACTGATTCAAAAACAACACATTGGGTTTGAATTTCAGGATATTTCTGGCGGTAGTTAAACAAGATATTGGGTAGCCAGCCCTCGGCGATCGCCCCAGTACAACCAATCTTTAAGTTGCCAACTTTTCCCTGCTTAATTTCTTCAATTCCTTGCAAAAGCTGATTCTCAACCTGAATTAATTTGGGTGCTTCTTCCAACAAAAAACGCCCTACTTCAGTTAGCTCAACTTTTCGCCCGACTCGACTAAATACTGAGGTTCCCAATTCGGATTCCAGGGATTTAATTTTGGCACTCACCGCAGGTTGCGTCAGATTCAGAACATCCGCAGCATCCGTAAAACTGAGATGTCGGGCAACCTCTAGAAAAACTTTAATTTGGTAGATTTCCATGGATTTGGGGGAGGGCGATCGCCTGCATTGAACCAACAGCATTTCTGCATCAAATTATTTTATTGATCCATAGAAGACTTGAATATATATCGGATTACATTTGGCACAGAATGGAATGACGTTGAGCCCAGTTGACGAAATGCGACGTTAAACAGAGCTGTTTAGAATTTGTGACGGAACCACAATGATTAGGCTAGTCACCCATAGTTTTCTCTGATCTCAGCCGAATCCCTCAACGAAAAGCTTTTCTGAATTTAATAAGGAGATCTGTATGAGTCCCCAAAATACTCAGTGGATGAGGACAGATGTGCTTGTCATCGGTGGCGGTACTGCCGGAACCATGGCGGCCATCAAAGCGCGACAGGCCAATCCTGAAGCGGATGTGCTGATTCTAGAAAAAGCCAATATTCGTCGCAGTGGGGCGATCGCCATGGGCATGGATGGCGTTAACACGGCCGTCATTCCCGGTCACTCTACCCCGGAACAGTACACGCGTGAAGTGACGATCGCCAACGACGGCATTGTGGAGCAAAAAGCAGTTTACCAAACAGGCAAACTGGGCTTTGAAGTGATTCAAGAGCTGGAAAGCTGGGGCGTCAAATTCCAGAAAGACCCCGAGGGTAACTATGACCTGAAGCAAGTGCATCGAGTCGGCAAATATGTGTTGCCCATGCCGGAAGGCAAAGACCTGAAAACCATTCTGACGCGACAGGTGAAGCGGCATAAAGCTAGAGTCACTAATCGTGTGATGGCAACCCGTGTGTTGGTGCGGGACGGACGGGCGATCGGTGCAGTTGGGTTTGATGTTCGCAATGGCGATTTCATCGTCATTCAGGCCAAAGCGGTCATTCTCTGCACCGGAGCCTGTGGACGGCTGGGGCTTCCGGCGTCTGGATATCTTTACGGTACCTATGAGAACCCAACCAATGCTGGAGATGGCTACTCAATGGCCTATCACGCTGGTGCCGAACTGAGCAACATCGAATGCTTCCAAATCAATCCCCTGATTAAGGATTACAACGGGCCTGCTTGCGCCTATGTGGCTGGCCCGCTGGGCGCTCAAACCGTGAATGCGGAAGGTTATCGCTTCATCAACTGCGATTACTGGAGCGGCCAGATGATGCTGGAAGTTTGGAAAGAACTCAATTCTGGTAAAGGCCCCATCCAGCTCAAAATGACGCACCTGGATGACGACACGATCGCCGAAATTGAATCCATCCTATGGGCCAATGAACGCCCCAGTCGAGAACGCTTCCATACGGGACGGGGCGAAAATTACCGCACCCATGGCGTTGAAATGAATATCTCCGAGATTGGGCTGTGCAGCGGTCACAGTGCATCCGGTGTGTGGGTGAATGAAAAAGCGGAAACGACAGTGCCCGGGCTTTACGCTGCGGGGGATATGGCCAGCGTGCCGCACAACTACATGATTGGGGCATTTGTGTTTGGGCGATTGGCAGGGGAGAATGCGATCGCCCACATCCAAGACTTGGATCATTTAGAACCCGACCCAGAGTTTTTAGAAGCTGAAAAAGCTAGAATTTACGCTCCTTTGAATCAACCTAATGGTATTCCACACACACAGGTGGAATACAAACTGCGGCGATTAGTAAATGATTATCTGCAACCGCCCAAAGTGAGCCAAAAAATGGAAATTGGCCTGCAAAACTTTGTCCGTTATCAGGAAACCCTGGAATTAATGGGTGCTCGCGATCCGCACGAACTTATGCGCTGCATGGAAGTGCATTTCATTCGCGATTGCGCAGAGATGGCAGCCCGTGCTTCTCTGTACCGTCGTGAAAGCCGATGGGGACTGTATCACTATCGCTTAGATTATCCCGAAAAGAACAATCAGGAATGGTTCTGTCACGTCAATTTGAAGAAGGATGATTCCGGTGAAATGGTGTTCTTCAAGCGTTCAATTACTCCCTACATAATCGACGTTGATGTCAGCCGAGAAGTTTACGACGTTGCAACGCGATAACCATTCACATTTCTAACAATAGGATTTTGATCGTATGGCACTAATCAACCAACGCGTCGATGTTCCCGTCATCGTCGATGAATCCAAATGTCTCGAAAAATGCACAGCCTGTATCGAAGTTTGTCCGTTGGATGTTTTAGCTAAAAATCCAGAAACCGGCAAAGCCTACATGAAATACGACGAGTGCTGGTTCTGCCTCCCTTGCGAAAAAGAATGTCCCACCGGAGCCATTACCGTCCAAATTCCCTTTCTGTTGCGCTAGTTTCGCTCAAACCTGAAGTCGAGAAAGGCCGGGGTCTGCTTCAAAACCCCAGCAAAGCGAAGCGGCTTAACGCCTCCTTCCCAAGGTCTCCTTGCCGAGGGGGGTCTGGGGGAACGGGCAGCCGTCCCTCCAGTCTGGGGGTTTGGGGGGCGACGCGCCCCCCAGCCAGATTTATGCAAACCCCCCAGCTTATGTAGTGCCATTCCCCTAAAAACGAACTCTAGAACAGTGTCTATGACTGCCAATACCGATTCCGAATTAAGCCCATGGCTGGAGATGCTGCGATCGCCCGAAGAAAGCGATCGCCTCGTCGCCGTCAAAACCCTACAACACCTCGGAGATGAAGACGCACTCAATCCTCTAATCACAGCCCTTCAGGACGAGAGCACAACCGTTCAAAAGCTAGCCGTAACAGCACTCTGGGAACTCGCCAATCCAACAGCCGTTCCTGCCTTAATTGAATGCCTTGCCTCACCTGATGAAGAGGTTCGCGACGAAGCTCAATCCGCTTTAGGAGAGTTAGTCTCTTCTGATCATCTGTTGTTATTACTTGATGCGTTGCAACAAGGAAACATCCATCAACAACTAAGTGTCTTGTTCCTGCTACAAAAGATTCACGATGTGCAGTGTTTACCGTATATCTTGCCGTTCTTTAAATCTAATCAGCCTGAGCTACGCGAAGCTGCCGTGATTACTCTGCGGTATCTGAATCAGGTGAAAGAGTGTCCAGAGGCGATCACCCTTCTCTCCGATCCAGACGCAACCGTCAGACGTGCCGCCACCCTAACTTTGGGACATTTAGCCGATGCCGATATTGTTTCTGCTCTTTGTCGTGCCTTAACGGAGGATGCTGATTGGCAGGTGCGACGTAACGCGGCCAAATCCTTAGCATTACACGCCAATTCATTAGCAGTATCAGCTTTAGAAACGGCATTAGCTGATGACCACTGGCAAGTTCGCAAATTCGCCCTGCAAGCTCTGCAAAAAACACCCGACGATCGCACTCTGCCCGCACTTATTCAAGCTCTCGCGGATGAGTATTCCGATGTGCGTCGGGATGCGGCGATCGCCCTCGGCACCCTCAAAAATCCAGCCGCTCTCAATGCCCTTCAGCAAGCCTTAGATGACCCCGATCGAGATGTCTGCATCTACACGCAACGCGCCATCAAATCTATTCAAGAAGCCTTGCAAGAACCCTCCAATGCCTAACGTAGAAACCCTTTCTCAACCGACCCATCTATCAGACTCAGCATCTGTAGAAGACCGTAAACAAGACGTTGTGCAACGGCTCAAACAGATTATCGAACCCATTCTTAATAACGACATCATCAGCTTAGGCATGGTGCGTAACCTGCGGGTTGTGGATGATTACGTTTACCTGCGTCTCTACGTGGGTCAACACCAGCACAGACTGCAAGAACAAATTCAGACGACTTTATCTTCGCTCTCCTGGTGTAAAAAGACTTACGTTCAGCTCTGCACCATTCCGGGTGTTCATACAACTCTCGCCATCTCAAGTGGTAAAGGTGGTGTCGGAAAATCAACCGTCGCCGTTAACTTAGCAGCAGCTCTCACTCTACAAGGGGCCAAAGTTGGTCTGCTCGATGCCGATGTCTACGGTCCCAATGTGCCCCAAATGCTGGGTGTAGACCTATCGGATGTGCAGGTTATCGATACTCCCAACGGGCAGCGGTTTCAACCCCTGGAAGCCCATGGAATTAAAGTAATGTCGGTTGGGCTTCTGGCAGAGCCCGATCACCCACTTGCATGGCGTGGGCCAGTGCTACATAAGATCATTACCCAATTTATCCATCAAGTCGATTGGGGCGATTTGGACTATCTGCTAATTGACCTGCCTCCCGGAACTGGAGATGCCCAAATCACCATTATTCAGGAGAGTCCGATTTGTGGCGTTATTTTGGTGACAACGCCTCAGCAGGTGGCGATCGCCGATGTTCGTCGCAGTGTCCATATGTTTCGTCAAGTGGGTGTTCCAGTTCTCGGCATTGTTGAGAACATGAGTTACCTGACAAGCCCCACAGGTGAAACGCTACCAATCTTTGGAAGTGGGGGTGGTACTCAGTTATCAGCGGAGCTTCAGACTTCCCTACTGGGTCAGATTCCAATAGATGCTCGTATTTGCACCGGCGGTGATACTGGAAAACCGTTGGTATTGACGGAGCCGACATCGGCGATCGGTCAAGTGTTGATGCAGACCGCAACCGCTCTTGAAGCAACATTCTGTGCCGTGAGTAGTTGTCTCTAATTTTTGTGGGGCGGGCAAGATGCCCATCCCACAAAAATTAAGAGCTGATTTCAGTGTCACTCGTGTAAAGCTCCATCACACCTTGCTAGTTTTGAATTGTGTGAGCAGAGCAGCATGTTTCCGAGAACCGAAAGCCTTGGAAAGGATTGATGCTACGTATGCAGCATCAATCCTTTCTAGGGCTTTTCAACCTACTTCTGAAAATACCGGATCTCTGAATGTAACTTTCCTAAGAACAGCTCGTTTGTGAAGTAACCGTGCTGCATAAAAAATCTACTCGTGGTGATGTTCAACGGATGAACCTATAGAGAGAGGTGCTTTTTATCGAGGCTCTGGAAACTATAGGCAGTCCCTCTAGATTGCAACAATTTGGGTGATCCAAGGGGATTTTGAGCTGAGTAATAATTCAAGCTCAGCATTTCCATCCATAAGTGAAATCCCCTTTGTTCAGCCCACGAGGTAAAGTCATGGCTCCCGTTGATGTCTTAAACAAAATTTCGGATGTCATCTGGGAAATTCCAGTCTCCTACAAGAGTGGAATGCGTGTGCCTGGACGGATCTATGGCACTGAGAAACTGATTCGGGAATTAGATGACGCCGTCTACGACCAGATCACCAATGTGGCGACCCTGCCCGGAATCACCAAATATGCCTTGTGTATGCCCGATGGCCACTTTGGCTATGGCTTTCCGATCGGGGGCGTGGCGGCTATGGACGTGGATCAGGGAGGCGTGATTTCCCCCGGTGGCATTGGGTTTGATATTAACTGTGGAATGCGGTTGGTCACGACCAATCTCGACTACAAGGAAGTCAAACCTTACATCAAAAAACTGATTGATAAGCTATATGAACGGGTTCCGGCCGGGGTTGGTAGTGCCGGGTTCGTCAAGTTGTCCCGAAATGAGTTCCGCAAGGTAGCGGAGCAAGGGGCACAATGGTGCATCCAGAATGGCTATGGGTGGGAAGAAGACCTGGAATTAATGGAAGAGCAGGGCTGCTTAAAGGGAGCCGATGCCAACAAAATTAGTGAAAAGGCGATCGATCGCGGGGCTCATCAAATTGGCACACTGGGTTCGGGAAATCATTACTTAGAAATCCAGGTGGCTAAACGGGAGAATATTTTTGATAAAGAGTTAGCCAAAGCAATGGGGATCACCCGCCCCGATCAGGTGGTGGTGATGTTTCATTGCGGTAGTCGCGGATTTGGGCATCAGGTTGCAACGGATTACCTGCAAAGCTTTCTCAAGGTTATGGAAAGCAAGTACGGTATCAAAATTCTCGATCGCGAATTGGCCTGTGCTCCCTTTCACTCTCCTGAAGGACAAGCCTACTTTTCTGCGATGAAATGTGGTATTAACATGTCGTTTGCCAACCGACAGGTAATTTTGCATCGCATTCGTGAAGTCTTTTCGCAGGTGTTTGAGCGATCGCCCGAAGACCTCGGTATGCACATGGTTTACGATGTGTCACACAACACGGCAAAGCTAGAGAAACACATGGTGGATGGTCAGGAGCGATCGCTCCTCGTCCATCGTAAGGGTGCGACTCGTGCCTTTGGCCCTGGGATGGCTGACCTGCCATTTCGGTATCAGGAGACAGGACAGCCTGTGATTATTGGTGGCAGCATGGAAACAGGTTCGTACTTGCTCACCGGAGTATCTACAGGCGATCAAACCTTCTTTAGCACTGCCCACGGCAGCGGACGCACGATGAGCCGTACGAAAGCTCGTAAAACCTGGCAAGGACAGCAGCTTCAGAAGGAGATGCAGCAAAAAGGCATTTATGTTCGCAGCACCTCCTATGCAGGGCTGGCCGAGGAAGCCGGAGGAGCCTATAAGGATGTCGACGAAGTGATTGAAGCGGCAGAGTTGGCGGGTATTAGCCAACGGGTCGCCCGATTAACACCCATTGGTAACGTGAAGGGGTAATGTATGCCAGGACGTACACCGTTGACGGTGCTGACGGGACCGTTGGGAAGTGGTAAGACAACACTACTGCGACACATTCTGACAGTGGTGCCCCGCAAAATTGCCATTTTGATGAATGAGTTTGGGGAGATTGCGATCGACACAAAAATTCTGCAAGGCAAGAATGTGGAAATGGCAGATTTGGGTGGTGGTTGTGTTTGCTGTTCGCTACTAGGTGAATTTGAAGCGGCAGTTGATGAAATTATCGCAACGGTGAATCCAGATCACCTTGTAGTAGAAACAACAGGCGTAGCAGAACCGGATGCTCTGGTATTTGATATTCAAGAAAGCTTGCCCCAGGTACGACTGGATGGCGTAATTACGGTCATTGATGCGGACGGTATGGTGAAGTATCCCCAGGTGGGACATACGGGCCGCATTCAAATTGAATCCGCAGATATCTTGCTTCTCAATAAGGTCGATCTCGTTTCTGAAGAGGAATGGGTCACGGTTACCGACAAACTCCACACAATCAACGAAATCGCTTCCATCATCCCTACGGTTCGCTGTCAGATTGACCCCGATCTGCTATTTGGCATCGGGCGTGAACGCTTACAAGCAGCGCTCCACCATCATCACCAACCCGAGTTTGAGTCCTTTAGCTACACCTCCCAGGCGGTTTATGACCCCGCCCGGTTCACAGAATTTGCCGATTCTCTGAGGGCTGATGTCTATCGAGCCAAAGGTTTTGTGCAATTTCCTGAAGGTACACACCTGTTCAACTTTGTTGCCGGACGCTGGGACTTAGAACCTTTTGATCCCTCTCCCACAGAAATCGTTTTCATTGGCAAACACATCACCCAACAGAAACCTGAAATTTGCGATCGCCTCCAATCCTGCGAGCAAGAGTAAGTACCATGCCCTACGAATTTCTTGAAGATATCGCGACGGCTGATATTGCCTTCCATGCCTGGGGAGACGATTTAGAAGAAGTATTTAAATCTGCAGGAGATGCTGTGATCAACACCATGATTGATAACCTGGAGGCGATCGCGCTTACTGAAACACGTACGTTTCAACTTGAAAACGATGAACTGGATCTCTTGCTGTTTAACTTCTTGCAGGAATTTGTTTATTACAAGGACAGTGAATTGTTATTACTACGGGCACAGCAGGTTCAGATTGAAGCAAAAGAATCTGAATATCGCTTAACAGCCACTGCTCAAGGAGAACGCTTGGATAACGATCGCCATCATCAGCGAGTTGATGTCAAAGCCGTCACGCTCCATCAATTTCAGCTTCAAAAAACAGATGCGGGTTGGATGGCACAAGTCATTCTGGATATTTAAGATGCTACAAATTGACGGTTCTTATGGAGAAGGGGGAGGACAAATCCTTCGTACCAGCTTAAGTTTGGCGGCGATCACTGGGCAACCAATTCGTATCGATCGCATCCGAGCAAAACGGGCGAAGCCAGGATTAGCGATTCAGCATTTAACGGGAGTACGAGCGGCTGCGACACTTTGTCAGGCAGAAATTACAGGCGATCGCGTCGGTTCTACCCAGTTAGAATTCATCCCCGGCCGAGCTGTTCAGGCTGGAGAGTACACCTTTGATGTCACTGAAACTCTGGGAACCGGCTCTGCTGGAGCCGTCACCCTGATTCTACAAACGGTTCTACTACCCCTGGCACTCGCGAAAGGGGAGTCATTTGTCACTTTAAAGGGCGGTACTTTCGTCGCGTGGAGCCCGCCCGCTTCTTACATTGAACAGGTCTACCTTCCGTTCTTACAGCAGATGGGAGTGCTGGCAACGGTAGAACTTGCGGCCTGGGGCTGGTATCCACGGGGCGGGGGTGAGTTAAATTTACAAGTCAGCGGTAATGGTGCGGGTGTGGGTTCGCTCAAACCTCTTCAACTACTGGAACGGGGAGCATTGCAGCAGGTTAAGGGATTGGCGATCGTTACTGAACTGCCGTCCCATATTCCACAACGGATGGCAAGCCGAGCACAAACTTTGTTGGAGCAAGCACAGCTCAAAGCCCAGATACAACCGCGACGAGAACGAGGGGTTGGCCCCGGAGCGGGGGTTTTTCTGATGGCTGAGTACGAACATACTCGGACGGGCTTTGGGGCCGTTGGAAAACTCGGATTACCTGCTGAAGAGGTGGCAGCGATCGCCACCCAGGAACTTCTCGCGTTTCACGAAAATGGAGCCCCCGTAGACGTTCACCTCGCGGATCAGCTTCTTCTCCCGGCCGCATTAGCGTCACAACCCAGCCAGTATCGAGTCGCTGAAGTCAGTACCCACTTGACTACGAATGCCTGGGTGATTGAGCAATTTGGGCTGGCAAAGGTTGCGATCGACGAAAGCACTCAGCTCGTGACCGTTACACCCTGCCGTTGACGCAAGCCCAGGCTATAGCGAGTCGATTGAATGTTGGTGACAAAATGAAACGGGCGCACGGATGTATTGAGAAAACCAGGAGCGCGCAGAAAAATTACATTGCCGGGTGTGGTGTCGAGTTGAACGGCATTGCTACCTTGACGGTCATCGCACCGATAGAACTCAGCTTGCCCACTCAGATTAACCAGGGCAATTAGATTAATTGCCCTCAAACTATCTCGATGGGGGGTAATTCCCAACTGGCCTGGTAGATACCGTTGCAATACCAGCTCTGTGAATTGCAAGGGTGTTGTGAAAGGGTACTCAACTAGACCATTACACGCCTGATCCATCAAGTCTTGAAACGCCTGTTTGAAGTCTGGATATAGCCCAGCATCAGGAAATTGGTTACAGGAACTATATTCTGTTCTGACAATGCGATCGCCACCCCCAATAGTTTCAACCTCGGGTTCATAGTGAAAACTCTCTGCCTCCTGCTGAAGAGCTTGCCGCGCTGATTCGGTCAGCAGAGGAATAGACACCGCACCATCAATGGTTAGGGTGTATATCAGAGTATTAATATCAAGGGGTGAGATAAAGAAGGGAATGCCTCCGAATCCTACACCTCCAGCTTACGACTTCTTCTGTGATGATTGAGGGCGCTTCTTCTGACTGTCGCGCCATTCCTCTAAGGTTTTCCCAAAGTGATACAGGCTCCAATGCTTAGGATCGTGTATTAAATAACCTGTAATTCTTTTTGTGAGAGGGGCGGCTTCGCCGCCCCTCTCACAAAAAGAATTACAGGTTATTTTGTTTTTGATCCTTAGGAATCTGCACACAGGCTTTTGAGGCTGGTTAAGCGAGTAATATTAAAATCGTTGCCTTGATAAAGTTGTTCCGCGATTTGAGCAAGCGTCGAGATCTTTTTTGACTCAGGTGATGAGGCCATATTGTATCGTCGCCTTGTTTATTTTTATAGGATTCACATCAAATCTCGCTGCTTCAACATATTCATCAGCTTTAGTTTACGAGCATGAAGTCGCATCAGCTCGGTGTGATACCGTTGCCATTCTTGCTGTTGTCCGAGTTGAAGATAAGCAGCCCGAACTTTATGCAACCAGTTGATTGCATGGTAGTAATACTTCGCTTTTCCCTCATTCATAATGGACTCGGCACGACGACGAGCATTTTCAAGCACCCAGTCGGGCCGATGGGGAATTGCGGCATCCATCACAGGATGAATAATCTCTGATTGATGGGAGCTGAGTTGATTTACTGTGGCGATCGCATCTGCAATCAATCCTTCTTCCACAAAAATAGCGGCTTTTGCTTTCTTACTCTGGTACGTCATGTCCTGCCGTAAGACCGTGAGCAATTCTTGCCGTAGAGAGGGCCAGCGATCGCCTGCCAACTCCTGTAGCTTCAGATAATCTGCTAAGGAGGGCTGAGCCTGAAACGCGATGACTCTCGTTTCTAGGGCAATATCCAGATTGATCCCCTCAGCCAGCTCACTTGCCCAAACGCCGAGTTGATGTTTGCCATATCCATCAAGGGACAAACCCTGAGTTGCAATGCTGAGGGCTTGCTCCAGTTTCCCCTGTTCTCGGAGAGCCTGCGCCAATGTCATTGCTTCTTCCACCGTGCTCATTTGCTGCTGGGCCTGGGCGATCGCCTCTTCCGTGCGTCCCAATTTGGCTAGCATCCACAGGTAGCGATCGGTCTGTCCTTCCGCTTCGGCAAAATGCAGGTATTCCTCATATTTGCCCTGGCGTTCTAAAATCTTCAGGCGAATGCGGGCCAGGCCATCAGCAAAGTCCGGTGCTTCATCGTCCCACGCTCCCAGTTCTGTAATTTCCCCTTGCAGAACCTGCTGAAGTGGCTCGTAGTCCCAGCCCTGTTCTAAAGCTGTCAGACTCATCTCAAAACTATCAATGCCATAATCTTCAGCCTCCTTTCGCCAAGTTTGCAAATCCTTTCGCCATTGCTGGCGATCGCTGTTAGATAACTCGGCACTCAAAAAAGCTTCAGTCAAAGCATCGTCCAGTTCCTCAAAGAAGGCCCCACTATTCCCACTGGAACCATCTAAATTCATCCAATCTTGTATATAGGCGCGGGTAATGGCCCCCAAAATGATCAACGCACTATTGCCATCGTCCTGTTCCAGAAACGCAGCGGCCTTCTGCATCATCTGCCGAATTTCATCCAAGGCAGGCTCATCATTCCATTGCTCGGAGTATCTCATGATAATGCGTTCAACCTGCTGTTCAATAGGTTTTGGATCGATGGTTGTGCGACGGGTTGTTTTCCTGAGTGATGCAGCTTTGGGGGCTGTGAGCAGAACAATCTGAGCTTCGATGGCATCCATCCAGTCGGGTTGCTCCTGCGCGAGATTTTGCACAATCGTTTGTAATTGTTCGCGGCTCAGGGAAGTCAACAGTTGCATTAGCTCAGGACGCTGTTCTATCTGTTCAGGCTGATGCAAACAGGTTAGGAGGGCCGCAACGATGTGTTTGCACCATCCTTCATAGTCGTAGGGACAGGTGCAGGTTGCGCCGGTTATGCCGCCTTTATCGAAGTGAATATTGACCTGGTAGGGGGCCGCCTCACTGCCTTCAACTCTGGCAGATAGTGTATTGCCGCGTTGTACTAATGAGTAGACGGAACCGTTGCGATAGTAAACCTGCCCCCGTTCAAAGGATTGGGCAATCGTGTGGCGACGAATGGTTGTCTCGCTCAACTTTGGTATCACAAGCACACTCCCAGTAAGTCTGAATCAACCTAACTCCAACTTTAAAGTGATCTGACCTTACTCATGTTCTGAGCTAAGGTCATCAAGTAATTTTATTGAAAGTTACACTCAAAACCATACAAAGAGCAAATAAATCAAGGGAGTTGCATTCCTGTGAGGTTTCATGAGCTGTTTTGAGAAGCCCAAGTAGACAAAAAATGAGTATTTACCGATCAAAAAGCTTGTCGGCTCTACCTAGGACTCCATGGATAGAGTTCTGATTGCCATCGATTCGACCCACTATGAAATCGATGTCGTTAAAAATAGAGCTGATACAGGTAAAAATTGTTTAGATGGGATAGCCATAGATCCAATGCAATTGGAACTGGAGTCGATGCGGTTAAAAATTGATGCAATACAATCTCAAATAGAGTTAATGCAATTGAAAGTAGAATCAATGCAGTAAAAAGGAGTATCTGTTAGCTCTCTTTTCGTGATTTGCGGATTCCTATTTTTGCCTGAAATAATTTTTCAGTATCGGCACGGAGTTGAAAACATCTCAATTCAAGGCATTGTTCAAAGAATGCGCGTCTAGGTGCATCTACTCCACTTTCAGGCCATTCAAATATGGCACGTCAGACGATTGATGCTACGTTAACTCCCCAGGAGATTGAGTCGATCATCACGGCTCTCAAAACTATTCGTGAACAGCTTCCCTTCCTGGTAGGCTTATCAACCCAGGAGCGACGTCAGCTGACGAAAATGGGGCGTAAGACACAAACGTTCACCATGCGATCGCTCGATATGGCTGCTCAACATAGCGATGTAATGCCTCGCCATCTAGATGTTGAAGAAGCTCGCCGTGATATTGCCCTATACGAGGCATTAAATCCAATTCTGCAAGCCGTCAGCCAGTTGCAAGAGCTTCTAGAAGATACCCAGATGCTGGCAGGCAGTGAAGCCTACGCGGCTGCTCGGTTGGCTTACCACTCAGCTAAGGTGTCTGGGAAAAAGCTGGGCATTGATGACATCATCGAAGACCTTTCGAAGCAGTTTCGTCGGGTACGGAAGACTCCGACTGTGGTGGAGTAATGAAATGGCGCGATCGCCCTCCTCAAGCAATATTTGTTAGGGTGTCACTAGCGAATCTATTGTGTTAGCTCGTCGGATGACTGCCCCTCCAAAACCCACAAAAGCCGAAATTCAGTCGTGCATCGGCCAAACCATGCACGACGTTATCGCCCCGGATCTCAAAGTGCTGTTTTGTGGCATCAACCCCAGCCTGTATAGTGCCGCCGTAGGACATCACTTTGCCCGCCCTGGAAATCGCTTCTGGCCAACACTTTATGCAGCAGGCTTTACACCCCGACTGTATAGCCCCGCAGAGGATGGCGATTTGCTGAAGTTGGGTTATGGCATTACCAATATTGCTGACCCCGCCACGGCAAGAGCCGATGAATTGACATTGGAAGATTTGCGAACGGGGCAGCGGCAGCTTACGGAGAAGGTGCTGCATTACAAACCACGGGTTCTTGCCGTGTTAGGGGTGAGTGCTTATCGAACAGCATTTAGCCAGCCAAAAACAGGGATGGGACTTCAGGCAGAGACAATTGGTGAAACGGCAATCTGGATATTACCCAACCCCAGTGGACTGAATGCTCACTACCAACTTCCCGAACTGGCAGTAGTCTATCGAGAACTGTTAGAAGCCTGCAAACCCAACTAAGACAGCACAGCAATTCTCATTATGGGCTTCAAAGCCGAGAGCATACACCCGACCGGCGTACACTCTCGGCTTTGAAGCCCGAAAATTGCCCACCTCCAGTAGGCAACAGATCCCTTGTCCCTCATACCATCTCGGGTCAAATGCTTATGATGGAAAGTGGCGCGGCGCAAAGCGCCGCGCCACTTTCCATCATAAGCATTTAACTTTACTTGTTATCACAGTCCAGGTGAGGTTTGGGCAAACAGAGCAGCAAAATCCTTAGTGACCGAAGCAGAGGGATCTTCTGCGGGTTTAGAGATCAGGTCAAAGGCCTTGTTTCGGGCTCCCCGTTCTTGCAGGGCCTGTATAGCAACTTCTGCCACATCGGCTCTGGGAATAGAAGGAGGAATGCCGTTGGGAGCCTGGGTCAAAAATACATCCTGCTTACTGACCAGCAATTCCCGCAGTCCGCCCGGTTGATCCAGTAACCCCCCCGCTCGAATGATGGTGTAATCAATCCCAGAGTTGATTAAGTACTCCTCTGCTCGACGCTTCCACACCAGAATATTGCCCTGCCCAAGTTGATTGAGGGGGTGGTTCAACTGAGTACCTCCCATCGAGCCAACCAGTACGATCTGCTCTACCCCAGCGGCGATCGCGGCATCAATCTGGTTACGCTGACCCTCATAGTCGATCGCTTCTGGCATACCACCGGGTTCAAAATCAAAGGTGGGGCGTTCTCCCGGTTGGGGAGGGGCGGCCATTCGGGGAACGGCACTGGTGAGAATGATGAGAGCCTGGCATCCTTTGAACGCTTGTTCTAAAGCAGCTTTGTCCTTAATATCCCCCAGGAAAAAGCCCTCTGTTGAGCCAAATAATTCCTTGACCTTCGCCTCGGAGCGAGCAAACCCGATCGCCTCAAACTCCTCGGGGTGTTGCCGCAACTTTTGCAGCGTCAGAGAACCCGTTTTTCCAGTGGCACCCGTTACTAAAACCCGTTTCAATGCCATGAGTTTGACCCTAAACTACCAGGACTGTTCTGTCCTCACTCAGTGTAGAACGGGGATGAAGCCTGCTTAACGGTCAGCCCAATCTCTTTTTCACAGAACTTACGCAAGTCCGCCATATTTAGAGCATTTGTGTTGTGTGTAGTGTACGAAGCACACACAACACAAATGCATAAGTCCTGTTTCAAACAAGCGTTTTGGACGTATACACCATGCCCATAATGCTTAAAAAAACAGAGAGGGGAGGTGTATTGCTCCTCCCCTCTCTGTTTTTTAAGTTTTAATGGAGCTAAGCGGATTCGAACCGCTGACCCTCTCAATGCCATTGAGATGCGCTACCAACTGCGCTATAGCCCCGCGTGTGCTTTATTATGATGCCTGAGATTTAGAGATTCGTCAAGCACGGGTTGAAGAAAAGTCCTGAAGTAGGCAGAATGAGGGAGTGCCGGGTTTTCAGGTGCTTTACATACCCAGAATTCTGCGGTTCTGTCCAAATAATTTTCAGGCGATCGCCTTCTCACCATGACCAACACGCCATCCGAGTTTCAGCAAACCCAACCGCTCAGCGAGGAAGAAGCCCAGGAAGTGCTCTTATCCCTGCGTCGTAAAGAAGGCACCTGGCTGAATTGGGGGGATGGATGCCAGCGGCTCCAGAAGGCCGCCTATGCACCGCAACAGATTTTTGAAGGGACGGGGATTGAGCCGATTCATCAGAATCAGTTGATTGTGGCAGCGCAGGTGTATCGCTCCATTCTGGAGAAGGGGGTTTCTGAGGGAGTTCAGACCCGCTTTGAGCGCACGGGGAGTGATAGCCTCTATGAGTTTCGGATTTTGGGGGTGAGCGATCGCGTTGCGGCGGCTGAGCTGGTCGTGGAGAAGAACCTGGATTCAGAAGGGGCTCGGGAAGTCGCCCGGGCATTGAAGGATTTTTCGCGGTTATCTGCACCGCCGGATGCCTTTCCTACCTACCCGGCCGATGCGGTGGCCTATCACTATTGGAAGCTGGCCAAGCAGCAGGGAGATTTGCAGGAGCGATCGCGCCTGATTGCCTTAGGCTTGCGGTTTGCGGATAGTGACACGGCTCGCCAGCAAATTGAAAAATTGCTGACGGATTTTACCGTGACCCGCATGAAAAAGGCTCCTCTGATGCCGACCTATCGGTTGGAAACGGAGAGCGAGGTACCCCGGATGGTACCTGTGGTGGGCAAGATGCCACTGACTGTAGAGGATTTTAAGGCGGTGCCTATTCTGGAGGAGGAAGGAGCGTTCCGTCTGGTGAAATTTTCGGGGGCAGGAGCCTGGGTGGCTCTGCCGGGATGGCAGTCGGTGTTTGCGGCGGAGGATCCGGTTGCGCTACTGATGAATACGGACGAGTTGCCAGGGGAAATTGCCGACGCCAACGAAGAGGTGTTGGTGCTAATTGACCGGGCCGATCGCCAGTGGAGCGAGTTTGCCTACTTCCTGGTGCAGCAGGGAAATGCTCTGGAAGTCAACTGGTTCCCAGATGCACCTGCCCAACCAATTTTGGGTCGTCTGCTGCTTGTAATGCGGCCTAAAAAGGTGCTGGATGAGGCATTTAACAAACAACCGTGGCAAATGGACGAATAACACGCTTGCGCAATGTTTACAGCGCTTTTCAAGCGCTTAAAATCTAGTTATTTTAGTGAGCGCTGTGCTCCGCAGCGCTCACTAAAATAACCGTGGCTGGTTCAAGCGCAAAGCACTGTAAGAGCCGAAGGGTAGTAAGCGTCGGTAGGGATGGGTTTTGCTCGTCTCTTAACATCACATCAAAAATACATTTCAGGCCCGTCCTTGTAGCGATTCGTGGCGATCGCAAGGGCGGGTTTTGCCGAAAGGTTAACACCATAAGCAAACATTCTCAGCTAAACCGGCCACTACGTTAACCTGAGTTTGGGTTAAGGGTGTTTTCGAGTGCCGCGCAACGCGCGGCACTCGAAAACGCTTATTTTGGCGTGCGCGAAGCGCACGCCAAAATAAGGAGATTTCCAGTAATGAAATTACCCCCAGAATGTTGGTGCTTTGCCCGCGAAGCGGGCAAAGCACCAACATTCTGGGTAAATTCTTATGCAGAAACCTCCTAAGCACTTCAGCTTATCCCGAACTGAAGTTACGTTAGAGTGTGACCATTTTAGGAGGGACAACGGTAACGCTGATAGGGCATACCAAAAAGGTTGTTGGGTTGTGCTGGATTCACGCTACAACTCACTTGGGTTTGAGTCGCTGTGGGAATTTTCAATTCTGTTGGCAGTGTGGGTGCTTTTGGGCCTGCGAAGTTCCAGAAGTGAAAGGGAGGGGAGATGCTGGTGGGAAGGGACGGAAGCGGTTGCCAGCGTGGGGCTGTGTTAGGTTCATAGGGAAGAAAGGCGATCGCTACTTTCCCATCTTGGGCCCGCGTTGCAACCCGTAAACGCAGTGCAATACTCAGATCTAACGCGAGTTCCTGAGGGGTTGGGTAGTGGAAGGCGATCGCCGTAGGTTGTTGACGTGCTGAATCTTGCCAAGGATCTCCGGCGAGAATTTGTGCGGCAACGGGTTCTGGATCAGGGCTTTTGTAAAAACCAAGGCTATGAACCACCAGGATGCTGCTGAGCAGGCCAGCGGCGATCGCGAGGACAGGTGTATAACGAGCGGCATTGAGTGCTTGTCCCAACCGACGCCTGGCTCTGCGCAGGTGTATCTGTTGAGGGGGAATTTGCGTCAGCGCCAGTGCCAATAGTGCCCAGAGGCCAGGGAAGTAGACGAAATTGTAGCGCGGGGCGAGGGTGAGGTCTTTACCCAAAACATAGATGATCGCCAGGTATTCCAGCAAAATCAGCAAGGTAGTGGTGGTGATCAGCCACAGGGCTGGATGGGTTGGATATTGATGGCTAAAATTTCGCCAGCCACGGAAGGCTTGCAGGGCAACCCAAAAGAAGAAGGCGACCATCAACAGACCCAGGGGGATGGCGATCGCTAACGGCTGACGCTCCACAGGTAACATCACCAGCATGATGATCCAACCAACGAGCCCCTGATAAAGGGGAGCCAGGTAGCCCCAACCAGAAGATAGGCCTAACCACTCGGTTTCAGGACGGCTGAAGTGGGTAAGCAACACCGGAATCCAGGGCAGGTATCCAAGGATGAGGAGGGCGATCGCCAACCCCAGCATTACACCCGTTCTTGGGGGTACAGCATGCCGATATAGCAGCCACATGCCTATGAGCGATGCCAACTGAGCTACTAAAGCTAGTAAAAAGAAATAGTGGACGTACAAGCCCAACACATTAACACCCAACCACCCGAGCCATACCCAGGCGCGGGTTCGCTGTGCCAGCCAATCTTGCACGAGTAGAACGGAACCGAGCATTGCGAGGCTAATCAGCAAAATCGGTAATGTATAGTGCCGTGCTTCCTGGGAAAGGTAGACCCCATAGGGTGAGACTGCCATCAGAGCAGCGGCCATCAACCCCGCAGGAGGAGAAAAGGCGATGCGATTGAGTAGGTAGAGAGCCGCGATCGCCCCTGTGCCAAATAGGGCTGGAAGCGATCGCAATCCCCAAATCCAGTTCTCCGCATTGGGCTGAAGCCATACCAGCCATTGGTGCAGCAGGCAGAAGAACAACGGGGGATGGCTGGAGTCGCGAATCAGGCGTTGGGCAATGGTTGGACAGGTCGTCTCAGGATTGAGGGTGAAGAATTGGGCGATCGCCTCCAATCCCACAAATTCCCCGGTCGGTACTTCCTGATAATCCCGTCCCATGGCAAACACTGCTGTAATGGTTTCATCGAGCCACAGCGGTTTATCAGCCAGATGCCAGAACCGCAACCCCAAACCCACCAGCATAATTAAGGCCAGCATGATGTAGTGGAGTAGAGCAACCGAAACCGAACGAGAAAACTTCATGGTGAACTACAGCAGTAACCAGGATTCATCCTACTGGCATTCGCTTCAGTTAATATCCATGATTGCCGTTAATCATTACCGTTGACTGCGCTCAATCCACTTCTGCACATTTGGAACTTCAAAATGGCGCAACTTCTCAATCAGGGTTGCTGGGTCTTCGTCGGTCAGCACAATGCTGCGATGCTCAGAGCGAATAAACCCTTCATTCGTTGCATGGTTGAGAAAGGAAAGGAGCTCGCTATAGAACCCCTCGATGTTGAGCAGCCCACAGGCTTTTTTATGAAAGCCGAGTTGTGTCCAGGTAGCGATTTCAAAAAATTCTTCAAAAGTTCCCAATCCACCGGGCATGGCAATAAAGGCATCTGACAGCTCTGCCATGAGGGATTTGCGTTCGTGCATTGAGCCGACAATATGCAAATCCGTTAAGCCCGTATGGGCCAGTTCTTTATCAAATAAAGCCTGGGGAATGATGCCAATCACCTGCCCACCAGCGGCTAGAGTGGCATCTGCGATCGCCCCCATTAATCCAACTCGTCCTCCACCGTAGACCAGGGTCATGTCACGGTCTGCCAGCGCTATTCCCAACTCCTTTGCTGCTTGGAGGTAGGCAGGGCGATCGCCAAAATTAGAACCGCAGTAGACGCAGATACGTTTCATCGTTGCTAGTTTGGTAGTGGGTATGGGAAATAAATAGGCGTGTGCGCCCAATGCCAGAACTTCTGCTTGTTACAAAATCGCCACTCGAAGGAAGATTCACACAGCAACATGAGACGTGTTTTGCTGAAGCCATACTTCTGCTTCAGAAAGACGACAGAAAAAGCGTTCTACCGCTCGCCCAAGATTCTGGTTGTAAAGGGCCATCTTGTTGCAATCGTGGTGAACATAGGCAACCACAGTGCAACAGGCGCGATCAGGATCGGGCGGAATGGTGTTTTGAATGTCAAAGAGACGAAAAAAGCCCACTTCAAAACCATGTCGCGCTAGAAATGTAGGAATGATGACCCGCTGTTGCTGGTGAACTGCAGGGTCTTGTTCACTGACTTCATACCCTTGAATATCCACCAACATACTGAAGCTGAGATGGTTAGGGATTTTACGGCTTTCCCGTTCCAGAGTTTGTTTCCATTCTTCAACTTGTTCGTGGTTAACAATGCCTGCAATGTGGGTCCGTAATATGTTTTCTTCTGGGCTCCACACGGTCTGTATGGGGTTGAGCATAGTTTGAGGACGCGAAATGTGGCCTGGGCGATCGCCTAGCTATTTTCACGAATCATGCGTCAACTTCAATTCTGAAAAATCCCCCGATAGGGTCTGATATGAAACCCGGTTGAGTGACTGTTATTGAGTACTGATGCTGTACAGATTGGGGTGACCGCAATCTACAGCAATCTACAGCAATCTGCAGCAACCTGCTCTAGAAACAGACCCTGGAAGCCCTATGTTTTGTGCGTACATTGCACGAAAAATAGGGCTTCCAGGGTTTAGTTCAGGATTCTGAGGCAGGGACTAATCTGCCCGCTGCCATTGCATATAAGGCTGGCCGTTCAATACATTTTGATAGGTAATCGCGGCGACCGATCCTGTACCTGCCAGGCGTTCCAGGTCAAAGCGCATATAAACATGGCCAAATTGCAGCCAAATGTTGTATTCCGGATTGTCAGGGGCGGTGACCCAGCCGACGCAGTTGCGGTAGGAAGTGGCGAGGGGAGCCGCGAAGATGACGTGGCGATCGCTACTATCTACGAAAAAGCTGTCTCCGGCAAAATCTTTCGTGTTTACGATAACGGTGTGCTCGGCTCCACCCTCGTAAGGGTGGGCATTGGTCCACAACCGCACAGTGCTGGGGCATTGTCCCTCGCTGCGATAAACAGGGAGGGCAAGGTCTTGTTGATAATCGGTTGTGGTTTGTGCTGAGGCCGCTGTGGGGATGAGGGCAGCCAGTGACAGGAGCGCAGCCCAATAAGGGGCAATTGAGCGGGATTTCATACAATTTCAGGAACGCTACACGGAATACTACACATTCCCGAACAGAACTTACGTAATCTGAGTTTTTCTTCAATAGACCTCCTGCGTGAATTGTTGCGCGGCTCCGCCGCGCAACAATTCACGCAGGAGGTCTAATCATGAGTTCAAACAGTTTTTCTGAAGCCCTTAATTTTGCGTGTCAGCAAAATCAAAGGTTTCAGAAAAACTGTTTAGAGGATTGTCAATGACAAAACTGAGAAGTCTGATTGTGCCGTAATGAATCGATGGCGAAACCGGGGTTTCAGAGCCTATGTTAAAAGCCATTGTTTCGTAAGCCTCGTGTACAGAACAATGGCTTTTAACACAGCTTTAAAGCACGCTTTATTACCAAGTGGCGGAACCCATCTGTTTGGCGGCGATGGCTGCTGCGCACGGCTATCTCTTAATAGGTTCGTTTTTGCGCCTTAGCATCACAAATAAAACAACCTGTAATTCCTTCAAAGGAATTACAGGTATTCAATGCACGATCGCTAGTATCAGGTTTTGATGTAAGGCGTGAGCTGGCTTACATCGTACTATTGTGCTTCGCAGCCAATGCCATCTTTATCGCCATCAAATCGATGGGGGTCGGGTGCCAACACTCGGAAGTTGCGGTGGGTGATTTCCCCACAATCTAGATCGGGGGGTGGCGGTGGGATGCACACGTCGGGGTATGCGGGAGAACAGTTAGATTGGGCTACAGCCACGGGTAATCTCAGGCCCAGCAGCATGACACCAACCACGACCAGACAGGCCATTATCATCAAGCGAGCAAAACGGATCATAGGCTTACCGATAATTCAGTAACCCCGTCCAGAGACAAGGTTGTCTTTTAGGTTTCCCCTTTCAGTCATGAGAGGCACATGAGCTTTATAATTTTTTACTTCACGTACGTTATGTAGCGGCGTGCAACTGCGTTAAGTACAAAAATTGATGGTGCAGTGCGCGAAGCGCACTGCACCACGTCCTGAATCAACGCGCAAAGTGCTATATCAAATTCGGTTGGGAAACACAGAGTTTACGCCTTTTTGTTGTGTGTGGCGCGCTTCGCACACCACACACAACAAAAAGGCATTTGGCGTGGCAGGTGCCCTGCGAAAGATGCGATCGCCCCCCATTTAGAACGAGGATTGGCACAATCGGAGTAATGTCGAATGCTGCTTCTATGCCTCATGCCTTTTTTCGCTTTTATGGCAGCCTGAATGATTTTCTGCCACCCTTTCGCCAGCAGTTGAAGTTTTCGGGTTATATCAAAGATCGGGGTTCTATCAAAGATGCGATCGAAGCTCTGGGTGTTCCCCATCCAGAAATTGATCTGATTGTCGTTAATGGAGAATCTGTTAGCTTCGATTATCTCGTGCAGCCGAGCGATTGCATTAGTGTCTACCCGGCATTTAATAGCCTGGATATCGCTATTACCTCTCAAGTACGACCTGTGCCGTTATCTCCGATGCGGTTTGTGCTGGATGTGCATTTGGGTAAACTGGCAACCTATCTAAGGTTGCTGGGTTTCGATGTGCTTTACCGAAATGATTATAGCGACGATGAACTGGCCCAAATCTCCAGCCAGGAGCAGCGTATGCTCCTGACCCAGGATCGCGGGCTACTCAAGCGAAGCATTGTGACCTACGGCTATGCAGTGCGATCGTCAGATCCCGAAACTCAAACTGTAGAGGTTTTGCAACGGTTTGGATTACATAGGGCGATCGCCCCTCTGCAACGGTGCCCCTATTGCAATGGCGATTTGGTGCAGGTTGAAAAGGCGACGATTGTTGATCAAATTCCTTACTACACCCGAGTGCTATACGATGAGTTTTCCCAGTGCCAGAGTTGCCATCGGGTCTACTGGAAAGGGGCACACTACAAGCGTATTCAGGCGTTGATTGAGCGCGTAACATCCTCGTAGGCTACGGCCTAAGTTCGTCACCTATTTTTCTGTGGGGGTGCGAAGCACTCTCACAGAAAAATAGGTGATATATTTACGCCTCAGCATACTGGCGGGCTTGCGCCATTCCTAAACGGAAGCACGCTTACCCTTTGGGAATGGTTTGGCGGAAAGCTTCCCATGCTTGTAACGCTGTGGGGTTGGAAGGGGTTCGCGATCGCATCAAGGCTACGCCATCCTGGAAGCCAACCAGCCCAAAGTTACCCTTGGTTAACCACATCGTCATACGACGTTCCATTCCTTCCAGGGTGCGCTGTTCATCGTCAAAAACCGCCCCAAAGAGTCGGGGATACCAGAGGTCTATGATCAGAAATTCCACCTGGCGTACCTGGCGATCGTCCTCACGAATGCGGATTTCTGGATAGCGCACCACGGACCGTCGGTTTGATAAATGGGCCACGATAAAGCTGGTGGCTGACACGCTGGCATCCGGGGGAATTTCTTTCATTAACGTACGAATAGCCTGGGCGTGTTGCACCTGCTGAGCGGGGGAGGCATAAACCCAGGGTTGGATGGAATCAGGGATGACAATCGACAGGGCGCGGTTGGGATTGGAGGCGATCGTCAACACCAGAGCTAAACCAATGCAAACCTTCCAGAAATTTTGGATACGGGGTTGGAATTGGAGAGGATGCTGAGCCCACCATAGAATTGAGCCATAGAAGAGACCTGGCACCAGTGACAGCGCATACCGAACATGCAGCGACAGGGCATCCGGGTCTTTTTGCATCAAGATTTTGAGCAGGGGAAATGCTGTGAGCAGCCAGGTGGCGGGAGACAGTACGGGCACAAAGGCCAGGGGGAGCCATTGCCCCAGTAAGTAGCTGATAGTGCGATCGAGGGGGCTGAAGAGCTCGCGCAAGAAGATATGAGGTTGGCGAACGATCGCCCACAACACTTCCAGCGTTGATGCCTCCTGATCATCAATAAATTGCCCAAACTGCTCCACCATGAACCGCCGCGAAATGTCCTCTGAAAACAGCGGCATCATCACATTGGTCACGAATACGATGTAGCCAACACTGAGAACTCCCAGAACTGCCCCAACCACGGGTTGACGGCGGCTCAGCACCAGATACATACCAATCCCAAACAGTCCAATTCCGGCATCTTCCCGTACCAGCAATGTGAGCCCAGCGAGGCTCCAAAACAGCCACCACTTGCGTTTCTCCAATGCCCAAAACGCACCAAACAGGTAAAGCGGCAGTTGAGAGATGTCGTGAAAGTTTGCCAGGGTTGGACCGAGCACTGCATTCGCACAATAAAAGCTAATAGCAATAAAGGCTGACAATAGGGGAGGATGGTAGTGCCGCGCTAGAGCATATAGCACCAACCCTGCTGCTGTTGTCAGGGTAATTTGTAGGATTGAGAGCCCCGCTGGGGATTGAAACAGGGCGTAAAAAGGCAGCCACACCAGCAGGGCAGGGGTAAAGTGTTGCCCTAAACGGCGGTAGACAACATCGGGGGCATCTCCATCCATCACATTGATAGATTCGGTGGAGGAGAGAGAACTTTCAAACCATCGTCCATGCAGGTTATTCCAAAAAACCTGATTGAAAATTCCCTGGTCAAAGGCAACATAGGTGGGGTAGAAGTTGAAATACCGTTGCAGGGCAAAGACGCAGCAGAACACCCAGAACACGATCGCAACCACGGCCACCAGGCGGAATCCTTTCAGAGGGAATGGAATGGTCATGGGATGTCCTGTCACAAAGAGAATTGGTTGAGTCGGGGCTCATTCCTATAGAAGGAGCAGCACAAGACTTAACGTATAAATACAGGGTTTATTATCCACTTTCTGAGTAGACCTGGCCTACAACTTTGCTTTCATACAGAATCCGTCTGCATCGCAAAGACGTCCTGCGTGAATCGTTGCGCGGCGCAGCCGCACAACGATTCACGCTCTTAGAAATCGATTCATGCAGGAGGTCTAATCAGGTTTGATATTACTGCCACTTACGGCTAATTGGGCTGTGGGGGTAGCCGCGGGAGTCGTTGGCAAAGTATCGGGCGATCGCAATTGATCCACTGTACTTTTGATCACGCTAGCCACGGGAACCGCCACGATTAACCCTAAAACGCCACCGACTTTTCCTCCCAGAAATAGCGCTGCAATCAGCCAAATTGGATTGAGTCCAATGCTTCCACCCATTAAACGGGGGGAAATCAGGATGTCATTAATTTGACCAATGACGATTGCTGTAATGAGTACACGAATACCCTGGCTAAAGTCTTGCAACGCTACGATCAGACTCACAAGTGAAATAGTTATGACCCCCGCATAAGGAATGATTGTGCTTATGCCAATGACAAAACCAAAGAGAATAGCATAGGGGACATCCCAAAATACTAATCCAAAAGTCTGCGCCACACTTAGAACACCGGCGAGGATGGCTTGCGTACCAAAATACCGGAGAAACGTCTTTTGAATGGAAGCTTGTAGCGTTTCATTCCAGGGAAATGGAATCCAGCTAAAGATACCGTCCCAAGCACTTTCTCCCCCAATCAGCATGAAGATTAGCAGCACCAAAAAGAACAGGATGTTGACCAGACTGTTAATCGTTGTGGTGACAACCGTTATGACCTGATTGCCGGCGAGCTGGAATACCTGCCCCAATTGGCTAACCACCTGATCTAATAAGTTAGGCAGATTGATGGGTAAGTGGCGCTCAACCACAAATTCTCGTGCCCGTTCTAGCTGCAGATTGCCTGAATCTACCAGTTCGGGAAGGTTGCTAACCAGGTTGCTGGACTGTTCAAGAAGTAAGGGGCCGACCGTTAGGGCAGTACCACCCACGACGAGTAGGGTTGTCATCAGTACGATGGCGATCGCTGTCCCTCTAGAAACCCCTCGGTCTTGTAAAAAATGAGCCGGTAAGTTGAGAAGAAATGCAGAAATGGCGGCTGAAATCAGAACATCTATAAACGGCCGCAGATAATCCAATAACAGTAACAACAACCAGCCATTGAGAAAGGCAAAAGGAAACAGAATCCAAACCTTAAGCCATCCAGGGAGACCTTTCAGGGTTTCAATGATATTCATAAAATCAACTTCTTGTACTGATTGTTAGCGATCGCCCTAACGCTTCTTAAGCTGCTCATACTCAGGTGTGTTCTGACACCACCCGAAGGATTATTTTTGTGTGCTTTGTCAACAAGAAATAACCTTCAAAGCAGCCTCTAATATAGCGCTGTGCATGTTGATTAAGTACGGTGGTGTGGGGCACGAAGTGCCCCACACCACCGTTGTTATACTTAACGCACTTGCACATTGCTATATACAACTCGTTGATGAATATAAATATGAGAAGTGCGTGGTGGAAAACACCGCGCACTTCTCATATTTATATTTCTTCTTTACGGCTGATCGAGTTTTAGGACATGTTTTAAAGCTGACCAGAAGGGTTGTTTTTCGTGTGCTGCGCGCACGAAAAACAACCTTTGAAGGTCCTAATAAACTCTCCGTCTCATGAAGGCATAATATAACCACAAAGCAATGACGGCACCGATAACAGCAATGGCTAACCCAGCAAAGCTAAAACCAACCCCTGCTAGGACAAGCGAACCTGTGGTTAATAGTGTGTATAAGGTGCCACCAATGAAGGCTCCAACAATACCCAGGAGCATGGTTCCCAGGATACTGCTATCTTGATAACCGGGGTAGATTGCTTTGGCGATCGCACCAGCCAATAGACCTAAGACAATCCAGGCTAAAATACCCATAGTAAAGTTCTCCCTTACTTAGTTAGCTACTGATCGCTATTTTGAAGCTAGTATTTTGAACGGAAGAGCTCTTCACACCTTCAAATCTACAAAATTTAGCTAGCTCAGGTGCCCCCCTTTGGAGATAAAAAGAGGTAATCTTCCATACCCAAAGAGTACAGAAGATTACCTCTTTAACTAATTTCTGAGCTGCGGTTATCTAGACTAGCCAGTTAGCCAGCGCCCAGATTCCAATGAGAGATAATAAAACGGCTAACCATGCTCCCAAGTTCACCATTGATATACCTCCTTTTCTCTGTACTAACCGTTTCCTGGAATAATTACAATTACGTTGCTACCAACCCCAGGTTACGGGCTCCAGACATCGGGCCTATTCATCCTCATCTTGGTCACGAGTCATGAGACTAGCCCTTGCATCAATCGTTGGGCTTTCCAACATTTGCGGAGCTACTGCTGGGTTTTCGACAATATCCCGGGGGTTGCCTTCAAACCCACCCTTATAAACCAAGTCCATGGGATCAACAACGCGTTCATCCACACTGTCAGAACGCTTCTGATTTGCTTCCTGGGATGAATCCTGATTAGGGGAAGAATTGTCGTTGGGTGTTGCGTTTTCCATTACATCTCCTGGTTTATCCGTTGTAATTTCTACGAACTTGATGCTTAGTCAAACCGAATCTAAGATTTAACCAGAGCTATTCACAAATGCTTCGATGATTTAGCTTTCCACTTGTATGCCAGTTCTATATTCCACTTCACCGAAATTACTCATTAATTGCATCTATCGATGGTCATGGCAATAAGAGTAATTTTCATCAAAATTGCTTTATGAATGTTGTGTGCGGTGGATTTCAAAGTTGCACACAACGTTAATATGGCAGCCCTTTTTGGGTTAGGGGGCTATGGCGAGGAAAAACTACTTTTTCTTTTGTGCCTTCCAGGTACCACCATAGATGTAATGTGGATTATTCTGGCTGACATCCGAATAACAGGCGTCGCAGATAAAGACCCAGCGTTCGGTGTCATCAATTTGAGCACGGTAGAGAACGGGCGCACTGTTTTGGCAGCGATCGCATACCTTTTCCCGTTGTCGTGTCATGGAATATATTTACCTCCTGTCATGGTAAAAGAGGGGGCACCAGTGCCCCCTCTTTTACCATGACAGTTCTAGAGCAAAATCATATCTGTCGTTAGCGCTGAGATACCGTAGAACTCTGGCTACTATCTTGCTCGGAGTTTTGAGGCCGGGCAAAAATCATGCGTCCGGCAGAGGTTTGGAGTGCGCCCGTCACGACAACACTAATAGACTCGCCAATGTAGCGATCGCCCGTCTCCACCACCACCATAGTGCCATCATTCAAATAGCCAACTCCCTGGTCGGCTTCCTTTCCCGGCTTAAGAATTTTCAAATCAAGGCTATCACCCGGCACATAGGTTGGACGAATAGCCTGGGCCAGGTCGTTAATGTTGAGGACGGTAACTGCTTGCAAACTCGCAACCTTATTCAGGTTGTAATCATTGGTCAGGAGGGTGCCATTAATGTCTTGGGCCAACCGTACGAGTTTGGCATCTACCGTGCTGACATCATCGTAATCCGCTGGGTGAATGACCAGGCGCTCGGGATAGGTTTCGTTCAACCGATTCAAAATATCCAGACCACGCCGCCCTCGGATACGCTTTTGATCGTTGGAGGCATCAGCTAACTGCTGCAACTCTTGCAACACAAACTGCGGTACTAACACCTGTCCTTCAAGAAAACCCGTGCTCAGAATATCTTCGATGCGACCATCAATAATGCAGCTGGTGTCAAGGATTTTCGCCGAGGCTGACTTAAGGGTTCCTTCCGCAACCAGCAGGGTTTCGACAGAGTTAGGGTTGAGTAGGCGTAGGAGCGATCGCCCATTTGCCCCCGCTAAGTTCATTCCAGATACGGCAAAGACGACACTTCCCAGTACCGCCGTCAGGGGTTTGATAAAGGCAAAATCTGGGGGAATCGGCAACAGAAAGATTGGAGCTAGCATTAAGTTAGCGATGAGCAAGCCCAGCACCAACCCAATAGAGCGGCTTAAGAGCTGATCGATGGGCATCACCTTGATCTGTTGCTCCAACCGGCGATAGCTCGTTTGAGCCATCAATCCTAGCGCCAATCCGATCAGCCCGCCAAACCCAGCAATGACTGAGCTAAGCCCTTCTACATTAGAAACCTGACGCAGCGTCTCGGAGGGGAGAAAATCGACACTGTAAAAGCCGATTCCTGCCCCTGCTAGCATGAATGAAATGATAATGAGAGCATCTAGCATAGGTTTAAGCTGGGGTTTGTCTAGGCCTGGGCTCCAGGCTGTGGGGAGCATAAGGCAATTTCATAAAAAAGGGCGATAACCTGAGTTTTAAAAATCAGAATATCAGCTGCGACCAGACCGAACACCGCTGAGATAGCCAATATATACAGCCTCATTATATCCATTGCGTCTCCCCTCGATTGACCGGCAGGCTATTGAATATCCTCGATTTATGAGTTCTAAAAGAGTTGAAATAACCATAGCATCTACGCCCGGAAGTGCTGTGCCAGAAGCCAATTTTGCTCCTGTGAACGCTGCCTACATTCACATTCCCTTCTGTCGACGGCGGTGTTTCTACTGTGACTTCCCGATCTCTGTTGTCGGTGATACACGTCGCGGCGAAAATTCAGGCGCGATCGCTGAATACGTCACTCACCTCTGTCAGGAGATCCAGCAAACTTCGGTGGCGGGGCCGCCCCTGGAAACCATTTTCTTTGGAGGAGGGACCCCTTCTCTGTTGGCAATCGCCCAACTGGAAACCATTCTGAACACCCTGCAACAGAAATTTGGCATTGCTCCTGGCGCAGAAATCTCCATGGAGATGGATCCGGGCACCTTTGATCGAACCCATGTCGAAGGGTATGAGGCTGCCGGGGTGAATCGAGTAAGCCTTGGTGTACAAGCTTTTCAAGCAGAGCTTCTGCAAGTCTGTGGGCGAACCCATCAGCCTGAAGATATTCCTGTAGCCCTGGATCTGGTGCGTCAGGCTGGAATTAAGAATGTCGGTATCGATTTGATTTCAGGGTTGCCGCAACAAACCCTGGAGCAGTGGGAAGAGTCGCTGCGACGAGCGATCGCCCTCAGTCCCACCCATCTTTCTGTCTATGACCTGATCGTAGAACCGGGCACGGCCTTTGCTCGTCAATATCGACCTGGCGAAGGCCCTCTGCCTCCTGAGGAAACTGCCGCCCAAATGTACCGTTTGGCTCAGCACCTTTTAACGGCTGCGGGGTATGAGCATTACGAAATCTCCAATTATGCTCAACCGGGCTATGCCTGTCGCCACAACCGAGTGTATTGGGAGAACCGTCCCTATTACGGCTTTGGCATGGGAGCCGCCAGCTACGTAGGGGGGCAACGGTTCACACGCCCCCGCACTCGGCAGTCCTACTACGACTGGTTACAGGAAGGAATGGTGGTGGATGCGGCTGTAGCAACGACAGGCGATCGCCTGCTCGATGCCCTGATGCTAGGGCTGCGATTAGCCGATGGAATTAATTTGACGACCTTAAAACAAGAGTTTGGCGATGAAGTTGTGGCGCTCATCCTGAAAACTCTGACCCCTTATGAAGGGGCAGGCTGGGTTGAACGTCCTCAGCTAGAACAGGTGCGCCTGAGCGATCCAGAGGGGTTTTTACTCTCCAATACAATTCTGGCGGCCCTCTTCGAACGTTTCTCCATAGATTGAGCAAACTAGTGGGTCATTTGACTCGAATATCGCCATTTTTTATAGGCGGCTGTCAAGATAGTAGGGAACCCTTGGGTGCCCTGCTATGACCCGTCGCCAAAAACATCCCCTGCGTGATCTGA
>NZ_JACJOO010000063.1 GCF_014695575.1 Leptolyngbya sp. FACHB-8 | reverse complement strand
AACAATATCCCCATTATTTGGAAAAAAGGCGCGGCGAAGCCGCGCCTTTTTTCCAAATAATGGGGATATTGTTTCTCAGAAATCTCCTTAATACACAGGCCTGTCTAACATTGCTGTAAACCAGGCACATCACTTATTTTTGGCACCCGTCCTTACCATCGATGGCGATCGCCCCCATTCACCGCCGATAGTAAGAGCGGGTTTGAATGAGCCTTTTAGTTGTGAGGTTGGGATAGGGGCAAAACCCCTTCCTACAGGTGGTTATAGCCATTCCATCCTGAAAGCCTTATCTGGTTTTTCACCTTCAGTTGACACCCAAGCCAGGTCTGCTATATCTAGGCTTGCAATTCCCTTAACCTAACGTCCAAAGGCATTCTATGTTGCGTCCCGTTATCCTCCTGTTTATCTCTAATGTATTCATGACATTTGCCTGGTATGGGCATTTGAAGGATCTCAGGAGCGCGCCGCTGTGGATTGCGATCGCCAGCAGTTGGGCGATCGCCTTTTTCGAATACTGTTTCCAGGTGCCTGCCAATCGATTGGGTAACCAATACTTCAGCTTGCCGCAACTCAAAGTAATGCAAGAAGTGATTACGATGATTGTCTTTGCCGGGTTTAGCGTCAGCTACATGAAAGTTCCAGTCACACGCAATTATTTCTTTGCGGCAATGTTGCTGGCTGGGGCAGCCTATTTGATCTTCAGCGAGAAGCCCCAATCATAATCATGACAAATCCCAAAAGACGACCTGCTGCACAATGTGCAGCAGGTCGTCTTTTTTTATTCGTTAACGACTGGCAGGTACTTCCACAGCCTCTACCTCTGGTTCAATCGGCTCGTAATTCGCCAATTGAGCCTCAATCTCCCGAAGTACAATTTGTCGATAATCGAGAAAATGCTCCAGGTGGGCACAGTTGGTCAGGTAGTATTCAAACGCACTGGGGTTTTGGCGCAGGATAGAGAATAGCTGCTGCCAGAACTGCCAGCGAGTGTTGCGCTTGAGCCCCTGTCGCCAGCAGATGAGGGCGATCGCCCGCAAATCTGCAAACTCTGGCAGGGGCACCTTTTTCTTACGCGATTCCACCTTCATGTTGATAAAGTGACGGTAGACCCGTGCCAGATAGCGATGGGGATCATAGAGTTCCCAAAAGCAACGGGCATATTCCTCAGCAATTTCTTCAACAGGTCGCGTGGGAACGAAGTTGATCAAGGTTGTTTGGTGAATGTTGGCTTCTTCTTTGTCACTCAACAATCGCCCTTCTTTTTGCAGTCGTTCCGACAGAGCTGTGTTAGGTAGCGCTTGCAGCATGCTGAAAAAAGCCTGGGGAATGGCAGTGGTTTCAACAAAATCGATGATGCGATCGCCCGCTCCCGATTTTTCCCCGTCAAAGCCAATGATGAACCCGGCCATCACCCGCAGACCTGCCTGATTAATAGTTTGAACTGCTTCCACTAATGGATTACGGGTATTTTGAAACTTTTGCGTCAGGGATAAACTGTCGGTATCAGGAGTTTCAATGCCCAGGAAAACGGCATTGAAATTAGCTGTCACCATCAAATCCAGTAATTCCTGATCTTGTGCCAGATCAACGGATGCCTCGGTAACAAAGGTGAAGGGGTAATCCCGTTCCTCCATCCAGGGAATTAATTCTTGCAGCAATAGCTTGACGTTCCGCTTGTTGCCGATGAAGTTGTCATCGACCACAAAGACCGATCGCCGCCAACCCAGGTCATACAAGGCTTGCAATTCTGCCAGCAATTGAGCTGGAGTTTTCGTGCGGGGCTTGCGGCCATACAGCACAATGATGTCGCAGAATTCGCACTGGTAGGGGCACCCGCGCGAAAACTGAACCGACATGTCACTGTAGGCATTCAGATCCAGCAGGTCAAAGCGAGGGATAGGGGTTGTCGTCACGTCGGGCTTTTCCCCATTGGATCGGAAAATGCCAGATGTTTCGCCGCGCTCCAAGGCTTCGACAAAGAGCGGCAAAGTAATTTCTCCTTCATCCAACACTAGAAAGTCGGCACCTGCTTCCTGGGCCACCTCGGGGACGGACGTGACGTAAGGCCCACCCACGGCAACGGGTTTCCGCTTCCGCTTGGCCAACTCAATCAGAAACACCATGTCCTCTTTCTGCACGATCATGCCGGAAATAATCACCAGATCGGCCCAGGACCAGTCAGCTCCGGTTTCATACTTCACATTGCGATCTACCAGACGAAATTCCCAGGATTGGGGCAGAATCGCGGCAACGGTCGTCAAACTCAACGGTGGTAAAGATACTTTCCGCCCGATTAGTTCCAGGGTTTTATCAAATGACCAGAAGGACTTAGGAAATAGAGGATACAGTAACAAAACGCGCATAGACCTAGCTCTGCCCTATAGACGGAGGTTAACCGTTGCTAATTTAAGAGAGTATTGGAGAAGGGTTAAGGACGGTTGATTTAGCTCGGCGCACCCTAAAATCACTTTTCAAGCAATCACTGATCTGAAATTGCCTTGTCAAGTGAGCATTATAACAGCCTTAACTGAACAGGATTTTGCTGTAGCGCCGCGTAATTCAGGCACTCGATTCTTGAGCTGGCAGAGTTTTATGGGAACCCTGGCAGTTCTGCCCCGTCTACAACTGTATTTGGTCCGCTAGAAATCTCAAATGTTTTTGCTGAAACCCTTAATTTTGCATACGCCTTCAAAGCTGTGGGAATCCTTCATACAGCGTTTTTCAAGCGCTTAAAACCTGGTTGTTTTTGTGAGAGCCGCGCTCCGCGCGGCTCTCACAAAAACAACTGTGTCTGACTCAAGCGCAAGGCGCTGTAGTTTGTGAGTAATAGAGTGGGCTTTGCTCATTCTATTACTCGCAAACTATTTCACAACTCAAATAGGAACGCTATATTCATTCAGAATACTGAGTTAATAAATTATCGTTTGGGATGATGTGAAATGTTCTTAGCAAATGCGGTATGTAGTGGTGTTTATAGTGTTGGTTGTTTGTTAGGGGTTGCACAACCAACGACCCCGCAACCCGATATTCAACTACAAACGACGTTATGGGTGAATAAATCTAATTCTCAAGTTCCGTGGAACCTGGCGCAGGTTGAGTTTGAATCGGCAGAATCTTATTTTGAAGAAGGGGTTTTATTCCATAGAGATGGCCAGTTTGAGCAGGCTATTCAGTCTTATCAGAATGCCACTCGTGTTGATCCAACATTTGATGATGCTTACATCAACTTAGGGCTGGCCTACATTCAAATCAATCAACTGGATGATGCCGTTAATGTATTTCATCAAGTTTTAGAGCTTCCTGAACGTGTAGAGGCACCCGCCAGCAACTACACACTTGCTCACTACAACCTGGCAATCATTTTTAGCCGACAGGGTAAAATGGATGAAGCCCTGGCAGAAGTTCAACAAGCGTTAGCCATTACACCCACTTTTGGGAGAGCTCAACAATTACAGCAGCAGCTTCAATCCCAGGAGCTTCGTTAACCTCAGTTTGGGTTAGGGGCGTTTTCGAGGCCGAGGCAACCATGACTGAGTTACAGCGCTTTTCAAGCATTTAAAATCTGGTTGTTTTTGTGAGAGCCGCGCGGAGCACTGCTCCCGCAAAAACAACTGTGGCTGATCCAAGCGCAAAGCGCTGTAAGAAACTTGCTGTCTAAATAAAACTTCAGAGAAGGGGGTGCGGGTGACGCTCGCACCCCCTTCTCTGAAGTTTTATTTCTTTATCTTGCGTTAACACTCATTTCAATTCCAGGCTTCCGTAAAAGTCGCTACTAAGATTGGAGTGATTAGGTAGGAATTTCAACCCAAATAGGGATGTTATATTGGATTTCTTTCGTATTAGGTGGCGCATTCGTTCTCATGGCCATCCTGGGGGGCCTTGATGGGGCCGATCTGGCAGATGGGCACTTTGAGTTCGAGGTTCCTACAGATGCTGATAGCGATCGCGACCTGGAATTCACTGATCCAGGCGATCGCCCCTCTCCATCTCTGTTTGCGCGAGCCCAGCGTAGCTCACCCCTGAGCCTGCTCACCAGCTTTAAGTTCTGGACGTTTGGCCTGTGCTTCTTTGGCCTTACCGGCTTGGTGTTGACCAACCTGGGGCTGAACCCTGGGGTAGTCGCGATCGTTGCTGTACTCATGGGGTTACTGTGCGGCTCCATGATGGCGTTGACCCTGCGAGCCCTACGACAACGCTATGCCAGCAGCCTGGTAGAAACCGCTGATTTGGCAGGGCTTGAAGGCACGGTGGAAGTGCCGTTTGATGCCAGTACCCGGGGCAAAGTGCGAGTACGGGTCAAAGGAAGTGTGGTGGACTATATCGCTTATACCAACGACCAGCAGCCACTGGAACGGGGCGATCGCATCCTGGTGATTGGCACTGAAAACAATCGCCTCTGGGTGATTCCAGCAGAGTCATCCGCACCGGATCTAAGCGCGTAATGTTGAGCCGCGCTGTTTGATACCTCTAGATTTTGCAATCCCTGACGCATCATTTCCCAACTCTATAACTTATGAATTTTCAATCTTATACCCTGGCTTCATCGAATACCCCGTCTTCCCAGGTGGAAGGCCTGAGTGACGTCACGCCCATTCAGGCGCAGCAGATGTCGCTGCCGGTTGGTCCCCTGGCTTTGACGGTGCTGGGTGCGTTTTTCCTGGCCTGGTTCATCCAGAACTTCATGAAAATCTGCAACCCCAACGAAATTCTCATTCTGTCAGGCCGCAAACATCGCACGGAAAGTGGGGAAGAGGTAGGCTATCGCGTCATCTTTGGAGGGCGTGTAATAGCCATTCCCATTCTGGAGACGGTGCGCAAGATGGATTTGACGACGATGCCCGTACCTGTGGAGGTGCGGAATGCTTACTCGAAGGGGGGCATTCCGTTGCAGATTCAAGCGATCGCCAATGTCAAAGTTTCCGGTGATCCAGCCGTTGTGGGTAATGCTATTGAGCGTTTTTTGGAGCGCGATCGCTCTGAGATCATCCGTGTAGCGCGGGAAACGTTGGAAGGAAACTTGCGGGGTATCGTGGCAACCCTCACCCCGGAGCAGGTAAATGAAGATCGGTTGCAATTTGCCGAGCAGATTGCCGAAGACGTGGCCCGCGATTTAACCAAGCTGGGCTTGCAATTGGATACCTTAAAAATCCAAAGTGTGGCCGATGATGTAGATTATCTGCGTTCTATCGGGCGCAAACGGATTTCACAAATTATTCGAGATGCTGAAATTGCTGAGGCAGAGGCCATGAGTCAGGCCGACCGTAAGGAAGCGGAGTGTATGCAGCAAGCAGAAGTTGCCAAATCTCAGGCATTGGCAGTGACGCAACAGCGAGCCAATGAGCTGCGCAAGATTAAAGCTGAACTGGAGCAACAGGCCAAATCCGAGGAGGAGCGCACCGTTGCGGCTGCCAAGGAAGCGCGTGCTCGGGCGGAGCAAAAGCTGCAAACTGTCCGGGCTGAGTTAGAACGGTTGCGATTGGAAGCCGATCAGGTCTTACCTGCTGAGGCAGAGCGGGAAGCTAAAACCTTTGAGGCAAAAGGCTCTGCTGCGGCTCTGGCGGAAAATGCTAAGGCGGCTGCGCTGGTGAACGAAATGCTGTCAGATGTATGGCACAGGACGGGTGTGGACGCGTCGGAGTTATTCCTGATTCAGCAAATCGAAATGGTGTTGAAGGAAGCCGCGAAAGTGCCCAACCGACTGCACATGCAACACGTGAATGTAATTGATAGTGGCGATGGCCGAGCGCTAGCCAGTCTGATCAATGGCTACCCAGAGATGGTGCAGCGCTTCCTTGACCAGGTAGAGAAAACCCTTGGTATTAATGTGAGTTTGAACTTGCAGCGCGATCGCTACAACGGTAACGGCAATGGCAAATCCTCAGAAGCTGTGGAAGTGAGCGCCATCCGCACCAAATCCTAATGGCTCTGCATTTTCAATGGTTGATTGAGGACGTGCTTCTGCCGCCCAAAATCAATCCCTCAATCATTTTCTAAACAATATTTCCACTTCAAGGAGACCCTCATGGAGGCAATTTTTGCCCTGCTGATGATCCTCGGTGCTGGCACAGGAGCCGGTGCCCTGGTCATCCGCAATTTGTATTACATCTGTCAGCCTAACGAGGTGCTAATTTTTGCAGGCCCAACTCGCCGCCTTTCCGATGATCGGCGTGTCGGTTATCGCCTGGTAAAGGGGGGCAGTAGCGTTCGGATTCCCCTCCTGGAACGGGCGCTGAAGATGGATTTGAGCAACATGATCATCGACCTGAAAGTTTCCAATGCTTACTGTAAGGGGGGCATTCCTCTGACAGTGGAGGGGGTTGCCAACATCAAAATTGCCGGGGAGGAGCCCGCCATTCATAACGCCATCGAGCGGCTATTGGGCAAGACCCGCCAGGAAATTGAACAGATGGCGAAGGAAACTCTAGAGGGCAACTTGCGGGGAGTACTGGCTAGCCTGACACCCGAGCAGGTGAACGAAGACAAGATGGCCTTTGCCCGCAGCTTACTGGATGAGGCTGAGGATGATCTGGTGAAGCTGGGTCTGGTACTGGACACCCTGAAAATTCAGAACATTTCTGATGATGTACGCTATTTGAATTCCATTGGGCGCAAACAACAGGCCGATCTACAACGAGATGCCCGCATTGCGGAAGCAACTGCTAAGGCGGAATCCGCAATTCAAACGGCTGAAAACCAGAAGATCACGTCTCTAAGCCAACTGGAACGTGACATGGGGATTGCCCGCGCCGAGGCCGAACGCCGCATCACGGATGCGCTCACCAAGCGTGACGCAGTAATTGCCGAGGCTGAAGCCGAAATCGCAGCCGAACTGGCCCGTATTCAAGCAGAAGTGCCCGTGCAGCAGGAGCGGATCAAGCAGGTGGAGCAACAGCTTCAGGCAGATGTCATCGCCCCGGCAGAGGCAGATTGTAAGCAGGCTATCGCCCGTGCCCAGGGGGAAGCCGCTCGTATCATTGAGGATGGTAAGGCCCGTGTCGAAGGTAGCTTGCGTCTGGCCGAATCCTGGAAATCCGCTGGAGACAATGCCCGTGATATTTTCTTGCTACAGCGATTGGAACCCCTGCTGCAAATTCTCACGGATGCCATTCCTGAAGTGCATGTGGAAAATGTCACGGTTGTGGATGGCAAAAATGGCACCTCAGCGACCAAAATTGCGTCATTTGTTGAACAACTCCGTCAAACGACCGGCATTGACTTGAGTACGGCAGTGCAGAATTTGACAGAGGGGCGATCGCTTAATACCCTTGACCTGCCGGGACTGACAGACGGCAAGGAAAGTTAAATTGCGAGGGTGGGAGCAAGCTTGTATTGGGTCCCACAAGAATTTTCATCGGCAGACACTCTTTAAGTGGAAGAGGCGTAGCGCTATGCGCTACGCCTCTTCCACTTAAGCCTTTGAAGGCAAAAGTAGAGTAATTTTTCAGAAAGATGCAAGAGAAATGAAATTAATTTGTAACTTAAGTGGGCGTAATTGAATATAAAATCCCAAAAAGCTAGGCTGCTTACAAAGTGGATAGCACAGCTTTTGGAATTTTATATTCAATTGAGTTGGTATTTTCAGGTCTTGCACCAGAGCCCGGAAGTCCTATTTTTCGTACGTTTTGCGCACAAAAAATAGGACTTTCGGGATTTGATTTTAGAAAGGGTTGAGCGATCGCCCTCCATGCCAGGAAATCTACCCTTGGATTGGTTTATTGAAGTTATCTCCAGAACTATGATGAATGTCGCTATTTTTATCTGAGTAGTTTTATTTCACTGGTCACAAATTACGACTGTTGCTTATTAGGCAGAGTTTATCCTTCACTCCTGGGCTGATTAACTTCTATGGAAACGCTCTCATTTCAAGAGCCAATCGTCACCTTTGTTTTGCTACTGGCCGTTATTTTAATATTGCCTCCCATCTTCGAACGCATGCGACTTCCGGGGCTGGTAGGTCTTCTGCTGGCCGGGGTTGTTTTGGGTTCAAGTGGCTTTAACCTGCTCAGCAAAGAGTCCGAAACGATGGGGTTGCTCTCAGACATTGGGAAGATTTACCTGATGTTTGTGGCGGGTTTAGAAATTGATTTATCGCAATTTCAACGCACTAAAAACCGTTCTTTGGGCTTTGGCTTTTCCACCTTCATCTTTCCATTCATCGCGGGAACGCTAATTGGTTTGGCATTCAATTCTGGTTGGTTAGCCTCCATCTTAATTGGGTCTTTGCTAGCGTCCCATACCCTATTGGCATACCCGATTGTGCGACGCCTAGGGGTAGTGAATAACGAAGCCGTTACGGTAACCATTGGAGCCACAATCTTTACAGATATATCGGCTCTACTAGTTCTGGCAATTTGTGTCGGAATTAGTAAAGGAGACTTTACCCTGACCCGATTGCTCTTTTTATTAGGTTCCCTGGCCGTCTATACCGTGGCAACGGTTTTTGGTCTCGATCGCCTGGGCAAACAATTCTTCCGCAAGTCCAGAGATGACCAGGGAAATCAATTTCTATTTGTTCTGCTGGCTGTCTTTCTAGCTTCGGTATGCGCTCAGCTTATTGGAGTTGAGCCAATTGTCGGGGCCTTCTTAGCAGGTCTATCGGTGAATGGGGTTTTGGGAGATAGCCCCGTCAAAGAAAAGGTCGAGTTTATTGGTTCTGTGCTCTTTATCCCTATGTTCTTTGTGGGGATGGGATTGTTACTCGATGTAGGAGCATTCTTTGAAAGCCTCAGTTCCATCGGCCTTTCACTCACCATTGTATTAGGGTTGATTGTCAGCAAGTTTATAGCGGCCTTTGCTGTTAAACCGTTGTATCACTACAACTGGCATCAAACCCTAACAATGTGGTCCCTCTCTATGCCCCAGGTAGCCGCAACTTTGGCGGCGGCTCAAGTCGGTTATGAGCACGAAATTATCAAGGAAACCGTGTTCAACAGCGTTGTCTTGATGATGTTGATCACATCAATTCTAGGGCCACTGATTACATCGCGTTCGGCTCCACAGTTGGTGGAGAGCAGCAATCGCTTCACTCCTCCTACGGCCCCTTCCTCTGCTCTAGAACACACCTTATCTCCCGAAACTTATACAGCGGTTGTCCCCGTTAACAACCCCAAAAACGAACGGTTTCTTTTAGAAATTGCGACCTTACTAGCCCGCCACGAAGGGGGACGCATTGTTCCCTTATCCATTGCCTTATCTCAATCCCGAATGGATTCTCCTTTATTGGATCAGTCGATCGAACGCAGTAAGAAACTGCTGGCAGAAGCCAACGAAGCGAGCCGCGAGTTGGGAATTGAGACGGAGCCAGTACTGCGCATTACCTCTGATATTGCTGCGGGTATTTGTGAGGCAGCGCGTGAACAGGATGCCAGTGTCATTGTGTTGGGGATGAGCGAATATATTGGCATTCGCTCTCGCCTTTTTGGCAACATTACCGACAAGGTTCTGTGGGCAGCGCACTGTCGTGTTGCGATTATCCGCTTGCTGGAATCTCCCTTTGCCATGCAACGGGTTCTTGTTCCCGTTGAAGACTTTAATACGTCCATTTTGAGACCGGTTCGTATTGCCCAAATTATTGCCTCTGAAACTGGGGCAAAGGTAACGCTACTGCACATTCACGATCGCTCCTTCTCCCCCACCCGTAAGAACTGGGTACGAGAACAACTTGCTACCTTGCGTTCCCAATACTTTCCTAATGATGCAGAGGTAGAAATTAAAGTGGAGGATTCTGATCGCATCTCCACAGGCATTCTTCGCGAAGCAAGTACCCATGATTTGGTGGTGCTGCGATCGCACCGTCGCCGTGTTGGAGCTGATGGCCTTGCAATGAGTGATGAAACGACACCGTTGCTGCAACGGATCAAGTGTTCAATCATCCTTGTAGGAGAAACACACGGAGCGTCTGCTACACCCCTTTGGTAAAAGAAGCGTGTTCTCACTGAGCGCGCTTTAAAGCTGATTGAAAGGGTTATTTTTTCGTGCACAAAGCGCACGAAAAAATAACCCTATGTGAATCAATGAACAACCTGGCCGTTCAACAATTCGCACAGGAAGTCTATTAAATATTAGAACCCTGGTATTTCTGAAAACACCAGGGTTCTCGTTTTTTTCCATACTGACGAAATGGCCTAAACGTAACATTTAGAGGGGCTCTGGAATCTCTAATGCTAAACCAGCAACACTCACTTGCTCAACCACAGGAACTTGCCCAAGCCATTGTTCTGAAATCTGGGCAAACGTAGTGGGTTGGCCGCTCACATAGAAGCGGCTTTGTTGGGTCAAGGAGGGGATCGCCTTCCCCTCGCCGGATGTATTCCTGCGCAGTCCCAGAGCATCTAACTCGCGCTCTGCGGCCTTCACCACCGAAACTGCTGGATCTACCAGACGCACTGTGGGTGGCAGAATCTTTTTCAACACAGGGGCCAGATGGGGATAGTGGGTGCAACCGTAGATTAGCGTATCAATGCCCTGCTCCAGGAGAGGAGCAAGGTAGCGCCGGGCCACTTGTTCTGTGTAAGGGTCGTGGATGCGATTCTGCTCAATCAATGGAACAAATTCAGGGCATCCTACCTGCCATACCTGAGCCGTTGAATCAATTTCTTCGATGGCGCGACAGTAGGCATTGCTGGCCGCAGTAGCAGGAGTTGCAATGACGCCAATGCGCTTTCCGGTCTGCACAGCGGCTTGAGCTCCCGGCAAAATTACCCCCAACACCGGCATGGGAAACTCGGGCTGTACCGCCTCCAGCACCAGGGCTGAACTGGTATTACAGGCCATAATGACCATTTTGACGCCCTGACTCTGCATCCAGGTCAGAATTTCCCTCACAAATTGCAGAATTTCGGCTTCGCTACGGGTGCCATAAGGCACCCGGGCGGTGTCTCCAAAATACACCGTAGACTCGTGAGGTAACTGACGGTAGACCTCACGCAGCACGGTCAGACCGCCGACGCCACTGTCAAATAGCCCAATCGGGGCGTGGGTGGCGTCAGGGCGGGGAGAGAGAGCAGAATAGGGCGAAGCAGAGACGCTGGACAGGTTAGGACGATACGAGTTCGGGTTCGGGCGATCAATCACGGGCACACCACACTAGGATTAGTAGTTTTGTGATAAATATTGCAGGATTCCTCGTGCAATGGCTACCGACATTTGCGATCGCCAGTCTGAATCTGCCAAAAGAGGTGCATCATGTGCCCCAGTCACAAAACCGATTTCTAACAACACTGCTGGCATCGACGTGTTGCGGATCACGTAGAACCGAGCAGATTTCAGCCCCCGGTCATTAAACCCTGAGAACTGAATCATGCTGTCATGGATAACTCGTCCCAGCCGCGCTCCTTCGGGGGAAGCATAGAAGGTTTCGATGCCATTCACTTCAGGGCGAGACAGGCTGATGGAGTTAGCATGGATGCTGACAAAGATGTTGGCATTAGAATTTTCAGCAATTTGTACACGGGGTTCCAGGTCAATGTCTGTATCTCCCTGCCGGGTCATCACAACCCGTACACCTTGCTGTTCTAATATTTGAGCCACTTTCAGCCCCACATCCAGCACGACGTCTTCTTCTTCGAGGCCACCCCTTCCCACAGCACCAGGGTCATACCCCCCATGCCCCGGATCAAGTACCACCGTCAGGCCGCTACGGACTTCCGGCAAACCTCCGGCAGAAGGAGGATTCGGACGACTGGGCGTGTTTTGGCGCTGCAACTCCAGGGCGAGCAACTGTTGAGACACCAGATTAGCTTCACCAATCTGGACATTAGCAGCCGGTTCAACCTGAATCACAACCGATTGGTCGGTCTCCTGCCGTAGGCGCACCCGACGCAGAGGGCTATTCCGGTCTAACTGCGGATCGGGGATGCTGTCGGCCAGACGAGCCGACGGAATGATGATGTTGAAGGCTCCAGTGGAGCGATCGCGCTCCGTCCGATACCTAAACGGTTGATTGGTGCGAATCAACAACCGTTGACCGCTACGATCCAACTCTACCGATTCAACCTGGGTAACTTGGGTTTGGGTCGGAGGCTGGGTGGGTGGACGAGTAGGCGGCGAGGGTTGAGTCGGAGGTTGGGTCGATGGGGGTGTTGTCGCGACAGGAGTACGGCTAGTGACAACGCGATCGCCCGACAATCGGTTCCGAATCAGTGTAATGCCATTGGGTGCAACACTGGCAACCCAGTTGATATCCTCATCCTCTAAGTTGAGGGTAATACGCGCGCGATCGCGCCGTCGTTGATTCAGTTCAATGCTCTCGACGCCGCTGCTATTAACCTGCAGGGTGCGATCATCTAAATTTGAGGCCAGGCGGGCATCTCGCAGGTCAATACGCAGTTCGTCGCGATCGCGGTTCCGATCCAGACTGACTCGAGGGGTGCCCCCCGTGGTGCGAATAAAGAACCCATCTGTCACCGTCTGAATATCCTGGATCTGAGCCACCCCTGAGCTTCCCGGTGGCGTGTTTTCAGAAGGTGTCGGGGAGGGACGAGGGTTACTGGGAGGCTGCGTTGGGTTTTGGCTCAGTTGAGGTGTCGGTAACTGAATTGACCACTCTGTAGGGGTCGCCCCCCGAATCACAATTTGCTCGGGATTGAGGGTGTAACCAGGGCTCAGTTCAACGACGATCCGAGTGGTACTGGCATCAAACTGCCCCACTCGTACTTCTCGAACGGCACCACTAACAGATTGCCTCAGGGTCGATTGCCCGAGTTGAATACCAGGCAGGTCAATGACTAATCGGGTTGGGTCTGCGATTAATTGAGCTCTGGGCTGGACGCCCTCATCGGTCACGAGTACGAGCCGATTCTGGTTGGAATCAAATCGCCAGTTCTGCAACGTCCCGGCGTAGGCTGCACTCGTTGAAACTAACAGGGAACCTACAACGCCCACAACACTGGGCACAATCCACTTAAAATTCACAACAAACCTCATCCAAAGTCGATTCGGAAGTCGTTGGGTAGACTCACGTTACGGTCATTCATATTGTTCGTACAGCCTTTCCCAAAATCGGTACAAATTTCGAGATTGAAATCTTGATACCAACTTTTATCTAGATGCAAGAAGGAATTGTTGAGCGAATAATAAAACATGAGTCACTCCCGAAAAAAGACATTCCAGGAATTTTTCTCTACAGCCTTTTGGACGTAGAGACAAACTTAGAAGTTTCAGCCCCCCTGAGTTCTCTTAATTACCAAACCTCCACGCAGTATATAGCAGTCTTCAACGATTCCGTCGGTAAATTTTGGTCATTGCAAAATCGTGGCATTGACAAGGGATAAGTGTTTATTTCTCTAAGAGAGGGCTACTGCGAGGAATTCCTCTTATCTCAAATGGACGGACTTTCGATTTTTGCAAGCTGAAGCTCCTTTAAAGCCTATCCGAGAACCCATTTGGCAAGAGGCTGGGTGCGTACACCCCACCTTCCTCAAATGGGTTCTCGGCCTCAAACCTGCACAAGCCTTAAACAAATTTGTCAAGTATAGAGTATGAAATGCAGCAATTCTCAGTATGGGCCTCAAAGCCAAGAGTTCACGCCCGTAGGGCGTGAACTCTTGGCTTTGAGGCCCGAAGACCGCGCGCCTTTGGCGCGCGGTCTTCGGGCCTGATTTCAAAATGAGAATTGCTGTATGAAATGGCAGATGTAGTAAAGTTCTACTCGCTAGTTGGTAAGTCCTGTGACATGCCAAAAGGGCTTTAGCTTGCAAGATGACAACAAGCTTATGTTTCATCTATGTTCTATGAGACATAAAACCACCGCACGCCATATATAGCCTTACGTCATCTGGTTAGGACGTTTAGTTTTTCCAAAAACTAAACGTCCTGGTTCTGAACATATAGCGCTATCACACTACAAATTCTTACTTAGGAAGGCATCTCGCCTATCCGGAACCGAATAGATAGATACCTTCCCACCACACACAATAGCTTCAGTTGTGAGTTGCCATTGCAGTGTGTATTCCTCAGCTTTTTTCCTGAGCGACTTCTTCTAAGGCAGCCTGATCGGCGTCTGGGGTGTCTTCTTTACCAGTTAATTGGAAAACAACCCGAAGTAAGGCCGGAGCCAGGAAGGTGGTCAGGATTACCATCACAATAATGCCAGCTTCCAGGGACTTGGACAGGATACCAGTGGCAGAACCGACCCCGACAAATACCAGACCAACCTCACCTCGTGGTATCATCCCTACCCCGATCGCCAGCCGGTTGATCTTCTCCTGGCCAAACACCACAAATCCGGTCACCAGTTTACCGATGATGGCCACGACCACCAGAAACGCTGCCACAATCAGCCCTTCGCGATTGCTCGGCTCAAACGGATTCAATACACTCACATCCGTTCGGGCACCCACTGTCACAAAGAAAATTGGCACCAGCATATCGGCAATGGGAATGATTTGCTCCTCCAGCTCCTCGCGCTTGGTCGTTTCTGCCAAAATAAGGCCCGCTGCGAAGGCTCCCAGAATGGCCTCCAGCTGAATGACGGCCCCAATATACGACAGGATGAAGGTGAAAATCAGCGAAGCAATAAGCACCTGACCGCGAGTCTTGAGTTGGTCAACCAGAGCTACAAAGTAGGGGCTCAGCAGACGACCCAGCAAGATGGAGCCAATCAGGAAAACTCCAGCTCCCACAATCAGATAAACGACCCGAATGATTTCAATTTCACCCGTCTTAGCCAGGCTAGCAACGACGGCTAGCACAATAATGCCGAGCACATCATCGAGGACAGCCGCCCCAATAATGATTTGACCTTCGCGGGAACTGAGTTGTTGCAGCTCGGAAAGCACCTTAGCCGTAATACCAATGCTCGTGGCCGTCAGGGCTGCCCCAGCAAACACCGCCGGAATGGTCGGCACATGAAATAAAGCGGTCAGGCCAATGGTCCCCAAGGCAAAGGGCATGACAACCCCCACCACGGCAACGACAGCGGCCTGAGGCCCCACGCGAATTAATTCTTTCAGATCGGATTCCAACCCGATCTCGAACAGGAGAATAATGACTCCTAGTTCTGCCAGAATGTTCAGCACCTCCGACTCTGCTTGAAATACCGTAGGAGCTGCATCCAGCGATAGCCCACCGGTAGCTTCCAGGAAGCGAATGATGAGGGAACCTGTTTCCCCACCTCCACTCTCTGGAAAGGAGAGGAGTTGCAGGGCTGAGACGCCAACCACGACCCCGCCGACCAGTTCCCCTAAAACAGAGGGCAGGTTAATACGGGCACAGAGTTCTCCCCCAACCTTGGCGGCCAGGTAAACAACTACCAAGCTCAGCAGCACACCGCACAGAACGAGAGGCCCAGTTTCAGCAGCCTCAGGGGTATTAGCCAGTAACCAACTCGATAGCGGTAAACGGAGATGATTGGATCCCAGTAAATCAGAGAATAGGCCCAGAGCTGACATGCGATCGCAAAACTCGTCCGTAATAGCTTAGCGGTTTCTCTCCCTTCTCAGCATATCGAACGGCACAGATCGGTCCGAGTTTTGATCGCGTCACAACTTGTCAAATAAGCCAGAACCTTAATTCACCGTTCAAAGAGACAACAAATTAGGAGATTTCCAGTAATGAAATTACCCCCAGAATGTTGGTGCTTTGCCCGCGAAGCGGGCAAAGCACCAACATTCTGGGTAAATTCTTATGCAGAAACCTCCTTAGGTGTTGCTAAATAGAGCTATGAGGATGTGGAACTACAATTCCACATCCTCATAGCTCTATTTAGCAACGAGGCAAATTGAAATTCTGGCCTGTGTATTGTGATTTAGGAGCGATCGCACCGAATCTCAATTAAAAAACCGTCAGGATCGTAAAAATATATCCCCCGCCCTGTAGGGCGAGAAACGGGACCATGGTCAATCTGTACCTGATGGTGGTGCAAGGCTTCGACAGCCTGATCGAACAGCTCAGGGGCAATATCAAAAGCCAGATGGTTCGCCCGGGTAAACTGCTGGGTCGGGTCAGGGTGGGGAGGCGACAATGCAGGTTCGTAGAATAAATCCAGAATGACGCCATCCGGCGTTATGAAGTTAGCGACCTTTCCCGCAGCGACGAGCTCCTTCAGGGTAGAAGGCACCTCCTCCCCTTCCAGCTCATGCAAGCCCAACACGGTTCCATAGAAGTGCCGGGAGGTTTGCATATCCTGCACGTTCAGGGCAATGTGATGAATGCGCCGCAGCGTCCCTGGCGCAATACCCTGAGCTTGGGGAGAAAGGCTAACGGTCATGAAAGAATCCCTCGCGCGATCGACCAGTATATTACTCGGATCTTAACAAGCGTGGCTTGATAGGAGGTGGGTTGTGGGGTAAACCTGTGGACTACGTCACAACCCATCAAAACGTCAGAGTGAGTTGATAGAGGCGTGTTATGGAGTAAACCTGCGGTTCATCCCACAACCCGTCAAAACGTTGGAGAGAGATGGGCTAAAAGGTGTTTTCTGATGCTAATATGAGAATCACTTCCGCAAAGGCGGTTTTGCCTGAGCAGATGTACTACGCGGACGTAATTCAGTGGTAGAATGTCAGCTTCCCAAGCTGAACGTCGTGGGTTCGAGTCCCATCGTCCGCTTCCTTGTACTGTACAATTTGGAGCTCGCATTGTCAGTGGGGCGCTCTCGGGAGCCGCAGTAGGGGGCGGAGGTAGCAGTCTTTTAGGTGGTCTGGTAGCCGGTGTTGTCGGCGCAGTGGTGGGTACATTGGGCGGAGCGGCAGTGCGATCGCGGCTGGGCAAGGCCTTTGGTCGTGATCTGCCCGCTGCGTTGATCGAAGACGCCATTGCCATCGGTGGGGCGATTTTAGTTGTGGGGCTACTGCAATGAGCCAGTCTTTTGACGTACTGATCATTGGAGCCGGGCAGGCTGGGCCACCGCTGGCCGGGCGGTTGACCGCAGCAGGCATGACTGTGGCGCTGATTGAGAGACATCTGTTTGGTGGTACCTGTGTCAATACGGGCTGCACACCGACGAAAACACTGGTCGCTAGCGCCTATGCGGCTCACTTAGCCCGCCGCGCCGCTGGCTATGGCGTGATAATTCCGGGTGAGATCGGCGTTGATATGAAGCAGGTTAAGGCGCGCGCCGATGCCGTTGTGGCAAACTCTCGAAATAGTGTTGAGACTTGGCTGCGTAGCATGGACCGCTTGAGCGTGTTCCAGGGGCAGGCTCGCTTTGAGGACGTGAATACGCTGCGAGTCGGGAACAATCTCCTCACGGCACCGCAAATTTTTATCAATGTGGGAGGTCGTGCGCGGGTACCTGAGATGCCCGGTATGCGGGAGATCAGTTATCTGACCAACACGTCTATCCTGGCGATGGATTGCCTTCCAGAGCACTTGGTGGTGGTGGGAGGGAGTTATATCGGGCTAGAGTTTGCCCAGATTTTCCGCCGCTTTGGGGCCACTGTAACTGTGGTTGAGAAAGGCCCATGCCTGATTGCCCGCGAGGATGAAGATGTATCTGTCGCGGTTCGGCAAATCCTCGAAGCCGAGGGCGTGCATATTCGCACGAGTGCAGAGTGTATTGCTTTTACCCCCCATCCAGACGGAGTCACGGTGCGTGTTGACTGCATTGAGGGAGCACCGGAGGTAATTGGCAGCCATGTGCTACTGGCGGTTGGACGGCAGCCTAACACCAACGATCTGGGCCTCGATCGCGCTGGCGTTGCCACAGATGCCCACGGCTATATCACAGTCGATGATCAGCTCCGCACCAATGTACCTGGCATTTGGGCCTTGGGCGATTGCAACGGTCGAGGCGCATTTACCCATACGTCTTACAACGATTTTGAGATCGTCGCGGCCAACCTACTGGATGGTGCGGCCAAAAAAGTGAGCGATCGCATCTCTGCCTATGCCCTCTATATTGACCCACCGCTGGGACGTGTGGGGTTGACCGAAGCACAGGCACGTGCATCGGGTCGCCCTCTGCTCATCGGTACAAGACCAATGAGGCGTTGCATAATGAGAATGATGCAGAGTTGAAAATGCTTTATGAATTGTCCTCATTGCACCAGCGACAGAATTGTTAAAAATGGGCATCGCAATGGTAAGCAAAGCTACTTG
>NZ_JACJOO010000062.1 GCF_014695575.1 Leptolyngbya sp. FACHB-8 | reverse complement strand
CTCTCATCCCATAAGGGAGTAAGGTCACCCGCAGAACACGGGTTAATAGGTTCTAGATGGAAGTCCAGTAATGGGCGAAGTCGAGGAATACTAACAGACCGAGGGCTTGTCCTAGCTTCAGGTCAGCATGCTGGATAAAAAACAGCAGTTGGTTTTGTTGAAGACTCAAGCCAAGCAGTTACGCAACAACCAAAATTTCTTCCTCTTCACTTGACAGGTTTGAACATCAAATATAGTTAATTCAATAAAAGCTTTCCTGGTGCTAATGGCGGTTTGGCCCCACTCTCATCCATCCCGAACTGAGGTGTGAAACAGACCAGCGGCGAAGATACTTTGGGGGTTGCCCCACGGGAAAATAGCTCAGTGCCAGGATAATATTTAAAGCAAGACTCCTGCCTCGTGTGATGCAGGAGTCTTGCTATTTGTCATGAGTAAAATACTATAAAAAGGTTCAGGTTTCGGACCTGAACCTTTTTAAGGCCTTACTTATTTATTAGGTTGCGGGGTCATGCGCAGATAAGGCTTAATTTCGGTAACGCCTTTGGGGAACTTCTGCTTGGCTTCCTCAGTGGGAATGGAGGGAACCACAACAACGTCTTCACCATCCTTCCAGTTAACGGGGGTTGCAACGCCATAGTTGTCGGTTAGTTGCAGGGAGTCAATAACGCGAAGGATTTCTTCGAAGTTACGTCCGGTGCTGGGGGGGTAAGTGATGGTCAGACGGAGTTTATGTTGAGGGTCAATGACAAAGACGGTCCGAACGGTAACTTTGGCGTTAGCGTTGGGGTGGATCATCCCATATAGGTCAGAAACGCTCTTGTCAGCGTCAGCCAGGATGGGATAGTTGACAGTAGTGTTTTGAGTTTCGTTGATGTCGCTGATCCAGCCCGTGTGGGAATCAGCATCGTCAACACTAAGAGCAATGACTTTGGCGTTGCGCTTCTCAAATTCGGGAACCAGCCGGGAAACTTCACCCAATTCGGTGGTGCAAACGGGCGTGTAATCGGCGGGGTGAGAGAAGAATACAACCCAGCTATCACCAGCCCAATCGTAAAAGTTGATTTCGCCTTGAGAGGACTGTTGAACAAAATTGGGTACGGTGTCCCCAAGTTGAAGTGCCATAGGTGTCGTTCCTGTAGTCAATAGAACAATGTAGGGCTTTAGTGCTATCTTCTCATAAACTACACAATCCCGAGCGGGGTTTAGGTTATTTTTCCCAATCTTTAATGAAGGGATAAGAACAGCTATTCTCCATACCTTGACATTGATAGTCTAAAGGCCCTTCTCATGCATTATTGAATAGTGGGATACAGGTGTAGATTGATGAGATTGGAGGTTCATTCTTCTCTAAAGCTTAGAGATCATTAGGCTGGATGCCACCCTCGGGGAAGACCCATTTAGATCCCTCCATCATTTTGCGACGGCGTGCTGCCTCGGCTATTTCATGCATTTTGTCTAGAGAGGTTTCGTGAATAAAGCGAGATGCCTGGTCACGGTATTCGGTGTTAGGGCATTGATCGCCAAGGACACAGCCGTCTTTACATGCTTCAGCGCAGTTAATTTGGGTTGATTCCATAAGTTCGCTATCCTGATTTGATCTTTATGGTTATGGTATCGCAGGTAGCTAAAGAGACAATTCTGCCAGGCCCAGGTAGGTGATGCCTAAAGGAGTATTTTTGAAACGACAGGGGAGAATTTGAACACCTTTAGCGATCGCCTCCCGAAACAGGCGTCCATATTCAGCATCAGCCACGTCACCCGGCGCAAAGTGGGTGCAATCATCTCGATTGATGTAATAGAGCATGACAGCCTGCTTGTCTGGCAAGAGAGCCGTCAATTCTTGTAAGTGCTTTTGCCCTCGTGTTGTGACGGTGTCAGGGAAAAGGGCAAGAGTTTCCTTCGTCCAAGTAGTGTTTTTAACTTCGACATAGGTTGGTGGGGTTTCAGCATCTGGCGCTGTCAGTAGGAAATCGATGCGGCTTTTGCTATCTTGGCCGTATTTTACTTCGGCACGAATTTCTGTATAGCCGTCCAATTCGGGAATGGCATGGGCTTGGAGAGCTGCTTTGATGACACGGTTGGGGAGAGCTGTATTGGTACCGACCCAGGTTGGAGTTGTGTCGTTGATTTCGATTAATTCCCAAGTGTAGGCCAGTGCACGATTAGGGTTGTCGCTTTTGGAAACAAGAACGCGGTTGCCTGGGATGTTGACGCCGGACATGGGACCGGTATTAGGGCAGTGGGCTGTGATAATTTCCCCTGTTTCTAGTTCGATGTCAGCGAGAAAACGTTTGTAGCGTTTGAGAAGAATGCCGGGGTAGAGGGGAGGGAAAGGATAAAAGAAATCGGGCATGGGAGAGATCAGGCTTTGAGGCTTTGGAGAAAGTGGTTGCAGTTGCGGGAGGAGTCAAAAAGATGGAGCCCAAGAACCTGGGAGAGCGTTTCACAGACTCTGACACCTCGGATACTGTTGCCCCTTTCATCTAAAGGCGGTGAGAAAATGGCAATGCCAATTTGTTCGGGAACGACAGCAATGATACCGCCGCAGACGCCGCTTTTGGCAGGAAGACCCACACGGTAATTCCATTCACCTGCGAAATTGTACATGCCGCAAGAGGCCATGACGCTGAGGATGTCGCGAATATAGCGGGGACTGACGGCGCGATCGCCCGTCAACGGGTTCACACCTCGATTTGCAAGGGTTGCTGCCATGACCGCCAGATCTCGGCAGTTGACCATGACAGAACATTGTTGAAAGTATAGGTCGAGGGCATCTTCCACATTGGCTTCGATCATGCCAAAATGGCGCATCAGGTAGCCCATCGCGCGATTGCGATCGCCTGTAGACCGCTCCGACACATACGTTGCCATGTCGACAAAGATGTCATGGCCAGTGTAGCGCCGGAACATATCTAGCAGGCGATTGAGACGTTCGGTGAGATCGCGGCCTTTGATGAGGCTGGTGGTGGCGATCGCCCCTGCATTCACCATGGGGTTATAGGGCCGCTTCGATTGCTCGTCCAAAACGATGGCATTAAAGGCATCTCCTGTCGGCTCAACTCCGACTCGGCTCAAGAGTACATCTCGCCCATGGTCTTCTAGTGCAAGGCCATGGACGAAGACCTTAGAGATGGATTGGATGGTGAAAAGAGGGTCAGTGTCACCGACTTCGAAAATTTGGCCATCTACGGTGGCGATCGCTATCCCAAACAACTCAGGATTTACCTTGGCAAGTTCGGGAATATAGGACGCCACCTTTCCCTCACGTAAGGTGGAATACCGTTCATGTAAGTCTGCCAAAAATGTTTTGAATTCTTGAGCTGACCGAACCATTTCTGGATGATCGGCAGACGATAAATCGTCAGGGTTCGTCATAGAGTTCTTCAGGGAAGCAGCTTATCCTTAGGCATCTTATATCCTTAAGACTGACGCAAGTCCACTCAAGTCCACTATAGATATGGCAGATATGGCATTTTTGTTGTGGGATCTGCTTCGCACATCCCACAACAAAAATCTAATAGATCCAGGGAATCAGTTTCTTTGCCCGCTGTCGATAATCCGCATAATCAGGATACTTCTCCGTCAGCCAGATTTCTTCGCGGCTGGCTTTAGCATTAAAAAAGAGGATAAAAATAAAGGCCGCAAGCAAGTGAGATAGGCTTTGCTGGGCGATCGCATAACTCAAGATTCCTAGAATTAAGCCACTGTAGATGGGATGGCGCACCAAGCCATACACTCCAGTTTGCACAAGCTGACCGTCTTCCCGGGGAAACGGCAAAGGAGTCAGGCTCTGTCCCAGATCGAGCAGCCCTTTGCCCAGCAAGATTATAGCCAGGAGGGCGATCGCCCCGGCTATGCCCCAAAGACCATAAAGGCCAGGAGGGATAATCGTCAACGAAGGCAATCGGTAAACAGGCAACAGGACAACGCCAAGCAACAGGAAGCCCTGAAGAAGAACCCAGTACTCACCTCGTTGCCCCGTGCGCCAGCCCTCGCGGGTAAACCCCCAATCAGACAGCAGTTTCATGGGCTGGCTGAACGTCTACTTTTTCACAATAGAGCGCAATGATCTGCTCGATAACGGCTTCAGCGGTGAGCTGATCGGTGTTGATCTCGATCGCGTCAGCGGCCTTGCGGAGAGGGGCGATCGCCCGACTACTATCCTTTAGATCTCGTTCGTAAATGCTTTTCTCCAACTCCTCTAGGCTAAACTCTCCCAGGCCCCGTTCCTTCAGCTCAAGTTGACGACGGCGGGCACGCTCTTGAACGGAAGCCGTAAGAAAAATCTTGAGCTCAGCATCGGGGAAGACGTGGGTGCCAATGTCGCGGCCATCCATCACGACACCACCGCGTTGGCCGTACTCCTGCTGCTGTTTCATAAGAGCCTGACGGACGGCTTTTTGGGCAGCGATCGCTGATACCTGCGCTGTCACGTTTGGCGTCCGAATTACTGTTGTGACGTCCACATCATTGATCCAAACCTGGAGAGTGGGAATGCCAGAATCTAAGTCCTGACGTTCCAGGCGAATCTTGCACTGGCTGACGAGTTCAGCGATCGCCGCCTCATCCTCGACTGCTATACCAGAATCCAACACTAGCCAGGTAACTGCGCGGTACATGGCGCCTGTGTCGAGATAAAGCAGACCCAGCTGCTGAGCGACCTTGGGAGTAACCGTACTTTTGCCAGAACCTGCAGGCCCATCAATGGCAATGATCGGTTTACGGGTGCGGAGCAGGACGTTGTCAATCAGGCGGGCAGAACCAAGATGGGCAGCGATCGCCAATAGGCCGGTGTCTTGAATGGATTGCAGGGAAGTCATGGTGATGGGATCAACCAGATCGATATATTGAGGTTTGATAGAGGGGGTTGTAGCCAGAGCCGTTTGTACTGCTGTGAGCAAGGGTTCTCGCTCGACAATGCCAGACCGATATAAGGCTTCTGCTTGCTGGAGACTTTGGTAGATGCGGGGAGCCTGAGCGCGTTCTTCTGCTGAAAGGTAGCGGTTGCGCGAACTCATGGCCAGTCCATCAGATTCCCGTACGGTTGGGCAAGCAACAATATCTACGGGGATGCTCAAGTCTTGTACCATACGCCGCAATATGGCCAGTTGTTGTGCATCTTTCTGGCCAAAGTAAGCACGATCGGGTTGAATCAGGCTAAACAGCTTAGTCACAACCGTAGCGACACCTTCAAAGTGCCCTGGGCGAAACTTCCCACAAAGTTCTGCCATCATACTCGTTGGAGGAATGACCTGAAACAGATGAGCTTCTGTGGTCGGTTGTTCTGTGTGGTATAGCTCTGCTACCGATGGCGCAAAGATGACATCTACGCCTGCCTCTTTGCAAAGAATCTGATCTGCTGCCAGGGTTTTCGGATAGTGGTGAAAATCTTCGTTTGCCCCAAATTGTAAGGGGTTCACAAAAATACTGACGACTACAAGAGCATTTTCCTGGCGGGCGCGCTGGATCAAGCTGAGATGGCCTGCATGCAAAGCCCCCATGGTCGGTACCAGACCCACAGTACCGGGGGGATGAACACAGGGAACCGCCTTTTCCCAGAATTGCTCCAGGTAAGTACGGAGCCCAGCTACGGTTTGAAACAGACGCACGAGATCCTCCGGGCTGCCAAATTATATTGTTTGGAAGCAAGCTAACCTTGATAGTTTACAGAATTCCCATTCCAATCGCAGGCGATCGCTCCCATCTTCCTGATTTGTTGGCCTACATCCTTGGAGGGGAAATCGTGGGTTCAGGATCTAAAAACCTGAAAACTGTCAGCATCCGCTGCTTTCGATGCGGCCATCGGGCATGATCGTATTGCAAAAGAGTGCCCCTTCCATCCGAGCCTCTTGCAAGCTTGCTCCCCGCAGATTCGTATTGGTCAAATTAGCGTTTCGCAGGTTTACTCGCCTCAGAATAGCTTGCTGAAGGTTTGCCCCTGTCAGGTTTGCATGAGTTAAGGAAGCACGCGTCAAACTGGCCCGGGTCAGGTCGCTCTGCTCTAGATTGGCATTGGACAAATCAGCCATGGTGAGATCGGCTTCTCCAAGCTGAGCACCCTTGAAGTTGGCTCCACTAAGGTTCGTGCGAGACAAGTTAGCGCGAAGCAGCATTGCTCTTACTAAGCGAGCATCTTTGAGACTGGCATCACCCAAATACGAACGTCGTAAATCCGCTGCTTCCAAATTGGCTCCGCTCAGGTTTGCTTCAGCCAGATTAGCCCCCAGTAAGATAGCGCCATCCAGGTCTGCCTTGCCCATATCAGCACGGCTCAGCACGGCATCAGCCAGATGTGCTCCTTCTAAGTTGATTCCTCGCAGGCTAGCATCTCCTAAATAAACCTGCCGTAGGTCAGCTCCTTCAAGGTCAGCTTCGTCCATTTTTGCCCGCGTCATAACGGCGTCTACCATGTGAGCCTCTCGCAAATCGGCCTCCGATAGGTTGGCATCATCTAGCCGGGCCCCTACTAAATTGGATTTCCGCATCTGAGCGCTAAACAGATAAGCGTTGCTGAGATTGGCATATTCCAGGTTCACTTCCTCCAGGTTGCTATCCCGCAATCGCACAGATTCTAGCTCACACCCTCCACACTCGCGGGTTGTGAGCAGCTGATTAACGCGGCTCAGCTTCGCGGCGTTAGCAATCCGTACGGCTCCAACCACCATGGTTATGGTGGCCAGGAAAGATGCAATGGTGAATAGGGCTGTAATATCTTTCCGATCCATAGTCTGAAGATGAATGCCTTTAGGAAAGCAGTGCGATCGCCAAATGAGCAGTCTTCAGTTTAGCGAGAAGCTTGCCTCTATTGGTGAAGTAGGGGGTAAGCTAGGACGGGCTGAACCTATGGCCTTTGCCACTAGAACAGAACATGATGGTAGAACAGGGGTACCCTCCACCTTGCCATAATCCTCTACTCTAATGGCCATACTATAGATCAACCTGTACGCTATATCCCTCGGCGCCATTCTGAAATCATGACTGTTCGTCCCTTTCATATTGCTTTTCCTGTTCGTGATTTGGCTGAAACTCGGCACTTTTATGAGATGATTTTGGGATGCTCTGTGGGGCGTACCAGTGATGCCTGGATTGATTTCAACTTTTTTGGTCATCAAATTACGGCCCACCTCAGCCCCGAGGAAGTGAGTGCTGTGGAAACAAACCCGGTTGATGGAAAATCGATTCCGGTAAGGCACTGGGGGGTGATTTTGGAGATGGAATCCTGGGAACGTCTGGCTGATTCGCTAAAAGACCAGGGGATTGTATTTGAGATTGGGCCTTACATTCGGTTTCGAGGAGAGGTGGGAGAGCAGGCAACAATGTTTTTTCGTGATCCTAGTGGCAACGCGTTAGAGTTCAAGGCTTTTCGTGATGATGCCTCGATTTTTGCTGCTTGAGGGCTGAGCAAAGAGATAAAATTCCGGAGAAGGGGGTGCCGGTTTTGCCTGCACCCCTTCTCCAGAATTTTATTCGATAGCAAGTTCTTAAGCCTTGGTTAACCTCAGTTTCGGATAAGCTGATGTGCCCATTTTCGCGTGTGCAAAGTACAGGCAAAAATGCTTATCGCTTAGTATCAGGGATATTGTGTGGAGCCTTCGTGAATCAATGGTTTCAAGCAAAATTAGGTCACGTCTCACGGTAGGCTAGAAGCTGGAATGATTGAAACGGGATCACCATGCCCATGATGACAGAGTGGCTGACTCCCAGCCATGGAATTATGTTTGGCTTGCTAGTTGGGTTTGCGATCGCTCATAGTGGTTTAGCCGCCTTACGCCCCCGAGCAGAGAAATACATCGGCCCACGGCTTTATCGAGTGTTGTTTGCACTGGTCAGTATTCCTTTTGCAACAACGCTAATTATCTACTTCATTAATCACCGCTACGACGGGTTACAACTCTGGAATTTACAGGGAACTCCCGGGATACAGGCAACGGTCTGGATTCTCTCGGCTATTTCGTTTTTGTTTCTCTACCCAGCGACATTCAATTTATTAGAGATTGCTGCTGTCCAAAAGCCTCAGGTTCATCTTTATGAAACTGGGATTATCAGGGTTACGAGACATCCACAGATGGTGGGACAGATTATTTGGTGTGTGGCCCATGCACTTTGGTTGGGAACGAGCTTCATGCTGGTAACCTGTGCAGGGCTAATTTTGCATCATCTGTTTGGTGTGTGGCATGGCGATCGCCGCCTGACCTTACGCTATGGAGCAGCCTTTGAGGCGGTTAAGGCCCGTACCTCCGTGATTCCCTTTCTGGCTATCCTTCAGGGGCGCCAATCCTTAAAACTGCAAGAGTTCCTTCGTCCGGCATATGTTGGGGTCGCTATTTTTGTGGGCATACTTTGGTGGGTACATCCCCTAATGATCCGTGCAACAAGTAACGTTGCCTGGTAAAGTAGTGCCAAATAGAAACTCTCTTCAACGCCTACTATTCAATGATCCCAACCATTAACGAAAGCACCTTTCCACAAGAAGTTTTAGATTCACCTTTTCCCGTCATTGTGAGCTTTTGGGCTCCCTGGTGTGGCCTGTGTCGAATCATCAACCCATTGCTTCATGGTTTACAGAGTGAGCAGGGAGAGCAGGTGAAGTTTGTCAGTGTTAATGCAGATGAAAACTTTAGGCTCGCGAACACCTATCGGCTGACGAATCTGCCCACCCTTCTGCTCATCGATCGGGGTCAAGTTCTCTGCCGCTTTGATCATTTTACATCTCACGATGACGTCAGAGCAGCTTTTGCTACGTTAGGCAAAATTTTGGGTGGTCTTGCTAACACATATAGCTACACAGCTTAATCTCACCTAAATAAGAAGGGAGGGGGGCAAAGCCCCCCTCCCTTCTTATTTAGGTGAGATAACAGGATGTGTTTTTGAAAGCTGTGCTTCGCGCAGTTTTCAAAAACACATGAGTTATTCGAGTATTAAGAGGCTATCAATTCGGGCTGAGCACTGGTCTCAGAAATAAGCTCGTCTGTTTCGGTATCCGAGTTAGGGATGATGTCTAGATCCACATCCAGAACCGTCATGTTTAGCCCAGCACGAGGTTGTTGGTCAACATTGGAAAGATAAGGGCTAGGTTCAAGATTACCTGTGCAGATGACAAGTGCTCCTTTCTTGAGAAAGGAAAGCTTCCGCCATGCAGCAGATCGCTCCCAAATACTCAGGCGCACGGTAAAAGAATCTTTGTAATCCCGTGGCTTTTGAACAAATAGGGTTACTTCGGCTAGTTGAGCCTGCTCACCGTTACGGAGAGTAACAGTTTTTACCTGAGCATCGGCACCTAAGTTACCGCTAACGATCCACTTGTTCAAACCTTTGCTAGACATGAATAGATGCTCCTGATTAGGAATGATGACTTTATAGAAGTAGCATCCCTTGATCTATGAAAACGTCCGTAGTCTTGTGTAAAAATAGACCGGCTCCTATATTCAGTACCGTAATTCTTCTTGGAGCCTAAATTTGACTTCAATACGAACTCTGCTTCATACAGGAACGGTCTGTTTTTCGCTGGAATGTCCGTATAGCGGATATCCCAACGAAAAACAGACTGCTGCTCTATGGGCAGGTTTCGTATTATGTAGCAGTATGCAAGTACGTTCAGTACAGCGCTGTACAAATTTTTCTGAGAAAGCTTTTGGAGATTTTACAGGGGGCTGTACAGCTAGACCCCTGTAAAATCAGCTGCTTGCTTTACTTCTGAACCCAGACAGAAACTGAGCCTCCTTCACAGCGGAATTCTCCCCAGCCGTATTCGTTAGTTTGAACCAGGCTAGAAATATGTCCCGTTACGTCATAGAAGGTGGTGTTGGGCTTGCCAACTTCCATCCACTTGCTGCCACCAGGGCCATCGCTCATGATGACCGCCATCGCTTTGGGGTTGGCTTCCGTACCCAGGCGAGTCCATCCAATCACATCCCAGTGGTCGAAGTAGTCGTACTGGGGGCCATGGGCAAAGTTATGGCGAGCGTAGAGAAGTTTATCGATGATGGAACGGTGGGAATCTAACCAGATTTCGTACTCGTTTCCATCGCGGCCGCGATCGCGATAATGAGCCCCATAATAATCGGCGTAGAAGACACAGGGGTATCCTTCTGCTCGCAACAGGATGACAGCGTAGGCCAGAGGCTTGAACCATCCTTCTACAACAGATTCCAAAGCTTGCAGGGGTTGCGAATCGTGGTTATCAACAAAGGTGACGGCAAAAACGGGTTGTTCCTTCATCAGAGTGCCGTCTAGGATACGGCGCATATCGTAGTTACCACTGGATTTACTGGCACGGTGAAAGTTGTAGTGAAGGGGGACGTCAAATAGAGAGAGGCGTCCGCCTGTGTTGGCAATGTACCAATGTAGAGCAGCTAGATTTTCACTCCAGTACTCGCCAACGGCAAATAGATCCTGTCCCGTTTCATGCTCCAAATAATCCAACCAGCTCGTGAAGAAGTCTCCTTGAATATGCTTAATGGCGTCCAATCGAAAGCCATCAACGCCGATCGTATCCAATAGCCATTTACCCCAGTACTTCAATTCACCCTGAACCTCAGGGTGGTTCATGTCTAAGTCGCAGCCCATGAGGAAGTCATAATTACCGCTGCTTAGATCGACTTTGGTTTCAAAACTTTTATCTTTAAACCGGTAAATGGTATTGTCACCGGACTTGTACATGTTGTGGTTGACGGAATCGAAGTGCCACCAATGCCACTTCATGCTGGAGTGAGTATCACCCCGTCCCGGAAAGGTAAAAGCAGTCCAGGACTTGATTTTTTCGACCCCGCCAGTAATGTGATTGCGATCGTTGACGTCGACAGGGTAGGCCTCAATCTCCTCTTCAGCATCGGCTCCATTCTTATGGTTGAATACGACATCCGCATAAACCTGGATACCGGCATCCTGAGCGGTTTTGATAGCGGCTGCGTATTCGTCTCTCGTCCCGTATTTCGTACGAATAGTCCCCTTCTGATCAAATTCGCCCAGGTCAAACAGGTCGTAGGCTCCGTATCCTACATCCCAGGCCCCCCCACTGGCTTTGTAAGCAGGGGGAAGCCAGAGAGCTGTAATACCCGCTTTCGCTAAATCGCGGGCATTTTTTTGAACGCGGTTCCAGTGATTGCCATCGTTGTCGATGTACCAGTGGAAATATTGCATCATGACGCCATTGACGGGTTCTGTCGGGTGCTTACGGCCGAATTCCTCGGAATATTCGGTCAGCAAACTCGAAATGGTGTCCTTCAGATCATCGAGAGCATTGGGGCCAAGCTCTGCGGCAGCTTTACGAAGACGTTCGATGAGGGCCATACAGTTTCTCGTAGTAATGCATGGTGTGAACGGCTGGGGGAATAGCCGTTCCAGCTTTTTACAAACTATAGAGTGAGGAAATCAAGCTTTGGGTTAATACACATTACAAAGAGACAAAATCGTAAAACTCGATCAATTTGTCCAAGTCGGCCCTGATACTAATTCAATAGAGAATGCGCCTAATGTTCTACGTCTGTGCATTCTCATTGTGAGCTTTATCTGGGAGTTTGTGCCTTACGGCACAAACTCCCAGATAAAACCCGAAAACCACCTTGGAAGAAATGGCTTTGCTTGGGAAAACTATCAATTAAGCATTGCGATAGGTCTATTCATGCAACCTGTTTTGCGTCGGGGGCAGCTTGTTACCTGGAAGGATGAGCGGGGTTTTGGGTTTATCAAATCAGAGGATGGGGGGAAAGAAGTTTTCTTGCACATCACGGCGATTAAGGGAGCCAGTCGCCGTCCCCAAGTTGGTGACACCATTCTGTATGAGTGCGTCATAGAAAGCGGGAAAGTTCGTGCTGCCAACGCCTCTATTCAAGGGCTGGTAAAGAAGTCTGTGGCCGCTAGACCGAAGCCACAACGAACCCCATCACAAAGATCCATTCGCCACTCTGCGCCCAGACGACCTAAAGGCCAACCGCAAGGAGCACTTGGAACGATCGCCACCATTGGATTTGCGATCGCCCTAGCCGTCTTCTTAAATAGGCAAAGTCCATCCCGCTCCCCGTCTCCTATTGCCGCGATTACCCAACCGGAATGTACGATTAAGGGCAATATTTCACAAAGCTCGGGCATCCGGTATTACCATCTGCCTGGCATGGAGGATTACGAAAATACAGTAATTGACCTGGCCGCGGGAGAAAAGTGGTTTTGCTCTGAGCAGGAGGCGATCGCTGCTGGTTGGCGGAGGGCTCCCCAGTAATAGAAAACGGTGTGTCTATCTGGACACACCGTTTTTGAAAAAATATTGTGGAGAATAAAAGGTTTAGGTTTCCTGATGTTTTTGCCCGATGCGTGGTTCTTGACCTGCAAAAAGGCGCTGAATGTTAGCCCGGTGCGTTATGAGGACATAAATCCCGGCCAGCAATCCAAATAAGAAGTAGGGCAAGGGTTGGTGGAAAATCAGCATGAGGATGGGGGCAGCGATCGCCGTCAAAATAGACCCCAACGATACAATCCGCGAAATGCCTAAGGTAATGAGGAACGTTGCCGTAGCTCCCAATCCCACAGGCCACGCCAATGCATACAGCAAACCTAATCCTGTCGCTGCGGATTTTCCACCTTTGAAACCTAGCCAAACCGATTTACTATGACCGACTACGGCTAGTAATGCTGCTAACGTTGCAGCCCAGGGCATTTGAGCTTCTAATCCAGGCTGAGCAAACAACGCACGAGTAATAGCAACGGCCACAACGCCCTTAAAAATGTCTACCAGCAGTACGATAATAGCTGGAACTTTGCCTAACGTACGCAGCACGTTGGTAGCTCCCGTAGAGCGGGAACCCTGTTCACGAATATCAATACCTTTCAGCAGCTTTCCGGCCCAATAGCCCGTGGGGATGGAGCCCAACAAGTAGGCAATGACTGAGGCAATGACCCATACCAACTCAGTATTCATGGCAGTTCACCTCAATACAGATTGGCATTGGGACGGGTGGGATCGGCCGCAAAGGCCAACCACAAGGGGAATTGCAGCAGTGACAGGTCAATCACTCCTTCCGATTCATCAATGATGATCAGGGGTAAATATTTTTGTTTGACCAGGCGATCGGCCCGCTGAGAGAGGGGTTCTGGGGCATCAAACAGGGTTACGCCCTGGTCGGTGCCAAAGTCCATGCGGCCCAGACCCAAGCAATCTTGCAGGCCACGTCGCCACTCGCCCAGACGTTCGGGTGAATCGGAGAGGACAAGGGTGCGGATGCGATCGCCATACATCCGATGCAGAATTGAAATTGCTGCCGAAGCTATCAGAATATTTTGCAGCCGAGAGCCCATGCTGCGAACCGCTCCCCGGCCTCCCTGTTCAAAAAACCAGTTGGAAACGCGTTCTGCATGAATGGGTTCGAACGTACGACGCAATTGCCAGGGCGGACCGTAGTAATCTGGCGAATTGCGGTACTGGTCGAGGGATTTGCGGATCATGCGGGCGGCTTCCTGGAAGCCCTGCTCTGCAAACTGTGGCTTAGGAGCAGCAGTCTCTTCGGCTTCCCGTTGAGGGCGGCGTGAGGGTTCGGGAGCGGGCGGAGGGGCGAGTTTAAGATCTTCAGCAGCGGACACAAGATCCTGTAAGCTACCGACCAAATAATCCTTAAAGCCCTGGATGCGAATGGCTAGCTCTTGAGAGCTGCCAGCAAAGGTACTCCGCATTTCGGCGCGAATACGTTCCTGACGGCGCTCCAATTGCTCTACAGAAATTTGGAGGGTTTGTTTCCGGTGCTCGAGCTCGCTAAGCCCTTCTTTGACGAGATTTCCGAGAGCAACCTGAGCGTCGAGCAGTTGTTGTTGTAGGCTGGCGACCTGTTGGCGAAGCTGCTGTTCTTCTCGTCGCAGGTCACTCACGCGATTTTCGAGATCCTGAGCGGTGCCTGGCTCATCCATCAGGTCTTCAATAATTTCCAACCCTTCAGCCATCAAGGTTTGGGGCGCTTCTGAACGATCGTCGACGTTGGAATCATCTGCTTCCAACGACTCGACTGTTTCCAGGAGCCCATCGACCTCGATTACTTCTGGCTCGTCTGGACTGTCTACCTCAGTTGTCCAGGGATCGGAGACAACGGACCCTGACGGGGGCTCTGTGGATGTGTTTGAGCGCCCAGACAGTACATCCGGCAAGGGTTGAGGTTTGTAGTCGTCGGGTTCAGAACTGGATGGCGGCATGGATGCGTCCATCGGATCTTGATTCAGGGATTCATCCGGATTCATGGTGTCCATCACTTAGCGATCAATCGGGCAGCGTTGCTCCAAGCAAACCTTCAACATTTTCGGATCAAACAGCACTGGAACAAAGTGAATGCTCTTAATTTCCTTGAAGTAGAACAAAATGGGCACGGGGTTCCAGAAAATTTTCCAATTTTGCCAGTCTTGATAGGGGAAACGGCGAATTAAAGTTTCGCCTCGATAAATGTCCAGATCGGTTGGGGTAAACCGCAATCGCAAGGAAACCGCCTGATACATCAGAAATAGGCCAAACAGGGCGATCGCCCCACTGACCCAGATATTGATCCACACCAGGGGTAGGGATAGTCCTACGAGTGCTAGGGGCAAGGCATAGCTGGGGGCCAGTTCTACAGTTTCCAGGGTGGTTGGGGTTGATGATGAGGTCACCGTTTCTCCTCAAAGTTCTGGAGCATGAAAATTAATTCCCATTTTAAGGGGTCAGAGGAAGGCTGAACTCGAATTGATGGTGATGAGCTTTTATTGAGAGAAGTCAAAGATCTCACATCAAAGCCGAATCCCATCGATACACTGGATAAGGATTCGCTAGTTGTATGGGGCGATCGCACGCTCCACTAGTTAAGCTGCTGAACTTATGACGCTGAAATATGCTTATTTTCCGGGATGTGTAGCTCAGGGAGCGTGCCGGGAACTGTACCAATCCACCGCTGCCCTGACCCAGGCATTAGGAATTGAACTGATTGAGCTGAAGAAGGCATCCTGCTGCGGGTCGGGTACGTTCAAAGAAGATTCTCAATTACTCGAAGATACGGTCAACGCCCGCAACATTGCCCTGGCCGAGGAATTGCAACTGCCGTTGCTGACTCATTGCAGTACTTGCCAGGGAGTTATTGGTCATGTCGATGAACGGCTGAAGGACGCTCAAAAGAACGATCCAGCCTATATTGAACAGGTTAATGGTCTGCTCAAAAAGGAGGGCTGTTCCCCTTACAAGGGCAGCACTGAAGTTCGACACTTGCTTTGGGCTTTAGTGGGAGATTACGGCCTGGAAGCCCTAGCGCAGAAGGTAACTCGCAAGCTGAGCGGCCTGAAGTGTGCTGCCTTCTATGGTTGTTACCTGTTACGGGCTCAGGATCACATCCCTTATGACGATCCTTACAATCCACAGTCCATGGAGAACGTATTTCGCACCATTGGGGCAACCCCTGTGTATTATCGGGGGCGAACTCAGTGCTGTGGCTGGCCACTGTCGAGCTATGCCACAGAGCAATCGTTCAAGATGGCGGGTGGGCATATTCAGGAAGCGATCGCCGCGGGAGCTGACTGCATGGTTACCCCGTGCCCATTGTGTCACCTGAATTTGGACTCCCGTCAGCCAGAGGTGGAAGCGGTTATTGACCAGAAATTAGGGCTGCCTGTATTGCACCTGTCGCAATTGGTAGCCCTGGCTCTGGGCGTTAGCCCCAAAGCGTTGGGCCTGGATCGACATATTGTTTCGACGAAATCGGTATTGGATAAGCTAGCTGCGACTGCGGCAATCTAAGTGTTCAGTTGCCTGTATTGGCTGGGGAGAGGGCACCCGCCTCCAGCCACTAAGTATTTTCGAGGGTAGTGCATTGCATCGTTGCATCGCCCTCTAAATACTCATTTTTGCGTGCACTTTTGCATATAAAAGTCGGTACTTCAGCTCATCCTCAGCAATTCTCAGTATGGGCATCAAAGCCAAGAGTTCACGCCCGACGGGCGTGAACTCTTGGCTTTGATGCCCGAAAACCGCGCGCCTTTGGCGCGCGGTTTTCGGGCCTGATTTCAAAATGAGAATTGCTGGCTCATCCTGAAGTGCCCCTTGCAGGGCTTTGTGCTTGAATTAGCCGCGCGGAGCGCAGCTCTCACAAAAACCAGATTTTAAGCGCTTGAAAAGTGCTGTAAGTAATCTCTGGAGTTGGAAGACGTCTCGGCCTGCCTGAATTATCCTGTGAAGAAGAGTCTGCGGTGAACGAACGCAACATGCCACGCATCAAGAAACGCTTGGCGATGAGAATTGCTGTCCTTTACCTATTTTGGGCAGGAGTTTGGATTTTAATTTCTGATCAGATACTTGCCTACCTGATTTCAGATGCTCGTCTCCTGACTGACGTCTCCATTCTAAAGGGGTGGTTGTTTACCCTGGTGACCAGCCTGCTGCTGTTCTGGCTCGTGCGCCGTGGGGAGCGATCGCACCAGGAAAATCTGGATCTCCTATACGACATTGTAGAAGGTACACGCGATGCCATTTTTGTGAAGGACTTGCGTGGCCGTTATGTACTCATTAATAGTGGCGGCGCAGACTTGGCGGGGCAACCGGTGTCGGCCATTCTGGGGCAGGATGACTCGGCCATTTTCCCACCGGATCATGTCCATCGCATCCAGCACGCTGATCAAACCATTATTGAAACAGGGATCGCCCAGCAAACCGAAGAGACGGTTTGGATGCAGGGACGACGCGTTACCCTCCTATCGTTTAAGTATCCTCGACTGGATCGCCAGGGACGTGTTCGGGGAGTGATTGGAATTTCTCGGGATATTAGCAATCGCAAACGCCTTGAAGAAGAACGGGAACAACTTCTGGAAACGCTAAATGCCCGTAATCAAGAATTGGAAGCGCTGAATTTAATCACGGCTAATGCTATCAGCACCCTGCAACTAGATGCGTTATTAAATCTTCTGCTAGATCGGCTCACCTCGGTGTTAAGGGCAGATTTAGGGCTAATTTTTCTGACGCAAGATGATGGAGCTTTACAACTTGCAGCGTGCATGAGTACGGCGCAATTGGAGACAACGCAGGATGAGGGGGCGATCGCCCACAAAATTGCCAATATCATTGCCACGACGGGCAAAATTCTTGATGTGGATGATATTCAGCAGAATCCTAATGAGCCAAAAGAGCTTCAAGTTTCAGCCAACTCGCACCATATTTTAGGCATTCCCCTGCGCCATCAGGGGCAACAGGTTGGGGTTTTACAGGTGCAATGGTTTTCTCCCCACACGTCATCGCAGCGAGAGATTCAACTACTAGAAATTGCGGCTGAACGTTGCGCCCTTGCAATTCTCAATGCTCGTCTATTTGAACGCACACAACATTTACAGCAACGACTTCAGCTGCAGTTTGACTGCAACCCTCTGGGCTGTATCACCAGCGATCCACAGGGCTATATAAAGGACTGGAATCCGGCTGCTGAGCGCATTTTTGGCTATACCAAAGCAGAAGTTTTGGGCCTGCATCCCTCTGACCTGATCATTCCTGCCGGCATTCGCCCTGTTGTAGAAGCAATCTTTAGCCGTCTGGGTCAAGGAGATGTGAGTGTCCAGAGCTGCAATCACAACCTGACCAAAGATAGACACACCATCATCTGTGACTGGTCGAATACGCCATTAAAGCAGGCCGACGGGCAGATCGTTGGCTTCCTATCCATGGTGCAGGATGTTACCGAACGCGTCCGCAATGAAGAACAACTGCGACAGTACGCCTACTATGATTCGTTAACTCAGTTGCCTCTACGCCGCTTTTTGGTAGAACGATTGAACGTATTGCTTTTAGAACCTCCTGAAAAGCGCCCAGTATTTGCGCTACTACACCTGGATTTGGTGCGCTACAAAATGGTGAAGTACATTCTGGGGCACCAACTTGCAGAGCAGTTGTTGATAGGAGTGAGCGATCGCCTTCAAGCCACACTACCCGAGGGTAGTCTCCTGGCTCGTATTGGTACTGATGAATTTGTCATCCTTCTCGAAAACCTGCCCCACTCAGCGGCGGTAGTCGACTTCGTCACACCCGTTCAACAGGTTTTTGCCCATGCCTTTCGGCTGGGTGATAACGAAATTTTTATGCATGTTCGCATTGGTATTGTGCTGAGTAGCGACTGTGAAGGTGATGCTGAGGATTTTCTGCGAGCTGCTGATATCGCTATGCATCAATCCAAAGTAATGGACCAGATCCCTTATGTGCGATACGAGCCGATGATGCAAAATGCGGCTTTACATCGCTTGCAGTTAGATAGCGATATGCGGTGTGCCCTGGAACGACAGGAATTTGCCCTGCATTATCAACCTTTAGTCAGCCTGGTTAATTCACAATTGCTGGGGTTTGAGGCACTGCTGCGCTGGCCACGGGGTACGGAATGGACGCCTCCAGACCAGGTCATTAGCCTGGCAGAAGAGACGGGGTTTATTGTCTCGCTAGGACGTTGGGTGTTAGAACGAGCCTGTCAGGATTTGCAGCGGTGGCGATCGCTCTATCCAGAAGCATCTTCCCTTTTTGTTGCGGTTAATCTCTCGCCTCGTCAATTAATCCAACCGGATTTTGTTGACATGGTAGAAGGCATCCTTCAGTCCACACAACTGCCTCCAACCTGTCTAAAAATGGAAATTACAGAAACGGCGGTTATGGAAAAAGCGGAGACCGTATCCCCTATTCTGGAGCACCTGAAGCAGTGCAATATCACTCTTTCCATTGATGACTTTGGTACAGGATATTCTTCCTTGAGCCAATTGCATGAATTTCCATTCGATACGCTGAAAATCGATCGCTCCTTTGTGCAACGGCTGACAACAGACCTCAAAAGCCGTGAAGTGGTGCGCAGTATTGTCGTCTTAGCTCATACCCTTGGGATGGATCTGGTAGCAGAAGGGGTTGAAACCTCAGAGCAACTATCGGAGTTGCAGGAATTGGGGTGCGATCGCATCCAGGGCTATTTCATCTCCCATCCCTTGCCTTTGGAAGAAGCCGAAATCCTGGTCAATCAGAATAATTGGATGAGAACGCCCTAAAAAGCTTCTCGTTGTTGCGATCGGTATGAACCTGGATGGAAAACCATCGTTTTACATTAAGTTCATCTCGGCCTTAGTAACACTGAAATCTCAGGGTTAACTACCGCTATGCTATCGAATCACCCGGAGCGGACTGAATCCCATCCGTTGCTCTCTGCCTCAACCCCCGAAGCCCTTCACCAGAAGGCAATGTTGATTCATGACCGCCTCTGCCAGGTTTATGGTTGCCCTATCCCCTACTTTCATCATGATTCAGATCCATTAAGCGAGCTGGTTTCAGCCCTGCTTTCCCATCGCACAACGAATCGATCGTCCGGGCAGGCATTTCGCCAACTGCGTCAGCAATTCGAGACCTGGGAAGCGGTGCGGGATGGGGATGTGGCGGCAATTCAGGCCGCGATCGCCCCCTGTACGTGGCCGGAGCAAAAGGCTCCTCGATTAAAGCAAGTGCTTCAGAAAATTACGGAGCGACGAGGAGAGCTTTCCCTGGATTTTCTAGAGGATTTGTCGGTGCCTGCCGCGCGAGCCTGGCTGGAAGAACTCCCAGGGGTTGGGCCCAAAACCAGCGCAGCCGTACTCTGCTTTAGCACCTTGCAGCGCCCTGCTCTACCTGTAGACAGCCACCATCATCGGGTCGCCCAACGACTAGCTCTGATTCCCTCCCATATTGCTGTTGGCCCCTCCCACGTTCTATTGTTCGCCCAATTGCCACCCGATTGGGACGGCCAGCAAGTCTACGACAACCATGAAGTGCTCATGCTTCACGGCCAAAAATGTTGCTACTATCGCAACCCAGCCTGTCAGCGCTGTGCAGTGTTAGATCTCTGTCCCTACGGGCAAAGCCGACTCACACAATCTTCACGGTAAGCACTATCGCCTATCCGTGTTCTCAGGGCTGTAGCTCGTGTAAGGAAAATCTATGCTAATGCTATAGCTAACAGATATTTCAGCCAATCATGGCTTCCCCTTGTGTTTCCCGTTGGTTTCGCATCAGTCCACTCATTGCAACTTATATCCTCGTTACAGGTCTGTGGTTTCCTGCATCTAGCTTTCTCGTGAAGCAGTCCTTCACGCAGGAAATCTGGTTTCTCGTCTGCGATTTCTTACAAAGCTGTGGCTTTGTTCTGTTTAACGCAAGTTTTCTCTGTTTTCTAATAGCGCGTCAAAAGCGGGCGATTACTAATCGTAATGACCTCCTACAAGCGGTTATTGAAAGTACAAAAGATGCCATCTACATCAAAAACCTTCAAGGCCGCTACGTGCTCGTCAATGCTCAGGCTGCTCAACTCCTTCAACACGCTCCAGAGGCAATTCTAGGAAAAACAGATGAGGAGTTGTTTGGAGCAGAAATCGCTGCTCATCATCAGCTAACGGATCAGCAGGTAATCCACATGGGGGTTGCGTGTGATTTTGTAGAACCCGTTCACCCGGCTTTACAGCAACCCCTAATTGCATCAACCAAGCTGCCCTGGTGCACTCGAACTGGGCAAATTCGTGGCTTGATTGGGATCGCTCAGGATGTCACCGAAAAGAAAGAGGTCGAGGATCGACTGCGCCGGCCGGCTTTTTATGATGCACTGACCGGACTTCCGAGACGAGCGTTGCTGCTGCGTCGGTTGCAGGCGTTAATGCCATCACCCCACCGCAGTCATGCTCCCCTGTTTGCTCTGTTGTATTTAGATGTCAGTCGTATTGAAGACATCAAGTACATTTTGGGAGCCGATTTTGCAGATGATTTGGTGGTGGCGATCGCCTATCGGTTGCAGCAAATTCTACCAGAAGCCGCCATCCTCGCACGGACTGGCAGCCTCAGTGAATTCATCATCTTGCTGGAATCCCTGGAGCACTTTAACGAAGCCATCTACTTCGCAGAAAAGGTGCTGGCAGAAATTGCTCAGCCGTTTCACCTGGAGGAGCGAGAAATTTTTGTAAATGCCAACATTGGCATCTTGCTTAGCACTCATATGACAGGTAGTACAGAGACTATGCTGCAAGCGGCTGATTCTGCTATGCACGAGGCCAAACGCCAGGGATACAGTAACTACGTCATCTTTCAGCCTGCTATGCAAGAGGCCGCTTTTCGTCGGCTTGCCTTAGATGGAGAATTGCGTCTTGCTCTAGAACGGCAGGAGTTTTCGCTGCATTACCAGCCTATCGTCTCCCTATCCAATCACCACATTATCGGCTTTGAAGCTCTAGTTCGTTGGGAGCATCCAAACTGGGGTTCTGTGCCTCCTGCTGAATTCATTTCTTTAGCGGAAGAGACAGGGTTTATTATGCCTCTTGGGTTCTGGATTTTACGTCAAGCTTGCCAGCAGTTGAGGCAATGGCAACGACAGTTTCCAGAGCTTGCGGAATTCACCCTGAGTATCAACATTTCTGTGGCTCAGCTCTTCCATCCCAACTTTCTTGAACAAGTTGACCAAATTCTGTTGGAAACTCAGGTTACCCCTCACCGTTTAAAGCTGGAGCTTACAGAAACAGCCATTATGAAGATGGGTAATCGGGTAGCTCAGGTGCTAGAAGCATTAAAATCTCGTCAACTTAGGCTCAGTATTGACGACTTTGGTACGGGCTATTCATCCCTCAGCTACCTGCATTTGTTCCCTTTAGACACGCTGAAGATTGATCAATCCTTTGTGCGCGCTATGACAACGCGGCACGAGGTGCTGGAGATTGTCCGAAGTATCATTTCCCTTTCCCATGCCCTGAACATTCAGGTAACGGCCGAGGGAGTTGAGACATTGCAGCAAATCAATCAGCTCCGTAGCCTTGGTTGTGAATTTGGTCAGGGATTTTTGTTTTCTAAACCAGTTCCAGTTCACCTGGCAGAAAAAATGCTGGTTCGGGAAGCTTCTCGCTTGAAACCTCGCATCTGTTCCGCTTGAAGTGTTGGTTTTGTGGGAGTGTTCTAGCTATAGCCCTACGCGTTCAACCAGACACTTTTTTGAAAAGCCGCGCACTGCATGGCTTTTCAAAAAAGTGCCCTAATCAACCTGAGGTCGGGTTAAGGGCGTTTTCGAGTGCCGCGCAACGCGCGGCACTCGAAAACGCTCATTTTGGCGTGCGCTTTGCGCACGCCAAAATGAGCACTTCAGCTTATCCCGAACTGAGGTTAATCAGGCTGAATGGATATAGGACTTCTAGATGGTCTTTAAGAAATGGGGTAAGGATAGCCCATCTTTCAAAACCACTCTACAAATTGCTTGGGGGTGCTATGGCGGGCTTAAAACCCTAAGTCCACGGCGATCCGGTGAGCGCAGGCAAAGCCAGAAAAGGCTACAGCATTAAGCCCCTGGCCAGGAAATGTGCTGTCTCCCACGCAGTAAAGCCCAGGTACGGCTGTGCGGTTGAAGGGCATGCCTAACAGGCCCAGCAACTTACGACTTGGAATAGGACCGTAAGTGCCATCAATGCGGCCCAGGAAACGACGGTGGGTGCGGGGGGTACCCGCTTCCTGATAATCCAGCCCTGCCCCGACTCCAGGGAAAATCCGCTCCAGGCGTTGCACCAACTGGTCCGCCAGGTCTTCTTTTTTCTGACGATATTCCTGGGTATCAAGCCCCTGCCAATCTTCCATCCAACTGGGGGTAAATACATGGAGGATATGGTGGCCCGGTGGAGCCAAATCAGGGTCGAGGAGCGTGGGAATAGAAACAAAAACGGTACTATGAGGGGCTTCTAGCTGTTCCCAATCGTCCAGAAGAATGTGGTGACATTCGGTGCTGGGGGGTAAGGCATCAGCGCGTACCCCCATATGGAGGCTGAAGAAACTGGGAGATTTTTGGTAGCGCTGTTGCCATCGGGTTTCAGTGGCAGGGCGCTTGCCTTTGGGTAGCAATCCCTCAAACGTGTCCCAACGGGTTGCATTAGAGGCAACCCGCTTGGCGCGGTACTCCTCTCCAGAGGCCAGCCGCACACCGACTGCGCGATCGCCCTCCATCACAATTTCTACTACCCGTGAGCGGTATTGAATATGGCTGCCTGCCTTTTCCAATCCCTCCACGAGCTTTTGGGCAATCTGGCCGACGCCGCCCTTGGGGTAGTTGATGCCGCCATAGTGGCGATCGCTAAACACCATCCCAGCATTAATCATGGGAGTGCGATCGGCAGGAACTACTGACCAGCAGTAGCACTCCATGTCAATAAACCGCAGAAGATCCGGGTCTGTAATGTAGCGACGGGCAATATCCCCTACATTCTGGGGTAAGTATTTCACCAACCCTAAACAGGCGAAGGGATGCTGGAAAAATACCCGTGTCAGGTAGCGAGGTTCTTCCAGGGATAGCAGATCCATCACATTTAAGCAGTTGAAAACGGCCCAGCACTCATCGTAGAACTGACGAATACCCTGGGCTTCATGGGGAAAGTGGGAAATTAACTCTTGCAAGAAATTCTCATAGTCCCGATGGACTTTTAAGTCCAAGTCTCCAGGAAGGTGGTAATGAATTTGCACTGGGTCTGGAATCGTTTCGATGGAAACGTTAACGGCATCTAAAGCACGGGTTAACAGGTTAGTAGTGCCTTGGGTGCCAAACCCAAAAATCATCGAGGCTCCTACATCAAATCGGTAGCCCTGGCGCTCAAAATAACCGGCACTGCCACCGGGAATTAAGTAACGCTCCAAAACCAATACCTGAGCTCCCTTAGCAGCTAGCTGGGTAGCTGTTACCAAGCCACCGATACCTGAGCCGACGACAATGACATCAAACTCGGAGCCTGAGGGGAAACGCGAGGCGGATGATGCATCCGGGCTAGAAAAAGCACGTGTGGAGGAAGCCGTCATTCGATTCGTGGAAAGCCTGTAAGAAATCTCATTATTTAGTGTATCGGAGTGCAGGTAACAATACCTTATCCGTTTTCTGAAAACCCCGATTGTATGGACACCTGGTCAGGTTTCAGCCATGTGGATGGTATGTGGTGAGAGGGGTACAAAGTGCCCCTCTCACCACATACGTCTAGAACACTACTAGCGTGTTACTGCGTGTCAACTCTCTCAGGACAAGACAAAATCTGGTTTTGAGAGGGGTCAAATTTTTGTTCTGTACTGAGGAAAGTAAGAAAAATGGAGTTAGCCCAGAGGCCAACTCCATCTGCCGATCCTTGAGAGGAGAACACTTGAGTAGAATCATAGGCCTTGTTGAAAATCTATGTCAATACTATTGAGACTAATTCTCATTTGTTTGGGCGATCGCTCTCCCCCCTTCCCAGTTTCGTCAGCATTTTTCAACATGTTGAATGAGAATTGCCAATAGAATTTGAGAAAATGCTGGTGAGGGTGAATCACCTCTGCTATTATGGTTAACCGAGTGGCCTGCGGATGTGGCGGAATTGGTAGACGCGCTAGATTTAGGTTCTAGTTTCGTAAGAAGTGTGGGTTCAAGTCCCTCCATCCGCATCAGTTAAAACAAACAGAAGTGGCTAGTTTTGCACAGGCTTTGTCTATGTAAAGTTAGCCACTTCTTGCTGCTTACCGTTCTGTTAGCTGGGATGTTGCTAGAAACCTCGGCTAATAATACTCCGCATAATTACTGATAAGTTTTGTTCGTATTGTGGGTAGGCTCACTGACGAGATGGTCCATTCTTGAGCTCTTGGCCGACAGTTTTCAGAACGTATAGAGTTGTTCTGGTCGGTTGTTGAGGTGGCCCTTGGCCTCTGAAAACTCGCGAAACCAATTTTGGTTGTTTTCAGATTACTTTGATGGTCCTCAGCCCAGCAACGGGCTGTTTTATAGACAGTGGGGATGCATCCTTGAGCAACCACTCCCGAGTAGCGATTTTACCTATGTCTGGCCCGGTGTTTCCTGGCCCAATTTTTAGTTGGATGGGTAGTGTGCTTCAGCTGCGTTTAGGTTGGAGTTCCACATTTGAAACGATGCCCTCCAATCGATTGGTTGTTCAGAAGTCTGGAAGCCGGACCTCCAGGCAAATAAATAAAGATTTTGGCCTGCTCCGCCCCATCGCAGGTATTTACGTTGGCGCCTACGACCTGCAAGCAACTTACCTCCAGATGAAGAGGCACTGCATTTGTGTGATTCCTGTCTTTTTCTCTGGGTTATGCTGTGTCGGCAGTCATGCCTTTAGGGATAATCCTCTCGCCTTGAAGCACAGCACAGACAATCTCCATCCTTTCGGGCTGGCTCCACCTTAGCCACCAGATTTTGGATTCGCCGACTGACTCTTCTCTATCCCGCCCATTCAACGACTAGCGAGAACCTCCCATGTCTGGTAACCCTCAAGGCAGCGAATTTCAGGTTAACATTACCACCGCCCGTAGCCAGCGAACCAATCCTGGGGCAATACCTTCTTATACACCAAGGGCGATCGCGAGCGATCGCTCTGGCAATTACGTTGTCGCTTGGACGAGTAACGGTCAGGATGGTGATGCAAATGGTATCTATGTTCGCCTGTTTGACAGTGCAGGCAATCCTCTCCCTGACGCTCCTGGGGAAATTCGGGTTAACACGACAACTGCGAATGATCAACGGCTGGCATCTGTTGCAATGGATGATAACGGCGATTTTGTCGTCGTTTGGAGAAGCTTTCAGGATGACAATAATACTGCTATTGCTGGGCCTGAGAGTTACGGGATTTATGCTCAGCGGTTCAGCCGAACAGGTGTTCCTCTAGGTACGGAGATCCAAGTAGCCACAACAACTTTCAACGAAGATCAACCCAGCGTAGCTATGGATGCCGATGGCGATTTTGTCATCACATGGACCGGTGGGGGAAGTGGCAACGATATTTATGCGGCCCGTTTTGAAGCAACCAACGGCACCCAGGTTGGGACTAACACCATTCTCAACACCACGACCGATGGCAATCAGCAACTTTCCAGTGTTGCTATGGCTCAGAACGGCAATTATGTCGTGGTTTGGACTAGTAGTGGCCAGGATGATTCCGGTGACGGAGTTTATGGCCAACGGTTTGATGCTTCAGGTGCCCCGGTGGGGGATGAGTTCAGAATTAATGTTGAAACCAACAGCAACCAGCGAAATCCAAGTGTTTCGATGGATCAAGACGGCAACTTTGTTGTAGCTTGGGCCAGCGCAAATCAAGATACTAATGCAAATGGTATCTATTACCGTCGATTTGATAGTAGTGGTAATGCCCTCGATGCAACGGATCAGCGAGCCAACGATACCGTTATTGGAGATCAAAACTACCCAACCGTTTCCTATGAACGGGATGGAGATTCCTTTGTTATTTCCTGGTCCGGTACATCACAGGAAGGCGACGCGAATGGTACGGCCGTTGTTGTGCGTCGCTACAACGAATTTGGGACCGCTCAAGGACCTGAAATCCGAGCCAATACTTACACATTTAATAATCAAGAATACCCATCGGTAGCCATTGACGCAGAATCAGATTTTGTTGTGGTCTGGTCCTCGCTACAAGATAGCAATCCTAGCCTAAGCTATGGGGTTTATGGTCAGCGTTTTGGTCGAGCATCTGCCAACGCTCCTACTGATATTGATTTGGCGCCCGTTGCCCTGATTCAGGGGCTGCCGGCTGTGAATGAAAACGTTGCGGTTGGTACTGTGGTTGGTACGCTAAGCGCAAAAGATCCCAATACTACCGCTGATGGCTTGAGTTTCACCCTGATCAGTGGACTTGGCCTTGATGCAGAGGCATTCACAATTGTCGGAAATGAACTCAGGCTGACAGAAACACCGAATTTTGAGTTTAAGCCTTTCTACAAAGTCAAAGTTCAGGTAACGGATGGGATCGATACCTACGACGAGATTTTTGAAATTCGTGTTGTCAACTCGCCATTTGAAGTTGCTCCCACAGATATTACGCTGTCAAGCCTCACTGTGGATGAGAATGTACCTGGTAACACGGTGGTTGCCCTCCTGGGTGCGGAAGATTCAGAGCCCGGCGATTCCTTCACTTTCTCCCTGGTTCCAGGCGTTGATAGTGATGACAACGCAGCATTTCAAATCGTCAATAATGAGTTAAGAATTCGCACATCACCTGACTTTGAAGCGAAATCCAGTTACAAAATTCGTTTACAAGTCATAGACCAGGGCGGCAATATTTATGAAGAAGCCGTTGTTATTGATGTCAATGATCGATTTGAACTGCCGCCAACGGACATCAATCTAGATTCTCTGAGCGTCAATGAGAATGTCACAGTTGGTACACTAGTGGCGAATGTGACAGGTTCTGACCCTGAAACAGCCTTGGGTGATGTTCTCACTTTCAGTTTGGTGCCCGAGTTTGGGGATAATGCAGCCTTTACTCTCTCGGATGGGCAACTCAAAATTAATACCTCTCCCAATTTTGAGGATAAACAGAGCTATAGCATTCGAGTGCTAGCAACGGACCAGGGTGGGAAAACCTATACCGAAGATTTCACCATCAGTGTTGTTGATGTTCCGTTTGAGATCGCTCCAACAGCAATTAATCTAGACCCCTCGACGGTTGTGGAGAATGTTGCTGCTGGTACTGCTGTAGGAACCATAACGGCAACCGACCCAGAGACGGCGAATGGCGATTCCATCACCTTTACTCTGGTAGATGGGGCTTTGGATAATTCCGCCTTTACGTTGGTCAATGGCCAGTTGAAGATTGTTGCATCTCCTGACTACGAGACTAAAAGTAGCTATCGCATTCTTGTACAGGCGACGGATCGAGGTAACAATAGCTCCGAACAGGAATTGACGATTAACGTTACAGACGTTCCGTTTGAGTCTCGCCCTACGGATCTGCGTCTCGACACAACCAATGTCAACGAGAACGTTCCGGCTAATACGGTTGTCGCAACTATCACTGGCTTTGACCCGGATGCGGGAGAGAGCCTGACCTACAGCCTCGCGCCTGACTTTGGTGATAATACATTATTCAATATCCTCAACGATAAACTTCGAATTAACGATTCACCGGATTTCGAAGTGAGGCCGAGCTATAGCATCCGATTACGGGTTACAGACGCGGCGAGCAACACGTATGACAAAGATTTCACGATTTCGGTAACCGACCTATTTGAAGAGGCTCCAACCAGCATTACGCTGAGTGGGAATACGGTGAATGAGAACGCGGCTCCTAATACATTGATTGGTGCTGTAACGGGTGCTGATCCGGAAACGGCTAAGGGCGATCGCCTGACCTTTAGCTTGCAGTCAGGAGTGGCTGATAACGACCTCTTCACTCTGGTGAATGGAGAACTTCACCTGATTGCATCGCCTGACTTCGAGGTGAAGTCCAGCTACAGCGTCAACATTCTGGCAACGGATCTGGGAGGCAATACCCTTACCCAAACGTTCACCATCAACGTCATCAATACGCCGTTCGAGCTGGCACCGACGGATATTCAGCTAGATAGAACCAGTGTTGTCGAGAATGTAGTAGCAGGGTCGACAGTTGCTACCGTGACAGGAACGGATGTGGAAGTTGGGGATGGAGGAGATGCCCTCACCTTTACCCTGGCCCCCGAATTTGGGGATAACGCTGCCTTTACTCTAGTGAACGGGGAACTCAAAATTGTTAGTTCTCCCAACTACGAGTCGAAGTCCAGCTACAGCATTCGTATTGTGGCGACGGATCGGGGGAACAACACCTACACGGAAGATTTCACCATCAATGTCACCGATGTGCAGTTTGAGGTTGCACCGACGGGACTGTCTCTCGATAAAACCCGTGTGGATGAGAATGTAGCAGCGAATACACCGGTCGCTACTATTACAGGAACGGATCCTGAAACAACAGCGGGAGATACGCTGACCTACAGTCTGGCAGACAACACGGGTGACAACGCCTTTTTCAGCGTCAACGGGAATCAGCTTATCATCACGAGTCGCCCCGACTTTGAAGCGAAGCCGAGCTACAACATCCGTTTGAAAGTAACGGATGCAGGAAACAACACCTACGAACAGAACTTCACCATCTCGGTGAATGATCTGTTTGAGGATGCTCCGACCAGCATTACGCTGAGCGGGAATACGGTGAATGAGAACGCGGCTCCTAATACATTGATTGGTGCTGTAACGGGTGCTGATCCGGAAACGGCTAAGGGCGATCGCCTGACCTTTAGCTTGCAGTCAGGAGTGGCTGATAACGACCTCTTCACTCTGGTGAATGGAGAACTTCACCTGATTGCATCGCCTGACTTCGAGGCGAAGTCCAGCTACAGCGTCAACATTCTGGCAACAGATTTGGGGGGCAATACCCTTACCCAAACGTTCACCATCAACGTCATCAATACGCCGTTCGAGCTGGCACCGACGGATATTCAGCTAGATAGAACCAGTGTTGTCGAGAATGTAGTAGCAGGGTCGACAGTTGCTACCGTGACAGGAACGGATGTGGAAGTTGGGGATGGAGGAGATGCCCTCACCTTTACTCTGGCCCCCGAATTTGGGGATAACGCTGCCTTTACTCTAGTGAACGGGGAACTCAAAATTGTTGGTTCTCCCAACTACGAGTCGAAGTCTAGTTACAGCATTCGTATTGTGGCGACGGATCGGGGGAACAACACCTACACGGAAGATTTCACCATCAATGTTACCGATGTGCAGTTTGAGGTTGCACCGACGGGACTGTCTCTCGATAAAACCCGTGTGGATGAGAATGTGGCAGTAAACACGCCCGTCGCTACCATTACGGGAACGGATCCTGAAACAACAGCGGGAGATACGCTGACCTACAGTCTGGCAGACAACACGGGTGACAATGCCTTTTTCAGCGTCAACGGAAATCAGCTTGTCATCACGACTCGCCCCGACTTTGAAGTAAAGCCGAGCTACAACATCCGTTTGAAAGTAACGGATGCAGGAAACAACACCTACGAACAGAACTTCACCATCTCGGTGAATGACCTGTTTGAGGATGCTCCGACCAGCATTACGCTGAGTGGGACTACCGTGAATGAGAATGCGCCCATCAATACGGTAGTTGGAACGATTACAGGCCTTGACCCAGAGTTGGCAAAGGGCGACGCCTTGACCTTCAGTCTCCCATCGGGCGGTACCAATGATAATGCCAGCTTTGCAGTGGTAGGCAACCAATTGCAAATTCTGGTTTCGCCAGACTATGAAAACAAGACGAGTTACACCATCAACCTGCGGGCAACGGATCGAGGGGGAAATATCTATGATCAGGTATTTACCATTGCCGTCAACGATCGCCTCTCTGAGCAAAGCCCCACTGACATCACCCTAGACTCAACAACGGTGAATGAGAACGTGGGAGCGAATACGGCGATCGCCACCCTCGGTGCTGTTGACCCCGATGTAGGGGATAGCTTCACCTTCAGTCTCGTACCCAATTCTTTGGATAATGCATCCTTTACCGTTGTCGGTAATAAACTGCAAATTAATGCCTCTCCGGACTTTGAGACGAGAAGCAGCTACAGGATTCTCCTGCGGGTAGCCGATGCGGGCAATAACACGTTTGATAAGGAATTCACCATTCAGGTGAATAACTTGTTCGATCTGCGTCCTACAGAGCTGAGATTGGTTGGCACAAGCATCACAGAAAACCAACCCATAGGTAGCTCGGTGGGTACCGTAGAAGGCACGGACCCCGAACCCGGAGACATCCTGACCTATAGCCTGGTGACTAACTTTGGGGACAATGCCGCCTTTACGCTGACAAATGGCAACCTTCAGATTGCTGAGTCTCCTAACTTTGAAACAAAGCCCACGTATAGTATTCGGGTGCGAGCAACGGATAGGGGCGGCAACACCTACGACCAAGACTTCACCGTAACGGTGAATAACTTGTTTGATGTTTCACCAACCGGAATTTCCCTCAGTTCTACGACGATTGCTGAGAATGCAGGTGCAAATGCCGTAGTTGGAACGATTACCGGTACCGACCCTGAACCTGGTGATTCTCTAACATTCAGTTTGGTGTCTGGTTCTTTCGATAACAGAGACTTTAGCATCGTCAATAATCAGCTGGTTATCAATGCCTCTGCTGATTTTGAGATGAAGTCAAGCTATCGTATCCTCCTACGAGCTACGGATATAGGCTCGAATACCTTTGATAAGGAATTCACCATCTCGGTTACCGATAATCCGTTTGATCGGCTACCAACGGATATTCTCTTGAGCTCGACAACGGTTGCTGAAAATGCTGGTGCGAATGCCGTTATTGGGACGATTACGGGTGTCGATCCGGATACGGGGGATACTCTGACTTTTAGTCTCGTACCTGGCGATTTGAACAATGGAGATTTCAACATTGTTAACAACCAGCTTGTTCTCAAGGGTTCTGCTGACTTTGAAACAAGACCCAGCTATAGTATTCGCCTGAGAGCAACCGATCGGGGCAATAACACTTATGAGGAGACGTTTACTATTAACGTCACCAACGTTGCGTATGAGTTGGCTCCAACGAATATTGCCCTGACGCCTACATCTGTATTGGAGAATGTCCCTCCCGGTACCGTCGTTGGCACAGTTTCGGGAGACGATCCAGAAACGAATGCAGGAGACAGTCTCACCTTTAGCTTGCTAACTAGTGTTGGTGACAATGGTGCATTTACCCTGACCGGAACGCAGTTGAAGATTAATGCCTCTCCCAACTTTGAAGCAAAATCTAGCTACAATATCACCTTACGCGCGACCGATCAGGGCGGGAACTTTTTTGATAAGACGTTAACCATCAACGTCACGGATATTGTTTATGAGTTGGCTCCAACGGACATCATCTTAAGTAGTACTGCGGTCAATGAGAATGTTGTCGCAGGTACTGAAGTTGCAACCCTTAGAGGTGTTGATGCTGAACCCAACGACAGCCTCACTTTTTCGTTAGTGCCGGGAGATGGGGACGCAAATAATGGTGCGTTTACGATTGTCGGCAACCGATTGCGGATCAATGCCTCGCCTGACTTCGAAACCAGGTCGAGCTATAGTATTCGCCTGCGCGCTACGGATCAAGGTAACAACACGTACGATGAAGTGGTGACGATAACTGTGAATAACTTATCTGAGGGCTTGCCTCCTAACGATATTGCCTTAAGTGCAAATCGCATTGATGAGAATGTCAATCCTGGTGCTGTGGTCGGTACTTTGAGTGCCACTGACCCCGATGGCAATAATGGATTCACGTTTAGCCTGGTGAATGCTGCGGGCTATGACACTAGTGCCTTCAGCATTGTGGGGAATGAACTGCAGATGGCGGTTCGCCCAGACTATGAAACCAAATCTCTGTACCGCATCAAGGTGCGGGTACAAGATCCAAACGGGCTGACCTACGACGAAGATTTCATCATCTCGGTCAATGACCTACCCGAAAATCGAACTCCGACAGATATTAATCTGACGTCGACGGCGATCGCCGAAAACTCCCCTGCTGGTAGCACGGTTGGCACCCTGATTACCAGCGACCTCGACACAGGTGATACCTTTACCTACACCCTGGTAGACGAGCCCGGATTGGATACGGCGAGTTTTGCCATTGTCAACAACACGCTTCAGATCACTACCATTCCCGACTACGAAACCAAGAACTCCTACACCATCCGTATCCGCACAACGGATAGTGGGAACTTGAGCCGGGAAGAGCTATTTACCATTACGGTGCTCGATCGCCAGGAAACGAGTGCACCCACCAACCTCACCTTAAGCAGCACCAGCATTGCCGAGAACGTACCCGCTGGCAGTGTTGTTGGTACGCTCGTGGCGGCTGACCCAGACCCAGGTGAGTCGATTACCTACACCCTGGTAGATGGGCAAGGGAATGACAACTCAGCCTTCCAAATTGTGGGTAATCAGTTGCGCATTATTGCGTCACCTGATTTTGAAACTAAGGCAAACTACAGTGTCCAGGTGAGGGCGACGGATCTCCAGGGCAATAGCATTGACAACACTTTTACCATCACGGTACTCGATCGCCAAGACAATGCTGGTAATGCCAATGCTCCCGTGCTGGATCTGAATGGTGCTGAAACCGGAGTCAACTATACGGCTCCCTTCACCCCTGGAATACCCGTGCGAGTGGTGTCTGATGCTGCAACCTTGACGGACAGTGATAGTACCAATTTAGTTTCAGCTCTGGTTGCGATCTCCAATCCGCTTAACACGCCAGATGAAGTACTGATGGTTGATGTGAGCGGTACGAATATTCGGGCTACCTATGAAGCAACAGGGGCACTCACATTAACGGGTAATGCCTCTTTGGCAGACTACCTGAAAGTTCTCAAGACGGTTACCTACAACAACACCATTAGTGTTCCTGGCGATGACCCACGCACGCTGGTGTTTGTGTTGGATGACGGGGTAAATACCAATACGTCGGTTACCACGCAGCTAATTCCCTCCTTGACGAATCCTATTCAGGGAACGGCTGGAGATGATCCCTCGCTCATCACTACAGCTCGTACGGATCTGTTGACGGCGTTGGCCGGTGACGACCTGGTGACCTCGACGCTAGAAAACTTGCAACAGGACGATCGCCTGGATGGTGGAGAAGGTGTTGATACGCTACATATCTCCAGCGGGACGGGTAGCCTGGCGGTGAATGTTGGATTGGCGACTAACCAGGTAACAGGCATCGATCCTGAAACCCAGATTTTCAACTTTGAGAACTTTGATTTAACGGGCTTCCAGGGAACCTCCCAGATGCTCGGTAGTAATGTTCGCAATGATGTGTTTGTTGGTGGTGAGGGTAGCGCTAGCCTCAGCGGTTTAGGTGGGGATGATGATCTGACGGGCGGAGCTGGCAGTGACACGTTGGATGGTGGAGCCGGGAATGACACCCTTGGTGGTGAAGCTAGTAACGACACGTTGGATGGCGGCACTGGGGATGACACCCTCGGGGGCGGAGCCGGCAACGACACGTTGAATGGTGGCGCTGGCAACGACACCCTTAGCGGTGAAGTTGGCAACGACACGTTGGATGGCGGCATTGGAAATGACACCCTCAGGGGCGGAGCCGACAACGACACGTTGAATGGTGGCGCTGGCAATGACACCCTCGGGGGCGGGGCTGGCAACGACGTCTATATCGTGGACAGCCTGCTGGATGTGGTGGTCGAGACAGTGAATGAGGGAACCGACCAAATTCAGTCGAGTGTGAATTACAGCCTAATCCCGAACCAGGAAAACCTAATTTTGCTCGGCTCAGCCCGGAATGGTTTTGGCAATGCAGTAACCAACCGTATTACTGGAAATGCCTCTGTTAACCGCCTGGACGGTCGTGGGGGAAATGACATACTGGTGGGTGGTCGTGGCGTTGACACTTTGTTAGGTGGCACCGGCAATGACCAATTAACTGGAGGAATTGGCCGAGATGTGCTGAATGGCGGTGGGGGTAGCGATCGCTTTATACTCTCCGCAGTAACAAACTCACGAGGTGATGTTATTCAAGATTTCAACTCGGCCAAGGATGTCATGCAGATATCGCTGCGGACGCTACAAACCTTGATTCCGGCTTCGGTGACGAATACGTTGCGTGTAGGCCAGCTGCCTACCGCACAACTTACCTTCGGAACCTCTGCCCGCACTGCTCGTCAGCGGTTTATCTACAATCGTTCAACCGGCAATCTATTCTTTGACCCGGATGGCAATGGGGCAACGGCTCAAACGTTCATTGTTCGTTTGCAGGGTGCCGCTGCCATGAACAATACTGATATCTCTATCACCGCTTGATGGGCTATCAACGAGACTCATAACCATTCTGATTAAGACGAAGAGAGGGCAGGTATCAAGCACCTACCCTCTCTTTTTGTCCTATATAGCGCTTTGCGTGTTGATTCAGTACGGTGGTGTAGGGCGCGAAGCGCCCTACACCACCGTTTTTGTACTTAACGCATTTGCACGCCGCTATAACAGTAGATCTTCTGCATAAATCAACGTCAGCTCGGGATAAGCCGAACCGCCCATTATTGCGTGCGCGATGCGCACGCAATAATGGGCTTTTTCGAGTGCCGCGCTTCGCGCGGCACTCGAAAAAGCCCTTAACCCGAACTGAGGTTAAATCAGTTTTTGAAAAGCCGCACGGCGCACGGCTTTTCAAAAATAAACAGCATATGGGAACGTTTGCTGCATAGATATTGAGCGTAGCGGTAACACAGGCGATTACTGGCGTTCTAAAAGGACGTACAGGAATGGTTCCAGGTAGGTGAGCGCATTTTGCACAGCCTGAAATGCTTCAGCATCCGTTAAGGGAACCAAACTCACAGGGTGAACCGGATGAAGTGTCTTATAGCGTTGTACGAGAGCCTGGATTGGCTGGGGGCCATCCCATAGGCTTAGTAGGGTAGCAGCTACTATGCCATCTACAGGGATAGCGCTTCTGGCCGGTAAATCGATTAGTTGAGCGAAATCAAACGGTTGTTGATTTTCTAAGGATTTTAGTAATTCGCCTTTCGCGTCATTGCTGCGCAATTGAGGATGCAGATGCACTCGTGCCGTTTGCCAGTCCTCATCGCTCCATTCTTCAACCGGACGATCGGGATCAGGAGTGTCTGTGGAATAGCACCAAAAGTCAAAGAGCCGATGAACGGGGTTGAGCAATTCGTACAGGCGTAACTGCTCGGCTGGACTAGCCATTGCCAGGGCCATACCAATCATGCCGGGCAACTCGTCGACATTCTGAAACAGCTCTTGCACATCCCACTGTCGCCAGTTCAGCATGCTGAGGAATTCTAAATCGGATTGCTCCAGCATGTCGAACAGCTCAGGAATCGTAAAACCTTGATCGCCAGACAGCAGGAAATTGGCAAAGATCTGCTCTCGCCCATCGTCGTTGTCCTGTTCACAACTGGAAACCCATCCCCGTGCTCGCAGGTCAACGTTCACCTTCAAGTTCTTCATAGTGGCAATGACCGTTTGGCGATGCTCTTCTGTGGGGGCCTCATCCATCAACCCAAACATACGGAACATCTCCTGAGCACGGTAATAAACCAACCGCTGCAATTGGCTATGCAGATTAGCCCGAAGAATGCCACCCGGTGACAACACACGGCGTAATGCCTGAAATGCGCCTAAGGGATCAGGCAGTAAATACAGCACTTCATCGCAGTTGATGTAGTCAAACTTCAGACCTAAATCGGCGATGTCGTAGATCGACATGGCGTGGAATTCAACATTTTCAAATTTGTGGAATTCCAACCGTTTTTTAGCTAAATCGATGGATTTTTCTGACAGATCAATCCCAACGATTTTGGCTCCGGGATTGGCGATCGCCAACACCAATGCCTTGTAACCCGTTCCACATCCAGCATCTAAAATCAGCGTACCTTGGGTATCAACAACCCGGCGATCGCGCAAGTAAAACGGCGTCACGATGTTATTGACAAACAGATCGTTGTACTTGCCTTCGGGGGTGGCTTCGGGCGGAATTCTAGGGTATGGGGCCGCGTCAAACTGCTGCCGCATTTGCTCCAGGGTCAAAGGGTTGGGAGTGGTTGGCTTCGCTGTCATCAGTCGATCTACCCAAGGGATAAAGGCTCTTTCTGTGAGGATGCCCCTCACACTCCAAAAACACGCTACTATTACAAAAATAACCAGAACCAGACCTGGACTTGACACTCGCAGACTTATCAACCCGTCGTTACGTCACTCCGTTTCCCGCAGAAACCTACACCCTGCGAAATGGTCTGACGGTAATTTTTCAACAAACGCCATCCCCTGTGGTGACGGTAGATGTATGGGCCAAAGCCGGGGCGATCGCCGAACCGGATGCCTGGTCTGGCATGGCTCACTTTCTAGAGCATATGATTTTCAAGGGCACCGACCAGATGCCCCCCGGTTATTTTGACTATGTGATTGAGAGCCACGGCGGCGTCACGAACGCGGCCACCAGCCACGACTACGCCCACTTCTTTATTAATACAACAGCCGCTCATTTGCCTGCAACGCTGCCCTGTTTGGCAGAGCTGCTGCTCCACGCGGCTATTCCCGACGATGAGTTTGAGCGGGAACGCGATGTGGTGCTGGAGGAAATTCGCCAGGCAGAAGATGATCCCGACTGGCTAGGTTACCAGGCGCTCTCAGAGTTGGTTTTTCAGTCCCATCCCTACGGGCGATCGGTGCTGGGTACTCCCAATCACCTGCTGCGCATGCTCCCTGAAGAGATGCGAGCTTTTCATCGGGCGCACTATCAGCCTCAAAACCTGACGGTTGTACTGGTGGGAGATGTTCCACGGGATGCCACGCTGGCTTTGCTAGAAGAGGTTTTTGCTGGTTTTGAACCGCCTCAAGCGGTGCCCCAAGCCATAGTCGAAGCTGAGCCTCCGCTCATTGGCGTTCGTCGTAATCATCTGGAATTGCCCCGCCTGGAGTTAGCTCGTTTGATGTTGGGTTGGGTTGGCCCGGGTGTGGATCAACTCTCTGATGCCTATGGTTTGGACTTGTTGTCAGTTTTGCTGGCGGGGGGACGCACGTCTCGCTTAGTGCGGGAGCTGCGGGAAGAGCGGCAATTGGTTCAGGATATTGGCAGTAGCTTCTCGCTTCAAAGGGATTCTAGTCTATTTACAATTACCGCCTGGTTAGAGCCTCAGTATTTAGGACAAGTAGAAGCGTTGATTGGCGATCGTCTCTCCCAACTGAGCAGTACCCTGGTTTCCATTGAAGAACTTCGCCGCATTCAGCGGCAGTTGTGTAATGACTTTGCCTTTTCAACGGAAACTTCCAGTCAACTGGCAGGTTTGTATGGCTACTATGGCACCATAGCCCGGCCTGAATTGTCGATGATTTATCCCGAGCGGATCATGAGTCTGCAACCGGAAACCCTACAGGCCTTGGCTAACCAATATCTCTCGCCCTATCGCTACGGGGCCGTGCTGCTGACCCGTGAGCCTGATTGATGCGTGTGCTTATACCGACTTCAAAACTCGACGGTAAGCTTTAGGTAGGGTGGCTGTAAAGGCTTCCCTGCCTTCTGCAATTTTTGTCTGGATTGTTCTTTTTTCTTCGAGAGGCCCATGTCTTTACCGCTTGCTGGCGATCGCCCCCAACTTCAGGTTCATCGTACCGTTCTGAACAATGGCCTGGTGGTGCTGGCGATGGAAAATCCCAGCGCTGATATTATTGCCGCCCGTATTTTTGTGCGTGTGGGTACCCGTTATGAGGCTCCTGAGCAAGCCGGGATCACCCACTTGCTGACGGCTGTAATGACGAAGGGTACCGATCGCCTGTCGTCTATGGAGATTGCTGAGCGGGTAGAAACGGTGGGGGCCAGTCTAGGGGCTGACTCTGCAACTGATTACAGCATCATGAGCCTGAAGACGGTCTCCTACGACTTTCCAGAAATGCTGGCTCTGGCAGCGGAGTTGTTGCGATCGCCCTCCTTCCCGGAGGCCGAGGTTGATTTGGAGCGTCGCCTCACTTTGCAGGGATTGCGTTCCATGCAGGAGCAACCCTTCAATGTGGCTCAGAAGCAACTGCGCCAGGCGATGTATCGTAACCACCCCTACGCACTCTCCTCCATGGGTACGGAAGAGAGCATCACGACCCTGCAACGGGGTGACCTGCAACGCTATCACCAAACTTACTTCCGCCCCGACAACATTGTAATTAGCATTGCCGGACGGATTACCCCTGAGCAGGCGATCGCCCTGGTAGAGCAAACCTTTGGCGACTGGGTTAATCCTGAGGGTGGAGCGGCTCCTACGGCTGACGGTTTGCCTGAGCTTCAACCTCAACCCCAGGTTGTTAAGACGGCTCAGGATACACAGCAGGCAATTGTAATGCTGGGCTATCTAGCGCCATCCATCCATAATCCGGACTATACCAGTCTGCGATTAATTAACACTTATCTGGGTAACGGGCTTTCCAGCCGCCTGTTTGTGGAGCTACGGGAAAAGCAGGGATTGGCCTATGACGTTTCGACGATCTTCCCGACGCGCATTTCGACCTCTCAGTTCATCGCTTACATTGGTACGGCCCCTAGTAATGCGGCGATCGCTCTAGAAGGCTTGCAGCGCGAGATTAACTACCTGCGTGATAACCCCCTCACTTCTGAGGAGCTGGAAGTAGCGAAGAACAAATATTTGGGCCAATACGCTCTGGGTAAACAAACCAATGCTCAGATTGCTCAAGTCTATGGTTGGTACGAAATTTTGGGAGCGGGAATTGACTTCGATCAGCGATTCCAAGTAGCCTTCTCGGCCGTCACTGCTGAGGATGTACAGGAGGTCGCTAATCGTTACTTTGTTGAGCCTTATGTTTCATTAGTGGGTCCTGAGATGGCGATCGCCCAAGCCTAACTCATGCATCTTTAACAGGTTGGGCATATTTACAAACTTGTGGATGGGGTGAAAGGGACACGAAGTGCCCCCCTTCACCCCATCCAGATAGCTAGAACTGGAACGCCAAGCTTATAGTTCGGCATTCCAGTTCATCTTCTTGTTCAGCAGAACGTAGTGTAGCAAACCCAATTAGTTTGATAAATAGTGCAAATCTGAATACTCGATTTCATCTACCTTTTGGCAGTTTTCTGCCCCTTGCTAAGCGGTAGGGATCTGCGGTACGGTAGGCTTTCGGTATCAGGAATAACAGTCTGAAATTCCGCATCCCAAAGAAAAACGGCCTTCGTCATGAGCTACTATATTTCGCCTCACTTTCTTGAAAAACTATCCGTTCATATCACCAAAAACTATCTGAAGTTACCTGGCGTGCGAGTGCCATTGATTTTGGGTGTGCATGGGCGCAAGGGGGAGGGCAAAACCTTCATGTGCGAGTTGGTATACGAACGCATGGGTATAGAAGCCATTCATGTCTCAGCGGGGGAGTTGGAAAGCCCCGATGCGGGTGATCCGGCGCGCCTGATCCGTCTGCGCTATCGCGAAGCGGCAGAACTGGTAAAGGTGCGGGGTCGCATGGCGGTTCTGATGATCAATGACGTGGATGCGGGGATTGGTCGGGTTGATTCTCAGACGCAGTACACGGTCAACACTCAGCTGGTGAACGCCACGTTGATGAATATTGCGGATAACCCTACGAATGTGCAGCTTCCTGGCAGTTATGATGCCGAACCTGTGCAGCGTATTCCCATTATTTTGACGGGGAACGACTTTTCGACGCTGTATGCGCCCCTGGTTCGTGATGGGCGGATGGAGAAGTTTTTCTGGGATCCGGATCGGAGCGATCGCCTTGGCATCATCGGAGGCATCTTCGACAAGGATCTCAGCCCTGGTGAGGTGGAAACCCTGGTGGATACCTTTCCGAATCAGGCAATTGATTTCTTTAGTGCATTGCGAGCGCAACTTTACGATGAACAGGTTCGTAACCTGATTCAAACCATTGGTCTTGAACACATTTCCCAAAAAGTCGTTCACAGTGACGGCAAACCTACTGAGTTTCATCGGCCCGACTTCAGCCTGCCTCATCTTATTGAAATTGGTCGACGCATGGTGCGCGAGCAAGAGCGGATTCGGGAGTTGCGGCTGGTTGAGGAGTATCACTCTGCACTTCAGCCTCGGATGGATGGCGGCGGGCAGCGGGCAGACGGCCAGGGATCGGTCGCAGATAAGCAGGCGGTAGATGGCAAAAAGCGGCCGATTGAGGAAAGGAATAGTGCTCCTGCCAGCCCCCCAAAACCGATAGCCCATTATCCCTCTACCGATCACAACGGTTCCAACGATGCTATTCCTGCAGAGGCGATCGCTGAACTCGAACGCCTCCTGAATACTAACCATCGAATCGGAATTGAGCATGTGAATGAGCGACGGTTCCGCATTGGGTCGTGGCAATGTTACGGCAGCTTTGAGAGTACGCTGGATGTGGCGATCGCTGGGCTCAAAGCCTGCATGGCTGAGTATCCGCAAGACTACATTCGCCTGGTGGGTGTCAGCCCCGATCGACGACGAGTGGCGGAGTTGATTGTGCAACGTCCTAAAGCAGCCGTTTAGGGGTTATCAAGCAAGCTTGAATGGCACTAGGGCGTGCTTTAAAGCTGCCTGAGAGAGTCATTTTCTCGTGCGCTTCGTGCACGAGAAAATGACTCTCTAGCACTGTGCACGTTGATTAAGTACGGTGGTGTGGGGCACGGAGCGCCCCACACCACTGTTGCTTTACTTAACTCACTTGGACATTGCTATAGATTCTTAGAGAGTTTGAGGATTTAAATTTCTCCAAACATCTACCGCTTGCTTCATGCGCTTTTCATAGGAGTTCTTTAAGATCTGTCTGGATATTTTGTGATTCTCGGGAGCCTAAGTCGTGAAGTCAAAAGCTGTTGCATTGTTTCTTAGCCTTGGTTTAGTAGGCACTCTAACAGCCTGCTTAGGTGCTAACGAACGTGAAGAAGAAGCGGAAGATACTGTTGTTCCCACCGCTCCCAATGTCCAAGATGCAGAAACAGAACAGGAAGAGGCAGAAGAAAGTGAGGGAGGCGAAGAGGGAGAGGGTGGAGAAGGCTAATGTAGCGATCGCCTGACCTAAATGCTGGAACTTATATCCGAGGCATTTTTATAGAATGGGACGCACATTGTGCCGTCCCACTCTTTTTGCCTTAATGAAAATCATTGAATCAGGACTTATGCATTCTTATGGTGTGCAAAGCACACCATAAGAATGCATAAGTCCTAAAAATATGAGTTCCAATTCGCTTTTGGTAGCTATGTACCATTAGGTTGTACACAGATTCTTGTAACGTTAATCTTGCCTCACCTTCTCATGCCCGAAGTTTATGATTATTTGCATTGACAATTTACTGACAACAGATGAATTGGACAGTATCCACCAAACCCTCAGCGACGCAGAATTTATAGACGGAAAACTGACTGCTGGGCAATACGCGCGTACGGTTAAAAATAATCAGCAATTATCTGGGCAAGCCCAGGCAACCCGAACCATTCGGGACGTAGTCGATCAGGCGCTTAAACGTAATGCCCTGTTTCAAGCGGCTGTGCGGCCCCATATCATTCGTCCTGCGCTCATTAGCCGCTATGAACCAGGCATGTCCTATGGTTCTCACACCGATAATGCTCTGATGGGTGAGGCTCCTCTGACCCGCTCAGATGTATCGATGACGATATTTTTGAGTGAACCGGATAGTTACACAGGGGGAGAGCTGATTTTGGATAGCAGCTTGGGGGAGCAATGCTTTAAGCTGTCGGCCGGTTCAGCCATTGTTTATCCTTCTACCACATTGCATCAGGTCAGCGAAGTGACCCAAGGGGTTCGCTTAGCCGTTGTCACGTGGATTCAAAGTGTGATTCGTGATAGCCAGGATCGGGAGTTGCTGTTTGATTTGGATACTGCTCGCCGTTCTATCTTCGAAAAGTATGGCAAGACTGTTGAGTTTGATTTGCTCAGCAAGACTCATGCAAATCTGCTGCGAAAATGGGCTTTTACGTGAGGTCGTTTTTACATGAAGTTGCACAGAATGAGAGTGGCGGCGGGTACCCGCCGCCACTCTCATTCTGTGCAACTTCACATTGATTTGGTATGAGGTCAGTTTGGAGTGTTAGGTTACTCTTGGTCCATCTGATCGGGCGATCGCCCTCCCCCTTTCCCTTCCCCTCTCTGTTATATGAATCTCCGCAAACTCCATCGTCAAGCGGCCCCGCTGGTCTTCTTCCCGCTCTTGCTGGCAGCGTTAACGGGCGTCGCCTACCGCATTGGCAGCAACCTATTGGATATTCCCGATAATGTTGCCAATATCTTTATGGTGCTGCATCAGGGGGAATTCCTAGGTGAACCCCTTATGCCTGTTTATGTCTTGCTGATGGGGCTGGGTTTAGTGGGCATGATTATCACAGGTCTGTCTATGCTTCTTCCCAAAAAAGCATCTAAGGCTCAACCACGTCGAGATCATCGTTGGCTACACCGCATCCTCTCTATCATCGGGCTTTTACCTTTAACCATTAGCGCCCTCACGGGTGTTGCCTACGCCATTGGCACAAGCTGGTTGGGGCTTTCCCCCCGCGATATTGGCTTCCTGCTGCGCTTACACCAGGGTTACTATCTGGGTTCAATTTTGTGGCCGTTATACGTGTTAGTTCTGGGGGTTGGGCTGGTCGCGCTCCTGATTACGGGCATCACTATGACCCCCGTGTTTCGCAAGCGGCGTTCTGCCTCTGGCGGTTAAGGACACTCCAATTTATTTTTGCAAAGCCTTGCTCCGTGAGCCTTTGCAAAAATAAACTTCCTGGTCTGAGGGCGTATTGCTAGAGGCTGAGCTTATTCAGCACGACCGCCTGGACTCCAAATATCACGGCCTGCCAGACTGTTTAGAGTGGCCTCTACTGCCCGTACTGCGGCCAGAATGTCGCGTTCTTCACCGCCCAGGTAAAGCCGCCCAAAGGTACCCACCGCTGAAACCTGAAGAATATTGATCAGGGCGGCTTTTTCGGCTTCATTGGCAGCTAGTGCTGCATAGGCTGCAGGCTCCACTTCCAAAATGTAGAGAGTTTGGCCTGATAAAATCATTTGTCCCCGCCGGTTTCGGTTGATCAGCTGCGTATGGTGGGGATCAATATTACGAATGACCTGGCTGGAAATAATTCGGGGTTTAATGCAATCGCTGGGGGTCATGCCCAATTCTTGCAAAATGGCGCGGCCGGCTGCATGAACTTCTCCCTGGCTGCTGGAATGCACTTCCAATACACCATACAGCCGCTCGATAATCAGTACCCCTGGGCGCACGACGGCGGCTTTTAGGGCTTTATCCATCAGGTGATTAATTTCGACTCCTGGGGAAACTTCGACCCAGAGAGAGGCATCCCCTGGCAGCGGCAAAAAGCCCAGCGCTACCGTGCCCAAATAAGCGGCATGTTGAGCCTGTAAGCGGTCAAGATAAACGTAACTGCGGAGATCAATTCCCAAAATTCAAACAGCCCAGGATGAACAGCTAGAACATAGGGCAGAATGCCCCTTTCAAATCTACCCTAATCCTTGCACATTACTATGGCTTGCCCAGTCATCCTGAAGGCCTGTTCTATACCGCCTGAGCCTTGAGGTCTTGTTTCATGGGTTGCTGTGCTTGGTTGCTGAGAGCTTCTCGCGCAACAACCAAGCCCATGTCTAGAACAGCACTGATTTTGGGATTCATGAAATTTGCAAGGGCTGGGAGTCGTGTTGGTTTCGAAAATTCCCTGAATCCGAGCTGAGGTTCGATACCATAAGCAATGTATAGTTTGCGAGGATCATGCTGGACGACCCAGGTACGATGAACACTGCCCTGGCCATGATGTTGCAGATGATCGTGGCGGTCATGGTCGGCATTGGCGCACAGGTCATCGCTGACTTTTTCAAAGTGCCCAGCATTGTTTTTTTGCTGTCTTTTGGCATTTTGCTGGGCAATGATGGCCTGGATATTGTGCATCCGCAACTATTAGGCAACGGACTGGAAGTCATTGTGGCTCTCTCCGTAGCCCTGATTCTGTTTGAAGGCGGCCTTAATCTTGAGCTGCGGCGGCTGAGTCAGGTGTCGGGTAGCTTGCGTAATCTGGTGACGATTGGGACGCTGATTACCCTCGTCGGTGGTGGGATGGCAGCCCACTGGTTGGGAGAGTTCCCGTGGGCGATCGCCTTTCTCTTTGGTTCTCTGGTGGTTGTCACCGGCCCCACCGTCATTTCCCCCCTGCTCAAGCAAGTGCAGGTTCAACCCCCTGTTGCTGCACTATTAGAGGGGGAAAGCGTGTTGATTGACCCGGTCGGAGCCATCCTGGCCGTGGTGGTACTGGATGTGATTCTCAATGGCGAAACCGATCCCCTATCGGTTGTGGGGGGCCTGTTTGTCCGTCTGAGCATTGGTGGCGGCATTGGAGCGCTGGGTGGCTGGGCATTAGGGCAGGGGCTGAAGCTGAACCGATCGCTCTCTGATGACCTAAAGAATTTGGTGGTGCTGGCGGGAATTTGGGGGCTGTTTGGCGTCGCGCAGCTCATCCGTAGTGAAGCAGGGCTGATGACAGCGGTGGTTGCCGGGGTCGTGCTACGAGCTTCTGGAATCCCGGATGAACGGCCCCTGCGTCGGTTTAAAGGACAACTGACAACCTTGTCGGTATCAGTTCTCTTTGTGCTGTTAGCGGCAGACCTCTCATTAGCCAGCTTGTTCGCTCTGGGGCAGGGAGCGCTGCTCACGGTCGCTGTGCTGATGTTTATTGTCCGTCCCCTGAGTATCTGGCTCTGTACACTCAACAATCAGGAATTGAGTTGGCGGCAGAAGCTTTTCTTGGCCTGGGTCGCACCCCGAGGCATTGTGTCTGCTTCTGTAGCTTCCCTGTTCGCCATTCTGCTGACAGAACGGGGTGTCACGGGGGGAGATGCGATTAAAGCCCTGGTATTTCTCACAATTCTCTCAACGGTATTTCTCCAGGGGTTGACGGCCCGTTGGGTCGCCCAACTGCTGGGTATTACAGCATTGGGTTCTACTGGGATCGTCATTGTGGGTTGCAATCCCCTCAGTTATCTGATTGCTCGCTTGTTTCAGGAGCGAAATGAGGCGGCTGTTTTGATTGATACAGACCTGCAAGCATGTGCCATCGCTGAACGGCAGGGTTTAATGACGATCGCCAGCAGCGCCCTCGACGCTGAGGTGTTGGAACAGGCCGGATTAGAAACCAAGGGAACCTTCCTGGCTGCGACAACCAATGGGGCTATCAACCAGGTGATTGCCCAGCGGGCGGCTGAAGAGTTCAACCCACCTCGGGTTTTGTCTCTGCTTCCCAGTGACTCTGCGGCGAATGCGGATGGTGCCGAAGGTTCTACCAAAATTAAAGCGGCTTTTCTGCCGCAGTTGCCATTAAAGAACTGGAATCGCTATTTAAGCGATCGCGAAATTCGTCTTGGCGAAACGACGCTGAGTGAAGCCAACCGTCCTCGCCAACTGAAACATTTGCGAACGCTGATTGATAACGGCCGCATTCTTCCAGTTCTGCTGCAAACTGACACGCAACTGTTGCTGGTGTCTAATCTGGAGGATGGTAAAGCGGGCGATCGCCTGCTCTACCTCTACCACGATCCCAAACCTCAGCTGATCAAGCTGTTGGGAGGTGGATACACCAGAACTGTGCTGGTGCCGGAAACGATTGCAGACATTGAAAATCTGCCTGAACCCGTTACCGAACCTGTAGAACTGCCTGACGTGAAAGTGCCTGTCATTGCTCAGGTAGAGGAGCGGACAGAGGGGAGCGGGCAGGAAACTCAAGGGTAGGGGCGTAGGGCCTGAGAATGGGGGAGTAAAAGGCTGAGGCTTGGCTTACGTTTTGTGGCAAATCTGGGCTTTTGTGTTTACTGCCGGATAATGTAACGACGGAAGACAAGTTGAGGAAATAACAGCAATGAATCTGGGGGTAGTGGCGGCGATCGCCTATGGAGTGTTGGCTATTGTGGGCGGTGTTCTCGGGTATGCCCAGGCCAAGAGTAAGATCTCGCTTTTAGCGGGCTGTGGATGTGGTGCTTTGTTACTGATTAGTGCCTTGTTGCAAATTCAGGGGCAGTCCTGGGGGCTGATTGTTGCGGCTGTGGTGACGGTTGTCTTGTTGCTGGCCTTTATGATGCGATGGCTCAAAACGCGTAAGTTTATGCCCGCTGGCTTGATGCTAATACTGGGGGTTCCAGCATTAGGTGTCATCATTGGCCAGTTGATTCAAGGCTAATACCGATTCAATATGCTTTCTGTTCTACACACCGTCCAGGAAGGTTACAACAGTAGGCGCTCTTCATATCGAGACAATATTAGAACCTAAATTTAGCCCAAACATGAAATAAACGTGGCATGTCCGCCACGCTTATTTCATGTTTGGGCTTAAGGATTTACAAACTGCGTTTTCCAGGCTTCTTCCATTTGTTCGTAGCGTGTCCGGTTTTGCGGAGTTCCGCGCAGCTCCAGATGGTCAACAACGTGGGGATCGAGCAGAAGTACGACGAAGCAGGGTAGGGGGTTGATGGGGTCAGGGCTTACGTCGAAATCAGTATCGGCTGCACGTTCCTTGCCTGGATAAGGCCATCCAAACTGGCTACGGGCTGCATCTGATAGCTCCTGCCACAAACGCTGTCGCAGGGCTACCAGAGACTCATCGGATGCATCTACCCCGATCGCCTGAATAGGGCCGCTCAAACGAAACTGCTCTCGCGTTTTAGGGAAGTACCAGCAGGCCTCTCCCCAGGGGCGATCGCGCAACTGCTCGACTTTTTCGCTGCGGTCATCGGTGACAAACCGTAGCTGATTGGTATCGTCCCGAAACCCTCGAAATACAACGGTTCGGTTCGCTGGACGACCATCCGCTCGTACCGTTGCCAGTTGCAAATAGCGGGCATAGACCAGGGAGCGGTTCCGGTGGAGGGCGTGGGCCAGGGGCGATCGCCAGGGAGCCAGGGTCATTGACCTACCGTTAGCGTGTAGTTATGGCGAGCACCGGGGTCACTGGTTCCAACCCAGACCTCGTAGCTTCCCGCTGCCCAGTCAGTCCCCTGAAGGCGATCATCGGGGTTGCTGCGCGAGGTATCGTCCCCACAACGCACACCACCGGGACCACGCACAACAAGGGCCGTGTCGTTGCCACCGCTATTAACTTGAAGCGACAGAGTATCAAAACTTTGATCCAGCACCAAAATGTGATCGGGTACTGAACTGCCATAACCCAGGCAGAGGTTGCCGTCGCGATCGCGGGCTGTCACCATTTCGGGCAGGGAGTTACGCCCTCCGGTGTTGCCACGCATGGTTCCTTGAGCCACATTGAACCCGCGTTGTAGGGTAACACTACCAAAATTTGATTGGGCGATCGCAGGCAAGGCGATTAAACCTATTCCCAACAACACCCCAACCACAAGGGGTTTTCTTGAAAACAAATGAGACATGGGACTCCTGATGCGCTTGTTAAATCTATACCAGCTGGTAGATTCTCCTAGTTACTATTGACTATTCCTGGTCCATTGGAGTTCCACACTGGTTCAGGCGTTTTTTAACCCCTTCATTTTCTAGTCGTTCACTACAGGAATCCTGACAGGGTAGATAGGGCAGACCGAGTCTGCCCTGTCTACCCTGCGAAAATTAGTGCAGCCTAATACTAGGGTGCAACGTACACCCAATTCAAAACACTCTCTTAAGTATTGACTTGTGAAGTACAGCGTTTTTCAACCGCTTAAAACCTGGTTGTTTTTGTGAGAGCCGCGCTCCGCGCGGCTCTCACAAAAACAACCGTGTCTGACTCAAGCGCAAGGCGCTGTATTGACTTGTGAATGTTGGCCTCAGTTTGGTTTCAGGAACCTGCGTTCTAAAGATGCGTCCTAACAAATAAGCGGCGCAGAAACGAGCAACTTCTACACTAACTTCACCCGGTTGCTTCACCCGATTGGATAGAACTGTGGCGGGATTTGTGCCTTTTTGGCTGAATGCTACAGTTCTGTTAATTCCAAGGTGCAAGAAGCGATACCAAATTCAAAAACGACCTGGGCTTGAAGTTTGAGCAGGATCTTGTTCAAAGCTAAACGCAACATTTGTTTTCTAAATACCCTCGTGTAGCATTTTTCCTATGGCAATTCGATACGGTACTCCATTGAACGATCGCATCATCGGTACCACCAACGATGATCTAATTTATGGCTATGAAGGTGACGATCGCCTAGAGGGCGGTGGTGGCGAAGATGAGATTTACGGTGATGACGACGAAGATCTAATCTACGGCAATGATGGCGATGACAACCTGGATGGTGGCGATGATGATGACACCATTTATGGTGGGGGTGGCCGCGATGACGTCCTCGGTGGCAGTGGTAATGACACCGTTTATGGTGGCGGTAACGCTGATCGCTTGAACGGCCAGAATGGGCGCGATCGCATTGCTGGTGAAGATGGCGATGACCTGATTCGTGGTGGCAATGATAACGACGAACTCTACGGCGGTGATGATGACGACGTGCTGCTGGGAGACGCCGGAAACGACCTGCTCAAGGGTGAAGATGATCAGGACGAGCTATACGGCGGTATTGGCAACGATAGTGTTTACGGCGATGGCGGTAATGACAGCCTAAACGGGGGTGCTGGAAACGACACCCTGTATGGTGGTATTAGCAATGACCAACTTTATGGCAATGTTGGAACCGATGTATTGCTGGGTGAAAGTGGTGATGACCTATTAGTTGGCGTCAGCTCTGCCAGTACTCGGCCTGGTTTCAATGAACGGGACATCCTCAATGGAGGACAGGACCGGGATACCTATGCTCTGGGTGATGCAACTCGCGTCTACTACGACGATCTGCGGGCAGCTAACGCAGGCCTGAATGATTATGCCGTGATTGCCGGATTCAATACTCAACAAGATGTTCTTCAGTTAAGTGGAAACCGGAATAATTATTTTGTCAGACGTTTGGGAGCGGGTTTTAGTGACCAGGACCTAGGCATCTTCTTCGATAAGCCAGGAACCCAGCGTGATGAACTGATTGGAGTTCTCAAAAACACCACTCGCTTCAATCTGGGTGGAAGCTTTGTGCAATACCTCTAATCACAACTCTGTCGAGAACTAAAAGAAGTGCGTCGTGCAAAGCACGGCGCATTTTCTTTACGTCATGCGATTCGTAAATTGTTGAGTGTGTGTTTCACACGCCACACTCATCACAAGCATTTAGTAGGGGGCTCAGTCTTGCTCAATGACTAGCTTCTGGGAGCCAGACAATAAATGCAGTGCCGCGATCGCCATCCTCCTCGTCGGGCAGTAACCCACTGGCCCCCGCCGGACTGAATGCTTCAACTTCTCCTCGCATCCGCTGGATCAGGTCATGGGTAATGGCTAAACCCAGGCCAGTACCAGGAATATCGGAGGTTGCCTGGATACCTCGAAAGTGCCGCTCAAATAATCGGGTTTGGTCGCCTTGGGGAATTCCTGGACCGTTATCAATGATGGCAAGGCCCTGAAAGTTAATTCCATTCCGTTGACGCCTCAACCCTGCTAAAACTTCGACTTTCCCGCCAGATGGGGTGTATTTTAGAGCGTTATCGATCAAGTTGTTGAAGGCTTCCCGCAACGCTCCTGGATCGGCTTCAATGGCTGGCACGCCTTCGGGTATGAGGATGAGCAGTTGGAGACGACGATCCTGGGCGATCGCCCGAGCCGAATTCAGTAAGGGCTGCAAAATATCGGTTAACTCACAGGCGATCGGTTGCAGTTGTGCTGGGGTCAGGGCATTGACGCCCGGTAAGAGCGGTACTCCAGTAGAACTGGCCAGGGCCTTTGGGTTATTGCGCCAGTTTTCTGGAGGATGGCTCTCCTCTTGACCGGGTAAAAGTTCTACGGGCTGCAGATCAACCACTTGTTCAAATTGCTTGAGCAAGTCTTGTAAATGTTCGCTTTCTCGAACAATACCCTCAGCCAGGTCACGACTCTTGTTATTAGGGGCAAGCCGTTTCAGCAATACTTTTCCAAAGGTTCGCAACGCCATCAGAGGGTTTCGGAACTGATGAAGCAGGTTGTCGAAGAGTTCATGCTGCTGAGCTTGCAATTGTTGTAGCTGATGCAAGCTGTGATCGTTCCAGGCGGCACGACGATCCATGACACAGGCGATCGCCAACGTTCGGGCAACCCGTTCGATCTGATCCTGTTCCACTTCGCCCCACGGACGATCTGAGCGGGCCGTCACCAACAAGCCCAACACAACCCCTTCATGAACGAGCGGCACCATCATTCGCTGAGCCATGGGTAAGGGCATGCCAAAAATAGACGTTTGCTCCTGGGCTTCCACCTCCGGTGCGTTCCCATTGGGAGAACCCGGTAATACAGGCTGCCCCACTTGAGGAAATACCATGGCCTCCCCCTTATGAGAGGGATGAGGATGTAAGCCATCGGATGCATCTAGAGCAAGCAGGGAAAAGACACTGGCCGGATCACGGCTAAAAATGGTGTCTGGATGGGCGGCAATTGGTACCAGATTTGCAGTCGCATCTCCAGCTACCTCTTCCGTTAGGTAGACGACACTCAACGCTGCCCCTAACCCTTGTGTCAGTAGCGCAATCTGGGCCTGGCAAAGGGTGACGAAGTCTGGGCTCGCAAACATCACAACCAAGTTGAACCAAAATGAAGAATCTGTAAGGGATCAAGGCGATCGCATTGAGCTCTAGCCTAGGCTCGCTCTAAACCCGATCCGCCTACTATTAAGCATTAATAATAAAGATAGATAACGGAGTTTGTGTAATGTTTTGTAATGCAAGCTTAAAAGAAGTTGAAATCTCATACCTAAGACGGTATACTAGCGACCGTCAATCTATTTTGTAACCAGAGTTACATCTATCGTAGCAGAGAGGAGGTCAGGAGGTTGGCAAGGAGACGCAAACGTAAGAGCCGTCGTCGTTTGGAAGGCCGTCGGATATTAGAATCCGTACCTCAGTTTAGCATCGAGTGTGGCGAAGATAAGCCTGTAACTGCTGCCCGGAAGTTCATTCACGCTGAAGGAATTGCTCCTCCCGCACTATTGCTTGTAAAGCGTAACGAGCATACCACGGATCGGTACTTCTGGGCCGAGAAGGGTCTGTTTGGAGCGCAGTATGTGGAGGAGAACCATTTCCTATTTCCCAGCCTGCGCACGGATGAAGAGTCTGACATGCTGCCTGTTGCCTTAGGTAGCTAGTAGTCTTCTCTTGCATCGTTGCCTCCCGGTGCCGTGTTTTTCCCTGTTGTAGTCAGGCTGGAGACTCTACTCATCAGTCCCCAGCAGCTTTGTAAACTTCAGATGCCTTTGGTAGTTGTGGTATTTCAATTCTCTTCGAGTTACTGATGAATACAAGTTATTCCTTGGCAATTTCGGAAGATTAGAAAAAATACCGTTGCGGAACTGGAGTGGAATGGGTGGGTGTTACGCTCATCTAGTAAAGCTGTAAGGCTTACGGTTGGTTTATTGTTACCACCTGATTCGACATTGTTACGTAGCTTAAATAACGAAAATAGGGATTGATTCTGTCAATCCCTATTTTTTCAAGATTTTTCTCAGTGAAAGAAAGCGTGGAGCCATAGTTCTCACGCTTTTTTGTTGCCTCTCAGGGTTGGCGATCGCACCACCAGCCCTAAAAGGCTTTACTGAATGTCGCCTGTTGCCTGGGAAATTTCCTCCAGGGGCTCAGGGCTGTAGGAGTGTACCCGCTCCTGAAGGCGGCTAAAGTCAAACGGTTGCTTGTTTTGGGTGCGAGCCAGAGCGATGCCTGCACCCACTATCCCAGTAGAGACCACGAGTGCCGCTGCAAAGCTGACCAGCAAATCACCTCCCATTGGGATAGGTAACCAGGCACTAAAGTCTGGAGCAGGAAAATAGAGGGCCCCCGTGAGGATTCCTAACAGGGCTCCGGCCAGCGCAACTCTTCCCGTCAGATGGCGGGAGTAGAGACCTAGAATTACAGGGGCGAAGGCCCCGGCACAGATGAGATCGGCCAGCAAGAAGAGATACAGCACGTCATAACCCCGAGCCGCGATGAGAATGGCGGGAATGCCTACGGCAACCGTCAGCACCCGAGAGGCCCGTAGTATGCCTTCCCGTTGCATCTGGGGAAACAGTCGCACCAGGTCCACAGTGAAGACGCTGGTGATGCCATTCAATAGAGATGACAGAGTACTCATCACCAGAGCCAGGGCCAGCACCAGTACCAGCATGACAAAGGCTAGGGGCAACCGTAGCTCTTGAATGAGGGAAAAGAAGGCGCGATCATCATTGAAGCCAAAGTGCATCGCTAACAGCCCCAGAGCTCCTGCAACCATGATCATGGGGACAATGACGAGGGCGCTATAGAGAAATGCTTTTTGCACGGTTTTGCCGGTGCGGCTAGCGTAAACTCGCTGCCAGTTACTCTGGTTAAAAGTTTCGGCCGCTGTGATGGCGATGAGCAATGTCAAACCAAACTTAATGCCCGAAATATTAGACCAGGACAATAGTTCTGGAGCCTTTGCCTGAATGGGTTCTAAAGCGGCCTGCCAACCACCCAGATTGCTGGCTGCAACCCAAAGGCTAATCAGTAGCAATGGCACAATAATGACGAACTGTACGGCATCCGTGAAGATTGTGGATTGCAACCCCCCTGCCGTGGTGTAGAGGAAGGTGGCAGTAATTACCACCAACGCTGTCCAGCCCAGGGGAACATTTGCCAGGATTTGAACGGCTTTGGCGATCGCGGTCAACTCAGCACTCAGGTAAATGAACATGTAAAACACGATCACCCCTAAGGTGAGTAGATACATGGCGTTGCCAAACCGCAGCAATACAAACTCATTCAATGAGTGCCCATTCGGCAAAATGCGCCGTATCCGTGGTCCTGCAAAGGCCAGCATGGCAATTGGCATGGCTGAGCCAATGCCATAGCCAATAACTCCAGTAATGCCGTTGGTTGCGCCAACCTGTGGGGGACTAAATAGAATCCATACCCCCATGGCGGAGGCAACGATTGTTGCAAAGGTCATGCCAATCCCGAAACGGTTACGGCTGACCACAAATTCTTCTAAGTTAATGGTCTGGCGGCTGGTGTAGAGAAATCCCATCAGGGCAAATAGCCCTGCCGTAACTAATAACACCAGCACGCTGATAGATTCGATGGACATTACAAGCACCTCATCCAAAATCAAACGCAAATGCTGTGTCCGATTTTCTGAGGGGCGAAGAGCCCCCAAAAATCGGACAGAACGCTAGAGGCGAGGTGTGCCCTGATTACACCGAACGAAAGTTCTACCCCGTCATGTTCTGTAGACATGCATGGGGAGAATGGAGCGATCGCCCGCATCCAAACAACCTTGGGATGGTGGCATCACGTCACAATGGTGCGTTTCGTCGTCGTGGTATCCAAGACCGCAATCAACGCTTCCCTCCGCTGGCATTACCCAGTGGTCTGGCCATTTTACTGACCAGAACGCAGGTTCCAAGGGTATGATCTCAGCCTGCTGTAGCAGGCACCCCTAGCTTGTGCTTGATCATATCACTCCCTTGCAATACCAATTCCATGCGTTGGGTGCTGATTGAAATGAGCAGTGGCTCACCCTTACAGCGCTTGGCGCTTGAATCAGCCACGGTTGTTTTTGTGAGAGCTGTGCGGAGCGCGGCTCTCCCAAAAACAACCAGGTTTTACAGCGCTTTTCAAGCGCTGTAAAACCTCAGTTCGGGATAAGCCCAAATGCCCATAACTCGAACTCAGGCTAGAAAAATGAGAAGTGCTTCAAAAAGTTCTGCAGAATTTGGAAGGATGTAATCTTTGCAACCATCTAATGGATGAGTTCAGGTAACATAATGTAAATGACTGTAATTTTTTATTGCTTACAAACACAATGGCAGGACTTTTTGGTTGGTTCAACGGCAACAAGAACCAGGACGCAAGCGTCCAGACGAATGCAAACAAGCCAGTCGCTTATTTCCTCGAGGCTGATGATGCCAAGACTTTTGGCGACATCGAGTACATGAGAACTGCCAAGGTTGTGAAGCGCACCTTCCCGAAAACCTTCAGTAGTCCTAAGGAGTTTGAGCGGGTTGAATCTGTTTCTGCTCTGGGCAAGATGGCTGTGAACGGCAACCTGGTAGATGTTAGCCAGGTACTAACGCAGAATGGGGCTTCCAGCAACGGAGCCACCAGTAATGGAACCGCTGCTAACGGTGCGTCAGAGCCGCTGACCGATCGCCGCCGTTCTGACACGAGCATGGACATGTTCCGCAGCATGGCTCGTGATATGCGCAAACGCTAAAAAGGGATAAGCTCTCATTTGAAGAGCTAACCCTTTCGGTATTTTTACGCAGACTGGGTCAAAAACCCAGTCTTTTTTATACATTGATGATGCCTGTCTCCATCAACTGAGGGGCAGCCATCAGCAAATATTCGAAAAAGGTTTGGGCGACGACAGAGAGTTGTTTGCCTGCCAGGTTCACGACATACCACTTCCGCTGAATTGGGAAGCCCTGGACATCTAGAACGGCAAACTCTGTGTTGGAGGACTCGGGAGTCAAGGTGTGGCGAGAGAGAACCGAGAGCCCTAAGCCACCGGCGATCGCCTGCTTAATTGCCTCATTGCTACCCAGTTCCAGCCGTACTTTTACCTCCAAATCCTTCTCGTCTAGCATGTGGTGGAAGGCGCGGCGCGTACCAGACCCCGGCTCTCGCATGATAAACGTTTCCTCACATAACCGTTCTAGTGAGATGTCTTTCACTCCAACTAGGGGGTGGTTGCGAGGGGCTACGACAACGAGCGGGTTATCTAGAAAAGGCTGAGCTTTAATATCCAGGTTGTCGGGGAGCTGACTCATGACGTAGAGGTCATCCTGGTTGTTGGCCAGGCGATCAATAACCCGCTCATGGTTGGTGACAATCAGTGAAATATCAACCCCAGGATATTTCTGACAAAACGGCCCCAACAAGCGGGGTAGGAAGTATTTTGCTGTTGTGATAACAGCCAACCGCAGCTTACCCTGCTTCATCCCCTTGAGGTCGGCAACGGTCATCTCTAGCTGCTCAAGTTGGCTAAAAATTTCTTTGCAGGTGTTGAAGAGTTCGCGCCCTGCATCGGTCAGATAAAGCCGCTTGCCTACTTGCTCAAACAAAGGTAAACCGATGGACTTGGTCAACTGCTTGACCTGCATCGAAACCGTTGGCTGAGTAAGGTAAAGTTCTTCGGCGGCACGGGTGAAACTGCCGTGCCGAGCTGTCGCTTCGAAAACTTTGAGCTGGTGCAGAGTAGCGTGAATCAAAGGGGTTCTCCTAGCACTGACATCGTCCTATTGCATAGAAAAAATTCTATCACGGGGATACGAATTAGTGATTTTTTTCTATGGATTTCGGAGCTATTATATCTGCAATGGCAACTATGTTACGTTCCCTTCCAGCAGCACCATGCAATGCGTTTAGCGGTAAACCGATGAAGAGCGGTCGCGCTTCATCGAAGCAGCCCAATGGGGTTGGTTATCGCTTTAACCATGGCATGGTGCTTTTCCCTTGGGGAGGCTTTCAGTAAGAATGCACTAAACAGAGTGAACTTGCACAAGCCCTGTGAAAATTTAAGAATTTGCTTCTGAGGGGGTGTGGAAAGTTGCGGAAAGCTGCGAACCCAAGGTCAGGGTACGGGTTAGCATGAACCCACTTAAGGCCAGCCATAACAGATGTGGGTTATGGAGGAAGCTGGCGATCGCTCCCAATGGCACAAACCCCACCAGAGTTGAAAGCAGAGCCGATTGCCGAAGGGTATGCCCTGCCGTTAACCCGAGAAAATAACCGTCAAGCATGTAGGCCAGGGAGCCAAATCCCAATACGGGTAAGAGCCAACCTACATACTGCTGCACCATCTGCAAGACATCGTTGTGGCGTGTCAGCAGGCCAAAGAGCGGCACAGGAAAGCTAATGAAGACTAAGGCGATCGCCAGCCCCAACCCTAAACAGGTACTTCCAGCCAGTTGGGTGAGCGCTACAAGTTTCTGTCCTTTGCCGCCCCCGCAAAACATACCCGCAAAATTCTCGGTGGCAAAAGCAATACCATCCACAAAGTAAGCAGAAAAGGTAACCACTTGGAGGAGCAAGGTATTAGCAGCCAGGGTGACCGTACCCATAGAGGCGCTGAAGTTGGTGAAGAGGGCGAAGGTACTGATTAATGCAAAGGTACGGATGACGATGTTGCTGTTGAGCCAGAAGTCTGCTAACAAGGTGTCGGAGGTCCGGAGTCGGCGGGCGATCGCCCGAATTCTGGCCCAGTTCCATTCTCGGCTCAGGAGTAAGAATCCGGTCAGCATCATGGCGTACTGGCTAACAGCGGTAGCGGCTCCAGCGCCCTGACTAGCCATCCCCAGGCGAAAGATGAACCAATAGTTCAACACAACGTTCACGCTGTTATTGACCAGGGACATCACCAGAACAGTGCGCCCCCGCTCCCGACCCAGGAACCAGCCCACCAGCACAAAATCCATAAGGGCAGCGGGAGCTCCCCAGATCTGGGCGTTGTAGTAACTTTTTCCGGCTTGCTCTACCTCGGGGGCGGCTTGTAGCAACCAGAATCCGGCCTCTCGGATGGGGTATTGCAGCAGTAGAAGACCGAATCCAACGGTGAGCGCGATCGCCCCATTCCGCAAAAGTGTCAACCAGACGGCTTCGTCGTCACCCCGCCCTACGGCCTGGGCTGTGGTACCAGTGGTACCCATCCTCAGAAACCCAAAGGTCCAGTAAAGATAGCTGAAGAGTACCGCTCCAAGGGCCACGCCACCCAGGTAGCGAATGTCATCTAAATGCCCCAGAAAAGCGGTGTCAACTAACCCTGCTAAGGGCACCATCAGGTTTGACACTATATTGACAAAGGACAAGCGCAGAAAGCGATCGCCAAAGTCAAACCGCTCATTTTTGAATATCACCCAAAATCTCCTGCAATGCTCTCTGACGTACTCATTTTATAAAGTGTGGTTTTGTGTGCTCCAAACCCCTAAAACGCACGATAACTCCTTCTTTTGTGGGTGATAAGGGAATTGTGGGGATCGCTTCTTAGATTGGGTGCATCGCCGGTGTAGACTGGGGTTTGGAAGCTGGAAGGGATTTTTTTGATCGGCTGGTCTGGCTCACCTCCGGTGAGTCAGACGGTCAAGAACGCAAGACATTGGTTGCCATACCGTTTCATAAGTGTTGCGATCGCCCATACAGAGGAGCCTCGAATGCCTGACATTGTTGATATTGCCGTTGGTGCCGATTCCTTTAAAACCCTGGTGGCGGCAGTGCAAGCCGCTGGACTGGTAGAGGCTCTTAAAAGCCCGGGTCCTTTCACCGTTTTTGCGCCCGTAGATGACGCCTTTGCGGCGCTGCCCCCGGGTACGGTGCAAACTCTGGTGCAAAATCCTCCCCAACTGGCACGAATTCTCAAATTCCATGTGGTATCTGGGAAATACACGAAGGCGGATCTGGCTAGCATCGATAGCCTCACTTCTCTGGAAGGGTCACCCATTCCTATTAACTGCAATGGCGTGTTTGAAGTGAAAAATGCCACGGTGGTTGCTCCTGATGTGGAGGCCGACAATGGCATTATTCATGTAATCGATCGCGTGATTTTGATGGGCTAATCCCTAAACTAGACTCCCGGTGTTTCTAAAAACACCGGGAGTCTAATCTTTGTACCTCTGAGGTTATCTACTTGCAAACCCAGCGCCAGAGGGGATGGCGATCGCCCCGTTCTCGAATGTTAACAACCTGACGCTGAAGCCGTTTCAGCTCGCTTTCGGGTAAGCCAAACAGGATGTTGCGACTCTGCCAGATTAAGACGCCGACCGTAAGACCAATGCAGAGGGAAAGGGCGATCGTCACCACGGGGTGAAAAATCAAGGCATAGCGGACGGCTGCCCAGGTGAAGAAAGCGCGTAACAAAGAAATATCACGCCGCAATAACCACAGACTGACAGGCAAAATGGTGGCCCAGGCGACTCCAACCACAATCCAGCGGCCTAATACCTGTAAGTGATGTAGCCGCTCCATCTGTTTGCTCAGTTCTGGCTCGTCTGCGGGGAAAAGAGCACGGACAGTTCCGGCAGCCTTACCGCTGAGTAGGGAACGTTTTGAACGGCCATTAAATTTCATAATTGTTCAGGTAAGAGTGCCTGAAAGATTTGAAAAAGGGGCATTGTTCACGCTTTAAGCATGAGCAATGCCCCTCTCCGGAGGAGGTTAGGAAGCAGAATCAGCAGGTTCTGCTTCGACGGGGGAAACTTGCGCATAGGCGTTCCCCGTCCGTTCCCGCCAGAGTGCTAGCAGGGTACTGGCGATAAAAATACTGGAGTAAGCTCCTGCTACAAAGCCAATAATCAGCGCTAAGGCAAAGTATTTTAAGGTGTCCCCTCCAAACAGGAAGATGGCTACCAGGGATAACAGCGTTGTGAGGGTGGTATTGATCGAGCGCGTCAAGGTTTGATTCACCGCATCATCGACCACTTCATCAATGTGGCGATTGGGGTTAATTTTGATGGTTTCTCGGACGCGATCGTAAATGACCACTGTGTCGTTGACTGAGAAACCCACAATGGTCAGCAATGACACGATAAATAAACTGTCGACTTCAACCTGTAGTGCCAGGCCCAGGATGGCAAAGATTCCCACGGTTATTAACACATCATGGAGTAGCGCCACGATCGCAAATACCGCATAGTCAGGCTGAAATCGGAAGGTCAGATAGACCATGATGCCCAAAAACGAAAGCCCCAGAGCAACCAAACCCGATGTAAAAGTCTGCCGTCCCAGGGTTGGCCCGACGGTATCAATCTGTGTTGATGCGGGATCAAATTCGCCCAATTTCGCTGCTAGCGCTTGCAGCAGTTGTTCCCGCTCTTCGACCTCCAATGTGGAGGTGCGAATCGAGAGAGCTTCTTGTCTGTCACCCACGACCTGGATGCTGCTCCCCTCCAGCCCTTCGGTTGCAAGAATCTCACGCACAACGCCTGGGTCGATAGGGCCGTCGCAACTATTGGATTGGGCGCAGGCCAACTCCAATTGCAGTCGTGTTCCTCCCACAAAGTCCAGGCTAGGACGTAGAGGGGCACCAATTTGTTTCCAGGAGATGACCATTGCCACCAGCCCAGCCAGAATAATGGCGGTGGAAATGCCCCACCAGAGTTTGCGTTGTTTAATAACGTTCAGTTTCATGAGATTGCTTTAGACTGAGTGGCTTTGGGCAGTTTAGGACAGAAGTATTGAGGGCGACGCAGTGTCGGAAAACCTAATACGGTAAGCAAGAATGTACGACTACAGGTGAGCGCGGTAAACATACTCACAACCACCCCCAGGGCCAGGGTAAGGGCGAAACCCTTGACCAAGCCTGTTCCTAGCCAGAACAGAGCAGCACAGGAAATCAGGGTTGTGACGTTACTGTCCAAGATGCTGGAGAAGGCTCTGTAGAAGCCTGACTCGACTGAGCGGTAAAGGGTTTTGCCATCACGCAATTCTTCGCGAGTGCGTTCGAAAATCAGCACGTTGGCATCTACCGCCATACCAATACTGAGAATGAATCCGGCGATACCGGGCAGAGTTAGGGTGACGCCTAATAAGGAGAAGATGGCCAGGGTGAGTATGGAGTAAATGATGAGAGAGATGTCCGCTACGATTCCAGGTAGACGATAGTAGACGGCCATGAAGATCAGGACTAGCGCCAAACCAGCCAAACCAGCGTAAATGCTGCTTTGGATACTGTCACGCCCCAGGGTGGCACCAACCGTGCGGTTTTCCAAGATTTTTACAGGAACAGGGAGGGCACCGCTTCGGAGTTGTAGCGCCAGATCGTTAGCCTCTTCTGTAGTGAAGCCTCCTGTAATAGATGCGCGGCCTCCTGTAATCCCCGTTTCTGCGTACTGCACGCTGACAGTAGGAGCACTGAGCAATTCGTTATCAAGGAAGATACCCAAGCTGCGTCCGGTGCCTGCCACACTCTTGGTTAGAGCCGCAAATTCACTTGCACCCTGGTTATTGAATTCCAGGCCGACTTCCCAGTAGTTGCCATTCACAGGGGCAGCATAGGCATTGCTGAGCTTTTCCCCGGTCAGCTCGGTTTTTTGGAAGAGGCTGGCGATCGCCTCATTCCGTTTGTCTAATTCTTTCTGAGCCTTATCAATAGCGGCTTGATCACCACTTTGTTCGGCCTGCGCCAGCTCGACTAGAGCTTGCTGGCGTAACTGATACTCAATGGGTATTTGTTGTTCACTACCCGCTTGCTGCTCCCGGAAATCGAGCTGAGCAGTGCCTCCCAGGACACGTTCAGCTTGGGCCGGGTCACTCACTCCAGGCAATTGCACCAGCAGTTGGTCACGCCCGATCGTTTGCACAACGGATTCAGAAACCCCCAGGCCGTTAATCCGCCGCTCTACAACGCTGCGAACGGCTTCCAGTTTCTCGGGGGTGATTTCAGGTACGGCTTCGGTGGGTTGAGCCTGAAGTGTGAGCTGCGTTCCCCCCCGCAAGTCTAACCCCAAGGGGATAGGAACTTTAATCAGGATGGTAACGGCGGCAATCACCAGTACCAATACAAGTAGGAGGACGGAACGCTGTCTTGCCATGTCTGTAGCTCATACGACATTCGCTATGATAGCTGGATTTTGCGATGACCGAATGGGGAGTGTTCTAGTCCTATTTTTGGCTGGGAGAGACTGCCTTAGGCAAGCGGTCGGGCTCGATTCACCATAAGAATTGCTGGGGTCGTGTGCGGATAAACGTCTGTTTGTAAATTTTTGATATAAAATCCTATCAATAGTCGGCGATCGCCCCACCCAGAAGCCCGTCTGCTTTCCCTGGAATGGGTTCCCGAACTATCAACCTTGACGCAGTTCGTTTGTATCGTTAACCCTCACGAGGAAAGAACACTATGCCATTCCAACAGCCGCCCCTGCCTTTTGCTACGGATGCCCTCGAACCCTATGGCATGAAGGCAGAAACCTTTGAATATCACTATGGCAAGCACCACAAAGCCTATGTTGATAACCTGAATAAGCTGGTGGCCGGTACCGACCTCGACAGCCAACCCCTGGAAGAGGTTATTAAAAGCACCTACAACGACGACTCTAAGGCGGGTATCTTTAACAACGCCGCTCAGGTTTGGAACCACACCTTCTTCTGGAACTCCTTGAAGCCCGGTGGTGGCGGCGCTCCTACGGGAGATCTGGCTGCTAAAATCGATGCTTCCTTTGGCAGCTATGACAAGTTCAAAGAAGCTTTCTCCAATGCCGCTGCAACTCAGTTTGGTAGCGGTTGGGCCTGGTTGATTGATGACAATGGCACGCTGGCGGTTACCAAAACCCCCAACGCTGTCAACCCTCTGGCTCAGGGCAAGAAGGCACTGCTGACCCTGGATGTATGGGAGCACGCTTATTATATTGACTTCCGTAATGCTCGCCCTGCGTTCATTGCCAACTACCTGGATAAGCTGGTGAACTGGGATTTTGTGGCCGCTAACCTGGCTTCATAAGTCTCGTTTGTATTGCTAGGCTGAATGGCGATCGCTCTTTGGGGCGATCGCCATTTTCTTTAAGTGCTTCTGATAATTTGGGCGATCGCTAATCTAAGTTCGGGTTAAGGGTTTTTTCAAGGCGCACTCCTTGAAAGAGCCTAATTTGTCGTACGCCCTGCGCGCGACAAATTAGGCTTTTGAGATTATCCCGAATTGAGGATCGCTATTAATAATGATGGGATACAAAGTTTAATAACAGTCGCGATTGGAGCGGGGGGCACTAAAAACGTAACGACTGAATTTAAACCTGCTTTCAAGGGAAAAATAGCTTAACTTACTTAGTTCTTCTGTTCTATAGACGACCTTCTTTAACGGCTTAGAGTAGGCAAGTTTCGCAAGGTATAAATCATATAAAACTTTAATATTAGATATTGTCTATACCTATTATTTCTGCCTTCAGATAGAGCATTGGTATTCTCTAACACCATCGACCGTGGCCTTTGAATTTGTTATGGTGAAGTAAACATAGGCATCTTTGTATAGAAGGCGTTGGAAGATCTGATTGAGCTCTGCATCGCTGATTTCTCTTATGTATTTTGTAGTGTTTGTAGGAGCTGTATTCAAAACATACAGAAACCTCCAAATTATATGTAGCTGATGTAATGCTCAGTTTCTCAGATTTATACTTTCCTTCAAACGCTTCTTTAAGTTGTCCTTCCATAAGCTTTACTCTCAATTGCCTGGTTGAAAGTTAATTTTTTGTATGTTTCAACGACTAAAAATCAACTTTCCTGGGTCTGGTTTGGGTAATGCTAGGGTTATGTACACCTTGAAGCTCAAAAAGTTTGTCTTGAGGGGCAGTTTTTACCGCTCCTTTACGCCTTCTTGTTATTCAAAAATTTCCCCTTATGGCGCATTGTGTTCTGCTTAGCCATGCTTCTTAAGGGGGCATAGTATCATCATTGTTCTCCCGAAGGTCATAGGGATTCATGCATCGAGGTTTCATCTATGTATAGTCTGTCATCCGCACTCCACACTGAGGCACATCCGCCTTTGACAGATCCTCAATATTTCCTCAACCGGGAGTTAAGCTGGCTAGAGTTTAATAATCGCGTCTTACATGAGGCGCTAGATCCCCGGAACCCGTTATTAGAACGGCTAAAATTTATTGCTATTTTTAGCAACAATTTGGATGAGTACTTCATGGTGCGGGTGTCGGGCCTGAAGCAACAGGTGGAGGCCGAGGTCACCAAGCGATCGCCCGACGGCCGTACTCCCCAGGAGCAGTTGAAAGCCATTCGCGATCGCCTGCTGCCCATGGTGCAGCGCCAACATCGCCATTTTCAGGAAGCACTACGACCTCAATTAGAAACCCACGGTATTTTCTTTTTAAATTACGAGCAGTTGCGGGCTGACCAGAAGGATTACTTGCAGCGGTACTTTCAGGAAAGCATTTTTCCGGTGCTGACGCCCCTTGCGATGGGTCCCGGCCATCCCTTTCCTTATATATCGAACCTCTGTTTGAATTTAATTGTGGAGTTGCGCAATCCTCAAACGCAGGAGCGGTTGCTGGCTCGAGTCAAGGTGCCCGACACGCTGCCCCGGTTTATCGAATTGCCCGAAAACTTGCGGCAGTTAGCCCGCTCAGGCGAAAGCCTCTGGAGCGGTGTTCCTTTAGAACAGCTGGTTGTGCAAAATCTGGATGAGCTGTTTCCGGGCATGCAAATTGAGGGCCATTATGCGTTTCGGGTCACCCGAGATGCTGATATTGAAGTCGAAGAAGACGAAGCCGACGACCTGCTGCTCGCCATTGAGGAGAAGCTACGGCAACGCCGAATGGGCGGGTGTGTTGTGCGGGTTGAGGTGCAGGCGTCGATGCCATTGCCCCTGCGTCACCGTCTGATTCAGGAAATGGAAATTCTCCCAGAGGACGTTTACGACCTTGACGGGCTGATAGGTCTGCACAATTTGATGGATTTATACACGCTTCCGGCTGATCACTTGAAGGCCGCTTCTATGCCATCCGTGCGTCACCCGCGTTTACATCCACTCTCTAAAAGTTACAAAGGCTATGGCAAGCCCAACGAGGATTTCTTCTCAATTGTGCGGCAGCAGGATGTGTTAGTACATCATCCCTACCAGTCTTTCACGCGCTCTGTGCAGGAGTTCATTACCTGGGCTGCCCATGACCCCAATGTGTTAACGATCAAAATGACTCTGTATCGCACCTCTGGGGATTCACCCATCATGGATGCCCTGGTAGCGGCTGCGGAAAATGGCAAGCAGGTGGCTGCCATTGTGGAATTGAAGGCTCGGTTTGACGAGGAGAACAATATTAACTGGGCCCGGATTTTAGAAAACGCTGGGGTGCATGTAGTTTACGGCCTCGTGGGGCTAAAAACTCACACCAAGCTAGTCATGGTGGTGCGGCAGGAAGGTGACCAACTACGCCGCTATGTCCACATTGGAACCGGCAACTATAACCCCAAAACTGCCCGGCTCTATACCGATGTGGGGCTGTTTAGCTGCCAGGAAGAACTGGGGATGGATGTTACCGACCTATTTAATTACTTGACGGGCTACTCTCGGCAAAACTCCTACCGGAAGTTACTGGTGGCTCCGGTGAATATGCGCGATCGCCTCCTCCGTATGATCGATCAGGAGATTGAGCACCGCCTCCAGGGGAAGCATGCCCGTATTGTGGCTCAGATGAATTCGCTGGTAGATCCCGATTTGATTGTGGCGCTGTATCGGGCTTCTCAAGCAGGCGTGCAGATCGACCTGATTGTGCGGGGGATGTGTGCGTTACGGCCCGGTGTGGAGGGAGTCAGCGAAAATATTCGGGTGATGAGTATTGTGGGACACTTTCTGGAGCATGCACGTATTCTCTACTTCCACAACGGCGGGGATGAGAAAGTCTTCATTGGCAGTGCGGATTGGATGCCCCGCAACCTGGATCGGCGGGTAGAGGTGATGGCTCCGGTAGAGTCGCCCGCTCTCGCCAAGGATTTGCAGGCTATTTTAGGCATTATGTTGGCCGACAACCGTCAATCCTGGGAGTTGCAGCCGGATGGCCATTACATCCAGCGTCGGCCTCGGGGGCCGGGGGGCGAACGCAATGCGCAAAAAGTATTGATGGAATTGGCGACTCAGGCTGCATCTCAAGCGAGCTGATTGCGGTAACTTAGAGCGTAGGCACTTCGTACCCAAACGCATGGAAGTCCACTGCACGCGTCCCCGTTGTCCCCGTCCTCAAAATTTCTTTGCCGATCTGGATGATTCGGCAACCCTGCGTACAATTCAGCAAAAGTACTGTACGGCTTGCGGAATGCCGCTACTACTGGTAGGGCGTTATATTCCGACTCGCTTGCTGGGGCAGGGTGGTTTTGGGGCCGCGTTTTTGGCGCGCGATCGCTACACCCCTGCCATGCGTAATTGCGTTGTCAAACAGTTTCAACCATCGGGCGATCTCAGCCCAAATCAGTTGCAGGTAGCTCAAAACCTGTTTGAACGAGAAGCGGTGGTGTTAGAGAAACTCGGCAACAGCCACCCTCAAATCCCCGATTTGCTGGCTTTTTTTGAGTTGGATGTGCCCAGTCGTACGGCTGGTAAATCGGATAGCTTCTTCTACCTGGTGCAGGAGTTTATCGACGGCGAGAACCTGGAAGAGGAGGTTCGTCGTCGTGGTCCCTTGTCTGAAGAAGACACGGTAGAGGTGCTAACCTCTATTCTTAAGGTGTTGAACTTCGTACATAGCAACGATTCCATCCACCGAGATATTAAGCCTTCTAACATTATGCGGCGGCGGGACGGGCGGCTGTTTCTGCTAGATTTTGGGGCTGTTAAGCAGATTACGGCCAGTGTCGGTTCCCCAGCTGGTAAAGCCTCCACAGGAATTTACTCTCTGGGCTTTGCCCCACCAGAGCAGATGCGGGGGGACGTGGTGTATCCGGCCACGGATCTGTATGCGCTAGCCGTTACTTGCCTGACCCTGCTGACGGGCAAGGAGCCCAATGAGCTTTACGATGCCTACAGCAATGACTGGAAATGGCACGATTTGGTGCAGGTGAGCGATCGCCTCAAACAAATCCTCGAAAAGATGCTGCGGGCCAGCCCTAACCAACGCTTCCAATCCGCTAAGGACGTTGCAGATGCCCTTGAGGCAGCGGGTGCCCCAACGATTGGTCACCCCCTAACATCTTCAGGGGGAGCCGCTGCGGCTGCCGCTCCAACTCCGACCCCGGCTCCAACGCCTCTCCCAACGCCTCTCCCAACTCCAACGACGACTTCCCTTCAGAGCTCTCACCCGGCTCCCCTATCTCAACCGACACAACCGCCTCTTCCCGTCTCACAAACTGCCGGAGCACGTCCCCTTTCTCTGTTGGAATATTTGAGCAGTGCGGCTTTTACAGGATTTGAGGGGGGATTGGTGGCGATCGCCCTGGCCAGTCTTTTGGGGACAACCTTTGTTAGCCCAGTGTTCTGGATTCCCTGGCTGGGTATTGTTGTGGGGCTGATCTACGCCCAATCGCGACGGTGGATTGAGGGCAAGGATTTATGGATTCTGGCAGTTATTACGTTGCTGCTCGTTCTGTTCGTGCCATTCTTGAACACCTTGTTAGTCGGCAATCCACTACAAGTTGTTCCCGTTTTTGCAATTTTGGCCGGATTAGTAGCGGTGGCGTTCGGAATAGTATTCAGGTTGATCTATACGATTACCTCTCGTTTTTTCTAGCAGCTGTCTGGAAATCCTCCCAAGCCCTTCGACAAAGAGGGAGCCGAGCTTGAGAAACCTCTTTGTTAGGTGAGGGAATCAAGGGTTTGACATGGGCTGCTGCTAGAGGTTGCTGCATCTCCGCCCCTGGCATCCATGACCCCTAAAAATGAAGCGCCAACTCTGCTTGTGTTGTTGCTAATGACCATGACTCTGCTGACGGGCGGGGTTTGGTGGTCTGCCGGACGCATGAATCTTGATCATCTGCTGAGTTTGAATCCGCAGATCTTAACGGGGCGATCGCCCACCCGCCTTTCTCCAGTTCTGGCCGAGCGCTTTAGTCAGGGGGAACGATTGTTGATTGAGATGGGGGCGTTGCCAGAGAAGCAACTGGGGGTAACGGCGATGGCATCGAGCTTATATCCTGAAGCCGCGCAGTATTTTGAGGCATCGCTGGCGGTAAACCCCAATGACCCCGAAGCGTTGATTTACCTCAACAATGCTCGTATTGGGCAGGGGCTTGCTTACACCCTGGCGGTGGTGGTACCCAGCGGACGTGACCTCAGCAGCACATTAGAAATTTTGCGGGGGGCCGCTCAGACCCAGAACGAGGTGAATCAGACTGGGGGAATTCAGGGGGTGCCACTGCGATTGGTGCTGGTCAATGATGATGGGGATGTGGCGATCGCCCCCCAAATCGCCGACCTACTGATACAAAACGGGCAAATTTTGGGGGTGGTGGGTCATAGTACGACTGAAGCGACCCAGGCTGCTGCCTCCCGCTACGAAGACGGCGAACTGGTTGCCATCTCACCCCTCAGCACCGCTACCCCACCCCCTCGCGAAAAACGCTTCACCTTTCGCACCCTACCGGGAGATTTCATGATGGCTCGGGCTCTGGCCCATCAGATGTTGAATCGATTGCAACAGCAAAAGGTCGCGTTGTTTTATAGTTCCACCAGTGCATCTAGCCGTTCTCTCCGTTTGGAGTTGGGTTCGGCACTTACAGTTGAGGGTGGGCAATTGCTGCGGGAGTACGATCTGGCTGGCCCAGGCTTCAGCCCGGTTGATAGTTTTAATCAGGCTGCTTTGCAGGGAGCAACGGCATTGATTTTACTCCCGGATGCCGCGCAGGTCGATCGCGCGTTGCAAGTGGTGCGGGTAAATCGGGGACGGCTGAGTTTGCTGGGCGGCAGTGAGCTTTATAGTGCCAAAACCCTGGAGATCGTTGGGCCAGAGTCGGTGGGCATGGTAACGGCAGTGCCCTGGCATGTGCTGACGGATCCAAACTCACTATTTGTGCAGCGATCGCGCCAACTCTGGCAGGGGGATGTGAACTGGCGCACAGCGATGACCTACGATGCAATGCAGGCTCTAGTCGCAGCAATGCGTCAAAACCCAACCCGCAAAGGCATTGCCGAAGCACTACTGCAACCCAACTTCTTCGCAGCAGGTGCGACCGGAGTGGTGCAGTTTTTGCCGGGGGGCGATCGCAGCCACGCCAGCATTCAATTTGTGCAAGTGCAGCCGGGATTCCGCTCAGGCTATGGCTATGACTTCGTGCCCGCTGAATTCGCCCCTGTGTTCGAAGAACCCACATCTCTGGGTTTCCTTCCGTTAGGCCAGAAGACGCTGTTCTAGTACTTCACAGCAAAAACAAACCACTACTCAACCTCAGTTCGGGATAAGCCGAACCGCCCATTGTTGCGTGCGCGAAGCGCACGCAACAATGGACTTTTTCGAGTGCCGCGCGACGCGCGGCACTCGAAAAAGCCCTTAACCCGAACTGAGGTTACTCACAACACAAATTCCTAAGGAGTCCAACAAAGACCTCCCATTTTTTGGGGAAAGTGCACGGCGAAGCCGTGCACTTTCCCCAAAAAATGGGAGGTTCTTTTCTAGCAATCTCCTAAGTCCTAAAAAATAATTTTTAGACGTCCGTGATAAGTGCGGAGCACCGTGTTTCCTACAATAAAGTAGCGAATTCAACAGTCTACCTGTCGACACCCTCAAATTGCAGGCGATCGCAACGGTGCCAACTGCGAAACCAACCAGGCATAAACACAGCTCCGAACGATTGCCACCTCAATACTCTTGCTGACATGGCTAAAACAAACGAAACCTCTAAGCTGATTGTGTCCTTGGTCATTACTCTGGCCCTCATTGGGCTTGGTTTTTCATGGCTGACCCGTAACCTCAATCTGGGTAGGATTCTGCGCTTTGGGCCAGCGGCTCAATCCCCGCTCGATCTTCAGCCAACGCCTTTACCCACAACGGTTCCGGTTGGGTTTAGCAGTTTTTACAACCCTGACGCAATCACCCGCATCAGTCAGGGGGGGCGTCTCCTGTTTCCCGATGGTGTCACGATTCAGAAGGAGGGAGCAGTCGCCGCATTGAATGAAGGTGACCTTCAGCGGGCAATCAACGGTTTGGAAGCTGCCCTGCGATTGAATCGTAATGACCCCGAAGCCCTGATTTACCTGAACAATGCGCGGATTGGTTCGGGTGCGTCCTTCAGCATTGCCGTCGCTGTCCCGATCAGCACAGATCCCGACGGCTCTCGGGAGATTCTGCGGGGTGTTGCCCAAGCCCAAACGGAGATTAATCAGGCCGGGGGAATGAAAGGAACACCCCTGCGAGTTTATATCGCCAACGATGAGGGAGATCCGGAGATTGCCAAGCAGATTGCGATCGCCCTGATTGGAGACCCCAGCATTTTGGGGGTGGTCGGCCACTATGCGAGTGATGTCACCCTTGCAGCAGGGAATGCTTATGATGCTTTAGGTCTGGTGGCTATTTCTCCTGTCAGCACTTCGGTCACCTTGTCTAACCGCAGCGACTATATTCTGCGCACGGTACCCAGCGATTCTGTAGCAGGTAGTACGTTGGCCACTTACACGCTCAATACCCTTCAGCAGCAAAAAGCAGCGGTTTTCTACAACTCCAAGAGTGGTTATAGTGAATCGCTGAAGACTGAATTTATCTCTGCACTGCTACGTGGCGGTGGCCAAGTCGTGGGTGTGTATGATCTATCAGCTCCTAATTTTGATGCAGAGGCACAAGTCCAACAGGCGCAGTTGGCAGGGGCTACGGTGTTGGCGCTTCTGCCCAATACAGGGCAACTCGACAATGCTTTTAAGGTGGCGCGCGCCAATTACGGCAGATTTGCCCTATTAGGGGGTGACGATATGTATACGCCTAAAACCCTGCAAATGGCAGAACAGGGGACGGCGGAAATGGTCGTGGCTGTTCCCTGGCATATTCTGGCTCATAACGATTCTCCCTTTGTAGCTGCATCCCGTCAGCTCTGGGGTGGGGATGTCAATTGGCGTACCGTAACGGCCTATGATGCTACCCAGACATTGATTAGAGCCATTCAGGAAGCACCTGCTCCGACGCGTCAGAAGATTATGGAAACCATCCGGTCGGATTCCTTTACGGCAACGGGTGCAACGAGTAATGTGCAGTTTTTCCCATCGGGCGATCGCAATCAAAATGTTCAACTGGTAAAAGTACAACCAGGAGGGCGATCGGGTAAGGGCTTCGACTTCGTCCCAGTTCCCTAGTAGGATCCGTCAGGACTTATGCATTTTAGGACTTACGCGAGTTCATCATATTTAAGTATTTGTGTTGTGTGTGGTGTGCGAAGTACACCCCACACAACACGAATGCGTAACTCCTGTGCATAAGTCCTATGGGTTTTTGGGTAATTCCGTGGGATAGTAGTTGGGTTGTCTTGCCGTGCAGGGCGCAAGCCCAAGTCGGCAACTCTTTTCAGCGGACAGGGCTATGGCTATCGAGTGGCAATCTGCCGGAACTTACGAAGACATTCTCTATCACAAGGCAGACGGCATCGCCAAAATTACGATCAACCGTCCTCACAAACGGAATGCGTTTCGTCCTAAAACCATTAACGAGCTATACCACGCCTTTTGTGATGCGCGGGAAGATACCAGCATTGGGGTGGTTCTACTTACAGGGGCCGGGCCTCATACGGATGGGAAGTATGCTTTCTGTGCAGGCGGTGACCAGAGTGTGCGGGGTAAGGGCGGCTATATTGATGACTCCGGTATGCCCCGGTTAAATGTGCTGGATTTGCAAAAGCTGATCCGCTCCATGCCGAAGGTGGTGATTGCTCTGGTGGCAGGGTATGCGATCGGGGGAGGCCATGTGTTGCACATTGTCTGTGACCTCACCATCGCCGCTGACAACGCCATTTTTGGACAAACTGGCCCCAAAGTTGGCAGCTTTGATGCCGGGTTTGGAGCCAGTTATCTGGCGCGTATTGTCGGTCAGAAAAAAGCCCGAGAGATTTGGTACCTGTGCCGTCAATACAATGCTCAGCAAGCTGAGGAAATGGGCCTGGTAAATTGCGTTGTGCCCGTTGAAGAATTGGAGGCAGAAGGGGTTCGTTGGGCGCAAGAAATTTTGGAGAAAAGCCCGATCGCCATTCGATGCCTTAAGGCAGCTTTCAATGCTGATTGCGATGGTCAGGCTGGGCTGCAAGAACTGGCGGGTAACGCTACCCTGCTGTACTACATGACTGAGGAAGGGGCTGAAGGGAAACAGGCGTTTTTGGAGAAGCGATCGCCTGACTTCCGCCAATACCCCTGGCTGCCGTAAGAGAATTAACGTCCATATTTGCAAGAACGAACTGCGTCCGTTCTTGCAAATATGGGAATTTAAATGTGAAGCCTGAAAATAGCCCGCCGAAGGCGGGCTATTTTCAGGCTTCAATTCAAAACGAGAATTGCTGCCATCAGGGCAGGTTTTGTTTAACGTTTTGGAATAATCCAAGACGTTATTGGCTAAACCTGCCCCTACAAAGGATCGTGACCCCTGAGATCAGGTGATCACCGTGGGTTTATCCATGCCTGTGAGCTCCCGAATGTTTGCCACTTCTTCTGCGATGTCGATGAGCGGCTTCAGCGCTACTTGTGGATCCAGGTCGTGCTTACTGGCATCAGGTTCGTAGCTTTCCAGGTAGACTCGCAGGGTAGCTCCCTGGGTGCCTGTGCCGGAAAGGCGGAACACGACGCGAGAGCCATCGGTGAAGACAATACGAACGCCCTGATTTTGGCTAACACTGTTATCGATCGGGTCGGTGTAGCTGAAGTCATCGGCGTAGTCTACGGTGTAGCTGCCGAGTTGCTGGCCTTTGAGGGTGGAGAGGGCATTGCGGAGGTTGGTGATGAGCGTGTTGGCGCGATCGCTGGCTACACCCTCATAGTCATGGCGTGAGTAGTAGTTGCGGCCATAGGTTTGCCAGTGCTGTTTGACAATGGCCTCCACCGATTCTTGACGCACTGCCAAAATATTCAGCCAGAACAACACTGCCCACAACCCGTCCTTCTCCCGCACGTGGTTGGAACCAGTACCGAAGCTTTCCTCGCCGCAGAGGGTAGCTTTTCCTGCATCCAGCAGGTTACCGAAAAACTTCCAGCCGGTTGGGGTTTCGTAGCAGTCAATGCCCAGTTGAGCGGCTACGCGATCGGCGGCGGCACTGGTGGGCATGGAGCGGGCTACCCCGGCGATGCCATCTTTATAGCCGGGAACCAGGGTGGCGTTAGCGGCCAGGATGGCAAGGCTATCGCTGGGAGTAACGAAGAAGTTCTTGCCCAGAACCATGTTGCGATCGCCGTCTCCGTCGGATGCCGCTCCAAAATCTGGTGCATTATCCCCAAATAGGATTTCGACCAGCTCATGAGCGTAGACCAGGTTGGGGTCAGGGTGACCGCCACCAAAATCCTCCAAGGGCACGCCGTTCATGACGGTGCCAGCAGGGGCACCCAGACGTTTCTCAAAAATGGCGTGGGCGTAGGGGCCTGTAACGGCGTGCATCGAATCAATGCACATCCGGAAATTACCGGCAGCAATGAATTCTTTGATGCGATCGAAGTCGAATAACGTTTCTAGCAACTCCTGATAATCCGCAACGGAGTCAATCACCTCAACGGTCATCTCGCCCAATTGAGTTTCACCCAAACGAGTCAGATCCACATCGGCAGCTTCGAGGATTTTGTATTCGCGAATCTCCTTACTGTGGGCGTAGATGGCATCGGTAATTTTTTCGGGAGCGGGGCCGCCGTTACCCGTGTTGTATTTAATACCGAAGTCGCCATCTGGGCCACCGGGGTTGTGGCTGGCAGACAGGATAATGCCTCCGAAGGCGCTGTATTTGCGGATGACGCAGGAGGTGGCCGGGGTAGAGAGAATGCCGTTTTGTCCTACTTTGACGCGCCCGAATCCGTTGGCAGCGGCCATTTTCAGGATGATCTGGATGGCTTCGCGATTATAGTAACGTCCGTCGCCGCCCACGACTAGGGTTTGCCCTGCAAATCCCTCCAGACTGTCAAAGATGGCCTGGACGAAATTTTCCAGATAATTGGATTCTTGGAAGGTCTGTACGGCTTTACGGAGGCCCGAGGTTCCGGGTTTCTGATCCGAGAATGGGGTCGTTGCGATAGTTTGGATAGTCATAGGATGGGGTAGCCCCGTCAAATGTGGGATTTAGATACTGGACAGAAGGGCGATCGCCCCCGACGGCGGTTTGTCGCGATCGCAACAGCCTCTGACACGCGCGTTATTCCTTTCGACAACTCTATAGAGCCATTTTGGGTACATCCCGTCAACTCCAATGGGACAGGCTTCGTGTAAATCTTATACAGCCAGGGCTTTCGCAAGTTGATGTCGCTTTTGGAGTTTTTTAGACAGCACTGTATTTACAGCATTTTTGTGGTGTGTGATGTGCAAAGCACATCACACACCACAAAAATGCGTAAGTCCTATCAAGAATCTAGTTGTTTTCTCGCCTCAATTTGGTCGTAGGTCATTTTGCCCTCGGGCATTTGAGCCAGCGCTGCGGTTAGTTGCGTGCCGTTTGGGTCATCGCCGAGCCGGTAAAGACTCATCGCGATACGTAATAGGAAAGAGCGGGCTTCTTGGGCTTGAGCGATCGCCCAAGCTTTATGGAACAGCGATCGCGCTTGCTCCTTGGCCTGGGTACCGTCGCGGGATAACAGAACCTCGCCCTTGAGGCGGTAGAGTTCGGCGATGTAAGCACCTTCGCCATAGGTTTGGACATCGTCCAACCCCTGGTCAATGGTTTCAAAGGCACCGTCTAAGTCTTCAGCGTCAAGCAAACTTTGAGTGAGGAGCATGGAGAAGAACCCGATGCCCAGACAGGCACCGCTGTCACGCAAGCCCGCGATCCCCTCCTTCATCATGGGCAGACCTGTATCGAAGTCACCCAGCCCCACTAGCGCGCGGCCCCAGAGAATGTTTCCAAGCACGATCCACAGGCCCAACTCCTTTTCCTTAGCCAGATTAAGCATGGCTCGGGCCACTTCGCGGGCCTGAGCGAATTCATGGCGGCAAATGTAGACCCAAGACACGGTTTGTAGCGCCTGGGCTACAGAAAAAGGGTGATCGAGATTGCGGGCTATAGCCAGCGCTTTTTTAGCGCGGGCCAGTGAGGAATCCGGGTAGCCGAGGATCCAATCCCCCCAAGAAATCCAGGTAGAGAAGGCAATGTAGGGGTCCATCCCAAAGCGGTGTACGCGATCCTTATGCGCATCGCCGCGCTCATAAATCTCGTCGAGGGTTGAACTCTTCGAGCGGGCTAGCTTGAGCTGACCTAACCAGAACAAAGTATTGCCAAGGGCTCCAGCGGCTTCCATCTTCAGTCCGTCGTCATCTGAGTTGTCAGCGATGGTGTTGCACTGCTCAGCGATATCGCGGCATGTCTCCAACGGCCCAACGAACAGGTAATAGCTCCACAGTCCCCGGAGAATCGTGTGCATATCCGGTATGTTACCGACATCCTGGCAGAGGGCACGCGCCCGCTCATACACAATACGCACCTGCTCTGACTGATACCCCTGGGTCATCACCAGCGGGTTGGCTTGTTTCATCCGAAGCTGCAACTCCAGGCTGTTGCGCTCCTTGCCCTCTTCCAGGCTGTTGAGCATCTCGATCGCCTGGGCGTAGCGTTGCTCGGCCTCCGTGTAGGCCGCGATTCGCATGGCGCGATCGCCCGCGAGTATGGCGTACTGAAGGGCTTTGCCGCTGTCCTCAGCTTGTTGATAATGGTGAGCCAGCACCGAGTAGTAGGGAGCCAGCTCTTTGGCATGGTGCTCCTCGTACCACATGGCCGTAGCACGGTGCAGCTCTCGCCGCTGCTTGTAGAGCAGCAGGTTGTAGGCTACATCCTGGGTAATAAGGTGCTTGAAGATGTACTCTGGCTCGGGGTCGTTTCTATACAGGGGAGTCATTTCGAGCTGCTCCAGCTCTCCCAGGACTGCCCCCAAATCTACATGCTCTGGCAGGATCGGGTGAATTTGACTCAGTGCTGAAATTGCGAACACCCGCCCAATGACGCTGGCAACCTTCAGAGCCATCTGGTGCTCAGGGTCAAGGCCATCGATACGCCCAAGCACGACCCCCTGAACCGTGTCGGGAAAGCCTAGATCATCCAGCTTAGATACTTCTTCGCGGAGGCGACAGGTTTTGTCGCTGATGTCGAGCAGCTTGGCTTCTCGGATCGCGTAGGTCAGTTCCTCTGCAAAGAAAGGGTTGCCTCTGCTCTTGCTATGGACGAAGCTCACTACCTCTGTCGGCACCTGGGTAACACCGAGACGCTGGGCAACGAGTGCTCCGGTATCATTCTGATCGAAGTCCTGAAGCCGAACGTGGGTTGTCTCCTCGCGGTCGAGCAACTGACGGAAGGTTGTCGCTTGAGGCCCAACTACAGCACGGGTTGCCACAACGACCAGCAGCGGATTTACGTCCTCAATGGCATCTTCAAGCAGCTGCCACGAAGCTGAGTCAAGCCAGTGGGCGTCTTCAATGAGAATGGTGGTCGGGGTGCGCTCAGCCGATGCTTTTAGCAAACTCAACACTAGAGCCCTGATAGCGGCGGCTCGAGCTGGCCCCTCCAGAGCAACGTCAGCTTCAGGAAACTCGAGCGGGAGGATGTCGTTGAGCAGCGAAACATCATCGGCGAGGGCAGGCCCAACCGCATTCAAGACCTGCTCACGGTGCATTTCCAGGGTCGCACCGCGCTCAAGGGCAAATAGGTGTGTCAAAATGCCACGCCAGCCGTGGTAAGGGACATTCTTTTCGACCGCATCCCCAACACCGCGCAACGTAACGACACCTTCCTCATCTGCCATCCGACAAAATTCTTGGGTCAGGCGTGACTTACCGACCCCTGCCTCGCCCTCAATGACGATTGTTTGCGTTCCTTTGCCCCAAGCCAGCATCTTCACGGCCTCTTTCAGCAGATTTCGCTCCTGGAGGCGACCGACGATGTCAGAAATTTGGGGGCGCTGGAGTTGCTCACGCAGGGGCACGTAGACGGAGACAGATTGATTCTTACCTTTGACCCGGATCGGCCCCTTCTTCTGATAAACAAACAACTCCCGAGTCGCTCGATGGGTATTGTCGCAGCAAAATATCGGAACCTGACTGTTTGGGTCGGCGATCGCAGCCTGCATCAACCTTACTGCCAGGTTGATAGATGCCCCAATCACCGTATATTCGCACCGCTGCTTATCACCTCCAACCACACCACAGAATGCTTTTCCTGTCGTTACCCCAATCGCGTGGCGAACGCCCAGCCTGTCGAGCTGCGCGTGAATATCAAGAGCTACCTGGACTCCACGGGTGGGATCGTCCTTATGGGCCAGGGGAGGCAGCCCCAACGCCGCAATGATATAGACGCCCTTCTCATCGACGCTGAGCTTGTTCAGCGTTCCTTCTCTGCGGTTCAGTGCCGTTTGAATGTCTTGGACAACGGTTTGAATCAACGACAGTTCTGCGTCGTCGTGGAAGCCTGCGAGGCTAATAAATAAGGTCGTCACCCTCCTCAGCTCGGACATATAAGCGGCCTGACCCGCTGCCGCTCTAGCCAATAGAACGCTGGGGATATACGCCCGTAATGCCTCGATATTCTGTGCTGGCGATCGCTCCATTAGCGAAGAGACTGCCACAAGCTCAGTGACAGCTTTGATAACTCGGGCATACCCTCCGGTCTTTGGCTCAAGCAGAAAATTGCTCTGAGCCAGCTCACTAGCTTCGGGCGACAAAATCACTTCGCCGCGTTGAGCGCGATCCTGAGCCAGACAGACCTGCTCTACAGCATCGCCGCGCACCATGTAGTGCCACTTGCGGTAAATGCCGCCGACGTGGAACACCGTGAGTGAACCGACCCCAACCCCAATACGCATGGAGATGGAGCGTCCTTCGGAGGCGGCAAAATCCGCCAGGACATGCTGAGCATCAATGGCACATTGGGTGGCGATCGCCACGACAGCGGAGCGATCGGCCCCATCTCGGATAGGCCAGAACGCGTAGAGCGCGTCTCCTGCAAAGTGCAAGACATCGCCCCCGCTACTGGCGATCAACCCCTCCAGGCGTTCAAAGATGCCGTTAAGGATGTGAGTGAGCACCTCGGCCCCTTCCGGCCCCTGCTCGGCAAGCCGCTCGGACAAAGCCGTGAACCCCGAGATGTCCGCCATCAACATCGCCCCCACCGGAGTGTCGCTGAACGCCTCTTCTAGAGAAGGCGAAGCATCCTGAAACCGGTCAATAATCAGGTTCGGGATGTAGCGGGTGATGTCATCAATCGGGTATGCCATTTTCATGTCAACGGTGGGTGTGTGTCATCGGGGCACCCTAGTATCTTGGGGCATCAGCTTGCTTACCCTTTGATGAGGTGAGTGTTAGAGGCTTGCCTCATCAAAGAGTAGGCAAACTGACGCCCAACTGAACTAGTCAGAAGCAAGCTGCACGGTTTTCTCCAACTCAAGCCTGAAACTTGACATAGCTTCCTGCATAGCCCAGGTCTTCCATCATCGCCTGCATTACCTTCAAAATGCCAGGGTCATCACGAAACGCGATGCGGTGGGCCTGGCTGGGGGCACCAATCGGTTGAGTCGCCTCGATGCCAATGGCATACAGTTCCCCGGCCTCTCCGGTTTGGATTTTTGCCGCTAGTTCCGAGTTGTCGAAGGTAGAGCCATCCAGACCCAGCCAGGCCAACATATCAGGGGCCATGATAACGGGCTGCGATAACTTACTAGAGTAGGCCAAGATGTTTTCGTTAACCATGTAAACGGTTACAATTTCCTCGCTACCGCTCACCTGCAAGGTCAGCGTCGCGTGATCGTGTCCTTGCTGAGTAGCAACGGCCATCTTCAGCGGCTTCATGGGTGCCCCGCCCAGTACCCGGCTCTTGAGGCCAGCGGTTTTCAAAGCTTGCTGCACATCCTGTAGATAGTTGCCTTGACTTTGCCGGATTGCGGCTCCTACGGCAATGGCATTGCTAAGACCTCCAGGAACGGCAAATTTCTTGAGTTCTGACCCTTTCATTAACCATGTGGCAATGGCACCGAGCAGCCCGTAGGCGGAGCTGCCAATGACCGCGATCGCATTAGTCTGAATCTGGCTGGTTGTACAGGCCTGAAAAACGGCAGATTGATACTGGGTTGGGTCGTTTGCATCGTTGGCGATCGCTGCCCCACCCCGCTGAATCAGCTCGTTTTGTAGCCCGAAGGTGGTTGCGGCGATGAGTGGCACTGCCCGCCCACAACCATCGGCATCGACCACGGGAACGCCCAGGTCACACGCCGCCAGAATGGGTGCGATGCTGTTGACCGCACCTATTTCACCTGGCACCACAAACGATACGCTGACGCCTGCCGATTTTTCCAGTGCTCTGATGCAGCGCTCTAACGAATTGAAGCTGGGGGATTTCAAATTGGCTGCGGCGATCGGCGATCCCAAATAGGCAGACATGACAACCCATTGGTCATCGCCGACCTGATCGACCCCGACCATGGGAATCACCTGGCTCGGATCAAGGGTTCCGAGCATATCCCGCCCCATACTTTTCGGACCACCGCCTCCCACTGAAAGAAAGGCGGCACCATCTAATAGGTCTTGAAGAGACTGATGATCCACCGTCAGCACGGCCTCGTTGCAGCTAATGGGCTTTAGAGGCCGCACCAAGGGCGTTCGAGGCTCCCGCGATTGAACTGGCAGCTCTTCGTAACGGTTCAAGCTGGTAGCGTGGTGCACGCTAAGGAACATGACGGTATCTCCATTGCAGTGAGAGGTTGTAGCAGCGACACGCCCCTAGTGTTCTATCAATTTTTAAGTGTCGGGCACCCAACACTTAAAAACTAATAAGAATTTTTTGACCGGTCTTTGACTCGTCAAAAAATTCTTAACGGAATACTAGGGTCTGTTTTAAGGGTTGTTTTTTCGTGTGCTTCGCGCACGAAAAAACAACCCTTCCAGCAAGTTTCAAAACTCGCCTTAGTGTCTGGGTTCATAGACAATTTTCGTATCGCTGAATTGAGAGGGAACTTCAGAGCGTTGGATATCCGCTCCTTCCGGATACGGTGTTAACCCCTGCTCATTGGTAAACAAGTTGGTCGGATCGTATTTTGTCTTAACGAACAGGAGTGAATTAAACACGTCACCCCAGTAGTTCCAGCGATAGTTGATATTATTCCGGTTTGGATAATTCTGGTATTTGTGCCCGTTAGAGTATTTTTGGAGCAGTGCGTTGAACCCTGTGAGCCATTCTTCCGCCTCTTTCTGGCCACTCTTGGGCCACTTGTCACTGAAGAACGAGTCTATGAAGAAATCGAAATCGACGTCGCGGTGAATGAAGGCGTTGGGGCGTTGGGGTGATGCTGCGGCTCCCCCATAGACCTCAAATGCACACAAGTTATAGAGGTTGGGTGTGGTCTTGAAATAGTCAATGATTTCGGTCCATTCGCTCGGTTCCAGGGTGCGCGCAATGTAGTTGCTCTGCTTGCTTTCAAAGACGGTTTCTAAATCTGGTGGGATCTCCCACCAATTGAGCAAGAAGTCGCTGAGGTTTTTGTATCGCGCCACCTGCTCCTGCAACAGGTTCGGCGTACCGATAGTCATCAAAGGGGCGATCAAGCCCTTGCCCTCCTCCCGTGGGCCTGCATACATTCCCATGAACAAGAACGAACAATCTTCCGCGCCGCGAATTCTGGAAAAGGCACATTGATACCCAAGTTTGGGCGTCAATCCAGTCTGCATATAGTTTCTCTGTAACTCCGGTAGCACCTGAGCGGCCTGATCAATGGGCCATTCAATCACAAACGCCCATAGATCGCTGAGCGGGGCCGTGCGATATTCCACCTCAAGGAGTATCCCCAGGGTGCCACCCGTGGCTCCTCGTATCGCCCAGTACAGGTCAGTGTTCTGAGTTTCATCGGCAACGACGATTTTGCCGTCAGCGAGCATCACTCGAACGCGTTCAACGACATCACAGTTCAAACCGAAGGTACGGGAAGTAAAGCCGTAGCCACCGCCCTGCATGTGACCGGCCACTCCTACCGTCGCGCATTCGCCACCCGGAATATGTAGCCCATAGAGATCTAGCTCAGCGTTGACCAATCCAAGGGTAGCGCCCGCCTGTACAACAGCGGTCGTCCGATCAGGAGATACGAACACCCCGTTGAGGTTGCTGATGTCGATCACCATACCATCGACTACAGAGTATCCGGTGTTGCTGTGTCCTCCTGAGCGAACAGCGAACGGCAGTTCATCCCGGTATTTCGTGACAAGCGCCAAGCATGCAGCAACATCTGATTCAGCCGCACAGTAAACGATGATGCAGGGATAGGGGAGATCGGGGACTAGGGAATGTCCTTTTCGATCTTGGGGGTATGTCGGATCGCCTGGAAGCACGATCGTGCCTTGTAAGGATTGCTGGAACGCTTTCAGTTCTTCATCGCTAAATGGAAGCCTGCAACGTTCAGCGTCTGGTAGTCTGGAGAGCGACTGATGCAACTGCTGTTGACGCAGGGCTAAATTCGCATTGGTGAGCATTGCCATGACTGCCTCTCCTCATCTCATATGTAGTTAGACCTTGGGTATGGAGGGCGTCCCCGCCTGTACCTAGCGATCGCTAATGCAGTTTAAGTCGACCTCAGGCAGGTTGACAATTATTTTTTATTGTGCAGTAGTTGAGCCGATCGCCAGATATGGCTAAGAAGTAGAAGCGCCTGTTGAGAATCCAGCATTTAATGTGTGCACGTACACTGGAATAAAGCCCAGTTAGATGTTTGTAAGGGAATGGCCCTCCGGGCCATTCCCTTACAAACATCTAACTGGTTTGGTTTTTAAACTGGTGTTACGTAGGCTGTGCATGGGAGGGTGAATGACTCGTTCAAAACAGTTGAAACTGGGGGCGTTTATGCGTCCGGTTAGCATCCATACGGGTGCCTGGCGTTATCCTGGGGCGTTGCCTGATGCCAACTTCAACTTTCCGGCGCTCAAACAATTCATTCAAAAACTGGAGCAGGGCAAGTTTGACGCCTTCTTTATGGCCGATCACTTGGCGGTTTTGAATATGCCCATTAACGCCCTGAAGCGGAGTCATACTGTGACTTCCTTTGAGCCGTTCACCCTGCTTTCCGCCCTGGCTGGCGTCACCGAACATATTGGGCTCGTCGCCACTGCTTCAACGACCTACGACCAGCCTTATCACGTTGCTCGCCGCTTTGCCTCGCTTGACCATATCAGTGGTGGCCGTGCGGGCTGGAATATTGTTACGACGTACAATCCAGACGCTGCGCTGAACTTTGGCCTGGAGGAGGAAATGGAACACGGTGAACGCTACAAGCGGGCTCGTGAATTTTATGATGTGGTGATAGGGCTTTGGGATTCCTTCGCCGATGATGCGTTTATCCGAGATGTGGAAGCAGGGATTTATTTCGATCCGGCAAAAATGCATATTCTCGATCACAAGGGAAAATATTTCTCGGTGCGGGGGCCCTTAAACATCGCCAGGCCGATTCAGGGCTATCCTGTAATTGTTCAGGCGGGTGCTTCGGAAGCGGGACGACAACTGGCCGCTGAAACGGCCGAGGTGATCTTTTCAGGCGTTAACACGCTAGAGGCTGGTAAGGCATTTTTTGCAGATGTTAAACGTCGTGCCCAGGCTGTTGGTCGTGATCCTGACAGCATCAAAATTTTGCCGGGTGTTCTGGTCGTGGTGGGCGAAACGGTCGAAGCTGCCCAGGCAAAGCAAGCTCACCTGGATAGTCGGATACACTACGACAGTGGGATTAGCAGTCTGAATCTGGCACTGGGCTATGATGTCTCCGGTTTTGACCCGGATGGGCCGTTGCCGGAAATTCCAGAGACAAATGGTAGCCAGACGGGGCGCGATCGCATCGTTGCCCTGGCCCAACGTGAAAATTTGACCATTCGCCAGCTGGCCCAACGAGCTGCCAGTTATGGTGGGCTGATTTTTGTTGGTACGCCCCAGACGATCGCCGATGACATGGAGCAATGGCTCATGGAAGAAGGATCGGATGGCTTTAATGTGATGTTTCCTTTTCTGCCGGAAGGGCTGAATGATTTTGTCGATCAGGTGATTCCAGAACTTCAGCGGCGTGGTATCTTTCGCAAAGACTACGAAGGAAAAACGCTGCGCGAAAACCTTGGCTTGCCACGCCCTGCCAACCGCTTCTTTGAGCAGTGACGTGAACACAACATCGGTTAGCGGAGAGGTGGATAAACCGCAACTCTTGGCTTAAACCTGCCTGCACGGGTTAATGGAATAACCCGTCTGTGAAGTTGAGTTTCGATTTAACAGCCAAAAATTTTGTTTGCCACAGCTGTTCTGCTGATTCCATTTTCCATCTACTAAGCCATCAATGTTGTGATTGGAATTTTGACTGTTTTATTGGCGGCATTTGTTCTGACATTACATAACATTGTCGTTCGAGTTCTATTCTCTCATCAGGTCTTTCTAGGGTTATTTTCATTGGGAGGCTATGTAGCCCCCACGTTTCATAACTCTTTTCTTTTGATGTTCATGCGGATGTTACTGGTTGTTCCCCTCATGGCATCCCTGGCACCCAAGTTGCATCCCAATGCCACGAAAGACATTCAGAAGCTATTTTTGCCGGATAGCCGGAAACTTCTGGCCCAAACGCTTGTTTGTGGTGTTCTGATGTTTGTTTATATTTCAATTCTGTATGTTGCGATCGGTTCCATTCCGGCTGGTATTGCTCTGACGCTGTTCAGCACGTATCCGGTATTTACCGCTTTGTTATCCTGGCGCTTCTTTGGCGATCGCCCCACCTTGTTCAAATGGGGAGTGGCTGGCATCATTCTGTTGGGTACCGTGCTGACCATTCCTCAATCGTCAGCCATGGCTGATGGGCCTCTGGTGGCGATCGGGGTGGTTGCCAGTATTAGTTCTGGGGTCATCTATGCGTTTTACTCCGTGCTGGCTCAGAAGGTTTTTGAGAAACTGCATCCGGTGTCGTTTACGTGGATGAGTTTTGCCATGACCTTGTTACTCTCAGGCCTGAGTCTGTTGGTTTATCCAGCGCATGATGGACAACTGGATTGGACTCCCCTGTGGATTGGTGGGTTGTTATCTGGATTATTCAGCTTTTCAGGCCACGTGATGCATAATCTTGGCATTCGGATGATTGGTGCAACGACTGCCTCCATGATTAACTCCAGTAGCCCAGCCATCACAACAATTCTGGCCTGGGCTGTGATTCATGAAACGCTCAATGTTGTTCAGATGATTGGAATTTTGGTCGTTACTGTAGGGATTGTGCTGCTCAGTAGTGAACGCGTATTAATGCGGCGATCGCAATCCTAAATACGGCCTGAGCCTGGTACACGACTTGAACCCTTCACGCTGAGTTAATTGAAATGGCTTATTCTCAGAAGAAAAAAACATCGGCCAAAGCAGACCAGATCAACGAGTCGGTCATTCGTGAAATGACGCGAGTGGCGTTGCAACATCAGTCGGTTAACTTAGCGCAAGGATTTCCAGATTTTGCCTGCCCTCCAGAGCTGAAGCAGGCGGCCTGTGACGCGATCACGCAGGATGTGAATCAGTATGCCATTACGTGGGGCGATCGCTTGTTTCGCCAGGCCGTTGCTGACAAAGTGCAATGGTATTTGGGCTTAACGATTGATCCCGAAAAGGAAATTACCGTGACCTGCGGTTCAACGGAAGCTATGGCGGCAACAATGCTGGCCCTGGTTGAGCCGGGAGATGAGGTGATTGTTTTTGAACCGTACTATGAAAACTACGGCCCTGATGCAATCCTGGCGGGCGCAACTCCCCGCTATGTCACCTTGCATCCACCTGACTGGACATTTGACGAGGCTGAGTTGAGACGGGCTTTTAGCAATCGCACCAAAGCCATTATCGTCAACACACCACACAATCCCACGGGCAAAGTTTTCAGCCGCGACGAGTTGACGCTGATTGCTGAACTTTGCCAGCAATGGGATGTATTAGCTTTTACTGACGAAATCTACGAACACATTCTGTACGACGGCACCGAACACATTGCTATTGCCACGTTGCCGGGAATGGGCGATCGCACCGTCACCATCAACGGATTATCTAAAACCTATAGCGTCACGGGATGGCGAGTGGGATACATTCTGGCTCCCGCTGAATTAACAAACGCGATTCGTAAAATCCATGATTTTTTGACGGTGGCGGCACCCTCTCCTCTACAACGGGCCGGAGTTGCAGCCATGAAACTTCCCCCCACGTATTACGAGAATTTAGCCACAACCTATCAAGCGAAGCGACGTTTCATCACACAGTTATTAGACGATATCAATGTGCCTTACTTTCAGCCGCAAGGCGCTTACTATGTGTTGGCGGATATTTCGCGGTTTGGCTACACGAACAGCGTTGAGTTTACCTATTATTTAATTCAGGAAATTGGTGTGGCTGCAATACCCGGTTCCAGTTTCTTTAGCCAACCGGAATTGGGACGATCGCTCATTCGCTTCTGCTTTAGCAAAACCCCTGAAACGTTAGAAGCCGCGAAAGAAAAGCTGTTGAAACTGAAACATTAACTCGACTGTATAGCAGAAATCAACCAATATTGGGTGGTCTGGGGTGCTTTGCATCCTACACCACCCAATATTGGTTTGGGTATTCGTATGAGCTAATAAAAATGCGATCGCAATCAATGAAATGCGATCGCATCTTCTCAAATCAAATTAGTACCAGAACCTGACAGCTCCACAATTCGCTGACAGTGGTTAATTTTTTGTGCTACACGCACAAAAAATTAACTCAAATTAAGCAACTGGAACTGGGGAGGTCTGTACCTTCACCGCCTCTGCCAGGGAGCGTAGCATCTCAGCCGTTGTCTCAAAGTCTACGCAGGCATCAGTAATGCTCTGGCCGTAGGTCAGTTGAGACAGATCGGCACAAATGGGTTGGTTGCCCGCCACTAAATGGCTTTCAACCATGACACCCATGACGGAGGAGGAACCCGCCCGAATCTGGTTGGCGATGTCTTGTAGAACAACGGCCTGGCGGGTGTAGTCTTTGTCAGAGTTGCCGTGGCTGCAATCGATCATCACTCGTTGATTCAACTTGTGGCGAGCCAGCTCTTTTGCCGCCTTTTCAACGGAAGCCGCGTCATAGTTGGGGCCGTTTTTGCCTCCGCGCAGAACAATATGGGTGTCGGGATTGCCCGTTGTGGTCACAATGCTGGCGAGGCCGTGGAAATTGATTCCCAGGAAGTGATGGGGGGAGCTAGCCGCTAGCATTGCGTTCACAGCCGCGTTAAGGCTACCATCTGTACCATTTTTGAAGCCGACGGGCATGGAGAGACCAGAAGCCATTTCTCGGTGGGTTTGGCTCTCGGTGGTGCGAGCCCCAATAGCTGTCCAGGAGATAACATCGGCCAGATATTGGGGGATGATGGGGTCAAGTAACTCTGTGGCGGCAGGCAGACCCAGTTGAGCCAGGTCGAGCAGCAATTTCCGGGCCAAACGTAGACCTGTGTTAATGTCGTAGCTGCCATCCAGATGGGGGTCGTTGATCAGCCCTTTCCAGCCAATATTGGTGCGAGGCTTCTCAAAATAGACTCGCATCACGATTTCCAGCTGATCAGACAGCTCAGTGCGGAGCTTGAGCAGCTTCTGACCATATTCGTAGGCCGCATGCACATCGTGGATAGAACAGGGACCAACGATCACCAGCAGACGTTGATCCTCCGCTTGCAGAATGTTGCGGATGCGATCGCGGGTATCCGCTACGAGAGTAGCCACGCCCTCTGTAATGGGAAGTTCCCGATGAATGAAGTCCGGGTTTAACAGAGGACAAGTTTCAACAACGTGCAGGTCGTGGGTTTGGCGCATTTGATTTGTAATTTTTTTAACAAAAAACCTGATATCTCCCCTTGGCAGCTTATCAGGTTTGTTTTCTACTCTGACTCTGACTTATAAACCCTCTCAACGACAACAAACTTTTTTGAAAAATTACACTAGATTGCACAAATCCTCATGGAAGGCACGTATCGCCATACTCTAGCTTCATAAGGATTTGAAATAGACCATTTTTTTAATCTTAGATTTTACGTGTATTCTTCATACACCAAATCTAGTGCTTCACAAAATAAACGTTAGGAGAGTAATGCGGCGTGCGAAGCATGCCGGGTCACCAAAGCTCTTGTTACCTCAATACTCCGGACAGTTTTTCTGAAACCTTTGATTTTGCGTGTGCAAAGCGCACGCAAAATCAAAGGTTTCAGAAAAACTGTCCAGACTAAATGTTGCCTGACGCTGGCTACAGTTCTGGATGCTGGTGGGGTGGACATCTTGCCAGACCCACTAAAAGGAGGGTGTTTTTAGGCTGAGTTATTTCTAATCTTTAGGGTATTCCCCTATTTGCCGATACCCTATGTACCTCGTGACCACCAAAGCCGAGCGTCTCCCGCGCGATCATCAAATTGTCATGGTGGATGGCACGGTGCCGGATTGGGAGGCGAAACCAGGCGATCTGCATTGGGATCATCACCGTTCAGGTGGGGCAGCTGTGCAGATGGACGAAATTCCAATGCCAGAAACGAAAACACTCATCGAAGAACGGGCAACAGACGCTTCTCCCTGTTTTGTCACCACCATGGTTGATCCGGATGCCTGTTGTGCAGCCGCCTGGGTACAGTTACCCCGTGAGGTGCTAACGCCCGAAACGATCGCCAGATTTAAAGCGATCGCCTGGGATTGCGACCATCTCACCGTCCCCGATGATCTGAAGCCCTATGCTGAGTTTGCGGCCAAGGCTGTGGTTGCCCTAAAGAACTCCAGTGAGGGTATTGCCTCTGATCTGGGGTTGCCCCATGAGCGGAAGGAATGGGAGGACGAACATTGGGAGGCGTATTCGTCGGAAGCCTTTCGGAGGGGAACGGAGTGGTTGATTGAGGCAGCGAAGGGCGATCGCCCCTACCCTGGTGAAAGCGGCGAGGCTGACGACTATTGGCAACAGATGGAAGCGGATACCCAGATGCTGATCGACGAAAACCGTATTCGCTTTATCACTACAGACCGAGGGGATGTTGCGGTTTGTGACCAAACCAGTACGAGCCATGGAATTGATCCGCGATCGTTTTACCAGGCTCTTCCCAGGCTGCATAACGCATCGACCAAGCTGCGTCCAGAAGCCATTACCATTCGGGATCACCGGACTGGTGGAACGCAATACACGCTCGGCAGCATTCCCTTGCATCCCAAACAGGACACCCTCGATTTCACCCAGGGAACCTTCGACCGACTCAGCCGGGCGGAGCAGGAAAAAGACCCCGAAGCAGGCTCTTGGGGTGGGCGTCGTACCGTTGGCGGTTCTCCCTGGAACACTCCTTCAAACCTCACGGTAGAGGAAATTGTTGCGTTGCTTGATGAGTAATCGATGGAATTTTGCACGCCGCATGGGGAAGAGTAGGGTGCAGCAGAATTGGCATGGCCCGATGAGCCGGGTGCCATAAAAATTCTTGAGAAAACCGGGCGTTGCATTCTTTCACCGATGCTTAATTGTGGTCTAACGCCTTGATTTAAGCACGCTCAAAAATTTCGATTGAGGCCCCTTTCCGGTTGTCGGAGTTGGGGGAATGGTCGTTTTTTAACACTTGACGACAAATATATGACGATAGACCGGGCTGGTAATAGCTTTGATACAGCCAGACGAGTGGCGTTGAATTCGCGATCGCAAACTTTCCGCGATTCCCTCAGTCACACTGACCGCAATGATTTCTACCGCTTTCGCTTGGCCCAGCACAGCAGTTTTCAAATGGCTCTGTCTGGCTTAAGGGCAGGGGCCAATGCGTTGCTGCTCAACCAGCGGGGGCAACGGGTGGCTACTGCCCAGCGTCCAGGTCGGCAAGCAGAGCAAATTCAACAGCAATTGGGGGCGGGTACCTACTACTTGCAAGTGTCTCGGGTGGACGGCAGCACCTCCTACAATCTGCGCATGTCGGCTGTGCCAGATTTGGCAGGCGATCGCCGGAACCAGGCTCGCTATCTGGGGCCGTTGGGGCGTCGGCAAGTGCGGGAGTCGATTGGGGGGAGCGATCGCCAGGATTGGTACCGTGTTCAGGTGAATACCCGTAGCCGTCTGTCACTGATGTTGCATCGCCCAACGGCTGACCTGGGCCTGCAACTGTTATGGAGCAACGGTGCTGTGCTCCATCAATGGCCAACGACGAATCACCTGGTGCAGCAAACAGTGGCTCCTGGCACCTATTTTGTGCGGGTAGCTCCGCGAAGTCCTCATGCCAGGGGCGCTTATCAGTTAGATCTAAGAGCGGCGGCTCTACCGACACCCTCCAAACTGCGGTTCAACTTTACCTATGGTGAAGGAGTGCCACCTTCATTTCGGAATGCTCTGGAGGAAGCGGGGCAGTTGTGGTCACAACGGTTGACGGATGATGTGCAGGTCAATATTCACTTCCAATTTGATAACGATGTGGCCGGTGGGGCTTCTACGCTGGTGCAGTATACCTATAGCCAGGTACGGCAGGCGTTGGTGAGCGATCGAACATCAGGGAGGGATGCGATCGCTCTGCAATCTCTCCCGAATAGCCCGGCTCTAAACTTGTTGATGAATTACACCAGCGACAACCCCAACGGCTCCGGCAGTGCTGAGCCCTATCTGGATAACGATGGGGATGCTAACAACCGACTCATCCGGATGACGACGGCTAACGCGAAGGCGTTGGGGTTAAACCTGGCTCAAGGAGTTCCAGCGGGTACCTTTGCAGGGGGTGACTCCCGCTACGATGCCGTGATGCTGATGCCCCAGTCGGGGCTGTCGGGCTATGCCTGGGATACGAATCGGAAGGATGGCATCGCCTCTGGTGCGGTGGATTTGGTTGGAATTTTGGCTCACGAAATTGGCCATATCCTTGGTTTTTCTAGTGGTATCGATGCCCTGGATCAGAGCAACACGCAGGCTGATGATCAGTGGACCTGGGTGAATACCCTCGACCTGTTCCGCTATTCCTCGGACAGTATGGCGGCAGGGGCAGGTGTGCGCGATTGGACGGTGGGTTCCCATGATGCCTTCTTTTCAATTAATGGAGGGACAACCCGCCTGAGCAGCTTTGGCACCGGAATTTACCACGGCAACAGCACTTTTCCGGGCCACTGGAATGATGACGCTTCCGGGATTATGTCGTCGACGCTGGCTCCTTTTCTGGGTCAGCCTGCCCCGATTTCTCAAACCGATATGACGGCTCTGGATGTAATTGGTTGGGATGCCAGAACAACTTAAGCGCTGCGCAATCTCCAACGCCTATAATCAATAAGGATATTCCGGCAGCGATGGTCTGCCTTATTTCTGCGCCCTATGACCCGTAACGCTCGTCGCTATCACATCACCACCTTCGGCTGCCAGATGAACAAAGCAGACTCCGAACGGATGGCTGGCATCCTGGAAGACATGGGCTTCCAATGGTCAGAAACGCCTGATGATGCAGATTTAATTCTCTACAACACCTGTACCATCCGCGACAATGCCGAGCAGAAGGTTTATTCTTACCTGGGGCGGCAGGCCAAACGTAAGCAAGAGCAACCTGACCTGACGTTGGTCGTGGCCGGATGCGTGGCCCAGCAGGAAGGGGAAGCCCTCCTGCGCCGCGTACCCGAACTGGATTTGGTCATGGGACCGCAACACGCCAATCGACTGGAAGACTTGCTGGAACAGGTGTTCCAGGGTAACCAGGTAGTGGCAACGGAACCCGTTCATATCTACGAAGACATCACCAAGCCCCGTCGGGATAGCAAGATTACCGCCTGGGTAAATGTGATTTATGGCTGTAACGAACGTTGTACCTATTGTGTAGTGCCTAATGTGCGTGGGGTTGAGCAATCCCGCACGCCCGAAGCCATTCGTGCCGAGATGGAGGAGTTGGGACGGCAGGGCTATCCAGAAGTGACCCTATTGGGGCAAAACATCGACGCTTATGGGCGCGATTTGCCCGGTAGCAAGCCTGATGGTAGCCATCTGCACACCTTCACAGATTTGCTGTACTACGTCCATGATGTCCCCGGCGTAGAGCGTATTCGCTTCGCCACTAGCCATCCCCGCTACTTTACGGAGCGATTGATCCGCGCCTGCCACGAACTGCCCAAGGTGTGCGAGCATTTCCACATTCCTTTCCAATCAGGGGATAATGCGCTGCTGAAGGCCATGTCACGAGGCTACACCCGCGAGAAGTACCTGCGGATTATCGATACTATTCGTCGCTATATGCCGGATGCGGCTATCAGCGCAGATGCCATCGTCGGCTTTCCGGGTGAAACCGAGGAGCAGTTTGAAAATACCTTGCGGTTGGTAGAAGAGGTTGGTTTTGATCAACTGAATACCGCCGCCTATTCTCCTCGCCCAGGCACTCCGGCTGCGCTGTGGGAAAATCAACTTTCGGAGGAGGTGAAGAGCGATCGCCTTCAACGTCTCAACCACCTGGTTGCCACCAAAGCAGCGGAACGGTCCCAACGCTACCAAAACCGCATCGAAGAAGTCCTTGTAGAAGACCAAAACCCCAAAGACCCCAGCCAGGTGATGGGCCGCACGCGCACCAATCGTCTCACCTTCTTCAATGGCGACATCGAAGCGCTGCGAGGCAAACTGGTGAAAGTGCAGATTACCGAAGTGCGAGCGTTTAGCTTGACGGGAACAGCGTTGGAAATGGCGATCGCATAAGCAATGCTGAATGATTAACGCCCAGCATCTGCGGACAATGCAATACTTCCTGCGCGGAGCACTTGCCAGCCATCCTCTGTCCATTTCGCCACAGTAGATGGCTGCCCAGAGTTTGCAGCTTTGTTGCCCAGGTTGTCTGCCAAACTCCCTTCCAGGGCTTCTAATTCCGCTGGTGCAAAGGTCAACACCTCTGGGAATTGCTCGTTAATCTCTGCAATGGTTTGGAGGGGTGGTTTCCCGGAGCGGTTGATGCTGGTGGTAGCGAGTGGTCCTGTGTGGCGGAGCAAATGACGGGCGATCGCTCGATTCGGCACTCGTATGCCAATGGTGGTTGGATCGCTAGGGTTCATGGCAGAGGGGAGGCGATCGCTCGCAGGTAACACCAGGGTCAGCGCCCCCGGCCAGTAAGTATCTACAACGCGTTGCCATATGGCCCTTTCTGTATCGGTTCCGGTTACATAGGGCCATAAATCCGCTGGGTCGCCACCCATGAGAATGAGGGGTTTGGTTTCGCTGCGTTGTTTGGCGGCATAAATGAGGGCAGCAGCGTCAGGGCGGCTTGCGAGGGCAGGAACCGTGTCAGTGGGAAAGCTGATCAGGCGATCGCCCTTCTCTGCCGCTTCCACCAGAGTTTTGAATGAAACCTGTGCCATTGAATTGATGGATGAAATTAGTTGTGAAGGGTGGGGCGGGTGCAACCTGCCCCATCCTTCACAACTAATAATAGGATTGCTGTATCACAATGAATGACAGCAGATTGAATGGATACGCCGCCACCCAAATTTCTTGGGATGTCTATTGAGGAAAACACTGGCTATGAGTGAGCAGGCAGCACAGGTACGGCAACAGCTAACAGAAGAGTTGCATTCTTACTGGCAAGAGCGGTATCAGGCCTATCAGGAAGGGCGAGAGGTGGGGCGATCGCTTAACCTGATGGCTCAACGCATTCAGGCCGCTGATGCTCAGTTACCTGCTGCTGTAGAAGAGGCTTACCGTTTTTACCAGGAGAACTTAGTGGAGCGGGATATCGGCACTGTGTCTCTGTCCCATTTGCCCATCAACGGCATCCCCGTTTACACCATCATGGCCTCAACCGATGGAGATGATGGTTGGTTAGAGGTCTACGACGATGTGGGGGAATGCTTGGGAGTTGGGCGAACGTATTTAGAGCTGGTGAACTGGGGCGATCGCGACACGCTTCGTAATCAGGTGGAAACGGGGGAGTATCCGCCAGAGATGGATCGAGGCCAAACCCTCTGGGCGCAGGATTGATATCAAACTCTTTGGGCGCTAGCAAAACGCTCATTGCCCGATAAATCATGATGAATGGCGATCTGCTGGTAATGACCGTTTTGACGCAATAACTCAGCCACATCAACCCCCTGCCCGGCCATCATTTCAATAACCCAAATTCCCCCTGGCTTCAGGTAATTCGGAGCTACATGGACCAGGTGCCGGATCGCGTTTAGACCATCCTCGCCCCCATCAAGGGCTAGATGAGGTTCGTGATCCATCACCTCTGGTTCTAGCGTGGTAATAACGGCTCGGGGAATGTAAGGCGGGTTAGATACCATGCCACACAGTTGGCCATGCAGAGAGGTGAGAGGCGAAAACCACTCCCCCTGATGAAACTGAATGCGATCACCCAGGCCATTCTCAATCGCATTTTGTTTGGCCACCGCTAATGCTTCTGGGCTTACATCCACGGCATGAATATGAGCTTGGGAAAAAATGCTAGCCAGGCCCAGAGCGATTGCCCCACTCCCCGTTCCCAGATCCACCCAGTGCCCACTGTGAAATTCTGGGTCGGACGTCAGCTTTAGAACCAAATCAATAATTTCTTCAGTCTCAGGGCGGGGGATGAGAACAGCCGGAGTCACCCGCAGAGAAAATTGTCGCCAGGGAGTACGCCCCGCCAGATATTGAATGGGTACCCGCTCGGTAAGGCGTTGTTGCCAGAGTTGTTGCAACGCTTCCAAAGAGGTGAATAAAGATACGGCTGGGCGATCGCGCAACGTGCCCAGCCGTAACTCTAAACCATTTAAATCTGCAAGTTCTTGCAGAAGCCAATCCACTTCATAGGGAGGGATGTGAGCGGCGATCGCCTGCTCCTGAGCCAACTGATGCCATTGCCAGAGGGTAGAGCCCGAAATGGAATACTCGGCTCTACTGGCCTCAGGGCGATCGGTATTGTCAGGAGCGTGGCTCACGATGTTGCCCTTACCGCTGTCTGGGGTTTGCACCAGGAGCTGCCTGCTGCCCACCGAACTCTTCTTGGATATATTGCAAGGACTCGGTCGGTGGCACCAGAAACAGATTGTTCAGGGAGGGATCATCTTCAGACCGCAACACACTGATCAATGCTTCCAGGGTCGTGACCTGAATTTGCATTGTGTTAGCCAGGGAGGGATCCTGCTGAGAAACCCGGGACAGCAACGATTGCACCTCTTGCTGCTGGAAGTAAAGGGGGATTACCTGATTCTCACCCTGGGTAATGGTGAGGTAGCCGCCGCCATTCTGCGTGGATTCGGCATAAAACACCGGCACACCCTGAAATTCTTCTGCAGCTTGGCCCTGCTCTTGCAACAAGGTACGAGCCGCTGCCACCTGAGCGTCTCCAGGAACCAGACTAAACCGAGGAACATTACTTCCTTCCGGCGCTTCCGAAATCAGACGGAAAATTTCTCCCAGAGAAAGGGGTTTGATAGCAACCTGGCCTGCCAGGTCGGGGTTGGCTTGCCGCAGTTGATCCAGGAATGCCTGAGCATCCTGCCAGTTCATATAAACCTCGGCCACAGCGACACTTTGATCCCCACGAGTAACCGTATTGACGAGGGGGGCTCCATCGGGGGTAGTAATCGCAAATACGGGAACAGAACGGAGTCGAGCGGCAACCTGCTCATCGGTTAATGCTAAAACCTGATGGGCTGCGGTGATGAGGGTTCCCAGCAAGATGCTGCCCGCTAACCCTAGCCTGAGACCCCAACGAGTCCAACGTTTCATAACGACTCCTCGGCTATGCCTGAAAAACAACAAATACCTGGCCTGGAAAACGACGCATTAAACCTAATGACGACGAGAACAAGTTTCAAAATCCCAGCGGTATGGAACTCTTAGGAATTCTTAGTACTTGTAGCACAGTCCGGAAACTTCAGCTATGACTCTGTGGCAGTGTAGCAGGTGGCGATCGCCCCAATCAAAATGCCCAACCCTTTTTATGAACAGCTTTTGAACTCAAAGGCTGTCCTATAAAAAATATTAATTGGGGCAAATTTGTCAGCACGAGATCGAGAATGCAAGACTAATCAACGCATTCTCAAAACGATGCTAAAACTCAAAAATTAGTTCTTGGGTTCCCACCTGGCAAAGCGCAAGCCCACGGTTGCAGGTTCACATTGAAGTCATCCTTGTTACTGCGTCATCCCCTACAAAAAGTAGACGGAGAGGCGGGTAAAAGGTTTCTCTTCTAATATCAGATCGAATATCAGAGGAAAGTTTGGGTGAAGGAAAACTCTACTCTGATAGTTCTTAGATGAGCAATGAACTGAGTTACAGAATTTGGCTACGAATTATACATGAGTGGTTTGTAATACACTCAACTGATCTATATTTTGGTCGTGTTTCAAACGCGTGGATGGGATGTGGTGAAAGGAGCACTTCGCGTTCCTTTCACCACGCGTTTAGAACACGACCCACACCGACTTACTGGAAGCATAAGATTGGCCTGTAGGAATATTTTCAAATTTGATTGTTTGTGCATCTTGCGTGCAAACCATCAGCTTTGCAAACATTCTCGAACCCGCTATGCTATGTATCCGAATCTGCATTCGGTGATTCCACCCGAATCCCTTACTGGCGCGATAGTATTTCACTTTCTACCTGCCGTACTTTTTTTGTAATTGTTTCGAGGACACCTATGAATAGCCCCATTCGCTGGTTTGCTCGCTTGGGTCAGGGGGGTGCGATCGCCCTCCTCCTTCTAGTAACCGCCTGCCAAAATAACACCTCTACGGCTGAGTCTCCAGCAGCATCGGCTTCTGCGAGTCCTGCGGCGGCATCTGCCGATGGCCCCTTCAAATTGGGTAGCTTGATGCCGCTGACGGGAGACCTGGCCCAATACGGGCAAACCATGCAAGATAGCATCAATTTATTAGTAGATACGACCAATAGCTGTGGCGGGGCTTTGGGCCAGCCTATCGAATTGATTTCAGAGGATGACCAGACGGACCCAGCAGCAGGGGCGGCTGGTATGACTAAACTGGCCGAAGTGGATAGGGTTGGTGCGGTGGTTGGGGCTGCAGGTAGTGCCGTCTCCAGTGCTGCTGTAGATATTGCTGTACGAAATCAGGTGGTGCAAATTTCTCCCTCCAGCACCAGCCCCTCCTTCACCGATCGGGCCAAGAATGGCGACTTCAAGGGTTTTTGGGCGAGAACGGCTCCCCCCGACACGTTCCAGGGGGATGCACTCGCCCAACTGGCTCGGGAGCAAGGCTTCAACACTGTCGCTGTGCTTGCCATTAATAATGACTACGGTAATGGTCTGCTAGAAGCTTTTGTGCCTGCCTTTGAGGCGTTGGGTGGCACGGTTGTGAATAAAGACAACCCCACCAAGTACGCTGAAAACGCGACGACCTTTGACTCTGAATTGCAGTCTTCTTTTGGTGACAAGCCCGATGCAGTACTGGTCATCGGTTACCTGGAAACGGGCAGCTTGATCCTCAAGTCGGCCTACGAGCAGGGGTTGCTGGGGGGTGACACCAAAGTACTCCTGACCGATGGGATGAAGAGTGACGAGCTGGCAGAGAATGTTGGCAAAGGTTCGGATGGTCAGTTCATCACCACAGGTGTCATCGGTACTGCCCCAAGCGCGGGTGGCCCGGCAATCGATGCGTTTACAAAGCTGTATCAAGAGAAGTTTAACCGTGCTCCCAACGTGTACGATCCTAACTCCTGGGATGCCGCAGCAATCCTGGTTTTAGCAGCGGAAGCGGCTAAGTCGGGTCGGGGAGCTGACATTGAAGCCAAGTTGGATGAAGTGGCCAATGCTCCGGGTGAGGTCGTAACGGATGTCTGCAAGGGTCTGGAGTTAGTACGGGCTGGAACCGACATCGATTATCAGGGAGCCAGCGGTACCGTAGACTTCAACGCTCAAGGTGATGTGGTCGGTAGCTACGATGTATGGACGATCGGTGACGATGGCAAGGTGAAGGTTGAGTCAACCATTAATGTGGGTGGCTAACGCTTCTACTGACATCCACTCCAGTTAGTCAAATGGGCTGATAAGTATTTAATATGGGGCGCAAAACACCCCGTATTAAATACTTTGCGCTGTACCGGAGCAAAATTGCTAGACCTGATGGCTTTCTATTGGGTATGGCATGTAACACGCCATACCCAATAGAAATATGTAAATTCTGTATTTAAGAAAAAAGGTGCCAGAGGCACCTTCCCAAGGAACTTTAGATGAACACTTCGGTTAATTCATTCAATTGAGCATCGAGTTTGAGGGCGAAACCTCCAGGCTAGCTATTGGTAGAGATAATAGCGATCGCCAACTCGATTCAACTCAAACAAATCTTACTGACCAACTGTTGCCAGCTGCTTTTGCTGTTTTAGAATTTGGAGCTGCTGAAGCAGAGCATCGGCCTCGGCTTGTAGATGGAGCAACTCAATTTGCTGCGGTTTGCTGTAGGGAAGCCGGGGAGCCGCAGGCGTCAGAACTGCGACGTTGGATTGGCTAGCAGCATCAACAGAAGAATTCGATACCAGGGTTTGACTAGTCATTTGTACTTACTCACGCCACGAGGGTTATTGTATCTCAAACCTCGGCTCTGATTGTAGTGAAAGCTGCATTCCTGAAACCGGGGTCTGTGGCAGTTTCGCAATTGGTAGTGTTTTTTGCGTCATCCTATAGACACAATCCTCGGGCGATGACGCCAAATCAGGAAAATTTTATGTGGGCTCTGTACACATAAAAATTCCTTGATTTGGGCAGCAGTTCTCATGATGGGCTTCAAAGCCAAGATTGGGCTCCCGACGGGCGCGCAATCTTGGCTTTGAAGTCCAAAAACCGCTTGCCTTCGGCAAGCGGTTTTTGGGGCTGATTTTATACTGAGAACTGCTGTTATTTGGATCCCGAAAGCCGAAAAAGACAAAAAACGCTGTAATAAAAGCTATCGATTTTGAGTGGCTTGGTAGAGTCGCGATAGACTGGACTGATAGGCATGGGGCATAGACTCGGGTATTTACGTTGCCCTTCATCGGGTTCTGTTTCGTTCTGACGACCCCTGCCCAGCAATCAACCCGATGTGTTACATGGGGCTGGTCTGTTCTATCCTGACTAATGCCAGGATTTTCAACGTTTCTCGTAGATTGGCAGACGTATCGTGACAGTAAGTATTGATGCTCCGAGCGGGGAAATGTATCCCCAACCTGCGATCGCCGCTAACAGCTCTTATCAGGGCTGGCGTGGCCTGATTGAGACCTATCGCCCCTTCCTGCCGGTAACCGACAAGACTCCGGTCATTACCCTCCATGAGGGCAACACACCGCTGATCCCGGCCCCGGCGATCGCTGCCCAGATTGGTCGGCAGGTGGAAGTCTTCGTCAAATACGATGGCTTAAACCCCACAGGCAGTTTCAAAGACCGGGGGATGACCATGGCCATCTCCAAAGCGAAGGAGGCCGGGGCAGAAGCGGTCGTCTGTGCCAGCACGGGCAACACGTCGGCTTCCGCAGCGGCCTATGCGCGGCGGGGTGGAATGCGGGCCTTCGTACTAATTCCCGATGGGTATGTAGCGTTAGGTAAGCTGGCTCAAGCCCTGCTCTATGGGGCGGAAGTGCTGGCCATTCAAGGTAACTTTGACCAGGCTTTGCAAATTGTGCGGGATGCAGCCGAGCACTATCCTATTACCCTGGTGAACTCTGTTAACCCCTATCGCCTGGAAGGTCAGAAGACCGGAGCATTTGAAATTGTCGATGTATTAGGCGATGCCCCCGATTGGCTCTGCATCCCGGTGGGCAACGCAGGTAATATTTCTGCCTACTGGATGGGCTTCTGCCAATATCACCAAATTGGCAAGAGCACACGCTTACCCCGCATGATGGGCTTCCAGGCCGCAGGGGCAGCTCCCCTGGTGGGTGGATCTCCAGTCCCGCATCCTGAGACGCTGGCCACAGCCATCCGGATCGGCAACCCTGCCAGTTGGTCGAAGGCGATCGCCGCCCAGGAAGCCAGCCAGGGACAGTTCAATGCGGTCACGGATGAAGAAATTTTGGCAGCCTATCGATTGCTGGCTGCGGAAGAAGGCGTATTTTGTGAACCAGCCAGTGCTGCCTCGGTAGCGGGTTTGCTGAAGGTAAAAGATCAGGTGCCCACGGGCGCACGGATCGTGTGCGTGCTGACGGGCAACGGTCTGAAAGACCCCGACACCGCCATCAAACACTGCGAAAACCAGGTGAAAGCTGGAATTGCGCCTACTCTAGAATCGGTAGTTCGTACGATGGGGTTTTAGGGGCAGATTCATTCCCGTGACTCTCTCCACTGACCTGGGTTGGGACGCTGGATTTAACCAGGTGTCCTCCTCGTACCCGGGTCAGTTGATCCACGGTATCCCCAAGGGCGGCCGTTAGCTCTCGGCGAGTACGGGCATGGGTTTCCTGCTCTGCTTTGATTGCGCGGGTCAGGCGATCGCACTCCATCAATGCCTTTGTCAACGCCTGACGCAGCTCGTCAGGTGTTTTTAATGTACTCACCAACTCCTGTACTGCTTCGGGCACGCTGGGGTCGGTCGCTACGGGTGGGAGGGGAGGGTTTCCCTGGAGCTGCTCTAGCTCGTCCTGCAATTCCTCAATCTTGCGTTGAGAGAGGGCTGCTTCCGTACGTCGTTGCTGAGCTTCAGTTTGATAGAGTTCGCGCCAATTCATAGCGCTGGCGAAGGCCCCATCTCGCTCTTTGTGGGCATCCTCCAGCTTCTGCTGCAAATTCTTAATTTCCCCTAACCATTGCTGGACATCGTGGGACATTTCCAGTGCTCCTGATCCAATCCAATAGGTGAAAAAACGTGAGAGCCTAAAACAACAGTCGTGTCATTAACGGAGGAACCGGAAGAATGATAACGACCAGGACGGTAAGTGCCAAAAGGCCAAAAAAGTCGCGTCGATTGTCTAACTCGCTTACATCATTCAGGGCTGGCTCGTCCATGGCGGGAATAAATAGCAAAAGGATAGCCCACAACAGAAACTCCTGCTGCACAAATGAGATAAATAACACCAACAACCGGGCAATCTGACCAATTGTTGCGCCCATCCGTTGGCCAAACATGGCATGGACGATGTGGCCGCCATCTAGCTGGCCAACTGGCATGAGATTCAGGGCGGTAATGACAATGCCAATGCAACCGGCGATCGCCACAGGATGCAGATCAATAGTCTGTTGAGCTGCTAACTGGCCCCCCAAAGCCAATCGGCTCAAAATCGCCAGCAACAGAGATGACTGTGGATCAAACGAGTTGAAATTAAGAATGCTGGAGGTTTCGGTACGATCAACAACCGTTGAGTGCGCCAGCCCCCAAAATAGGAAGGGAAGGGAGGCCAGAAAACCTGCCATTGGCCCTGCAATGCCGACGTCAAACAAAGCTTTGCGGTCTGGAACGGGCGATCGCATCTGGATAAACGCCCCAAAGGTACCAAACGGAAAAACTCCTGTAGGGGGTACTGGAATAAAGTAAGGCAATGTGGCCCGCATGCCATTGCGACGGGCTGCGAGGTAATGAGCCATTTCATGGATACCCAGGATGGTCATCAAAGCGAGTCCGTAGGGCAAGCCAAGCAGTAAAACTGATGCATCCCCAGGCAATTCCTCAGCAGTTTTGCCCAACAGGACGATGCCCCCCAGAGTACAGGTCAGCAACGTTAAGGCCGACAGCACCAGCGCTACAATAGGACGTCCATCAGAACGCTTGGCTGCATCTCCCCGTCTGGCCTGTACATTGGGAACCAGAGCAAAGAAGGGTTTGCCGTTGCCCCCTTCTTGAAAGATGACGAGGAAGCGATCGCCAAACCGCATTTCGATGTTCTCGCGGATAGTTTGATAGGCTACCTCGGGCGAAGCGCGCAATTGCCCCCGGCAAATCAAAGCCTGGGGGCGATACTCGACATTTTGTAGGTAATAAACCGTCCAGGGAAAGCAAGTGTGTAGAGTTGCTTCTTCTTCGCGGTTGATGGGTTTGATAATGCCTTTTGGGTCGAGGGAAGCAGGGGGGATGGGAATGGTTTCAGGAGTAGAGGTTAATGTCTCCGATGGGGGCGGTGAGACGGGACGGCCCCACTGGATCAAAAACCAATAAAGAATTGGGCAAAGTACGAAGGGCCCTAATAATAGAATGGTAGGAATTTGAGCTTCTTCACCTTTCATCAGGATCCACCCCGTCCAGATTAGAGCGGGGGTCATCAGCACCAACCACAACAGCCATACAGGGGTGCGTGTGATAGTCGCCACACTCCGCTGTACCGTGAAGTAGGTGAAGAGTCCTAATATTCCTAATAGAAGGAACCAAGCCATGCTATCTAGTGGGCGCTAAGAGGGCTATGAATCAGCGGCAGTTAAGTACCCCACTGAATTTAATCGGTTTTAAGATGCACGTCATCACCCTAGATAGGGGATACACCTCTTCGATCATGATAGCTTTTTCACCCTGAGCCATTTCATCAATGCTTTGGGCAGTTTTGTGAGAATTACTTCTATATTGGTAAAGCTCATACAGAATTAGCCCTACTTAAAAAAATGTTTAAGCTGCTTACTATACCAAATCTGGTTGAAAAACTCGGAGGTAAGCTCCTCACCAGGTAAAACCGCTCCACAGTTTAACCCAGTGAAATAAGTCGCTTTACTAACCTGAGTTCGGATTATGGACTTTTTCGAGGCGCACACCTCGCCTGCCTCTGGAAACAGCCCATTTTAATTAGACCGAGTTGAGGTTACTTACAACATTAGTTCGGACAGTTTTTCTGAAACCCTTGATTTTGCGTGCGCTTCGCGCACGCAAAATCAAGGGTTTCAGAAAAACTGTCCAGAGTATTGTTACAAGAGAAACAGATGTTTTCTTGGAGGTAAATGGAAACAACGTTCCTCGCTTGTTGAGTATTTAATATCTAAATGGTTGATGCTTATAGCTACTTACTTCTGGTGCATTTACAGCGCTTTTCAAATGCTTAAAATCTAGTTGTTTTTGTGAGAGCCGTGCGGAGCCCGGTTCTCACAAAAAAACGTGGCTGATTCAAGCGCAAAGCGCTGTGGGTCTTAACTTAACTCAATTAACTTTCAGCTTAAGGATAATTTCGTCCAATGCATTGAGTCGTAAACCGTTATAGTTTGAAAGGCTGGGAAAAAGCCTGTTTAGGGCTAATATGGGTTGGAATTTTCAGAGCTGTTGATGGGTATTCGCACAACCTACAAAAGCGCAACCCTTCTCGGCACTCCTTCAGGCAAACTATATTTTCAAGGTTATGGCATCTGGACCGACTGAATTTGACTTGCTTCAACCTCCCGCAGTGGGCTCAGGGAAACTTCCCCGCCTGGTTGTAGAGGGGGTGTTTGCCTTTCCGCCCAATCGCAACACCATGGGAGGAACGGCTTACCTGGTGGTGGAGCCAACAGGCAATATTCTGGTTGATTGCCCGGCCTGGGATGAAACCAACGTCGCCTTTTTGCAGGAACAGGGAGGGGTGCGCTGGCTGCTGCTAACCCATCGTGCAGCCCATGCCCATGTGCGGGAATGGAACAATGCGCTTCACTGCGAGATTTTAATTCAGGAACAGGAAGCCTATTTGCTTCCTGGTATTCCTGTAACCCCCTTTTCTGATGAATTTCAAATCAGTTCTACCAGCTGTGCTCTATGGACACCGGGTTATTCTCCAGGTTCGTCCTGTCTTTATCACGCCTTACAAGGTGGACTGCTGTTTACAGGACGCCATCTTTTGCCCAACCAGGCAGGTGATCCCGTTCCTCTGCGGGTTTCTAAGACATTTCACTGGCCCCGCCAACTTCGTAGCCTGGAGCGGTTGCAGCGAGAGTTTTCGTCGGAAACATTGCAGTGGATTTGCCCCGGAGCGAACACGGGTTTTCTGCGGGGGAAGCGGGCGATCGACCAGGCTTACGAACGGCTGGGCCAATTGGACGTGGAGAGTTTGAGGAGCATGCAACCCGGGTTGTAAGGGTTGCTTCAAAAATTACTCATACCGTTTTTACAGCGCTTTTATGAAGCTGCGGAGAGTGGTGTGTGGCACTACGCTCCACACACCACTCTCCGCAGCTTCACATTGATTTGGTATATAGCAATGTGCAAGTGCGTTAAGTACAGCAACGGTGGTGTGGGGCACGAAGTGCCCCACACCACCGTTGCTGTACTTAACGTGCACAGCGCTATAACGTGCAGATTGCATAGCTCCTGCATTGTAAGCTTTGCAAAATTAAGATTTGCGCGAAGTCGGCGGATGCAACGCGTGGCTCGGTGGAAAGAGGGGAATGCTGAAATTAAGCCTCCTTGAGCCGTGAGCTATGACTGATTTTCTGGTACCCACTGATTCTGTATTACCTTCCGAGGCGGAAGCCACTCCAGATTTAAGTTCCTGGGTGCTGCGTATTACAGCATCGCCAGATCAACGGGTACCAAGGTTGCGGCAGGCAACCCAGGTTTTAGCCGCCATGCAGCAATTGGTGGAAATTGTTCAGGGGGTGCGATCGCCCGATGGTGGATGGGATCCCGATCGCCCCGCTACACCAGAGAATTTGCTGCCCTACGTCTTCGAGGAGGCTAGTGACTTACTGGATGCCCTTGAATCTACCCTGGATAGCTTTTCCCGTCGACCCAGTGAAGGGGCCGAATCCTGGTTATCTCAAGACCTGTGGCAAAACTACTGCTTAGCAGAGGATTTTGCCCCGCAATTGCTCTGGGGTATTGCTCGCAGCGCTTATGGTGTAATGCGGCTGCTGGAGGGGGTACGGGCTATTGTGCAGGAGGATGGGCGATCGCCTCGAGAATCTCATGGCATCGTTCGGATGACGGCTCTGCTCCAGATTCGGATTGCTGACCATAGCCAAACGATTGACCTGGTGACTCACCATCCTCCGGAAATGACCCTGGATACTACCGTTCCTATTCAATTGCTGGAAGGGTACCCCATGACTGAACCCCGTCCCGCTGGGGAACTGTTGCAAGGCTTTGTCCAACAAATTCGGATGACAACTCCAGCAGTTCTAAGCTTTCTCAATGGAGTTGCGGTTACAGGTCTGACCCCTCAGCATCGTTGGCAGACAGGTACCCTGCAATTAAAGATGGGGTTGGAATTTATCCCTGACTATGAAGTGACCCGAGCTGCGGTTGCCCTGCCCCAATCAGTGCCGATTCTCAAATTTACCGATACGGTGTGGCTAGAGGCTTACCGCACAACTGTTTTACAGCAATACCTGGCGACCTTGATTCCGCAACTGTCGGCCTACCAAAACATGGCCCAGGCCGACTTGCCACCGCTGGCTGACGATATCCTGCCACTGCTGGTACAGAATGCCTGTGAAGTGGCCAATCTGCTCGAATCTGCTCCTCCATTTCTCGCCCAACGCCCAGCAGAAGCGGGCGTGCCCTTAGCGGATCTGCTGCCGTGGCTCCTCTGGTGTGTGAGTCGCAGTGCCTATGAGGTGATGTATCTCATTGGTGGGCTGCGCTGTCGCTTGCTGCAACCCGGGCAGGCCTGGCAGTCTGGACTGCTGCGCTTATTGCTAACTCTTAAGGTCAGCACACCTGAGCATGACTGGTACTTTGATTTAGCAACCGGTCACATGCCGGAACCTGATGTCTTTCCGTTGGAGCCGGATGTAGTAGTTCAACTTCCTAGCCGCTTGGGTGGTAGCCAACCTTGCCTGATTGAGCAGTGGCAGAGCCGCGTGATGGCGGCGATCGAAAGTGCAACCCCTGAGTTGCGTTTTCTCTTGGAAGGCACTGCGGTAGATATTCTGACAAGGGAAGCCGAGGCAGTTCCGGCATTGGTGCAGTTGTTGGTCGATTTTGATTTCCTGGCTGATCTTCAATCCAGCTAGTACGCTGAGGCGGAAATCCATCACCTATGTTTTTGTGTGGGGTGCGAAGCACCCCACACAAAAACATAGGATGTAAACTTAGGCCGCAGCCTACTAGTGGGTCATTTGACTCGAATATCGCCATTTTTTATAGGCGGCTGTCAAGATAGTAGGGAACCCTTGGGTGCCCTGCTATGACCCGTCGCCAAAAACATCCCCTGCGTGATCTGA
>NZ_JACJOO010000061.1 GCF_014695575.1 Leptolyngbya sp. FACHB-8 | reverse complement strand
CTCTAACTGCTCCAGGCTCTCCGTCACCGTGACTTGAAAAGGACGTCCTGTCATCGCCCATCACCTCAAAGAGGACTCTTCTAGTTTGGCGCAGCTTCATATTTGTTTGGTATAAGCCAGGAGTTAGGAAGGGTTATTGAGCAGCAATTCTCAGTATGGGCATCAAAGCCAAGAGTTCACGCCCGTAGGGCGTGAACTCTTGGCTTTAATGCCCGAGAACCGCGCGCCTTTGGCGCGCGGTTCTCGGGCCTGATTTCAAAATGAGAATTGCTGGTTATTGAGGCATAAGGTGCCTCAATTTTGCTAGATGAGATGTTCTAACCACCGCCATCAACAGAACTGAGAGTATTGCCAAATCAAGTATCTTCTTCCGTGGCACCCAGTGCCAGCAGGACTGCTTTTTGCGCAGCAGTAATCCCCGTGACGCCAGCAATATTCATGCCTTCATAGGGGCGGGTTGGGCGAAAGAGTTTGAGACATTCCCCCGTTTCTGTATCCCAAAGTTGAATGGTTCCGTTGTGGCTGCCTGTTGCCAGGATGGCGTGGGAAGAGGTGATTCCGTTTTCTACTTCGGGGTGGAAGGCGATCGCCGAGCGTACTGACTGGGATGGCACAGACAATACTCGACGGCATTCTCCTGTGGCTAGATCCCATAAGCGCACTGTCTGATCCAGGCTACGACTTGCCAGAAGTGCTCCATCCGGGCTGAAGGCCACAGACCAGACGTTATTTTCATGACCCTTGAAAATTTGCAAGCATTCGCCGGTCGCGACATCCCAGAGCCGTACGGTGGTATCCCCACTACTGGTGGCGAGACGTTGCCCATCCGGGCTGAAGGCAAGACCCTGCACTCGTCCTTCATGGCCCTGTAAGGTATGAATTGGTTCTCGGCGCTCCACTGACCACAACCGGATGGTTTGGTCCTCGCTACTGCTGGCTAGCAATTGACCATTGGGGCTAAAGGCGATCGCCCAAATCCATCCCTGATGTCCTTCCAGAAATGCCGCACAGCGCCCCGTTTCCACTGACCAGATGCGAAGGTTGCAATCATCCCCAGCACTGGCTAACCATTTCCCATCGGGGCTGAAGCTGACAGATTGCGTCCAGTTTGTGTGCCCCTCCAAAACCTTCAGACAATCTCCTGTTTTGGTAGACCACAGCCGCACCGTCGCATCAGCGCTACTGCTGGCCAACAGATGCCCCTGGGGATGGAAGGCAACGGATGTGACCCAACCGCGATGTCCCTGAAGTAATCTCTGGCAGGTTCCTTCTTTCATTGCCCAGAGGCGAATGGTCTGATCGGTGCTACCAGAGGCGAGCAGATGCCCCTGGGGATGGAAAGCGACGGAAAAAATGGAGTTGGTATAGCCCTTCCAGGTCCGTAGACACTGGCCGTTACGCAAATCCCAAACCCGAACCGTTTGATCGGCGCTACCGCTGACCAGAATGGACTGTTGGGGATGACAGGTGAGGGAGAAAACGGTGCTAGTGTGTCGCCAGAGGGTCTGCACACATTGTCCACTCGCGGTTTCCCACAGTTTGATAGTGTGATCGTCGCTGCCACTGATCAAGCGTTGGCCATCCGGGGTAAACAGGACGGAACGAACGCGATCGCTATGCCCTTCCATCGTCTTCAGACAGGTTCCCGTGTGGGCATCCCAAAGTTTGAGGGTGCGATCAGCGCTGGCACTGGCTATCCACTGACCATCGGGGCTGAAGGTGGTGGACCAGACACGATCGCCATGTTCTACACCACACCACTGCACTACCCCAGTCGTTGCATCCCAAACCCGAATCGCACCATCACCACTACCACTGACCAACCGTTGACCATCGGCCGAAAAAGCAACACTTAAAATGCGCTGCTCATGGCCTGCCCACTGTTCTACACAGGTTCCACGGTCTAAATCCCAGAGGAACACGGTGGATTCGTCACCACCACTGGCTAAACGATGGGTGATGGGGTCGAAAGCGATCGCCCAAATACTGCTGCGATGCCCGGTGAGTGTTTGTAAACACTGCCCCGTGTTCGTATCCCAGATGCGAATGGTTTTGTCACTGCTGCAACTGGCGAGCAAACTGCCATCAGCGTTGAAGGCGATCGCCCACACCCAACCCTGATGCCCCGTTAGCCCGAATAGCAAACTGCCTTCTGCACCCTGCCAGAGCCGCAATCCCCCTTCTGCATCTCCCGTTGCCAATAACCGACCATCTGGACTGAACGCGGTGCAAAAAACAATACCCTGAGTTTCCGCAAAGAGAGAATGGGATAAGTCAGAACCCGAGACGTTAACGCGATGTAATTGAACCTGTTGAAGATCCGCCTGCCAAAGCACCAATTGAGATAAGTCGTAATCTCTTAAAATAGGTTGCAGTTGACAGAGTAGATTCAATACATTACCTCCGGCATACCCGACATTTAACGCAGGTTTACCACGCAACTGAGTCAAGAGTTGTAACAGGCGATCGCTTAATGAGGTGACGCCTAATTCCAAGGTGAGACGATGGATAATGGGTGCCAGAATAAGCCGTATTTGTGTATTCAGTAGATCATCTTTGGATTGCGTTTTGAGTAAGGAGTGATGCTTGATTAAGCAATATCCTTGCCCGTCTGCAATCTGTAGGCCATCCTGAATTTCGTGGCATATTTGCATGACCAGGCGATCGCTCATGTACTCCATGACAATCGGCTGTAGCGAGAAGAGATTGGCTTGTTTTTGAATGAGCGATCGCTGCTCCAATGATTCCAGTGCATCAATCAACTGCTGCGGTGGAACGGGTGGAAAAATATCTGCTCGTAACTCGCTAAATGTTGCAGACTCCCGATAAATGGCCAACCAATACAACACTGTTCTATCGAGAATGGATAGCCGTTCGTACTGCTGATCTAATAAAGTTCGCAGGTTGCCAAATACTAATGCTTGTTCTTGCAGAAAATCGTGAATATTGCCATCAAATAACGTCTGGATTGTGCTGGGGATCAACTTTAAAGCCAGGGGATTGCCAGAATAGCGCTGAATGAGCTCGTCCCAATCTGCATCAGCCCCTTGTAAAGTCCCTTTGAGTTGCAACAGGTTGCGGGCTCCGGTCGGATCTAAGCCACCTAAGGAGAGCGATCGCACCGGCATTTCCCCTTCCATGAGCGACACTTCGGGCGGTTTCTCCCGGCTCGTCAGCAGTAGGCTGCTTTGATGGCGAGTCTTGCCCATCTGCAAAAATAAGGTTCCATAGTTGCCATACCCGTCTCGATACCCCCCTGAGCCCTGGGGAGACCGGGCACTGCCCTGCAAAATACTTTCCACATTGTCGAGAACCAGCAGGCAGCGGTGCGATCGCAAATAACTCAGCAGCTTGCTCATGCGCTGTTCTAAGGGTTGGTCATGGCGCTCTTGTCCATTTGAGAGCACATGCAGCACGTCAGCCAACCAATCCTCCAGCGGAGGGGCATTGTGGAGCGATCGCCAGACCACCCATTCAAACTGCTCCTGAAGCTGTTCTACCAGTCGGATCGAGAGGGTCGTTTTACCCATGCCCCCCATCCCCAGCACGGCAACAACCCGGTTTCGTTCCTCCACAATCCAGGATTGTAACTGTGCGATCTCACGCTCCCGCCCATAGAAATGGATGACCTCAACGGCATCTCCCCAATCCTGCCGATGTAGCAATGGAGGTGATGTCAGGGTTTCTACATCAGCGACGGTAGCGATCGCCTGAGCGGATGCTGAAGTGGCCGCAAGGGGTGGAATGATCGGAGGAGAAGCCGATGTCGCTAAAAACCGACGTTCGATCGCCGCTCGAAAGCTTGTTTTTGTAACCTTTTCTCCCAGTACTTCCGATAGCAACTTCCACAGCTTTGGCCCCACATCGTGTTTTAAGTAGGTCGATGAATAGCCGTAAGAGTCCGCAATCTGGTCATAACTCAACCGCTGCCAGGACCAGGACTCGCGTAGCATGGCCCGCTGGAGATCGCTCAGGTGTAACCCTGTCTTGGCGGCCACCAATGTATCAGTAAAGGTAAGAATCTGTTCTACATCATCCATGGACAAGAGCGACGCAAAACGGCAAGTTTAACCTGAAGAAAACTAGAGATTTTTAGAATTTTTTTCAAATGGCATTAAAGATGTTTAAGTATCAAATCCTTTCGGAATTTAGGAGTGAAAAGATACAGGCGTACACTTTTCTCTAAGGCACTGAACGATGTAGGGTCATCTTAAAAATCTCGGTTCTATCGCCTGAATGTCGAAAGTTGTCATGGCCTACTGCAACGTCATCAGCATACACGAAACCATCCGTAATAGAAGGGCTTGTCATGCTTGAAAGACTCCCAGGATTGTGGAACACCTTGTTACGCTGGCTGCTCAAGCGCATTGTCTTGGTGCTGATGCTACTGTTTTGTATTGGAGCGGGAATTGCTCTCTCCAATATGTCACGCCTATCTTCCAATCTGATTGAATCCCAAGCGGTTATAAACGCTAAACTTTACATTCAAACTTTTAACCAAGCTATCGATCTCTACAGCGAATCGGCGGCCGATCGCGCCAAAGTCGTGAATGGGATTTCTGTCACCCACGCTTACCTCAACAAAAAGGGTGGGATTCCCTTACCCTCAACCTTTGCAATTGAGCTGGGGCAACAGGTTAGCGACGAAAACCACGATTTATCTGTGCGGTTTTTCAGCGACTATCCGTTCCCGTGGCGGAAAAAAACTGGGGGTGCGAAGGATGCCTTTGAGCACGAAGCGCTCGCCTATTTGCGCCAGCATTCTAAAGAAACTTATGTACGGTTTGAGCAGCACAATGGTGGTACTTTCCTGCGCTATGCCGAGCCCAGTATTATGAAACCCAGTTGTGTCACCTGCCACAACACCCACTTAGACAGTCCCAAAACCGATTGGCAAGTAGGTGACGTGGCAGGTGTCTGGGAAATCAGCCAGCCTTTGAATAGCCTCGTAACCAAGGTGAAGCACGACCTGCGGGAAACGTCCCTGATGCTGGGCGGGATCTCGGTGCTGGGGCTATCGGGCTTGACGTTGGTGATTGGCAAACTGCGGGAGACCGCACGGGAATTGGAAGGTCGGGTGCGTGAACGGACAGCGGATCTGGCTCAGGCCAATACAGATTTAGCGAAACGCAACCAACTGATCCGGCAAGTATTTGGGCGCTATCTTAGCGACGAAGTGGTGGTGAAGTTGCTGGAGAGCCCGGAGGCATTGAAGCTGGGGGGCGATCGCCGCAACATTACCATCCTCACCTCTGATCTCCGGGGCTTCACGGCTCTGTCTGAACGTTTGCCGCCCGAGGAAGTGATCAATGTCCTCAATCTCTATCTGGAATACATGGCGGATGTCATCAACAAATACCAGGGCACCATCGATGAATTCATGGGTGATGGCATTCTGGTGTTATTTGGGGCACCCACACCACGCCAGGATGATGCCTTACGAGCGGTAGTCTGTGCTGTTTCCATGCAGTTAGCAATGGGAGCCGTCAATGAACACATGCGTATTCTGGGGATGCCGCCTTTGGAAATGGGCATCGGCATCAATACTGGGGATGTGGTGGTTGGCAATATTGGCTCCGAAAAGCGCACGAAGTATGGCATTGTCGGCAATCAGGTGAATCTGACCTACCGGATCGAGTCATTTACCTGCGGCGGCCAGATCTTAATTTCGGAACAAACCTTGCGAGCGGCAGGCTCCAGTGTCCGCATTGGTAACCAACGTCAGGTACAGATGAAGGGTGTGAAGGGCTCTGTCACTCTCTATGAAGTGTACGGCGTTGCTGGGTTCCACAATTTGTACTTGCCCAGAATGGAGGAAGTTTTCGTTGCGCTAACAGAGGCACTGCCCCTACATTTCATCGTATTGGATGGAAAAGCTATGGGCGGAGAAGTCTTCCAGGGAAAGTTGATGCGTCTGTCTCCTAAGGGGGCGGAGGTGGCGATCGCTCCCACAGCCCTTCAGCACCTCTCTGAATTTGCCAATCTTAAGCTAAATCTTTTCATGGGCTCTGAATCTGTTGCCCAGGATGATATTTACGCCAAAGTTGCCGGTGTAAATCCCGACCAGAGTACCATTACTCTGCAATTCACCGCTGTTCCACCTAGGGTTCAGGAAGCCTTAGCGACGCTCTATCAATCCTGCTCGGTCTAATATCATGTCGGGTTAAATGCCAATGCCAAAAATTGGCATTGGCATTTAACCTTACTTGTTATAACGCTGAGGAAACTTCTGTGGGGCACAAGCAGCGGAAAAAGTGATCCCTTCGGGAAACCTAAGTTTCCCGAAGGGATCACTTTTCTAAAGGTAAGCTCTAGTCAAACAGGTTTTTGCTTTCGGTGCCCAGCAGGCTTGGAGCCGTCAAGTGGGCTTGAATGTTGAGAATGGGTTGATGGGCGATCGCAGGTAGCACGGTTCGAGCCTGGCTGGTAAGTGCCACCGTGGTTGCATCATAAGTCTGGGTTACCAACTTAGGATAAATCCCGATACCAATAATGGGAACCAGCAAACAGAGCGCGATAAAGGCTTCTCGGGGCTTAGCATCCAGTAGTGAGAACTGTTGCAGCTCAGGATTGCTGTTGCCGTAGAAAACTCGACGTAACATAGACAGCAGGTAAATCGGAGAGAGAATAACCCCAACCGCTGACAGCAGCACCACGATCGCCTTAAACGAGGTGCTATAGGCATCGCTGCTGGTGAAGCCCAGGAAGATAGTCAGCTCACCGACAAATCCACTCATACCGGGAAGAGCCAGGGATGCCATAGATCCTGCGGTGAAGAGAGCAAACACCGTTGGCATTTGCTTGGCCATTCCACCGAGCTTGTCCATTGATAACGTGTGGGTGCGCTCGTAGGTGACTCCAGCCAGGAAAAACAGTGCTGCAGCAATTAATCCGTGCGAAATCATCTGCAGGACGGCACCGCTAACCCCCAACGTGGTGAAGGAAGCAATACCAATCAGCACGAAGCCCATGTGAGCAATGGATGAGTAGGCCATGCGGCGCTTCAGATTGTCCTGAGCAAAGGCCGTGAGTGAGGCGTAAACAATGTTGACGACACCCAAAATGGCTAACACTGGAGCAAAGTAAGCATGAGCATTGGGCAGCATTTCCATGTTCATGCGCAGCAGACCATAACCGGCCATCTTCAGAAGAACGCCTGCCAGAACCATCGAGACCGGAGCCGGTGCTTCACTGTGGGCATCGGGCAACCAGGTGTGCAGCGGGAAGATGGGTAACTTGACGCCAAAGGCTAGCAAAAACGCCGCATACATGACCAGCTCGAAGCCAAGGGAATAGGATTTTAGCCCCAACTCCTGCATGCTGAAGGTGACGTCGCCACCGTAGAAGGCCATTGCAAGCGCAGCAACCAGAATGAAGATGGAACCAGCGGCCGTGTAGAGAATAAACTTTGTGGCAGCGTAGAGGCGCTTTTCCCCACCCCAGTTCGCAATGAGTAAGTAAACCGGGACCAGCTCCAATTCCCACATCAGGAAGAACAACAGGAGATCCTGAGCGGCGAACACTCCAATCTGGGCGCTGTACATCACCAGCATCAGGAAGTAGAACAGCCTTGGCTTATCCTTAATTTGCCAGGAGGCCAGTAGTGCCAGAGTTGTAACCAGTCCAGACAGAATGACCAGAGGCATGGACAGTCCATCAACTGCCAGAGACCAGTGCAGGCCGATTTGAGGAATCCAGTTGTAATTTTCAACCAGTTGGAAGCCAGGGTTGCTCAGATCGTAATGCTTCCAGAAGGCATAGAGCATGAGGGAGAATTCTGTCAGGCCGGCCGCGAGGGTGTACCAGCGAACGGTCTTACCGTACTTATCAGGCAATACCGGAATAGGCAGTGCGGCGAGTACGGGGAAGAGAATCAGTGCCGTTAACCAAGGAAAGTGTGTACTAATCATGGAAGCCTACCCAAGGACTTTGCATTTGTAGAGAACATGGGCTGCAAGAAAAAATCCTGTTAGCAACCGGGGTCTGTCTGTGAAGAGGCAGACTGAGAGACGTAGCTAAAACGGTGAAGAACTCGATAGTCACTAGCATGTAGGGCAATAGACCGCTCTAGAGAAGGGATAACCTCAGATGTCAACGTCTCTCAAAGAACAAACAACCACGAAGCAGTGAGAATTTTTACCTATTCCAATAATACCCCGATTGTTAAGTTTGTTAAACATATCTTTCGTTTTTATACCCATTTATTCATCCGTAATTTCTCGATATCCCGACAAAGCCATAACTATTTATCTACTCTTGATGGAACATTCATTCATTTTTGTCTTTGGTGTTTTGATTCCTAAAAGTGCTGAAACTTCCTTCAGATAAGGTCTCTAGCCCTAAATTGGAAGGTTTTGGGTTGGGAGGCGAGGCCCTACTTTGTTTCGGAAAGATGAGTTAAATGTCCAGTGTTGGTTATATTTCTCTACATAAATGTGGGCTTTTCCTCCAGGCACCTCTGTATTAGGGTCAATACTCTAGAGCTTGCTGGTAAACTTTAAGTGAGTGGCTGAATCTCACCTATCTGGGTGATGACGGTTTGATATTTGAATTTCAGTATCAAAAAAGAGTGGGTGAAGTGCTGAACACTTCACCCACTCTTTTTTGAACTTTTCAACCTAAAGTTGTGGCTACCTACAACCCCTCTATGAGGGTTGAGTCGTAGAGCTTGTCTGCATTGACGGGAGTGTTGATTAAAGAGATCTCTTCGCTGGTCTTAACGGCAAATCTCAGGCTATCCATCACATTGAGTGGATCGCGAGAGTTAAAGACGATGGATTTGTTTTCTGCAACATCAAAAAGGTGAACGGTTGCAAGTTGGTTCAGTACAGCTGATGGCTCAACTCCTAGTTTTTTTGCAACGATCGCATTTGTCTCACCAGAATTACTCCGAACCTCCTTTACCCCACGATCGACGGCACGAATGAAGGCGCGAATTTCCTCCTGTCGAGCTTGAATGACTTCTTCTTTGCCGACCAAACCGACAGGAATGATGTTGGAACCTTTAGAGCTGAACACAATGCTCCCCTTCCCGTCTTTTGCCGCTGTGCTCAAATAGGGTTCATAGGTGACCGCTGCATCAATTTGACCCGCAGTAAAAGCCGTCGCTGCCGCCGCCGCTGGGAGAATCTGCAAGGTAACATCCTTCTCAGTCAGGCCTCCTTGTTCCAAATACTTGCGCAGGAGCAATGCTTGCAGGGGAAGACTTTCCCAGGCGATCGCCCTTCCCTTCAAATCTTCAGGGCCCTGAACATTCCGAGCCAGAATTCCATCAGCCCCATCAGAATAGTCGGATAACATGATGAGCCGTAATGTGGGATCTTGACTGGCCATGACCACCACATCGGGCCCTCCAGTCCAGGCTAGATCCAGCTTGCCAGCTAGAAGCCTCGTATTAACATCTGTCGCAATTTGGAAGTAGGTATCAGTAACTTCTACCCCCTCCTCTCGAAAGAAACCTTTTTCTAGGGCTACATAATAGCCTGCAAACCCAGGCCAGGGAGATGAACCAACAACCAAAGGAGGATTAGTAGATTCTGAAGGGGCCTGGCCATTACAGGCTACTAGAATAGCAGCGGTCGCAATGGCTAACCCAACAAACGCCACTACACGGCGCAGCAGTTGGTTCAGCATGAGGAGGGTTTAGGTAAGTAATAACGATGGCTTTAGGGTAAAACTCCGCTATGCGCCTCTCGATGATGGCATGGGACTTTAAATAGCAGTGCTCTCAACTACTTAAAAAAGCCATCTCTATCTCCCAACTGCATAGAAATGACTGCTATGGGATGAATCGCATGGGAAGTGAGATGCAATACCTGTATCTATACTCACATAAGTCTTCTCTTGTTCCCAGACACCTTCACTTTCCCAGCAATTCTCAGTATGGGCATCAAAGCCAAGAGTTCACGCCCTACGGGCGTGAACTCTTGGCTTTGATGCCCGAGAACCGCGCGCCAAAGGCGCGCGGTTCTCGGGCCTGATTTCAAAATGAGAATTGCTGTCACTTTCCTCCTGCTTAAAGCATAAATAAAACTTGAGCGGCACAAAGCTAGCGTCGGGGTTTGTATTCTTAGGCAAAAAACAGTACAGCTTTAAACCATAATTGGCATACTGAAGCGAAGTTACCTGGGACGGTTCAACCATGAAACACACCTACGTACTGACCCTGGCTCTAGCATTTCCCTTAGGGACGGCAGAGGCAAATGCGCCATTGAACCTCCCACTTTTGACAACTGCCCCGGCTCTAGCTCAGCAAGTTCCAGAGGGAGTTCAGGTTGTGCGAGGCGATCGCTGGTCTTTCGCTATACCTCAAGACTGGCAGGCAACTCAATACGCGTCGCCAAATATCGGCAATGTCTCGTTAGTCGCTCAATACGAGTCACCCGATGGAGCCATCTTTGTCAACATGGTGACGGAACCTTATCCGGGTGATGCGACTTCTTATCTAGAGCTGAACCTGCAAAATATGCAAACCTTCGGCTTTGTGATTCACTCTCAGAAGCCAATAATGATGGGTTCCCTGGCTGGAGCCGAGGTCGAGTCATCACTGCCAGAAATAGGCATTCGGGTGTTACAACGATTTGCGATCGCTAACCAAACCGGATACGTCTTAACCTGCCGTACGCTTGAAGACGCATTTTCTGAGTACCGTAGCCAGTGCAGTCAGATTCTTAACACCTTGCAGGTTAATCCATGAACTCGCCAGTTTCGGGTTTTGCCTCAATCAAGAAGAGAGGTGGACGCAAAGCTTCCACCTCTTTTCTTGATTGAGGCAGTTTCAGGTCTTGCTTAATCTATTGAGGAGAGGCGGACACAAAGTGCCCATCTCCCTTTTTGATTGAAGCAGTTTCAGGTCTTGCCGAGTTTAGTAAAGAGAGGTGGACGCAAAGCGCCCACCTCTCTTCCAGGTTGCGTGATCGTGTTCAGCGCTGCTTACTTTTCGGGTAACTCGTACTGGCCCACAATTCGCTTGGCGAACTCAGGCACATGAGCCGCTAACTTCTGCGGGTAGTTACGGCGTACAAATAGATAATTGCGGGTGAAATGGGAGTCAATGGAAAAACGGGCATATTCCAACCCTTTAGGTCCAATTCTCTCAATGAACACTCCCATGAGCTTGGCTGCCCACATCGGTAAAGTGACACCCTTGTCGTAAGCAGGGATGCTTTGTTGTACAGCGGCTTTGCGATCGCCCTTCGACATCACGGGCTGTGTCTCGATCAGCTCATTTACCAGATCCAACATTTCCTGCCCAGTCTCGTTTCGCACCACAAGCCACTGCCAACCGAAAGGCGCACCCATGTACCCCACCACCAGATCCGCCAGGGAATTGACGTAATCAAAGCAACTCATGCACGAGGGAGCAAACACATCCTTTAGTTGATTCGTTTTCAGGCCAAAGAAAGGCACCGTCTCGACAGAACCATCCTCATGCTTGAAGTGAACCCGGAAATCTTGCATGAACTCGTAGTACACCACAGTTTCGGGCGATCGGCTGGTTGTGTCGAGAAACTTTTGGAGCCCAGCGCGGGTTACGTTGTCCACACAAGGGGTTCCCAATACATACAGCTTCTCTAGCCCCAGTTTGTCTTGCACCGCTCGCAATGCCTGAATTTGGCAGCCTACGCCGATGACTAACAGCCGCTTCATCCCAGACTGCTCCACCTGCTCCAGCACCGACAGGTTAGGGGAAAGGGTTGGCTTATTGACCCGGGCCGCGAGGATTTCCTCCGGCGTGCGCGCGATAACAGGCATGGGTTGAAAGCGATCTTCTTTCGTGTTTTGCACACAGACCACCCCTTCCACCATGCCCCGCTTTAGCATCTCGATGGCGATTGTGCTGACAATTCCCGTCCACTGAGCACCTGGAATCGGCTCTATTTTGCGAGCCGCCATCATGGTTTTTTGTACGCCAAAGTAGAGCTCGTCAGGGTTGTCGAGATCGCGCGATCGCCCATGAGACGTCTGTTCCAGGTTGTCAAATTGTTGGTTCAGGAAGGCACAGGCTTCCTTGACGTAATGAATGTAGTGAGTGTCACAAAAGCCACATTCACTGCAGAGTTCTTTAGCAGGACGGACGCTGCCCGGTTTTAGAGCTTTCGCTTTTTGGTGGGCCTTAGATGGGGTAGGTTCCGGGTGAATTGCTGTCATTGAAAGGTATTTATGAATCCGGTTTAAAGCTGCTCGTCTATAGACCACAATACCCCAGAGCTAGAACCATCATCTTAGAGGCTGTTTGAAAAGTTGATTTTTTATGCGCTGTACCCACAGAAAATCAACTTCTCAAACGGCCTCTGGCTTTCGTAGCGTCAGATCAGAATAAGCTTAAGCTCACATTTCTATGGGTAGAGAGCGTACACAAGAATGAAAGCTTTGCGAGGGAGGTAGGCAAACCTTCTCTCTCTAATAAGAAATGCAACTGTAACTGCGTGTAACCAACTCCAAAGAATTGAATCAAGCGATGCAGAGATCAAAATGTGCGTGTTAGGGTGCGAGTAATTTCATGGCCGTTTTCCTTGGGCTTTTCCAAAAGCTCCCATGATTTTGGGTGCTTACGCCTCATATTTGAGCTTGGGAAGGCCCTCTTTATTTCTGTTCATCCTTTACACATTCCCATACTCAGGAGGACGCTGATGGCTCTACAAATTCCCCCCAACCCTCCATCCATCTCGCCCAGTCAGATGAATCTGTTACGGATTATTGCCTCGATGGCCTGGTCGGATGGAAACCTGGCTGACGAAGAAGTGGATCTGATGCTCGATCGCTTTAGTGGAATGTTTGCTGCTGACGCGCCCCAACAAGATGCACTGCGTCAAGAACTGCGGGATTATTTGATGCAAAATATTCCTTTGAGTGAATTGATCCCACGGCTTCAAACGAGCGCAGAGCGGGAGCTAGTACTCCGGCTTGCCTATGAAGTGATCCATTCCAGTGCTCGTACGCCAGACGAGGATTTGGTGAACGCGGATGAGGCAGCTGCCTACCGTGAATTGGTCGGACTTCTAGGCTTTGCCCCAGAAACTGTCGAACGGATTCAGGCAGAGGCTCTAACATCTTCAGAGTCAGGAGCCAGTTTGGTTGAACTCCTATCCCAACAGCTTGAAGAGTTTATCCATCGCTAAAAGTTATTTAGCTATTTTAGAGGATGTTTGAAAAGTTCCGAGAAGCTTGATTTTTTGTACGTGTAGCACACAAATCAAGTTCTCAAATACCCTTCTAAAAAGTTGGTTTTTGGGGTGTAAGCATCCGAAGAACCAACTTTTTATTTAGTTGATATAACCTGACACAACGGAGGTAGGACAGGATATTGTGAACAGCCACGCTGCACGTAGCTGTCCAAAAATATTCTTCCTGCTTTTAAATATATAGTTCTACTCAGTACGAAACAAAGAAGAGAACTACCTTCAAAATCCAGATTTTTTTGTCGTGAGGGCTTCGCTTTTATCACGGGAAAATCTGGATTTTAGAGGTTTTGTTCTGTACTGAGATAGCGCTACAACAATCAACATAATTTAGGGCAAATATTTATATTTGTAAATTTGGATTCTCCTTCTAAAGGAGTGAGTTTTGTGGTTAAAACAGACACAAAATCAATCTTCTAAACGATAGGGTTGAGGTTATAAGGCGGTGATAGAGCCTTTACTAGGGCGAGAGTGAGGACTCTACCTAATTCTTTCCTTTTTCTGTTATTTGGTAGGCGATCGCGAAATATTCAGATAAGGATTGAAAACTATTGAGAATCTTTTGAACGGAAAAAGGAAGAAAAACAAAATCAGATTTTCATAACAATGTGTGGAAAGACTCGTTCTGTATGGGTTTAGCCCATTAGTTCCCTATTTCAATGCAGGAATAATGGAAACACATTCAGTGTTCGAAGATGAGTCTTTGTCCATGTCTTTTTCTCACAGCCACGTTCTAGTTTTAGGACAACCATCTGATGACCTGCAGCGACTCGTTTCCGTGTTAGCTCGTCTTCGATGCTCGACAGAAATTGCAGATTCCCCTGCTCAGATGATGCTCAAAGCGCAAAGAGCTCCCGCTCATCTGGTTATTCTGTCAGGACAACACCATTGGTCTGTCAACCTGGTGCACGACCTGCGAACCCTTGCCAATACTCGTCAGGCGACAATTGTCGTCCTTACTGATTGCCATGCTCCTAGTTGGATGCCTTTAGAAGAAACCCCCGGATTGGACGGTTTTCTGGTTAAGCCTCTCAGCAACGACGTCGTGACTTCCCTTGTACAATCGGCATGGGCACGACGATCCTGTTGCCATGAGATCTGACGTATGGAATTTGCTCCGCTTTATCCATTAATTCAGCCTGCGCTAAAGTCTGTTTTTCCCTCATGCCTTTGGGAAGGCTGTGGTGAGAGTAAGACGATCGCTCTCACCTTTGATGACGGCCCTCACCCCCGCTATACCCCTGCTTTATTAGAATGTTTGGACAAACACCAGGTAACGGCCAGCTTCTTTTGGTTGGGTCAGTGTATTGAACGAGCTCCCCAAGTTGCTCGAACTGCTTACGACCAGGGTCATTGGGTTGGGCTCCATGGCTATACCCACCGCTCCTTTCCCTGGCTCTCAACGACCGAGCTAAAGCAATCACTGGAGCAGACTCAAGAGGCGATCGCTCAGGCTTGTCAGCTAGACCCCGCTTACGTTGCCCAACATGTTCGTGATGTGCGTCCGCCCAATGGGTTCTTTACTCCACAAATTCTCACTCAATTGCATAGTTGGGGATACCGTCCAGTGATGTGGAGCGTTGTGCCAGAAGATTGGGTACGCCCTGGAGTTGAAGTCATCGTGAATCGTATTCGTAATCAGATCCGAGACGGCTCGCTCATTGTGCTACACGATGGTTATCACGGCGGCGAAGATGTTGTGGCGATCGTCGATCGAATTGTCCCCATGCTCCGGGATGCTGGCTATGAGTTTGTCACCGTTAATCAGCTCTGGCAGGTGCAGCCTAGTCGTGCTTCTCTTAACCCTCTGACTTAATGTTCATAGGGTTTATGCAGCCCATTTACATCGGAATCTTGAATGGTTGTTGAAAGCTGGGTGAGCTGCATCCACTCCGAATTTCAACAACCATTTCACAATTAATGCACAGCCCGGTTTCTATTAGTTCGGACAGTTTTTCTGAAACCGTTGATTTTGCGTGCGCGAAGCGCACGCAAAATCAACGGTTTCAGAAAAACTGTCCAGAGTATTGTTGAAATTTACCTGACATGATTCCATCTGACATTAGCCAGAGGAAGCCGGGGTGGTCATCTTCCAATAAAAATACACCACTTAGGAGATTTCCAGATAAGAACTTCCCCATTTTTTGGAAAGAGGACGCGGCGAAGCCGCGTCCTCTTTCCAAAAAATGGAGATATTGTTTTTCAGAAACCTCCTTAAATGGGCATTTCTGAGAGCAATGCGATGCCTTATCGCAGAATGCCATTAACCCAGACTAAGGTTTGTTTAGATTGATATTCCGCCAAACCTAAAGAGAGCCCTAAGAGTAGAATGCCATTACGATACTCCCAGCTATGCTGAGATGGTATCGGCATCATTCACGAAGAGGCTCAGGTGCAAGCTACTTGAACATGCAATGCCTACGGGCCTTTCACCTGGTTCTACATCACTAGGCCCAAGCGTGTGTATCATTCCAGTGCCCCCTATTCATGACTTTTTTCCAAGCCAACCGGATGCATTGAGGCTAAAACTGTGCTGCCTCCTGTTATTAGCGAACAAGATATTTTTCCCTTCAAATTCTGGTTTGACGGCAATATCCAGGATGGGATGTACTACCGCAACGAGCTTTACTACCGGCTCTACACGGTTAACATCAGTCGACGAGCCAGACTCTTTCACTATGGCTGCAAACTCGCTAGTCATAGCACGTTGGTACTAACCACTAACCTCCGAGACTGTAGCATTTGGGTTAGCCTACGTGGGCAAACGGCCAGTAGTTTTGGCTCGGCAGTGGGCTTGCCGTCCTTTGAAGAGTTTTTGGCCGGAGCCGAGCAAGCGGTGGCTGACAACCAGACTTAGCATGACTCTCGTCCTGCCAGAGAATTGAGAGCCTTTTGGTCTGCCACCCAACCAGAGCCGAGAGAAAAGCAGGGGTTTTGTGTACAGAAGACACAAAAGGGTGCATAGCCTTGCTAGAACCTCTGTTCTGGAAGGTATATTAAGGTATGTGAAGCAGTCTCAGCGATCGCCCATTTATGCCGTTTATTCATAGTCCCAAGCCCTGGCAACTGCCTGAACGATTGGTCACCTCAGAGTCGACGTTCTTTAATCGACGCCAGTTTATTAAAGGCTTAGTTGGAGCGGGAATTGCAGGGGCCGCCTTACCGCTGGTCGGTTGCCAATCAGGCCAGAATGCTGACAATCCAGTCGTTGGTGTTCGCAACCTTGCGGCCATGCTCAATGAGCAGTTCCGAGACCCAGGCCGACCCCTCACCAATGAAATGCTGGCAGCTAGCTATAACAACTTTTATGAGTACGGCAATTCGAAGCACATCTGGCGGGATGCTCAGGCTTTACAGACCGATCCCTGGCAGGTAGAAGTTAGCGGTCTGGTCAAGAATCCCCGCACCTACGACCTGGATGACCTGCTCAAGCGCTTTCCCCTTGAAGAGCGTATTTATCGCTTCCGCTGCGTGGAAGCCTGGGCTATGGTGGTGCCCTGGCTCGGATTTCCTATGCGCCTCCTACTGGAGGAGGTAGAGCCAACGTCAGCCGCTCGCTTCGTTCGCTTTACCTCCTACTATGACCCGCAGATTACCAAGGGGCCAACATTCCCGCCCTCTCAGTTTTTGCCCTGGCCTTACACGGAGGGTTTACGGGTTGAAGAAATGGCGAATGACCTCGCCTTCTTTGCTGTTGGAATTTACGGCCACACCCTACCCCGGCAACATGGCGCGCCCCTCCGCATGGTAGTGCCCTGGAAGTACGGTTTTAAGGGAGCCAAATCAGTCGTAAAGATTGAATTTATCGATACCCAACCCGCTACCTATTGGAACACGATTAATTCTAACGAGTACAAGTTTGAGTCGAATGTAGAACCGGATGTCCCCCATCCTCGCTGGTCCCAGGCGAAAGAGCGGCTAATTGGCCCCGGCAACAAGTTTGACTGGGAGGAAGTACCGACGCTCCTGTACAACGGCTACGGAGACTATGTCGCGCAACTCTATCAGCGCAGTTAATACATTTGCGTAAAACAGTACCTTCAGTACAAGAGGGATATGGTGTGGGATGTAAAACATTCCACACACACCATATCCCTCTTGTACTGAACCAATTCGCACAGCCTTTATCTCCTGACAAAAATGCCCCCTAAAACAGACCTTAGGAGGTTTCTGCATAAGAATCTACCCAGGATGTTGGTGCTTTGCCCGCTTCGCGGGCAAAGCACCAACATCCTGGGGGTAATTTCATTGTTGGAAATCTCCTTAGGGATATAGTAGGCCGAAATATTATCCAGGCCACACTACGCTTGGACCGAATGACGAACTCAACAGAGATTCTAGAACTTCGACCACTGTATCGACCTGTTGATCCTGCATACCTGGATAAAGAGGTAATGAGAGAACCGTTTGGCTCAACAGTTCAGTCTGAGGAAATTGTTCAGGCTGGTAATCGAGTAATTTGAAGGCAGGTTGCCGGTAAACGGGAACGGGGTAGTGAATGCGTGTTTCAATACCTGCGGTGGCTAAGCCATTCTGAAGCAATGCGCGATTAAGCCGACAGGACTCCGCAATACGAATTACGTAGCGAAAATAAACGTGACCTGTCCCAACCCGATTGGCGATGGGATAAATACCTTTCCCCTGTAAGTATTGCAGCCGTCTGTCATAGTTTTGAGCAAGGCGATAGCGATCGCCATTCCAGCCTGGCAACAGTGGCAGTTTGACCCGCAGAATTGCGGCCTGTAAGGTGTCTAAACAACTACTAACCCCAACCTCAGCATAATGATTTTGACGGGAGGCTCCATAGTTGCGTAGCTGATGAACCCGCTCACTAATCGCAGTGTCACTGGTAACGACGGCCCCTCCGTCTCCAAAGGCCCCTAAACTGAGGGTGGGATAAAAACTAAAGGCAGCAGCGATCCCAACAGAGCCTGCCCGGTAGCCTTCCCGTTCGGCTAGGGGAGCTTGAGCCGCATCCTCAAACACCATTAAGTCATAGGTGCTGGATAGATCCAATATGCGCTGAGGCGAGACCATCTGCCCATACAGGTACACCGGTACAATAGCTCGGGTGCGAGGGGTAATGGCTTTTTCAGCCTCGACTAAGTCAATCAACCCTGTTTCTGCATCGCAGTCTACCAGTATGGGGCGAGCCCCCGTTGCCATGACGCCCAGCACCGTGCCAATAAAGGAATAGGCTGGAACCAGCACTTCATCCCCCTCGCCGATGCCGCAAGCGCGTAAGCCAAGGGTGATGGCGTCCATCCCAGACCCCACCCCAATGCCATAGCGGCATCCCGAGGCGTAGGCAAAGGTTGCTTCAAAATCTTCCACGTCTCGGCCCGGCACAAACTTTCCTTCCTGCCAGACCTGCCGCATCGATTGCTCCAAGTCAAACAGAATGGGCTGATGCTGAAGTTTCAGATCCAGGAAGGGAATCTTACAGGGGGGAAATAAATCTGAGTTACCGCTTTCAGGTAACGGAATCGAGGGCATCGCAACGTGCATGAGTAGGTAGACGAAGCAACAGTCAGGGACAAACTGAAAAACCTGCAGCGCCCTTAAATAGGCTGATTACCTCTATTCTGGATGATCTAGACCAGTCTAGGGGACAGAATCACACTCTGAGGGCAAAAGTCCTGCTAGACGAATTCGTTGAAAGGGCGCATGCCCTGGAATTGGCAGCGTTGTCAGTTGTTGGTCGGGGATAAAGGGCGATCGCCCACCCCAAAAGCATTATGAACTCTTTACACTTCAGGGGGTATCGCTTTTATACGGATCAGTTTGCCCATCTTTCTCAGTAGATTTTCAAAGGATGTTAGAAAAAATCAGAGATAAGCAACTCCTCTGACCGTGTTCCCCTAAAATAATGAGCGAAATCTGTAACAAAAACTTTATGAAAATCGTAGCGCTCATCCCCGGCACCCTGGAAGAGCAGATCTTCTTCTTTCCCACCCTGGACGCGTTGAAGCAAGCTTATCCAAATGCTGAGATAGATGTTGTGGTTGAACCCAGAGCCAAAAGTATTTATCGGCTGAGCAAGTCGGTTCAAGATACCATTCCCTTTGACTTCCAAGCTAACAGCAGTCCGGCGGATTGGGCTAACCTGCTAGGGGTACTGCGCGATCGCTACTACGACATTGGCGTTACCCTCACTCAGAGCAGCACGAGTGGCTTGTTGCTGTGGTTGGCAGGAACCCCGGTGCGTTTGGGTTTTGCTCCCTTTAGTAAACTATTCTTGACCAGCACCGTTCCTTACAAGCCGGACCAGTACCGGCCTCAGGTCTATCATGATCTGCTATCAGGCCTGGGGATTACAACACCGGCCCCAAACCTTGCGATTACGTTGTCTCGCAAAGATTTAGATTGGGCTGAGGCTGAGCAGAAGCGCCTGGGCTTGGCTGGGGGCGGCTATGTTCTGCTTTACGACAATGGGGCAGCTTATCCCACCGCTAGCTGGCAGACGATTATTCAAGATTTCCAGCAAAAACAACCTGGGCTGCCATTAGTATTGTTGCGGGATAGTGGCAATGGCGATTGGGCTAATGAGCTCGCCCAGGCGTTTCCGAAACTCGTGGTGACTCGCCCTGAGGATGCGGGTTTAATGGCGGCGATAGTAGCCGGTGCCAATCTGATGTTAGGGACGGTAGGCTTACCTGTGCAGTTGGCGATCGCGCTCAACGTTTACACGCTGGCTCTGCTTGGCCCCGAAAGCCCTTCCACCTTGTTGCCCAGTAACGAAAAGTTTGTAGGGCTAGCCGCTCCCGATGGGAAGTGGGCCAGCCTGACTCCGGAGACGGTGTTGCAAAAAGTTTGGGGTGGCTAAGCCCTAACCACCGAGCAATTCAAAAAAGCCGTCCTCCAGTTCGTAACCCAGCATTTGGGTCATGAACTTAACCCGTGTGCGGCTCAGACATCCGTGCTGGTGCATCCAATCCAAACAGGCAAATACCAGTTGCATGACAAATAGCTCCAGGGCTTCGGGGTTAAACTGAATGCCTTCGTGGGGGCTAAACTGATGGGGCACGAGCATGGCTGTATAGCGAGCCAACTCACCCTGTTCCCAATCCAGAATGAGGGGTAGCCAGGGGTAGCGTGCATTCAGGCGCACAAACCAGAGCCGCACTTCAGGAATCTCTGAGTACTCCCGAGGATCAGACGGGTCTCGGGGTAAATCAATGGCAAACTGTATCCGTAGGGGATCTGCACCATTGGTTGAGTCGAAAGCTGTTTTGAAGCCACTTGCCTGGAGCCAGGGCTTGAGAACGGTTTCGATAGGAGCTAGATCCAGGCTATTGAAGGTATCTGCATTTAGCGAAATTGTGGTTGTCATCGAAGCTCAGAGATGCGATCGCATTAAGTACACCTTTTCTAGCCTAGGGCAGGGCATGATGATTCAACCCCTAATCCCTCAGAAATCTCCCAGAAATCCTACAGGGACAACGATAGACAGCCTACTCAATCTTAAGTTAAAGTGGTAGTGAGTATGAATAAGGGTCGAGTTCAAGGATTGACCCATTGTGCCTGCCTTTGAGTCTCATCCACCGTTCTATGAAGCAGGTAACTCTCCTGGCAGTTCTCCGTGTAAGCCCAGTGTGGGTGTAAACAGTACTAATTCAATAGTGCAGGCGTTTACAATAGAGATCAGGTGAGGGTATTTCTCTATATCCATCTCAATTCCCTTACGAGTCTGTCCTATGGATAGTGAAGTCACAATTCAACGCCCCATTCGTTCCCTGGAGGATGCCTTAAACCGTTGCCAGGCATTGGGGATGCGTGTTAGTAAGCAGCGACGCTTCATTTTGGAGTTGCTTTGGCAGGCTCAGGAGCATATGTCTGCCCGAGAAATTTACGATCGCCTCAACCGACAGGGTAAAGATATTGGGCACACGTCCGTCTACCAAAATCTAGATGCCCTTTCCGAGCAAGGGGTCATTGAGTGTATTGAGCGTGCTGATGGGCGTCTTTACGGCAACATCAGCGATCCTCACAGCCATATCAACTGCCTGGACACCAACCAGATTATGGATGTTCATGTTGAATTGCCTGCTGATTTGTTGCGGCAGATCGAAGAACAAACAGGGGTTAAAATCACGAACTACACCATTGACTTCTATGGTTATCGTAATTCCTCAGTTGAGAATTAAGAGGTAGTATTGTGTGGATAGGGTGTGGTGGCAGGGACGCGTCGTGCCTCTTTCACCACAGCCCATCCGTTTGAACTGAGCCCATTAGGACAGAAATTAAAAAACAGGGGGAAGATCAATCAACTGATCTTCCCCCTATTTTTATAGCTGGGGTACCTGCATTCCCCGCTGTACCGCCGGGCGAGCTAGCAGTTCATCGTGCCATCGCTTGACGTGGGGAAAGGGTTCTAGGGTAAGACCTGCTTTTTCGCCCGTTACCTGATAACTATTAACCCAGGGAAAGGTTGCTATATCAGCGATGGTGTAGTCAGCTCCTGCTAGATAAGCATTCCTTTCAAGTTGCTTGTCCATCACGCCGAGTAACCGTTTCGCTTCGTTGGTATAGCGCTCGATGCCATAGGGAATCTGCTCGGGAGCGAAGTTGCGGAAGTGGTTCATTTGCCCAAACATGGGGCCGACACCGCCCATCTGGAACATTAGCCATTGCAGGGTTTGCGATCGCCCTACCAAATCTGTTGGCAAAAATTTTCCTGTTTTCTCTGCCAGGTAAATCAGGATAGCACCCGATTCAAAGACATTAAGCCCGGTGTCGTGATCAACAATGGCTGGAATTTTGCTGTTGGGATTGATTGCCACAAATTCTGGTGTAAACTGATCCCCTTTACGGATATCAATAACGTGGGGCGTGTACTTCAATTCTGTTTCCTCCAACATGATCGAAGCTTTACGACCGTTGGGGGTGGTGAAGGTATAGAAATCAATCATGGTTGATCCTTGTAGGTTTTTCGAATGTGTTGATTTTAGGCGCGACACAGCAAAATCAACACATTCGAAAAATGTCCCAGATTCACCTTTTGATGAATTCGCCCAGAGGGGGGAACCTAAATCAAACTGAACTCATCAACAGCAATGGGCGTTTAGGAGCGATATTGGGCATTCTAATACGGACCAATTCTGTGTTTGTTCACCTACGTTCTTGTTGGGAAGATTTACCATGACTGAACCTGGAAATTCGTCGGAATCTCAAAATACAGGGTTAAAGGGATTCAAGGTTACCTTGATGCAGGGCATCATCGGAGCCATTACCCTGGCGGCGACAACAGCAATTCCTCTTCTTGTACAACGAGCACTTTCGCCCCAACCTCCCGTGGTTCCGGCACAGGTTGTACCTACAACTACGGCCCCAGCTAATACGTCGGTTCAAAGCTCACCAACATCGACGGAACAGCCGTCTGTAGAGCCATCTGAAAGAAACAGCGATCGCAAAGGCCGTAAAAAGAAGAAAGATTAAGAACTGGAACTACAAGCTAAACCTTTGAGCGTGAAATGAGACATTTCACGCTCAATTTCTGGTGAATTGGCGATCGGCTGCAACGTCTACGACAGCGACATAGCCATTCTCAGCTCTCAGCGCTGACGGTTTGTGTGACTACTTCCGGTTGAGGAATGGAATCCACCACTTTTTTGGTGAAGCTGAGTTTTTGATCCACCACATCTACCATGATGGTGTCGCCAGAGATAAACGTGTTTTCCAACAGCTTGGTAGCCAGGGGATTTTCAATTTCCCGCTGAATGGCACGTTTTAGAGGGCGGGCACCATAGACCGGATCGTAACCAGCATCGGCAATGTGATTTTGGGCTTCGTTGGTAAGTTCTATCGAAATCTTCTGCTCCTGTAGCAAGCGATGGATACGCCGGAGTTGAATGCCGACAATCTGCCGCAATTCCTTCAGGTCAAGGGCGTGGAACAGGACAATGTCATCCACCCGGTTGAGAAACTCTGGGCGGAAGTGCTTGCGAAGGGCATCCATCACCCGCTTTCGCATCTGCTCGTACTTGGAGTCATCACCAGAGACATCCAGAATGTGATCGCTGCCGATGTTGCTGGTCATCACAACGATCGCATTTCGAAAGTCTACGGTTCGCCCCTGCGAATCAGTGATGCGGCCGTCATCCAGCATTTGCAGCAGGATATTGAATACGTCGGGGTGAGCCTTCTCGACCTCGTCCAGCAGCACGACGCTGTAGGGTCGACGACGCACAGCCTCCGTCAGTTGGCCGCCTTCTTCATAACCAACATACCCGGGAGGCGCCCCGACCAAACGGGAAACGGCGTGCTTCTCCATGTACTCCGACATATCAATCCGCACTAGGGCTTCTTCAGAGTCAAACAAACATTCCGCTAGCGCTCGGGCTAGTTCTGTCTTCCCGACCCCTGTTGGGCCCAAGAACATGAAGGAACCAATGGGCCGACCGGGATCCTTCAAACCCGAACGGGCCCGACGAATGGCTGCCGATACGGCCGCGACCGCTTCTTGCTGGCCGATTACCCGCTGATGCAGGAATGATTCGAGAGTCAATAGCTTTTGCCGTTCGGATTCGAGCAGACGATTCACCGGAATGCCCGTCCACTTAGCGACAATCTCTGCAATGTCCTCCTCCGTCACCTGTTGTTTCAGCAGAGCCGAACCACTACGATTCTGAATTTCCAGGAGGGCTGCTTCCTTGGCTTCTAGATTTTGATGGACTGTCTCCATCTGCCCATACTTCAGTTGAGCAACGGTGTTGAGGTCGTATTCCCGCTCTGCCTTTTCAATTTGGCGGCGTAGTTTTTCTTCCTCTTCCCGCAGAGCTTTAATTTCGTGCTGAATATTTTTCTCGGCTTCCCACTGCTCCGTCAAGCTTTGTTTGCTAGGCGTAAGGGTGGCAATATCGTTCTCCAGTTGGGTTAGCTTGTCCTTTGAAGCACGGAAGGCAGGGTTACTGAAGCCAAGACGAGCGCCTTCACTTTCAAGCGATCGCTTCTCAATCTCCAATTGTCGAATTCGCCGCTCAATCGTTTCCAACTGTACTGGCTTGGAAGTGGCCTCCATTTTTAGCTTGGCCGCTGCCTCATCCACCAGGTCGATCGCTTTGTCGGGGAGGAAGCGATCGGTGATGTAGCGATCGCTCAGTGTCGCCGCAGCAATCAGTGCTGCATCCGTAATGGTGACGTTATGATGCACCTGATAGCGGTCCTTCAGGCCTCGCAGAATGGAGATCGTGTCATCAACAGTCGGCTGACCAATGTAAACCTGTTGGAAGCGCCGTTCCAGGGCCGCATCCTTCTCGATGTGCTTCCGGTATTCATCCAAGGTCGTTGCACCAATACAGCGCAGTTCGCCCCGAGCCAGCATGGGTTTCAACAGGTTTCCCGCATCTGTGGTGCCCTGGGAAGAACCTGCGCCGACGACCGTATGCAGTTCGTCAATGAAAAGGACGATCTGTCCTTCGGAGTTGGTGACTTCTTTCAAGACAGCCCGTAGCCGTTCTTCAAACTCACCACGATATTTGGCTCCAGCAATGAGAGCACCCATGTCCAGGGAGATCAGCGTGCGGCCCTTGAGGGATTCCGGCACGTCCTCTTTGACGATGCGCTGGGCTAAACCTTCGGCGATCGCCGTCTTGCCCACCCCTGGTTCGCCAATCAACACCGGGTTGTTCTTGCTCCGGCGGGATAACACCTGTACGACTCGACGAATTTCTTCATCCCGCCCAATAACGGGGTCTAGCTTGTTCTCCCGGGCTAGCTCCGTCAAATCCCGCCCGAACCGCTCAAGGGCGGCATACTGAGATTCAGGATTTTGACTGGTCACTTTTTGGCTGCCCCGTACGGTTTTTATCGCGACTTCTAGCTGCTTGACTTCTACATTGGCTGTACGAAAAAGGCGATGGCCTACCCGGTCTTCTTCTGCTAGAGCAATGAGTAGGTGCTCAACGGAAATAAACTCATCTTGAAAGATTTTGCGAGCTGCCTCTGCTTTGTCTAAAAATAGATCCAATCCACGACCCAGGAAGAGCTGGTTGAGATCAGCAGCAGAAACTTTCGGTTGTCGCAGGGCAAAGGCATCCAACTGCTGCCGCAATCGAGCCGGGTCCATTCCGGCTTTCTCCAGAATGGTGTTCACCATGCCTTCTTCCTGGTCCAGAAGGGCGATCGCGACGTGCTCAACTTCCAGGTTCTGTTGCCGATAATTGCGGGCAACGTCCTGGGATTTAACGATGGCATCCCATGCTTTTTCAGTGAACTTCTTGGGATCAGTTGGCTGCATAGTGGATTGACGTTCCCTGGGACCCGTGTGTGTTGCTGTGTTGCATTGTTGCATTCTGCAACATCTATTGTAACAACGGCAGGACTTTCGTATCGTGATGGACTTTTGTTTGAAGAACTGTGATATCGGGGGTTCGGCTCCTGTTCGCTCAGGGCGATCGGTTTTCGGGCTGCAAAGCTGAGGATTTATGCCCGTAGGGCACGAACTCCCAGCTTTGAAGCTCCCGATCAGAATGGCTGGGAGCGATCGCCCTCAACCCGATTTCTCAGAAACCTGTGTTAAATCACTACCAGACTTGCCTAGAAACCTACCTGTAAGCTGAAGAGGATTGAAGGCAAACTGGCCTGTAGCTGTCAAATCTAATTCATATCTAAAATTTATACCAAGAGGGGTTTTCCCTCCTCGACTGCATCTGCCCCATGCCCACCCCCGACTTTTATCCGCCCCGGCTCAATCCTGCTCTGGTAACGCTACTCCAGATCATTGCTCCCCTCCTGGGGCGATGGCGCTATCGGATCAAACTCCAACTAACGGAGGGATCGCGAGAACGTTTTCGTGCGGTCGCAAATTATCCCCTTCTATTGTTGCCGAATCACCCGACCCATGTAGATTGGATGGCCATGTTTCTGCTATCCGGTCAGGTGCATGATCAGTTTCATTTCTTAGCCGCGATTGAGCGGTTTCGGGGGGGTGAGGGCTGGTGGCTGCAACGGATTGGAGCTTACTCGGTGCGGCGGGGGTTGGGCGATCGATCCAGTGTGGCCCAAACCTTGGAATTGCTGAGCCAGCCTCACTGTCGCCTGGTCATCTTTCCCGAAGGCGGTTACTCCTTCCAAAATGACACCGTTATGCCATTTCGAGCTGGAGCCGTACAGATTGCTTTGCAATCGATGGCACGCCAGGTGCGCCAGGGCAATCCTGTACCAGACCTGATGGTTCTTCCGGTCAGTCTGAAATACCGCTACACCAGCAATATGACCTCGGTAATCGATCGCACCCTACAACGGCTGGAGCGCACGTTTGATATCACTCCCAATACCAGCGATTTTTACCAGCGGCTGATTCAGGTGGCCGACTATTGCATGATGGGGCTGGAGCAGGAATATGGCCTGGTTATCGAGCGAGGGCTGCCCTGGAACGAACGCATTCAGCTAATTAAGGATCACGTTCTGCAATGCTGCGAGCAGGTATTAGATATCAATCCAGTCCCAAATGAACCTTTACGGGAACGGGTATATCGCGTGCAACGCACCCTGGATGCTCAAACAGCAAGCTTTATGCTGGATGACACCTGGACCTATGAGGCGATTCAAACGGCTACGGCTCGTTTGCTTAATTTCGATGCCATCTACTATGGCTATGTCGCGACTGATCCAACACCCGAGCGGTTTCTTGACACGCTGATACGTTTGGAGCGTTCCATCTTTGGCATTGATCAGCCACCCTCGAAGGGCGATCGCATTGTCGAAGCCCACATTGGTGACCCCATAAATCTGAAGAATTGGTTTGAGGAGTACCGACGCGATCGCAGTGCTACCACTGACCACCTCACTGAAAAACTCCGCCAAGAGGTGCAGAATGGCCTTGATCGTATGAACCGCTCAGGCTTTAACTTGCGTCTGCCACCCCCAAGCCAGCCACCGTTGTGAGACTTTACAAGCTTATTCAGAGTTTTGGGATGTAAGGAGCTAGCGTAGGCTCCTTACATCCCAAAATTCAAGCAACATCATCAACCACCGCTCTGTTTAGTGGGATACCCCAGCTGCGTTAGCAGTTGCACTAATTTCTGGCGGTGATCCCCTTGAATCTCTAACGTGTCGTCTTTGACGGTGCCGCCCGTGCCACATTGGGCTTTCAATTGCTTCAGTAATTTAGCCAGAGTCTCAGGGCTGGACTGAAATCCACTGATAACAGTCACAGTTTTTCCTCCCTTTCCTTTGCGAGTCGTTTGTACTCGCAAGGATTGCTGATTCGGCGGCAAATCCGGAACAGCTCGCTGCATGGCGGCGTTTGGTTCTCCAAACTCTTGCCAAACAACACGGGGGGCTGGCTCCCCTTCACTCGATTTACGCTTTGCTGCCATGCCGATAGTTCACCTTACAAAATGAAGAACGGGGATAGGTAGAAGACCACAGCCCCGGAAACTATTTTAAGAAATAAGTAACCCGAGTTCGGGTTAAGGGATTTTTGAGGGGCGCGCAAAGCACCCCTCAAAAATCCCATTTTGGTGTGTGCAGAGCGTACGCCGAAATGGGTGCTTAGGTTCCGTGCTTGTTTCAGGATTGCACGAGATTTGTAGTTTCCTGCCACAGCAGCTAACTACAGAAGTGAAACACGATCGCCTTCATTGGGGTAAGCCACTCAATCCCCCTATAATGAAGGTCGATCCACATTACAGCTTGGCAACCGTGACTCTCACTCCGCTTCCCAACTCTCAATCCAACAGCACACAACGCCCTGATAGCCAGGGGCGTTTTGGTCAGTTCGGTGGAAAATATGTGCCTGAAACCCTGATGCCAGCCCTGACAGAACTGGAGCAGGCTTTCTATCACTATTGGGAAGACCCAGCCTTTCAAACAGAGCTGAGCCAACTGCTGAAGGAGTATGTAGGTCGGGCGACGCCCCTCTATTTTGCGGAGCGGTTGACTCAACACTATGCCCGCCCCGATGGTAGCGGCCCTCAGATTTATCTGAAGCGCGAAGATCTGAACCACACAGGGGCTCACAAAATCAACAATGCCTTGGGGCAAGTCTTGTTAGCCAAGCGCATGGGTAAGCAGCGCATTATTGCTGAAACAGGCGCAGGGCAACATGGCGTTGCCACCGCCACGGTTTGTGCTCGATTTGGGCTTCCCTGCGTTATCTACATGGGCGTGCAGGACATGGAGCGACAAGCCCTTAACGTATTCCGGATGCGGCTGATGGGTGCAGAAGTGCGTCCTGTCGAATCGGGCACAGGTACTCTGAAAGATGCGACTTCAGAAGCGATTCGGGACTGGGTCACTAATGTAGAAACCACCCACTATATTCTGGGTTCTGTTGCGGGTCCGCACCCATACCCTATGATCGTGCGGGACTTCCATCGGGTAATTGGTCTGGAAACCCGGGCTCAGTGCCAGGAGAAGTGGGGTGGATTACCCAATATTTTGGTGGCTTGTGTGGGAGGCGGTTCCAATGCTATGGGGTTGTTCCACGAGTTTGTCAATGACAGCTCTGTACGGTTGATTGGCGTGGAAGCCGGTGGTGAAGGCGTTGAGTCAGAGAAGCACGCAGCTACGTTAACTCGGGGTCGTGTGGGTGTGCTGCATGGGGCAATGAGCTATTTGTTGCAGGATGAAGATGGCCAGGTCATTGAACCTCATTCCATCAGTGCGGGCCTCGATTATCCGGGTGTCGGTCCCGAGCATAGCTATTTGAAAGATTTAGGTCGGGCTGAGTACTACAGCGTGACGGATGCTGAAGCGCTGGAAGGTTTCCAACAGCTTTCTCGCCTGGAAGGAATTATTCCCGCCCTGGAGACAGCCCATGCGATCGCCTATCTTTCGACTCTCTGTCCCCAACTTTCTGGCAATCCTCGTATTGTCATCAACTGCTCGGGCCGGGGTGACAAAGATGTACAGTCTGCGGCTAAGTACCTGAACTTGTGATGATTCCTCGGTGGATTCTGCACGGCTTTGCGGCGATCGCCCTCCTGTTGGGGGATAAATTGCCGCAAGCCTGCAATCAGTTACCTATCCCACCTATTGGCTCCAATCCTTCTGCAACAACACCTGCTTCACCCGAGCTACCGAGTAACGCTCTGGAGCAAAAGGTTTTTGAACAGATCAATGCCTATCGTCAGTCCAAAGGGATGCCTCCTCTGGCCTATAGCTCTGTGATTGCCCAACAATCCAAGCAACACAGTGTTGAAATGTCCCAGCAAGGAGCGATCAACCATAATGGCTTTGAACAGCGGGTGGAGGCGATCGCGCAATCTATTCGCTATCGCAGTGCTGGTGAAAATGTTGCCAGTAATCGGGGTTATGCTGATCCCGCTGCTCAAGCGGTTATAGGTTGGCTCAATAGCCCCGGTCATCTGCACAATATTGAAGGCAATTTCAATTTGACGGGAGTTGGAGTCGTTCAAGCACCCGATGGTACGTACTATCTAACGCAAATTTTTATTCGTCGTCCCTAAATAGAAGACCTATGGCTATTGCAGATTTTCAGGTATGCGATCGCGACATTCCCGATGATGTGCTGAGTGTCTTTTTAGAGGCAGAGGCGATCGCCGTCGATACAGAAACGATGGGCTTATTGCCTCAGCGCGATCGACTTTGTTTGATACAACTTTGCGACCCTTTTGGAAATGTGGCAGTGGTCCGCATCGCTCGCGGTCAGCTGGAAGCTCCAAATCTTAAACAGTTGTTGGAAGCTCCAAATGTTACCAAGGTCTTTCATTTCGCCCGGTTTGATTTGGCGACCTTGCGCTATCACCTTGCTATTTACACAACACCAATTTTCTGTACAAAAGTTGCCAGCAAACTAGCACGTACATACACTCCCAAACATGGCCTGAAAGATCTGGTTATGGAGTTAGAACGAGTTGAACTTGACAAAAGTGCCCAAAGCTCAGATTGGGGAAACGTTGCTAGTTTATCCGACGAGCAACTCCGCTACGCAGCTAACGATGTGCGCTACCTCATCAGCGCACGCCAAAAACTCATTACCATGCTGGAGCGAGAAGAACGTTTGGAGCTAGCCTATGATTGTTTTGCTTGCCTCCCAACAATCGTTTCTCTTGACTTACAACAATACAACAATGTCTTTGAACACTAGGGTTGGCCTTAGAGGTTTTCTGTACGTGAATCACCTGAAAAAATAGTCTTCTCGTCAACTTACACCCACTTTAAAGAGAACAAGGAGGGCGTGAAAGCTTTGTCTTTATGCCCTCCTTTTTATAGCGCTGTGCCAGTGCGTTAAGTACAGTGGTGTGGGGCACGAAGTGCCCCACACCACTGTACTTAACGCACTGGCACAGCGCTATATAGTCTTTGTTACGTTAACCTGAGTTCGGGTTAACGGCGTTTTCGAGTGCCGCGCAACGCGCAGCACTCGAAAACGCTCATTTTGGCGTGCGCAAAGTGTACGCCAAAATGAGCACTTCAGCTTATCCCGAACTGAGATTAGGTTAGCTCAGACATTAGAGGAAGTGGGATCAATACTCTCCCTCTCTCCACTAACGTGGCGCTAGCAATAGTGTGAGATATGGACAATAACGGATTCTATTTGCTATTCACTAAATGGTGCATCAAAAATCAACTCCTGTTCAGGATTCATGATGTAGTCATAATCAAAAATAAGTGAATTTGGATGACGAATGATGGAAAAACCAAAGTGAGACACAATGTCTGTTGTGAACGTCACCATGACCAATTCCACTAATTTCTTTTCAGAAATTTCGGGCTTTTGAACAAAGTAGTCTCGCTTTGCAAAGAAGACACCTGCATCCTTCGGAACGATGATGCTATTGACTCGATGCGTATGTTGAATTGGCTTAATGTAAAGCGAGATAAATTCATCCTGGTTTCGTTGTAGACGGTATAACCGCTCATGTTGCCGCCAGCTCATACGGAACATCATTTTGAGCAGTTCAAATCCCAGGATGTAATTGAATACATTATTTCGTTCTTCTGTACTGAAAACGAGTCGTAGCGCCGATTCCAAATATAAATCGGGTTGCCGCCGAGCATCTTGAGCCGAATGAATATAAAACTGTCGAATATACTGCCGCAGTACCGCTGCACTCAGATCCGTCTGAATGCGAAACATTGCCAAGTAGTCCCGAACCCGTTGCTCTGTATCCTTATCATCAAGCTGTCGGGAAACTAGACCATCAGCAGTATAGTCATCCAAGAACTCCGCCTGCATTTCGGGTGAAGCGGCACACATAAGGTAGCACAACGAAAGGACATAGCGACGCTGATGCCAGGGAAGGCTCTCAGCCCAAATTTTAGCCTGGAGGGGCAGTTTACCCAAGATACCTTCTGACGGCGAATGCCAGGATTCGTCTTCCAGATTCTCCATCTCGTCCCAAAAAAAAGCTTTCACCATCGGGAGTGAGGTCCTATCGCTACAAGATGAAGCCAACTAGCCTAGGCACCCTGATTTATCGCTCTAAAGAATCTGAGTTCAGCCATTGTGCCAACTTCATTGTGCCCTAAGGCATATTGACAGTCCCCAGGGATTGCAATGAATTTTATATATTACATTCTCTACTCCCACTGTTTTGTGTAACAGTATGGCTAGCGAAAAACCCTAAATTCTTTACCAAAATCTCATCAGCTCTAAACTCTAATAAAGCTTGTACGGAGGGTATCATTTATGTCCCTATATGGGTTGATTAAGTACAGGAGATGTGGGACGCAGCACCACACTATCTCCTGTACTTAGGAGATTTCCAGTAATGAAATTCCCCCCAGAATGTTGGTGCTTTGCCCGCTTCGCGGGCAAAGCACCAACAT
>NZ_JACJOO010000060.1 GCF_014695575.1 Leptolyngbya sp. FACHB-8 | reverse complement strand
AAACTCCTGACCTCGGAACTCGACAAGATTTCCCCTGAAAGGGTTGCGTCATTGACGTCCTACGATTTCATTCTCGAAGCCCTATTTGGCGCAGCTTCATATTAAAACGGTATGAGTTCGGGTTAAGGGCGTTTTCGAGTGCCGTGCAACGCGCGGCACTCGAAAACGCTCATTTTGGCGTGCGCAAAGCGCACGCCAAAATGAGCACTTCAGCTTATCCCGAACTGAGGTTATTTAGGTAGAGTCTGGAACAGGACACCCATCTTCAGATTGAATGGGTATTGGGTATAACCACAAGAGCGCTGCCTATATGAATCCTGGCTCTAGACCTTACATAACCCTGGTGCTGGCCATGAGCGCAGATGGCAAGATTGCGGATCGGGGGCGATCGCCGGCGCGTTTTGGCTCGGAGGCCGATCGTGCCCATTTGGAACAATGCATTGCTGAAGCTGACGGGGTTATGTTTGGGGCGGGTACTGTACGAGCCTATGGTACGACGCTTCCCGTGCGGAATCCGGTGCTGCTGGAGCAACGCCAGCAACGCCAGCTCTCGCCACAGCCTGTTCACATCGTTTGCTCACGGTCAGGGCAGTTAGATCCAGGGCTACGATTTTTTCAGCAACCTGTTCCCCGATGGCTCTTAACGACTCCAATAGGTGCTACCTCCTGGGCTGAGGGTGACGCCTTTGAACACATTTTGACGGTGCCTGAACAGGATGGACGTTTGAATTGGACGATCGCCCTCCCCAATCTTCGGGATGCAGGGCTACATCGTCTTGTTTTAGGGGGTGGTGGTGAACTGGTAGCGGCTTTGTTGGCGGTGGATGCGATTGATGAACTATGGCTGACCGTTTGCCCGTTGTTACTTGGAGGAACCCAGGCCCCCAGCCCAGTGGATGGAGCGGGTTTTCCGGCAGCCCTGGCTCCTCGGCTGGAGCTGATCTCCAGTGAGGCGATCGGCCAGGAAGTTTTTTTACATTACCGCCTGCGAAGAGAGTAGGCTTCCGTTTCTGGTAGAGTATGCAATCCTTCAACAAAAACGGGGATGAGTTTTGGGTTGTCTCAACCCGATGGGTACGTTACGCTGACGCTAAGATCTTCAAATGTCTTTACATCTGGCTTCCTGCTTCGTCTCCCATGCACCGACCCCGCACTCGCTACACAGCCCGCTGGATTCATCAAGTTTCTGAAATTCCGAAAGCTGAGTGGGATGCCCTGGCGGTTCCGCTACCCACGCCCTTTTTCGAATGGGAGTGGCTGCATAATCTAGAGGCGTCAGGAAGTGCAACAGCCAAAGCCGGATGGTTGCCCAACCACCTGACGCTATGGCGCGATCGCAGTCTTATTGCCATCGCCCCCTTTTATATCAAAGGCCACAGCTATGGTGAGTTTGTGTTTGACCACCAGTGGGCCGAACTCGCTCAGCGGTTAGGAATTCAGTACTACCCGAAGTTGTTGGGTATGTCGCCCTTCACTCCTGCTGAGGGCTATCGCTTTCTCATTGCCCCCGGTGAGGATGAGGATGCGATCGTCGAGCAATTGATTAACGAAATCGACCATTTCTGTGGGCAGAACAAAATTTCTGGCTGCAACCTGCTTTATGTGGATCCAACCTGGCAACCCGTGCTAGAGCGTCATGGGTTCAGTGCCTGGATGCACCACAGCTTTATCTGGCAAAACCAGGGTTTTCAGACTTTCGACGACTATTTAGGGTCATTTAATGCCAACCAGCGGCGCAATATCAAGCGAGAGCGCAAAGCCGTCAGCAGTGCGGGGCTAAGCCTCAAACCAATCACGGGCGATGCCATTTCAAAAACCTTGTGTACGCAGATGTACGCCTTTTACAGCGACACCTGCGACAAATTTGGCTGGTGGGGAAGCAAATACCTGACCCGTCGCTTTTTTGAAGAGCTGCCCAACAGCTTTCACCATCGGACGGTTTTGTTCGCGGCTTACGAGGAGGATGAATCGCATCCAGTCGGGATGTCACTGTGTTTTACCAAGGGCGATCGCCTGTATGGTCGCTATTGGGGTTCACTCCAGGACATTGAGAACCTCCACTTTGATGCCTGCTACTACTCACCGATCGAGTGGGCGATCGCACACAACATTAAAATCTTCGACCCTGGGGCGGGTGGTCGCCACAAAAAGCGACGCGGCTTCCCGGCTACACCGAACTATTCTCTGCACCGCTTCTACGATCAGCGGTTGATGCACATTCTCCGGTCATACATCGATCAAATCAACGAACAGGAACAGTTAGAAATCGATGCCATCAACGACGACCTACCACTGAAGCAATTAGGGTAGATGGCTAGAGCCGTAAGCATCGTGTGATTGTGATGAAGAGGCGCTTAGTGCCTCTTCATCACAATCACACGATGGAACAGTAATCGGATGTTATCCCCACAGACTGATCTGAAGCGGTTCGTCTGCTGCTTCCGCTGGGCCTGAGGCAAGACGGTGAGCTTGGCGAGTGGTTTCGGGGAGGCGGTATTTCGTTGTGCAGTTCATCACGTAGGCGATCGCCGTCTCCAAACTCACTCGATGACCGGGCGAAATATAGAGCGGTTTGGTGTTCACTCGCGTTCGCAAAACGGCCCCAATCACGTCTCCTTTGTGCTGTAGGGGAACCCACGCACCCCGTTCATTAGGTACTTCCGGGTGCGTTCCCACCAGACGAGACTTGCCAACTCCAATAGTGGGTGCATCCAGTATCCAACCCAGATGGGACGCAATGCCGAAGCGCCGGGGGTGAGCGGTGCCCATACCATCGCACAGAAAAATTTGAGGCTGAGTTTGCAGGGTTTCTAACGCTGCGAGTACCGCCGGAATTTCACGAAACGAGAGTAGACCGGGAATGTAGGGAAATGTGGTGGGACGACGGGCGATCGCCCGATCCATCAATTCCAATCCAGGGAAAGTGAGTATGGCGATCGCTGCCCGGGTGACCGTTCCCTCTTCCTCAAAACCGACGTCAACCCCAGCGACATGGTGAACTGTTGTAGGTAAGTCGTCAATAGTACGAATTTCGCTACGGAGTTGCTGCTGAAGGGCGATCGCCTCTTCTGACGTCAAATCCCAGTTGTGCTGTCGTGGAATGTTCATGATCCTAAACGCGAGCCACCCATACATGAACCCTAGCGCACTCTAAAGTGAAATGACGTCTGCCTCAAACAAGACTTATACCGTTTTAATATGAAGCTGCGCCAAATAGGGCTTCGAGAATGAAATCGTAGGACGTCAATGACGCAACCCTTTCAGGGGAAATCTTGTCGAGTTCCGAGGTCAGGAGTTT
>NZ_JACJOO010000006.1 GCF_014695575.1 Leptolyngbya sp. FACHB-8 | reverse complement strand
AGGGTAGGGATCATCAGAACGCCGAACCAGCCTACATAGAGGCGGTTGTTGGTGCTGGTGACCCAGTTACAGAACTGCTCCCACACATTGGCGCTCTCGCGCCGTTGAAGGGTTGTTGTCATGATGAATTAGTGCAAGTAAAGGACGAATTGTCTTGGGTATGTATGCTTATACGGTAACCCGAACTTTAAGTTTTGTAAAGCATTTTTAACAAGTTCTTAGAAAATTTGCTTTTTGGCTCCATCTTGCGCCAGACAAGCCTATAAGTCATTGCTTCTATAAGACCACTCGCCTCAACAGGCCACATCACGAAAGTTTTTGGCGATCGAAGGATCCAGCTATCCCTGTCTCTGCCTCCGGTACAAGACAAAAAATTAAAATTCCTACAAAGAAGAGATGTCTCGATAGCAACGGCTCGGTTGCGGCACCCGAGATATCTCTTCCTTGTAGGGTCTGCTCTGTACCAGGATATGTAGAATACGGCTCGGATTGGTGGAAGTAGGAGAACTTTGCTGAAGAAACCCCGCTTAAGCGGCTGTTGGCAGCGCAAACGATACAGGGGTATTGAGCAGAAATACTTGATAGTGGCTAATCTCGGGGATTGATTTGAGAGCAGCCGGATTCTCGTATAGGCAGCACGTCTTACCCAGCGATCGCAAGTAAGCTTTTGCAGTTTCGGGCGATACAGATCCTTTAAACCACAGCAATACGTGAGTTACGCCTGGAAGATTCTGGAGTAGGCGATCGTAGGGATATTTATTGTTAGTCAGGGCAACTTCTTCCCCGGTTGGCAATGTTGTGCAAGATTGGTTTATTTCTGTATAAATATTTTGGATCGCTGCTTCTTTCGAGACTGTGTTGCGCTCACTCTCGTAAAGTTGCGTCAGTTCTACGCTACGTTTGTATTCAACAGAAAGCTCATTTAGAACACCAGCATCAACAATCTGTTTTAGTTCTTGCCAAGTCGTGGGAGATTGAAAATCCATAAAGCTCTCCTCTTGGGAATTTATAAGAACTTATCGTGAACTCCTCTTTTCTCCTACTAGTTAATCCTGGCTGGCTGTCCAATCACTCCGTGCCTCCACAGATTTTATGAACAACAGCATTTCTAGAACGGCACAACTACAGAGAAGGGAACACGTCAGGATACTTGTAAAGATCTACGAGTAATTCTCATAAATCTGTTAGTTGTGTCGCAAAAACAACGAATGGTCGTGTAAGCAACCTCAAGCTTTTCTCTCTGCTTTCCGATGTCTATTTCTAACTTTATCCACAAAGGAAATAGAGTCATGACTAACAGCCATCGTCTCCTTTGTTTAAAAGCAGAGTGATGTTTTTTGCGATCGCCTCTGTTTATATCCCTAAATCAAAGTAAGGGCATCCAGCATAGCCCTCAGTAAGCAGGTGATTACAATTAAACATATAGCGCTTTGCGCTTGAACCAACCATGGTTTTTGTGAGAGCCTCCGCACGACTCTCACAAAAACGAGAATTACAGCGCTTTTCAAGCGCTGTAATTCTCGTTTTTCATCCCATGCTACTCTTATCGTTTGTCAAAGCACGATTAATTGTCCTGCCTAAACGAAGCAGATGATTTTGACCTTGTTCTTCTGAGTGACGTGTCTGTGCTCCAGACACCTGAACCGTGAGCAGCAATATAAAGAAATAGAAAACAGTAGAGAACGGCTAATTCACCCCCGTTGACAATCGGGAGCAATCCTTTTGAAGCGTGCATCATAAAGTAGGCGACTGCCATTTCACCACTAGCAATAAAGGCGGCATAGCTCGTAAATAAACCAACCGCAATTAGCAAACCACAAATCAACTCAAGCAAACCACCAAATCCCAGAAATGAGGTGATGGGAAGTGGCGGTTTACCCCCAGGAATACCCAGTAGTTTCTGAGTACCATGCAAAGCAAAGGACAATCCTACAATAATTCGCAGAATGGCGTAGATATATGGGGAATAGTTGCCAAGAAGCGGGTTCATGATTTTTCCAGCCCATAGGTTGTTTAGTTCTATGATAGAAGCTGCCGACCGTGAACCATTGGGTTCTGAAATACGCACCAAAATTGGATAATCAGATTTCATCGAATTTGAAACTAACGATCCGTGGCAGGTAGAGAAAACGTACATCAAGATTACGGGTGTGATGTATTCTCTCAAATCATCGGTTCAATTCCAGAAAGCGCGATCACACTTTTAGTGGACCAATGGTGTTTAAGGAGATTTCCAGATAAGAACTTCCCCATTATTTGGAAAAAAGGCGCGGCTTCGCCGCGCCTTTTTTCCAAATAATGGGGATATTGTTTCCCAGAAATCTCCTAAGGTAGAAGGCGATCGCCAAATCAGATAACGAACAGTTGACACCAGTAGAACGTTAGTGGCTGTATTGCAGTAGAGATGGGGGAGAAGGGGCGATCGCTCCTTAACTCATAGGGATAAATGCTGGATTTTGCGGTCATAAGCTGAAAGATAAGCCATAAAAAGCGATCGGGATTCATCCAACCCATCTTTGGGGTGAAAACGTTGGTTTGGCACACTGCAAAACTGGAGAGTCCAAGAACCCCGGCATCTCGTCTTGTAATACAGGGTGTTCACCCAGATAAATGCGATCGCGTTGGGAAAAAGCTACTGGGCATTCCTAAACTTGCTAATACCGGTTCACTCCGATGAGATTGAAGGGTCTGAGGGCCCATAAAAAAACCGCTCTGAATGCCAGAGCGGGTTAACAGGAGAGAATCATGTTTCCATGAAATCGGTTGAGGTGAAGGTACCGCAGGGGCCATGCCACATCTGCAGAATGGGTACCAAGCCTCTAAATGCGTTTTACCAGGACAGTGCTGGTGGAATTGTGGCGGTCAAGAAGAACAAGGGGAGAATGAGGGCAAGACTGCGTCAGGGAAGACGAAAGAATACTCGGAGTAAGGCTCCATACATATTCGGCCAGGGGAAGAGACTTGCAGTTCATGGTCTTACTCGGTTGCCTTTCGCTCATAATACTCCCATCACATTCCTCTATCCTCTACAGCAGAATTACCAGAGAAAATAGCTGCGATCGCTAGATGAGATCAGGGAGGCTGCGGAGAAGCGATCGCAACAAGAACCTTTCCCTGACCTTGGGCCCAAGTCCCAACTCCTTCATGCAGAACATATTGTGTTACCTTCCCTTCTAGCTAGGCAGATACTGTTTCACCCGTCAAACTTTGGCCTGGTGGTCAACCTGTTGTCTACCCTGCAGCTTCAGTGAGTTGAGATAATCTCACTTTCTACCCGATCGTACCCAAGCAGTGATTATTGAAATTAAGCGTGGGTTTATGAGTTTGTGAGCTGTACTCAGGTTTGAGTTTGGGCTCAACTTGAGTTGCATCCAAACTTCAATGTTGAGATGGAATGAGCAACCGATCCTATTATGGTGCAAAAGTTCCAACTCTGAGTGGACGAAAAACAAGAGACAATTGCGTATATTGGGCTCATGCTAATAAGGGTAGCAAAGCGGCCCAATTGCAAGGCAATGTTTATTTAACGCAGTTTTTAGAGGAGTAGGCGTTGATTGCAAGCAGCGTACTTTTCCTCGGAGGCATCAGCGAGCAATGATCATGACGACGGCTCATGATCTCACCGGCAATGCCACCTGTTAAGCCAGGCGAAACCAATAAGAAAAACTGAGGTGAAAACAATGATTCAGACTCCACATGCTCAACTTGCTTCCATTACTTCAATGGATGTATATCGCCAACAGAACAGTGCAGAACAACCACAGTCCTATCTCTCATCCGCAAAGCGTAGCCGTAACCGAGGGGTAATTCTGTCGCATCAGGGATGGCAAAAGCTGATGCAAGCTGGAGCATTATGCAACGGATTTGGTGAGCGATACACCTATGAGCAGTTAGGTGAGCGATCGCATTTGGATGAGCGTACTGTCAGTCGGTTGTTAAGCTGTGAAGTCAAAGTTGATAAGAGTACGCTGAAAACGTTTTTCTATGCGTTCAACTTATCATTAGAAGCAAGTGACTATGTTTTATCCAACAGCAATAAAATGATCAAGGTAACGCCTGAAGCGTCAGGTCATCTAGACTCAACAAGAAAATCAATTCAAGTTGAACAACTCCTTGAAGAGTTAATCCAATTGAAGCAGTGCATGAGAGAGTACGAACGTCTATTTCACCGATTGGGACTGGACGAAAATCATTTTTCTCAGCATTTGAGAGCATAGAACGCTCAATAAAACCGTGAATAATCTAAAATTCGCTGCAATCACTTGCATAATACTATCGTGAATGACTGTTTCTATTTGGTAGTCATGGCCATGAGCACAGCTCTGGCACTATCAAAGATGAGGTTCAACATGTTTTTAGCGGGTTTGCTGTAATGCTGTCGCAGGGAAGCTCTCTAGCTTAATCGGCATCGGTTCTCCATGAAGTATTAGCGCTACGAGGGCGGAGCATTATTCAACTCGGTGTTCTGCTGCTAATTTTGACTCCGGTTGCACGAGTTGCATTTTTAGTATTTGCGTTTTAGTAACAGCACGATCGACTCAACATCGTCACATTAATTGTGTTGGCGATTTTAGTTTACGGTTTTCTAACAACAGAGTGATTTGAAAGGATTTCAGAAGCAGAGAAACCTATGAAACCATTACTGAAACAATCCACGGTGCTGCTGGGTTTAACGACTTGTGTTTTAGCTCATCTTGCCTTACCCGCTTCGGCAGACTCCACGGCTGGTTTATTGTTCACCTTGAGATGCCAAAGTGCCTACACTGTGAATGTTTGGAGACGTTATGGCTCAGGTGAACTGCTTTACCGAGGTACAGGGCCCTTAGGAGATTTGAGTTTGGACGGAGGAACCATGGAAAATACAGGAGCCGCTCAAGTATATGAATTTAGGAGTAGCGGCTATGTATATCAGGTACTTAGCGGGCAGGGAGACCACCAGCAGCAGGGAACATTAGAGGTGTTTAAAAACGGACGTTCGTTGCTGAGCCAAGCTTGTACACAGGACGGATAAAATCTATTGACTTTTTAGTTCACGCTCAAGCGGAAATTCCAATACATTGCCCGGTCTGAAAACTAGATTTTACTAAACGCAGGCCATAAGGCCAATTAACTTGTTGTTTAGCTCAACGATAGCACAGTATCTATCACAAATCTTCATCACTAAAGTTAATGAATTAGGAGAGTAGTATGAGTCAACCGAACAATAATGACAATTTAAATTCTGGATACGATCGTGGAATCACTCCTGCCGAAGTAGCTGCTCGGAAGCAACGGGAAGGTCAGAATTTCAAACGCTCCTCTCATCAATCTAAGCAGACTGATTCTGCAGCAATTCAGACATCGAATGGTTATACAGTAGACCGAGAAGGTTTATTAAATAACTATGCTATAGAGCTTGAGATGTATATCAACAAACCCGGAGATTTACAGCAACAAACCGAAGCAGAAGCGTTTCAACGGAGACATGAACTGGAAGAATTACAGGAAGACGGAACAGGAAAACTAACAGCAGAACACGACCTACGCTATAAAGGACCAGGACTGATTTAGCCGTTGAAGAGTGATTTGCTCCAGCATTAAATTGGAATGTGCGAGATTTTAAACAAGAAATCTCTCACGTTTGTCCAAAGACCCTAATTTCAAACTCCGGTTTAACCCGATCCTTCTGTCATGCCACCTCAGAAAGCACGATCATTTCAAACTCCTGAAACCCTGCCGAAACTTCAACGCCTAATTCAACTGAGCAATGTGCCTCTGGTGCGGATCGCTGCTGTGGCTTTAGTTCGCTATCAGCTATGGATTATGGGAAGTTTGTTTACAGGGACACTGATCTTTAACATCCTGCATCCTGCTCCGTGGCTGACAGTTAATCGAATAGCGGCGATCGAGTTCCTCTCTGCTGTCTCACAATCCTTAGCGGCATTATTAGGGGTTTTGATTGTTTTTTTAACCGTCAGCAGCCAGTTAATTTCCCAACGACGCCTGGATGAATATCGTGCTCTGCAAACGCAAATTGAACAACTGATCCATTTGACTCAAACACTTCCATCCGAATTAAATGCGTTTGACGAAATGTTGATGGAGGTGATTAATTATCTCGTTCCTCTGCAAATGCAGGATTTTCCTATTGAATCATCCCTTGCGAAGGATGAAAAAACTGTAATTTTGGAAAACCTATTAACAGAATTTAGACAGGTATGGGCTGAAAAACAGAAGCAGCTTCCCTTAGCTGCCCGTCTACACCTGCAACAAATTCTGCTGGTTCTTAACAATACGAACGAAATTCTTGAGGAATTTTTGATGCTCTATCACCGTATTTTGGAGGTGGGACGATTTATTCTGGCAATCGTTCGATTGTCTTTTCTTCTCGGAGTTTCGCTTCTCTTTTTGTTACTTTTTGGCATCATCGAATTACAAAACAGTTTCCCTGACCTTAGCCTGCCGATCATGGTCACGTTAACGGTTTGGGTATTGATTGCTCTGCTGGAATTGGTAGGCAATACCTGGTTTGTTTATAAGAACTTTCATGGGCCCTGGAGTCGTTCGATCTATCATCGGCATTATCAATCCCGCTTAGGTTCACCGAGGCGGAAGAAATCAATAGAAAAACTTGGAGAACAAACTGGCTGAACTATCAAGATCTCATTTATTACTGCCATCCATTTAGCATATTGCTGTAAATCTTCGAGTAGATGGATGGACCTTTTGTGTACAAGTCTTTTTAGCCAATATCTCAGGTTTAATTCTAGCTTTTGTAATGGTTGATCATTACTCAGATTCTTTTCTCATTTCAGCCAAACTTAGAATTTTATAGAAACCATACAAGAACGATGCATTTAACATCACTCAACCATTTTTAATGGTAACTGCTGGCTTGCCGGGTAAACATCTCATAGTAGCGATCGCCATTGGCCATCAGTTGTGCATGGGTTCCAGTTTCGAGAATTTTGCCCTGTTCTAACACAACAATACGATCGGCGAGTTTGGCGAGGGCGAGGCGATGACTAACAACAATTGTCATTCTGCCTTGGGCAATCGTGCGAAAGATTTGATAAATCTGGTGTTCATTTTTGGGATCTAGGGCTGCTGTTGGTTCGTCAAAGATGAGTAGTTCTGCCCGAGAGCGCAGCAGCGATCGGGCGATCGATACCCGTTGCCACTGCCCACCGGAGAGATCCACGCCATCCTCCAACTGTTTGCCCAGGGGCGTATCAAGACCATGAGGCAGCTTGTGGGGCAGGTAGGAAATTCCGGCTTCCTCCAGTACGGATTGAATGGCGCGATCGCAATCCATTTGGGAATTGCCCCAGCCCACATTTTCGCGTAGTGTTGCCGGGAAACGGGCATAATCCTGCATCACTACTGCAATTTTCGATCGCAATTCGTCCAGATTTAGATCGCGGTAGTTGCGATCGCCCCAGAAGATAGTGCCCTGCGTGGGATCGTAGAGACGGCAAAGTAGCTTGGCTAGAGTCGTTTTTCCGGCTCCGTTTTCACCTACCAGGGCAACCATTTCTCCGGGGGCGACTGTCAGGTTGATGTCCTGTAGCGTGGGCTTGTCACTGCCAGGATAGGTAAAACTCAGATTCTGGGTGTGAATTCCGCTGGAGGGAGATGACAGGCGATTGGATGTAGGGACAGGAGCAGTACCGCTGAGAATTTGGGGTCGCAGATCGAGCAATTCAAAAAAGGGGCGCGCCCCAATCGATGCATCATAAGTTCCCGAAAACGCATACACCAGAAGAAAGACACTCTGGCGCATTTCCAGGATTAATCCGGTAAATAGAGCCAGATCACCAAAGGTATAGCGCCGCTCCAGCACCTTCAGAATAATAAATACGTAGGGAATCGCTGCGGCAATACCGCTAACCAAAGACCAGACCATCGTTTGAATGGCTCCCGATCGCCGCACCCCTTGCATCTTGGCAAACGTTTCCTCAAATAAATTGCGCCACCGCTGAAGCAAAACGGATTGCAACGAAAACAATCTCAGTTCTTTAGCATAGATGTCTTCCGTCAAAACCTTGGCATGAATCTGCATCTGCCGAGAAAGGTTGGCCTGGGTTTCTTCAACACTCCAACTTTGTTGGTGATGTTTGATATCAAAGTACATCGTGGGGATGAACCCTACAATCAGCATCAGAGGAATCCACCAGGCGATCGCCGCAGACAGCAGCACCGACGGCACAAATCGCATGATTCCCGTGACAACTTCTACCAGCTTAAAAGTAATTTCCTGTAGTTTGAACAGGCTCTTTTCCTCAGTCAGCGTGATGAGATTCAGCCACTCTGAGTTCTCAAACAGCGCAATATCGTTGAACGTGGCTACCTTCTCAATCATTTGACTCTGAGCATAACCTTTAACGCGATCCCGGAGGGCGGTAAACACGCTGGTCTGAATCGGCTGAAGGGAGTCTATAAGGATGTTGAGAAGAATAGTGATAGCAATTGCCGTCAGCAGCAGCTGATTGTTCAGCAAAATATTGATGGAGTTCCCGGCACTGTTGGCCCCTAGTAAACGGATCACTTCATCAATGACGACTTTGCCAAAATAGAGGGCGATTGAAGGCCCTATACCTAACACCAGGTTGAGCAGCAGTAGGTTAATGATCTCTCGCGGGGCGGCCTGCAACACTAGACTGGCACTACGCCGCAGGACCTGGCTCATGCTGATTGCAGACGTTTTTTCTGCGGTGTTTACTTGCATAGCGGGAACTTTTACAGAAATCGGGGTAATTTGCTCTGCGATTCAGTTCTAGTGGACGGAAATTGGATTACAAAGCTTTTGGGACTGAGGAAATGCTAACGCAGATGTTATTTATCGAGATAACACAATTGAACAGCATCATGCTCTGTATCAACTGGAAATAAGGCACCTTCTAGATAGCTCGTTTAGCCACCCCCCAGCGAGACAAAGGCATATTATCAAGCTACTCCTGCGAGAGGTTCCTCTTAATTTCTCCTACACGCTTTATGTCCGCATCTATCTGGTTACCGATCACCCAGCCGCTTGGGTTCATCAGGCAGCAGATTGTTTTATCTATGGGTGAAGCTGCGGCATGTTGAGCAACCACTCGCAGGAGGCCCTAACGTAGAACTGCAGAATGGACAGACAGCGATGACGAAGGCAGCCAAAACTAAAAGATACATTTTTATTTGACATTCGCCCTTAAGCCACACTGAGCTGCATATGCGATCGCCAATCCGTCCGCACTATCATCAGGTGAGGGGGGAGCAGGGAGGTTAAAAATATGCATCACTGCTGACTTGATATCCGCCTTAGAAGCCCCATATTGGGCAACACTAGACTTTACCTGGGATTGGTGCAAAAAAATTAGGTCTATCAATCCGTAGTCGCCTAGAGCCAGTTCAATCACACCTAATGCTCGTAACACCTTGCTTGCATTAGTGTTCTCACGACCAAAGAAAGGCATCTCAATAGCAGCAACCTCCGGCTGAAAGATAGTGCATAGCTCCTGAACATCCGTTCGTATTTGGCACAACCGATCATACATAGAACTGCTAGCAGGAGTAGTAATAACTCCATAATCGATCGCCTGTTCTCCCCGAATAACCCCAAACCCAATGCTGGCAATTGCGGGGTCAATGCCAAGAATGACAGATGTAGACAGATCAGATGGAATAGTTTTCATGCTTTGCACAAGCTAAGCCAAGAATCCTAATTAAAGTACGCTTGATCTTGTATCATACTGCAACCATTCACTATACTGGCATCGCAGGTGCCCAGCAAACATGCGCCAAAACTTACGATTCACCATGTTTGAAGCCTTATTGAGTATGTACATGATTTTCTTCCCCGAATTCTTGATCTCAAACAGCTAATCTTAAAAACAGTTGAACTGAAACCAAGGGTTTCAGTTCAACTGTTTTTAAACGAATAATCTAGTGATCTGTCAATGTTCAAGTGCGGGGTAACCCCATACTTGAACATTGAGTTTAAAGAGTTTTTGAGGGATCATAAATCCCTCAAAAACTCCTTGACAGAGTACTAGACTAAACGCAATTACACATCGGTTAAGACTGAAAGTTCTTTTACATTCCTTACTTCAATTATTGACTTATACAAAACCATAAATACATGAAAGAATTCTTACGTAATTCTTTTTGCTTCGGCCGGCGTAGGAACCGTCGTCAGTTCCAGAACAGTGTGGATCCACAATTAAAATTATGGGTTTATCCCTGTTCTAGAAGATTGTGAATCTTAGCGTATTGGAGGAGCATGATCGTCTTTCCGTCTTTAATCTCACCCTGCTCAATCATGGCCAAGGCGTCTTCGAATTGAATCTCCATCACTTCGATATCTTCTTCCTCAATCCCACCACCCACATTTATTTTTTGGTCTGCAGAATACTCGGCTACAAAGAAATAAAGAAGTTCGGTAACAGAACCTGGAGACATGTAAGCTTCAAAGATTTTCCTAACGAAGTGAATTCGGTATCCTGTTTCTTCTTCGACTTCTCGCTTGATACAAGCCTCTGCGTGGTCTTGATCCAACAATCCTGCACAAGCTTCGATTAACATACCAGATGCGTTACCATTGACATAGGTGGGGAGCCGAAATTGTCTAGTCAGAATAACGCTCGCCTGATGCTTGTTATAAAGCAGTATTGTTGCACCATTACCCCGATCGTATACCTCACGGCTCTGGTTTAGCCAGGTTCCATCTTTCTTTTGAAAGTCGAAGGTGAGTTTACGAAGTGTGTACCAATTTGCCGAAAGAATTTCAGTCTTGATGTTTTTAATGTTGGTATTCATTAGACTTAGGACACTCAATTAGAGCCAACAGTATACCCTCACGATAGGCACGAAGTACGTTTTTAGCAAGAACTTACGTTACCTCTAATATTCGGCGGCTTAGATACGACTGTATTTGGAGATAGGGGAGTCTCTATCTCTAAACACAACTTGATTTACACTACTTAGTGTTAGTTTATCAACCCATACTTCTCCGAGGCACAACCGAAATTTCTATGGGTTAGTGAATTTGAGAAGGCTCAGTTAGAAACCCTACCATCCATGGATGTAAAACCTCTACGCCTCGCTCATGCACCTGTTGCAATGGAATGCAAAGTCACTCAAATTGTCCCCGTTGAGGGTACAACTAATGTAATGGTTTTAGGACGCGTCCTCAGATTTCATATTCGCGAAGATCTTTATCGATCAGAGTTAGGATTGGTAGATACTGTGGAAATGAAACCTGTCACGCGTTTAGGCGGGCCTGTAGAGTACACTAAGGTTGGTGAGCTCTTCTTCCCTGGTAGTGCATATTCTTAGAGGAAACCAATCTATGTTTGGTGGTGTGGAGTGCAAAGCATTTCACACCACCAAACATAGGCGAACTTAGGACACCGAATAGTAGAGCCTGTTTTAAGGATTGTTTTTCGTGCGCTTCTCACACGAAAAACAATCCTTCTAGTAGGGATAAGGTGTGAGCTTTTTGACCTTATTCCCTTCGTATTTAACCAATAGATTTTCTGCAGCAATCGTTTTTGGAGGGTACCAATCGTTGCATGGCTTCGCTATGCAACGATCGACGCAGAATATCTAATTCATACAGGGCTGTAAAGTTAAGAACTTTGAAGGAAGTAACTGAGTTAACAGGGGAGCTGAATTGGTGGTGCTAGCGTCTTCTAACGGTGTTTGTGGGCAAGAGGGTAGTCAGCAGAGAATTAGGCGGCGATCGCACCCTTTCAAGCAGCTTGTTACCTCTCTATTTCACTGACATTTGCTGGTTCTAATAAGCCTATTTCCCCATTATGACGATTCAAGCCAAGCCAAATTTTAAGCCGGGCGATCGCTCGGTTGTTACACCACAAAACCACCGAATAGCAACCGAAAAATTGATAGCATTAGCCTCGGTTGTTACTGGGTTACTGATCTGGTGGCTGGTCACGTCGTTGCGTTGGGTTGATCCCCTATTTCTCCCATCTCCTACTTCTGTTTGGGCAGCATTTTTAGAGATTCTGCGAGATGGGTACAAGGGTAGCTCTCTGCTGTTTCACATTTACGCCAGCATGTACCGCTTAGGCATAGCATTAGCGTTAGCACTCATTACAGCAATTCCTTTAGGCATGATCTGTGGTTTATCAGACTATGCTCGTGCCGCACTTGATCCCTGGATTGAGTTTTATCGTCCTCTGCCACCACTAGCCTATTACACACTGCTCGTCATCTGGCTTGGCATTGAGGATGGTTCTAAGATCGCATTACTGTATCTAGCCGCGTTTGCTCCTTTGTTTATTTCTATTGTCTCAGGAGTGCAACGAATTCCTCAAGATCGGATGAACGGAGCGCGATCTCTGGGTGCATCAGGATGGCAGATATTGTTTTACGTCGTTCTTCCATCCATTCTTCCAGAACTATTTACTGGGTTAAGAACAGCGATCGGTGTTGCCTATTCAACATTGGTAGCTGCTGAAATGGTAGCTGCTATTTCAGGGGTGGGTTGGATGGTGTTGGATGCTAGTAAGTTTTTACGAAGTGATGTCATCTTCGTCGGCATCATCATCATGGGAATCATCGCTGTTCTTATTGACGCATCAATTCGCTGGATCCAGAAAATACAAGTTCCCTGGATTGGGCACGAATCTTAGAACGTATTTGGAAGATTCAGTTTTGTTGGTGGAGTTCGCAAAGAATGAACTTTGGATTGCGGATGAATAGTTTGTGAATACATCGTCTCCCTTGTTCGACTGACTAAGAGACCTATCCCACAAAGATTGCTACCAGCTCTCAGTAACGTATGTTCAAAAAGGAAAAAAGAAATGCGATTAAAACGACGTGATGTAATGTTAGGGTTGGTCGGCATGAGCCTGCCGCTGATAGCCTCTAGCTGTTCCTCCAAACCATCTGAAACAGCTTCCGGTTCTTCAACCGCATCCACAGCATCGCCTGCAAGCAATGGGCAACAGCCTGAAAGAATCCGATTTGGATATCAAGTGTATGCCTGCTCCGATTTATTAGCCAAAGCGCTCAAGTTGACTGACCAGGCTTTCCCTGGTGTCAAAGTTGAGTATTTGCGGTGTGATTCAGGGCGAGATGTAAACACAGCTATGGCAGCAGGTGGTATTGACTTTGGTATCCTGGGTTCTGTGGCAGCAGCGGTAGGGTTATCCCGTAGCATTCCTTACAACATTTTTTATCTAACGGATTTGATTGGTACGGGCGAGGCTTTAGTTGTCAAAAATGACATCAAAACCATCGCTGATATACGGGGTAAGAAAATTGCTACTCCCTTTAGTTCGACTAGTCACTATTCGCTGCTGTCATTACTCAAACTAGAGGGCATCGATCAAAATGAATTAACTGTATTAGACATGCAAGCTCCCGATATGCTGGCAGCCTGGCAGCGGGGCGACATCGATGGCGGGTATGTCTGGGAACCTAGCCTCAGCAAAATTCAAAAAGATGGTGGAACAGTTCTGGCAACATCCGCCGATTTGGCAAAACGTGGAGCCGCAACCTTTGATGTCTCAATTGTGCGCCAGGAGTTTGTCCAGCAGTACCCAGATGTGGTGAAGCAATATACCGAGATCTTGGATGAGGCAGTTCAAGTTTATCGCCAGGATCCCGATGGGGCCGCTAAGGCGATCGCTCCCGAACTCGGCGTTACTCCTGAAGAAGCTAAGGTTCAAATGAGCCAGTTTATCTGGCTGAATTCCAAAGAAAAGGAGGATGCTCAATACTTTGGAACAACTGACAAACCCGGTGATTTGGCTAAGCTGCTGAAAGCTTCCGCAGACTTCATGGTGTCTCAAAAAGCCATTCCCTCTGCCCCAGACCAGGAAACCTATCAAAAGCAAATTCTCTATGTCAAATAGCCTTCATGTGCCGGATCAGGCGATCGCTCAACTGGTCAACATTGGTCTCACCTTTAATACTGGGGGTCAACCGACAGAGGTGCTGCACAAGGTCAACCTGGATTTGCAAACAGGGGATTTTGTCTGTGTCCTGGGTTCCTCCGGGTGTGGTAAGACTTCATTGCTGCGAATTTTAGCCGGGTATCAACGTCCTACCAGTGGGTCTGTGTTAATTGCAGGACACCCTCATACGCAGCCGGATGCAGATGTGGGTGTCGTGTTTCAACGGCCTAACTTATTCCCCTGGGCCACGATCGCCAAAAATGTAGAATTTGGCCCTAAGATGCGTGGCGTTTCTAGATTGGAACGCAAACAGCGAGTTTCCTACTTTCTGGACATGGTAGGGTTGACCCATGCAGGTCATCGCTTGCCTCATCAACTTTCGGGGGGAATGATGCAACGGGCAGCGATTGCCCGCACCCTGGCTGCTGACCCAACGTTAATTTTGATGGACGAACCGTTTGGAGCCTTGGATGCCCTGACCCGTGAGTCCATGCAACTACAGGTTAAAACCATTTGGGAACGCACGCAAAAGACAATCTTTTTCATCACTCACGATGTAGAAGAAGCGTTACTGCTGGCAACTCATATTGTTGTTATGCATGCAAACCCGGGGCGTATTGTAAAGGCGATCGCTAATCCCTTCGTAGGGCAATTTGACAAAGAGCTAACATCTAATCTGCGTTCCTCTAGAGAATTTGTTCGCATGCGTGAACATCTGGTTGCCAGCATTCGAGATTCTGACCTCGCAGCCCTTGAGGTTGCTTAAGCCGCTAAGAATCTGCTTGAGGCATTTTTTCGTGCACGAGGTGCACGAAAAAATGCCTTTTCCAATTTGATTGGGACATACAGCAATGCAATCCGAACATCTCTCCACAGGTGAAAGAAGTTGCTGTATTACAGGTGCCAAGCAGCTTTCACACAGCTTTTATTTTTCATGTAGTATCTTTTCAATTTTTATTCAAGGCTCACGCATTGATGTAGAACATAGCAGGTTCTACATCCACGCCTTACATTGACGCTCCGCATCTAGCAAACTTGTGTAAGTCCTGCTGTTACGAAGAAGCCGGTTCCGAAGATTTACCCTGAACCGCAAAAAACTAGACGTGAGATTTGAGATTTTCTGGGAATTATAAAATGTGTAAGGTAGTGCCCACAACGAGGAGATGTTCCAGGTTGTCCAAACTACCTCTTCCTGTTGAAGACTGATTAGGTTCGAAATGCCGCATTCCCAGCAAAACTCTATTCTAATCGTTGATGATATTCCTACCAATATTAAAGTGTTGGTAGATTATTTAGATAAAGCTGGTTTCAAAATTTCAGTTGCAAAAAGTGGTGAAAGTGCCTTGGAAAAGGTGCATAAGGTTTCCCCTGACTTAATTCTCCTGGATGTGATGATGCCAGGAATTGATGGATTTGAAACCTGTCAACGCCTTAAGGAGAATCCAGTAAGCCAAAAAATCCCAATTATCTTTATGACGGCGCTATCAGATGTAGCGGACAGGGTAAAAGGATTACAACTTGGCGCAGTGGACTATATAACAAAGCCTATTCAGCTTGAAGAGACATTAGCCCGGATCAATGTTCATCTTGCCTTAAGAAATACTGAAGTTCAATTGATGAATGAAATTTCTGAACGCAAACAAGCGGAGGAAACCCTACAAGAAACTTTACAAGAGCTACAAAGAACTCAAACTCAGCTTGTTCAGAATGAAAAGATGTCTAGCTTAGGGCAAATGGTCGCAGGAATTGCCCACGAAATTAATAACCCCATCAATTTTATTCATGGCAATATTGGTCCTGCCCATCAATATGCTAAAGATTTGCTGCGATTGGTGCAGCTTTATCAGGAATTCTGCCCGCATCCTTCAGTAGAGGTTGAGCAAGAAATTGATGCTATAGATTTAGAGTTTCTTAAAACTGACTTATTTAAAATCTTTCAATCAATGCACATGGGGACTGCCCGGATTTGCGAGATTGTTCAATCCCTCAGAATCTTTTCTAGATTTGATGAAGCCGAGATTAAAGCAGTTGATATTCATGAAGGAATTGATAGCACGCTGACGATCCTCCAACATCGCTTAAAAGCAAAAGCAGATTGTAAGGCAATTGAAGTAGTTCGAGACTACAGTGCACTTCCTCGAGTGGAATGCTATCCAGGGCAGCTCAATCAAGTGTTTATGAATATCCTTAGTAATGCAATTGATGCACTAGAAGAAGCAAGAGACATAAAAAATGAACAGGTTTCTCCCTGCATTAAGATTCAAACAGACATAACTCAGGATGGGAAGATTAACATCCACATCTCTGATAATGGGATGGGCATTGATGAAGCAGCTCACCCCAGGCTCTTTGATCCCTTCTTTACCACCAAACCTGTTGGCAAGGGAACAGGGCTAGGTTTGGCAATTAGTTATCAGGTCATTACCGAAAAACATTCTGGAAAACTGACTTGCTACTCCGAAAAAGGAAAGGGTGCAGAATTTATTATTTCTATCCCTAAAAATGTTTCATCCTTTTCAATCCAGTGAGGTATTAGAGAGGAGTGTAGGACGAAGTCTCATGCTCCTCTCTAATACCTCACTGGACTAGAAAATACCGTAATTTCATATAACCCAAACTCCTAAATTCGTATTTTTTAGGATTACACACCTCTTTCCATTTGACCACTTTTCTCGAAGTAGACTGACCCATATTCAGTACTACCCAGAAATCCGTGGTTCCACGGTTATTGTTGGCAGCAATTCTAAAGTTTAATCCATAGGAATTAGAAAAAAATCAGCTTAGGCTGTCGTTTTTACGTCGTATTGGCGGTCTAAGTTGAGATGAGTCCATTAATTAAATTTGCTTAGAAAAGTAGATAGTTGAGCCAAGTTCCAAGCTCTTTTGCAAGCTTTTTCATTTGAATATCTTGTTTCTGGGTTTTATTTAAGCTGCTAAAACCCTGAGGCTACTTTGCTTAAATTTGCGTTTGTGTTGAAGAAAGGAGAATTCTACCGTGAAAATACATCCGTTTAGTCTTGAAATTACCTCTGTTCATCAACGTTTTGAAGTACAGGCAATGCGATCGCCCCAAGCAATTGCCTTAGAGTTTTCAGGACAATCATTGACCTATCAAGCCTTAGATGAGCAGGCCAATCAGTTAGCCCACTATTTGCAGGGATTAGGCGTAGGGCCTGACGTTTTGGTGGGAGTTTGTTTTGAGCGATCGCTCGAAATGATCATTGCAATTCTCGGTGTTTTGAAGGCCGGGGGTGCCTACGTCCCTCTCGATCCAGCATATCCAACAGAGCGGTTGGCTTTTATGCTGGGCAACGCAGGTGTTTCTGTGCTGCTGACGCAAAGCCACTTGTTGGGTTGCTTCCCTGCTCCAAAAGCGGTAGTCGTTTGCTTAGAAGAAAATGCGGCAATCGCGCGTCAAAGCACTACAAAACCACATACTCCTGTCACGCCAGAACATCTGGCCTATGTGATTTATACTTCAGGCTCAACAGGCAAGCCCAAAGGGGTCGCAATGCCCCATCGGCCTCTGCTGAACTTAATTTCCTGGCAAGCTGAGCATTCTATTGTCACCACTGGAAAAACCTTACAGTTCTCACCGATTAGCTTTGATGTTTCCTTTCAAGAGATCTTTTCGACGCTGGCTGTAGGCGGCACCCTCGTTCTCGTTACAGAAGAGATGCGACGAGATCCGCTGAACCTGTTGCGATCGCTTGAACAGATGAAAATTGAACGACTATTTCTGCCTTTTGTTGCTCTTCAACAACTAGCCGAAGTGGCTCAAGGTGTGGGTATCGCACCTAGCTCTCTACGAGAAGTGATTACGGCAGGTGAACAATTGCGGATTACCCCTGCGATTGCCCACTGGTTCGGGCAACTTCCCCACTGTTCCCTTCATAACCACTACGGTCCCTCCGAAAGCCATGTCGTTACGGCTTTCCACCTCACGGGGTCACCTTCAGATTGGGCACTTTTACCCCCCATCGGCAAACCCATCTCAAATACTCAAATTCATTTACTGGATGCCCAACACCAACCTGTAGCTGTGGGTGAGCCAGGAGAAATTTATATCGGCGGGATGTGCTTGGCACACGGCTATTTACACCGCTCCGATGTCACAGCAGAACGTTTCATTACCTCAACGGTATTGAAGGAGCGTCTCTACAAAACAGGAGACTTGGCGCGATATCTGCCAGACGGCAACCTTGAGTATCTAGGGCGGTTGGATCAGCAGGTTAAAATTCGTGGCTATCGCATTGAGCCAGGTGAAATTGAAGCCGTTTTAGAACAACATCCAGCGGTACGGGCGGCTGTGGTGGGAGTTTATGTGGACGCTACAGGCGACCAGCAGTTGGTGGGTTATGTCGTGCCACAGGAGACGGTCGTACAATCCCAACTGGTCAGGGAGTTACGTCAATTCTTACAGGCCCAACTTCCTGCTTACATGGTGCCGGGGGCGATCGCCTGCCTCGACCACCTGCCCCTCACCCCTAGCGGAAAGGTTGATCGTCAACGTCTACCCATTCCTGACCTGACAGCAGACTTAACCGTTGCAGCGCCAGAAACCCCCATGCAAGCCCTACTGGCTGAGATTTGGGAAGAAGTTTTAGGGCTCAAACAGGTTGGTATTCACCATTCATTTTTGGATTTGGGAGGTCACTCCCTACGGGCAATTCAGGTCGTTTCACGGATTCGCGATCGCCTCCATATCGAGCTACCCCTGCGCTGTCTGTTCGAATCTCCAACCATTGCCCAGTTGGCTGAGCAACTTGAAACAGCTCAGGATCTAACAGGGAAAGCACTTATACCCATCCAACCCATTTCCAGAGACAGCCAGTTGCCACTCTCCTCTATGCAGGAGTCACTATGGTTTCTGGATCAGTTGATGCCGAACCACCCCTTCTATAACGTTCCTGAAGCATTTTGCTTGCAGGGATGCCTGAATGTAGCAGCAATGCAGGCTAGTTTTCAGGCGATCGTGGAACGACACGAATCTGTTCGCACGGTTTTCAGAAGTGTGGCCGGAAAACCTGTGCAGGTCATTCAGCCAGCCCCAGCGTTTCCCTTGCCCGTGGTGAATTTGACGTTGCTGAACTCATCGGATGTCGAACAGGAGTTGCAAGCCTTCCTGTTGAAGGAAGCCCAAATCCCCTTCAATCTGGCTGAGGATCTGCTGTTACGGGCAACGCTGTTTCAAATCGGTGAAACGGAGCATGTTCTACTGGTTAATCTGCACCACATTGTGACGGATGGTTGGTCGATCGCCGTTTTGCTGGAAGAATTGGCAACGTTCTACCAAGCTTTTACGTTGCAGCAGGAACCCGCCCTTTCAGCCTTACCCATTCAATATGCAGACTTCGCGGTCTGGCAGCGCCAGGGGTTACAGCGTGAAAGACAGGCGGATCAGCTCGCCTATTGGCAGCAACAGTTAAAGGATCTGCCATTATTGCAATTACCCGGCGATCGCCCCCGCCCCGCGACCCCAACTTATCAGGGTGCACGGCAATTTTTTACCCTATCGCAATCCCTGACCCAACAACTCAAAGACCTCAGCCGCCAATCCGGTGTCACGCTATTCGTCACCTTACTCTCAGCCTTTCAAACACTACTGTTGCATTACACGGGGCAAGAAGATTTACCGGTTGGATCACTCGTTGCAAATCGCTCTTACTCAGAATTAGAGAAGCTCATCGGTTTCTTTGTAAACACCCTGGTGTTACGTACGGATGTATCCGGTGCACCCAGCTTCCGCGAGCTCATGCAGCGGGTTCGAGCAGTCACTCTGGATGCTTACGCCCATCAAGAATTTCCCTTCGAGCAGTTGGTGCAAGCGCTGCATCCTGATCGTGATTTAAATCAAAACCCTCTGGTACAGGTTCTATTCAATTTACAGAACACACCTACCACCGTTTGGGACGTTCCCGCTCTCACGCTGTCGCATCTGCCACTCGATAACCAAACAGCCAAATTTGATCTACTGCTGGAGCTGACGGAAACTCCTACAGGGCTCACAGGCTTCTTTGAATACAGTACCGATCTATTTAACGGGGCCACGATCGCCCGTATCCTGGCAAACTTCCAAATGTTGCTGGAAACGATTGTGGCGAACCCGGACCAATCGATCGTTGAGATGGCATTGTTAACCGACGCGGAACAACGGCAGATTAATACCTGGAACGATACCCGCGCCAATTACCCAAACGTTTGCTTGCACCAGCTTATTGAAGCGCAGGCCGAACGGAACCCCGATGCGATCGCCATCCAAACATCTGCGAACACCGCTGAGCTTCATGATCAGGTGCTCACCTACCGCATGCTTAATCAGCGGGCAAATCAACTGGCCCATCATCTGCAAAGCCTGGGAGTGCAGCCCAATGTGCTGGTGGGTGTTTGTATGGAGCGATCGCTGGATCTCATCGTTGGGCTACTTGCGATTCTCAAAGCAGGCGGTGCTTATGTACCGCTTGATCCAGCTTATCCTCAGGAACGGATTGCGTTCATGCTGGAGGATGCTCAGGTCAAAGTGCTGTTGACGCAGCAATCTCTACTCGAGAAACTACCTGACCATTCTGCTAAGACGGTTTGTGTAGATAGTGATTGGGAAGCGATCGCCACAGCCAGCCCAGAGAATCCTCTCAGCTCCGTACAGCCCGACAATTTAGCTTACGTCCTCTACACCTCAGGCTCCACAGGCAAACCCAAAGGTGTTCAGATTGAGCATCACTCCATCGTGAATTTACTGACATTTATGCGCCAGGAGCCGGGATTGACCGAGCATGATGTGCTGCTGGCAGTCACAACCGTCTCGTTTGATATTGCGGCAGTAGAACTCTATCTGCCGCTAGTGGTGGGAGCACGCAGCGTCATGGTGAGCCGTTGTGTGGCCTCGGATGCGGCACAACTGGTCAAAGCTCTGGAGCGATCGCAGGCTACCTTTATGCAGGCCACTCCGGCTACTTGGCGGCTGTTATTAGCAGCAGGATGGCAAGGTAGCCCGAACCTGAGAATTGTCTGTTGTGGAGAAGCTCTTAGCCGTGACCTGGCAAAGTGCCTGTTAGATCGCTGCCATACGCTATGGAATATGTATGGGCCGACTGAAACCACAATTTATTCAACCTTGCATCGAGTTAAGGATGAAGGGACCTTGGTTCCAATTGGGCGGCCTGTTGCCAACACGCAAATTCATCTCCTGGCACAGCGGGGAGAAAAATGGATTCCAGTACCCGTGGGAGTTCCAGGAGAACTGTACATCGGTGGGGACGGCCTGGCCCGAGCCTACTGGAATCGTCCAGACCTGACAGCGGAACGGTTTGTGGAGATACAGGTGGGCGATGCCTGTTGGGATGCCAAAGCCAAACGCCCAATCCGTCTTTACAAAACGGGGGATCTAGCCCGTTATTTACCAGACGGCACGATCGAGTATCTGGGACGACTGGATCATCAAGTCAAGATTCGGGGTTTCCGGATTGAACTGGGTGAGATTGAAACGGCTCTGAGCCAGCACCCCAACGTGCGTGAAAATATTGTAATTGCACGGGAGGATCAGGAGAACCAACGCCTGGTCGCCTATGTTGTGTCGCGTCACCTGAAAGGCACAACACACCTCGTCCCAGAGTTGCGGGCCTTTCTCAAACGCAAACTCCCGGAATTCATGGTTCCCAGCGCCTTTGTGATGATGGATGCTCTGCCCATCACACCCAATGGCAAGGCCGATCGCCGCGCTCTACCGACCCCCACTTGCGATCGCCCAGATCTACATGAAGCCTTTGTGGCCCCCCGCACTGCTACAGAACACCAACTGGCCGCAATCTGGAGGCAAACTCTGGGCATCCAACAGGTCGGTGTTCATGACAGCTTCTTTGAATTGGGAGGCCATTCCCTACTGGCTGCTCAAATCCTCTTCCAGATCCATCAAACCTTTGGTGTGGAGTTAGCCCTCCGGACGATTTTCCTGGCTCCTACCATTGCTGAACTGGCTCTCGTGATAGCGGATTTACAAGCAGGTGTAGGGGAAGGGGAGAGAGCGATCGCCCTCCCACTCAATCTTCATGCCGAATCGGTGCTGGACTCCAGCATTGACCCAACGGGTCTACCAATCGCCCATCACCTGGAACCCCGAAACGTATTGTTAACAGGTGCGACAGGCTTTTTAGGGGCTTATTTGCTGCATGAGATTTTGGAGCAAACTCAGGCGACGGTTTACTGCTTAATGCGGGCCGATCAGGCAACGGATGCCGCGCAACGACTACAACGGAGTTTGGAATTCTATTCGCTCTGGAAGGGTGAACGGAGCACTCGCATCATTCCTGTTGTTGGGGACCTATCATTACCTCGCTTTGGGTTATCGGAGCAGCAGTTTTCAGATCTGGCTGCGTCCATTGATGTGATTTATCACAATGCAAGCTGGGTGAATTTTGTCTATCCCTATTCCGTTCTCAAAACAGCCAATGTTGAGGGCACCAAGGAAATGCTGCGCTTCGCCAGCCAGACTCAAGTGAAGGCCGTACACTTCCTGTCGTCTCTCGGCGTTTATGCCCCTGCTGCCTATGCAGACGGGTGGATTCAGGAACAGGATTTACCCGATCGCACTGCGGGTCTTTACGGTTACACTCAAACCAAGTGGGTTTCTGAAAACCTAATTCGGGCGGCCCAGGCACGTGGCATTCCTGCTGCTATTTATCGTCCCGCCTGGATTGAGGGCCACACTCAGACAGGGGTTTGCAACCATAGCGATTTTCTTCGCAGCATGATCAAAGGCTGCTTACAGTTGGGCATTGCGCCAGACTGGAACATGCCCGTTGACATTGTGCCCGTTGATTTTGTGAGTCAGACGATCGTCCATCTCTCGAAACAAGCATGTACCGTTGTTGGCAATGCCTTTAATCTGTCAAATCCTTCGACAATTTCGTGGCAGCACTTAATGAATTGGCTACGGGAACGGGGATACCCGCTGCGATTGCTACCTTATGCAGAATGGATTGTGGAGGCGATCGCTCGCATTCGCTCAACCCCAGATAATGCCCTGTATCCTTACCTCACATTCCTATCAGAGCAGGCCGATCAGGGGATGACGGTTCCCGAACTCTACTTCCAAACGAATAGCCTTCTGTTCAATTGCCAGAATGTGATGAATGGATTAGCGAATTCGGAAATTTTTTACCCCCAAATTGATGAGAAGCTGTTGACAACTTACTTCTCCTATTTCATCAACAGCGGTTTCCTCCCCTCCCCTCAAGACTTCAGCCCTCAGTCATAGTTGTTCTAAAGTTCGTTTTTTCGTGCATTCTACCCATGAAAAACGAACTTTAGGATCATGCATTGAATAACCTGCGGTTCTTTTTGTAGAAGTGACAGCTTTGCTGCGCCTTCCACAAAAAGAACCGCAGGTTGTTTATTTGTGAATCCTTAGTACTTGATAACTTCAGTTGAGCAGGGGGATGCAGCCCCTCTCCAGCTCGCGGAAGGGTAATTTTTCTGTTGCAGAGTGACGAAAAATTACCCTTCTGGGTTTTGGTTCTAGAAAGGTGAAAGATCCAAGTAGAGCTATACACCCCCTTTTCTTGCGGAATGCAAAGAGGTTGTGAATGGGCTCCTAAATCTGGGAAATCTAAACAATGACCCGATCTCCCTGTGTGTCCCTGCAAGTCAAAACTATGGCAACTCCTGCTGCAAAAGCTTCTAAGAAATTACCGCTCTACCTCGTTCTAGTTGTACCGTTTCTGCTCCAAATTTTTGCAGCAGTAGGCTTAACAGGGTGGCTCTCCTTTAGAAATGGCCAGAAGGCCGTCAATCAGCTTGCTGGGCAACTCATTGACAAGAACTCACGATTGGTTGAACAGCACCTCGACGAATTTCTAACCACTCCTCAACAGGTTCTCAAAACGGATCTGGATGCTATTGAGTTGGGCCAGATGAGTCTACAAGACCACGCTAGAGCAGGGCACTATTTCTGGAAGCAGGCCACGACATTTGATGATATTAGCTATATTGGCTACGCCCTCTCAACGGGTGAGTTTGCTGGGGCCGGTGCATTCCTGAAAGACCAGGGAATTACGATCGATGAGATTTCTGCTAAAACGGGTGGTAGAAATTTGACTTATGCCACCGACAATTTAGGAAATCGCTCCGAAGTCGTTAAAGTTTACGATAACTGGAATCCCCGAGAAGAAATATGGTACAAGCAACCTGTCGCAGCAGGGAAAGCAGTCTGGGGAGACGCTTATATCTGGGCCAATGACCCTGTAGTTGCCGTGGCTTTAAGCCAACCAATTTATGACACTTCCAAGAAACTCAAAGGTGTTTTTCTCATTGAGCTTTTCCTGGATAAAGTGAGCGACTTTTTGAGTACCTTGAAGGTTAGCCCATCGGGGAAAGTTTTTATTATCGAACGGGATGGGACATTAATTGCTCACTCTATTGAGCAAGACCCCTTCACGATGAAGGAGGGTAAAGCGCAACCGCTCAATGTTCTAGATAGTACAGATCCGTTAATTCAGGCAACCGCTCAACACTTGCAGGAGAAGTTTGGCAATTTCTCCAACATCCAGGACAGCCAGGAGATACAGTTTGACTTTGGCAAGAACAAGGAGTTTATTAAAGTAACGCCTTTGCAGAATGAACTGGGGTTGGATTGGCTGGTGATTGTCACCGTTCCAGAGGCTGACTTCATGGAACAAATTAATGCAAACAATCACACGACCATCTTCCTCTGCTTCGTAGCGCTAGGTGTCGCTAGCGCTATGGGGATGTTAACGGCACGTTGGATTACTCGCCCTATTGCACGGTTGAATAGAGCGAGCCGGGCGATCGCCTCTGGAAACATGCAACAGGTGACTGAAGCCAGCCAGATTCAAGAGCTCGACGAGCTGTCCCAATCCTTTAACCAGATGGCAGGGCAGTTACAACAGTCCTTCACCGCGTTGGAGAAGACGAACGAAGAACTGGAACATCGGGTTGAAGAGCGTACTGCTGAACTAAGAGAAGCCAAGGAAGCGGCTGATACGGCGAACCATGCTAAGAGTGAATTTTTAGCCAATATCAGTCATGAATTAAGAACGCCTTTGAACGGTATTTTGGGCTATGCCCAAATTCTTCAGTGTTCACAAAATGTTGTAGAGAAGGATCGCCATAATGTTCAAATCATTTATCAGTGTGGTTCCCACCTATTAACACTGATTAATGATGTGTTGGACATTTCAAAAATTGAAGCCAGAAAACTAGAGCTGATTCCGGTTTCTATTCATTTACCTGCCTTTTTACAGGGCGTTGTTGAAATCTGCCGAATTAAGGCAGAACAAAAGAAACTGAAGTTTATCTATCAACCTTCAGAGAACTTGCCCCTTGGCATTAAAACCGACGAGAAGCGATTGCGGCAAGTTTTGATTAATCTACTCGGTAACGCGATTAAGTTTACCTCAAGGGGGAGCGTTACGTTTGCGGTTGAAGCCGTCTCCAATTTTACCGATCCGACCACTGTAAAACTTCATTTCATAGTACAGGATACCGGCACTGGCATTGCCTCTGAACATTTGGAGCGGATTTTTCTACCCTTTGAGCAAACGGAAAAAGCAAAGCTACAAACTGAGGGAACTGGCTTAGGACTGGCTATCAGCCAAACCATTGTAGAACTGATGAATAGCCGCATTCAGGTACAGAGTAAACTGAATGCCGGAAGCGTATTTGAATTTGAGATCATTTGCCCATTGGCAGAGGATTGGATCGAATCCAATATCATAACGAGTATTGGTAAAATCAAAGGATATGTTGGCCAACAGCGTAAGATTTTGATTGTTGACGATCGCTGGGAAAATCGTTCTGTTGTTGTCAATCTACTAGAACCACTTGGTTTTAGTTTGATAGAGGCGAGCAATGGGCAAGAGGGACTGGATAAAACCAAAGAGTTTCAACCTGATCTCATCATCGCTGACCTGGCAATGCCGGTTATGAATGGGTTTGAGATGACCCGACTGTTACGCGAGTCTGAAGCATTCCGCCATATGCCGATCATTGCATCTTCAGCCAGCGTATCTAACATTGATCGGCAGCAGAGCCTGGCCGCGGGTTATGACGACTTCCTTCCCAAACCCGTCTCTGCCGCCGAACTACTCGACCAACTGGAACACCACTTACAACTGCAATGGACTTACCAGGCTAACGCAGATGAAGGGGTTACCCCGAGCGCTAGCGGGGCTTCTACGGAGATGACCATTCCATCCTCTGCAGAATTGACCAATCTGTATAGGGCCGCGCAGGCAGGCTATGTGATAGATATCCAATCCGAAGCGAACCTTCTTAAGGAGCGTGATGTCAGGTATAGAGCGTTTGCCGATAAGGTTTTGCAATTGGCTGAGGAGTTTGAGGATGAGGCGATCGCCAACCTAATTCAGCCCTATATTGCTGCAACCTGAGAGGCAGTTTGAAAAGGTCCACTAAGAGTTGATTTTCCATGCACTAGATGCACGAATCAACGGTTCAAACTGCCCCTAGAAGGAGACTTGAAGGCTTTTTTGGGCGTTGTTTTATGAGTTTTGGAGAGCCTGTTTTCAAGGTTGTTTTCTAAACGCAAAGCGAATGGAAAACAACCTTGAAAACAGGTTTTCGTAGATATTAGACCTTCTGCGTGAATTGTTGAGCGGCTCCGCCGCTCAACAATTCACGCCCCCAAAAACCGATTCATACAGGAGGTCTATTGATTCACCATTTGGATTTTTCGGAACTGTTGTGTACGATTGGAAAACCCTATACTCCCTCAGTTTTAATGATGGTTTCAGGTATTTTCTCAGAACAACCAAACCCACAAAAGTATAGATTTGCTCCGACCGATAAGATTACAGCCCACGAATTAGCTCAATTGCTCCCCCTACTGGCGGCTGCATGGCAGGACGTGGATGTAGATATGCTGATGAGCCGTGGTGAACTTCCTGAGTGGGCAAATCCCAAAATTGAGGCTTTACCTGACCATTTAAGAAGGCATTTCGTGCAGGGGCTCTGAGGCGATCGCATATTCCTTAGGAGATTTCTGGGAAACAATATCCCCATTATTTGGAAAAAAGGCGCGGCTTCGCCGCGCCTTTTTTCCAAATAATGGGGAAGTTCTTATCTGGAAATCTCCTTAGGAGATTTCCAGATAAGAACTTCCCCGCATTACGAAGGTAATTTCATGACTGGAAACCTCCTCAACTCAGACTCATCTTGCTTTCGATACCCGACTGCGATTAGCCCTGCTACACTCAGGAGGTGGCGATCGCCCTAAAGCACGTCCCAAATGTAGATTTGCTGGATTATGGTCAACACTTCTCCTCGATTGCTAAACGGCCCTGCAAAAACTCCTTCATGGCTGCGTCGTCTATGGGGCTTTCGCTTCCTGTTTCAACCGATTGAGACCCTAGAAGCGCGCCATCAGGCGTACGGGGACGATTACCGCGTATCCCAGCCCGACTTCCAACCTGCCCTGGTTTATTTCAGTAGCCCTGAAGCGCTGGAAGCAATTTTTACGGCGAAACCAGAGCAACTAAGTGCCGGGAGAGGGAACCAGATTTTAAGAGAATTGCTAGGGGATCACGGAATTGTACTGCTAGAAGGGGCAGCGCATCAACGGCAACGGCAACTGTTGATGCCGCCTTTCCATGGCGATCGCATGCGTTCCTATGCTGAGGTGATCCAGTCCATTACGACTCAAACAATGAGCCAATGGAATACGGGTAGTATCTTTGCAGTGCGGCCTGCCATGCAAGCCATTTCCTTACAGGTGATCTTGCAAGCTGTGTTTGGGCTCCAGGAGGGACTGCGATATGAGCAGTTGCGCCAGAAGCTCACGCAGATGCTGGATGGGTTTGGTTCTCCAGTGGGTGCAATGTTTCTGTTCTACCCAATTTTGCAGAAAGACTGGGGGGAATGGAGCCCCTGGGGACGTTTTCTACGACTGCGGCAGCAGGTGAATGAGCTGATCTATGCTGAGATCGCTGAGCGCCGTGCTTATCCTGATGCCAATCGAACCGATATCCTGGCGTTGTTGATGGCAGCCCGTGATTCCGAAGGCCAACCTCTGAGCGATGCCGAGTTACGAGACGAGCTGATTACGTTGCTGTTTGCAGGCCATGAAACAACGGCCTCTGCATTAGCGTGGGCCTTGTACTGGATCGCCTACCTGCCGGACGTGCGAGCTAAGCTGCTGGCAGAGCTGGATGGGGTAGATGGGGATGCAGATCCAGTTGCGATCGCTCGGCTCCCATACCTGAGCGCCATCTGTCAGGAAACCTTACGCTTATATCCGATTGCAATCGGTGCATTTCCACGGATAGTCAAGCAACCGATGAAAATTGCAGGCTACGAGTTAGAAGAGGGTACGGTGGTGATCCCGTCTATCTACCTGGCACATCACCGCGATGCCGTCTACCCGGAGCCGAAGCAGTTTAGACCTGAGCGTTTTTTGGAACGGCAATACTCGCCCTATGAATATCTGCCGTTTGGTGGGGGCGATCGCCGCTGCATTGGGTCGGCTTTTGCACTGTTTGAGATGAAGTTGGTACTGTTCCAACTGATATCCAACCTGGAAATGACGTTGGTCAACGCCAAACCTATCCGCCCAATGCGTCGGGGGCTAACAGTTGCCCCCTCAGATCGCTTCCAGATAAAAGTAGCTAGCATGCGTCGCACTGTTTCTCAGTCTAGCCATGCAGCGCTCTAATCACAGTTCATCCAATTCATTCAGTACCAATTCCACGTTCGGCTGGCTTTGAATAATTTCTACTAACCAGTCATATACCGTTGGCCCCTGCCCTCGCAGTGCTGCCCGGAGTGCCCAAGCCGTCTTAATTAAGACTGTTGGGGGGCAATCTCGTAGCCGTTGCAGGAGCTGGCGAACGGTTTCGTTATAGCCCAGTGCTGACTGAGCATAGCTGGCCTCTTGCCACACAAGCCGAAACGTTTCAGGCAATTGCCCGTAATCACCTCGCAGAACGAGAGGAAGGGCATCCAAATTCTCGTCCCAAGCCTTTCCTCCCAGCAGAACTTGTCCAATCTCTTGATAGAAAGCTTCTAGCGTTGTCGTGCGACGACCATCAATGACATACTCTGGCTTCACGAGTTCTCCAGAAAGGCGATGAGATCATTTTCCAGAGTACAGTTATTAATTGTCTGCTAACCATGCCTAAATTGATGATGGAAGTGACTTGGCGTCATCTGAGTGAAGGTTAGCTGGATACTTCATTGTTTGAATTTTAACCTACTGTGCACTATCGCCACTATGATTCGAATTTTCACTCCAGGTATTACTCCTCCCAGTGAGCAGACTGAACCCAGTTGGTGGTTTGCGTTTAGTGGTAGCAAGCTATTGGTTCAAAGCCAGCGGCAGGAGCCCATTCCTTCCCTGATGAGTCTGGCAGATATTGGACTAGAACCTGTTCGCATTCAGTTTCTCGGTACATTGGATAACCAACCCTGTTATTCAGCGGAGTTGCCCATGGAAGCCCAGATTCCTGAGGGTATGATCCTGAAAGGATTGCGGGAGTTGTCTGGGATACTCGATGATGACCTATTTGCGCTGAGTGGTCGTGCGGTACAGATTGTAGAGTGGGATCGAACACATCAGTTTTGCGGGCATTGTGCAGCTCGCATGACTCAACTGCCTGACGAACGTGCCAAGCGTTGTCCCAACTGTGGGTTAGTCAACTATCCGCGCCTGTCGCCAGCGGTGATCGTGCTCATTGCCAGGGGGGAAGAACTTTTATTAGCGCGCGCCCCTCACTTTCCAGCAGGCATGTATGGATTAGTGGCTGGGTTTGTTGAACCTGGAGAATCTTTGGAAGACACGATCAAGCGGGAAGTGCACGAAGAAGTTGGGATTACCATCAAGAACCTGTGCTATTTTGGTTCACAGCCCTGGCCCTTTCCCAATTCATTGATGGTTGGCTTTACCGCAGAGTATGAAAATGGGGAAATTGAGATTGACCCTCAGGAGCTAGAAGTGGCTGCGTGGTTTCATAAATACAACCTTCCCATCATTCCGCCTAGCATTAGTATTGCACGCAAGTTGATTGACTGGTTTGTTGGCCAACCCTAATTAGTTTGCTTTAAATGTTAATTCACCAAGGGCACTATTGTATTCCTGTATAATTTGTAGAATGTTTTTGAGAAGTAGCCTGTACCCATCTATTTTTCAAAAACATTTGGAATTGTTATCGTGGCTCATTCGCAAGAAAGCCATTATTCTTGAGAAATATTTTTACGAGACTTTCATACCATGAAAAAGATTGCTAGTAATCATCTTTTAAATGATGTTAGCCAGTATTCTAAACATTGGTTGCTAGATCCAGAAATCGTTTATTTAAATCATGGTTCATTTGGAGCTTGTCCAATTCCTGTTCTTAATTTACAAACTGAGATTCGTCAGCGTTTAGAAGCTGAGCCGGTCAAGTTTTTTGCCCATGATTTAGAGGGGCTACTAGATAATGCAGTCAGCGAGCTTGCTTCTTTTGTCGGTACTCTTCCTGATAATTTGACGTTTGTTCCCAATGCAACAGCAGGGGTCAATACTGTTTTGCGTTCTATCAAATTTCAGGCCGGTGATGAGCTATTGCTGACAAACCATGAATATAATGCTTGCCGCAATGTTGCTGATTTTATTGCTAGTCAATCGGGAGTAAACCTAATCGTTGCCGATATTCCATTTCCCTTAGAGTCAAGTGATCAGATCATCCAACCCATCTTGGAAAAAATTTCTAAGAAGACTCGCTTGGTATTGATGGATCATGTAACAAGTCAGACCGGATTAATTTTTCCAGTTCAGCAACTTGTGGCCGAGTTATCACAACGGGGTATAGACAGCTTGATCGATGGCGCTCACGCTCCAGGTCTTCTACCGTTAAAACTTGATGAAATTAAGCCTACTTACTACACAGGAAATTGTCACAAATGGATGTGTGCACCTAAGGGTGCAGCATTCCTTTATATCGCACCTGATAGACAAACAATCATGCGTCCTCTATCTATTAGCCATGGTGCTAATTCACCCAGAACAGATCGATCTCGTTTTCGTCTAGAGTTTGATTGGCTTGGCACTCATGATCCAACTGCATATTTATGTGTGCCAGAAGCTATTAAGTTTATGGGCTCCTTACTGCCCGGAGGATGGGCAGAATTAATGCAAAAAAACCATTCTTTGGCTTTAAAGGTCAGAGAAATGCTATGTCGTTTTTTAGAAATACCCGTACCAACTCCAGACACGTTAATTGGGTCAATGGCCTCAATACCCCTACCTTCAAAACTAGCAGATACTTATGCTTTTAATGAAAAGACTATTTCTTTGCAAGAGATATTATTTAGAGAATTCCACATCGAAGTTCCTATAATGGACTGGCCAGAACCATCCCAAAAGCTCTTAAGAATTTCTGCTCAAATCTATAATTCTTTTGAGCATTATGAGAGATTGGCAGATGCCTTGAAGGTCTTAATATCGAGATCCAGATTGCTTTAGCTTCTATCAAATCTCTGAAAACTACAGCGTTTTCCATCAGATTAAGTACAGCAATTCTCATTTTGAAATCAGGCCCGAAAACCGCGCGCCTTTGGCGCGCGGTTTTCGGGCATCAAAGCCAAGAGTTCACGCCCTACGGGCGTGAACTCTTGGCTTTGATGCCCATGCTGAGAATTGCTGCTGTACCTAATCTTAGTAAGTAGGTCGTCATAGAAAGATATAAAATAGTTAGAGCATTAATCACCCCTGCCATAAAATGCCTGCTCCGTTGCAAGTCGAGTTAACCCTTGCAGAAGACACCGCCTTACGAGAACTGAGTTGAGCCGCAGAAGTACCTGGTTAACTCGCCCACGAGAATGACTGTGCTCCTCAACAGTAGCGGTTGGAGGGTGGAACAAATTGTCATTGAGCACGATGTCAAAGGCAAAAGTGCAAAACCCCGCTCTACACCTCAAACAACCGGAAAGTAGACGAAGAGCATAGCGATCGCGCCCCCTCTTACCCTCCCGCTGCTAATTCACTGGACCCACAAAGGATTGGGATTGAGTTCTCTAACTGTTACCCAGTAGCGGCAGAAAGGTGCTGGCAAACATGGCGGCTTGGGGGCGATCGCGCACATTCAACGGGCTCAAGATATGCGTGATATGGTTTTTAAGGTTCGTTCTGAGATGAAAAGGGATTCAGCAATCTCGCGGTTACTGGCCCCCCGAAACGATTATCCGGAAGCCCGAAGACATTGGGGTATTTGAAACAGTTGTTGGTGAAGGAGGGCGATCGCGTGCAGCAATGCCAAATTGTTGCTTACATGGATGACTCTAACCTTCAGGGTCAGTTAACGCAGACTCGCGCTCAGCTAGCCCAGCAAGAAGCGAACTTAGCCAAGCTATTCGAATTGAGGCAACGTCGCAAAAACAGCAGGTTCAACGTCCGCTGGTATTGTCGTTAAACCTTCTACCAAGATTTGGAAGAGACGATATAGGAGCAGGCACCACACCCTATCCACAGATTAAAACACCAACACGGACCGCAGTTGAGGACACGTTCACAACGGCAAAATGCCTGCCTCAAAAAGTTGGCAGGCATTAGACCGAACACAGGCCGGCTTATAGTCAGGGCTTTTATAGAACTCGCCCCGTTTGATATAAGTAAAAGTTTAAACCGAGCGAACTCATTAATCGTACCGCTTAAGGTTCTTTTTAGATTTATCTCGATCCAAGCATCGTGAATTGGCGCGATCGCCTTCCACGCTTTATATTAACCAGTTTTACTCTTTTATCTGACGACAAATTAAGTCTAAGTCAGCATTACCTCATAAAACCCGCCATTTTTTGCCAAAACACTTGAAATCGAATTCCATCCGTGCCATACTCCATGCGAGCTACAGATGTAATTTGGCTAACAATTGAAGAAGTCGAAAGCCTAGCTTTCTGAAAAAAGCCCTTCGTGAAGAGCTTTTCAGCAACTCTTTGTCACAAACAATTTGAAACTTCTCCCCAAATTTCTACTTAAAAAAGGGGAGAGTTTTCGAGTGCCACCTTCTCCTGGCCCTCGTGATTTTTCATCTTTCGGGAAGTTTCAGATACAGCAGCCACACGCCCAATAACCTTAAAATATTTCAAAACACACGTTTGTCGGTAGGGTTTTCGGTGTATCTTGTTTCAAGCAGGTTTAAATGTGATACACATGAGAACCTCTAAAACTTTCTTCATCGACAGGATCATTATGAAAAGGCGCTCTGTGCTGTATGCTTCACTGTTTACAGCAGGTCTTTTAGTGACTGCTTGTACACAATCTCAGCAGTCTGAACAGGCCGAACAAAATACATCATCTGAGCCCCAGACTACGGGTGCGCCGGCCGCTGTTGAGTTAACACTGGTGTCCTATGGAGTAGCAAAACCGCTCTACTCGAAGATCATTCCAGCATTTCAGACGGAGTGGCAAGAGAAAACGGGTCAAAAGGTAACATTCAAGGAATCTTACGGAGCTTCGGGAGCTCAAACCCGTGCTGTTTTAGGGGGGTTAGAAGCTGACATTCTCGCCCAGAACATTCAGAGTAACGTTGACCCACTGGTTGAAAAAGGGTTTGTTTCAGCCGATTGGAGCAAGCGCTTACCCAATCAGGCTTCTCCTGCCAGCACGGTCATGGTCCTGGTTACACGCCCTGGTAATCCAAAGCAGATCAACAGCTGGAAAGACCTGGCTAAAGATGGCGTATCGATTGTAGCGATTAATCCTCAAACATCCGGAAATGCCCGGTGGGGAATTTTAGCGGGCTACGGTGCCGTAGAAAAGGCAGAAGGTGAAGCCGCTGCAAACGAATATTTAGCTGGCTTCGCAAAGAATATCAAAACACTCGTAAGCAGTGGGCGGGAAGCCACTGACGCATTTGTGAAGAACCAGATTGGTGATGTTCTAGTCACTTTTGAAAACGAAATCATTTTCACAAATGATGCTATTCCAGATGATTATCCCTATGTTGTTCCAACCCAGAATATTCAGGTTGATTTCCCCGTAACTATTATCGACAAAGTGGTTGATAAGAACGGCACTCGGGAAGTTGCGGAGGCCTTTACCCAGTTCTTATTCAGCCCAAAAGGGCAAGAAATCTTTGCCCAGGCTGGCTACCGCCCCATCGATTCGCAGGCTGCTGCGACAAAGTCTAGTCAATATAAGCCAGTAGATAAGCTCTACACTGTTGCAGACTTTGGTGGATGGTCAGCCGTCAACGCAAAATTGTTTGCTGATGGGGGATTGTTTGACGCCGCTCAAGCCGCCAACAAACCGTAACATGATGATGCGCACAACATCTGCACCCAAAATTGCAGGTCGAGCATTATTTTCGGGGCTGGTACTCACTTACCTCAGCTTTATTCTGCTATTACCGTTAGGCGTTATTTTTCTACAAGCGTCTAAGCGTCCCTGGCAGGAGTTGTGGCAAGTCATTACGGCCCCCGTTGCTATCGATGCCTACACGTTATCTTTCTCAGCAGCTATTCTCGCTGCCCTGATCAACAGCGTGTTTGGGGTCATTCTTGCCTGGATTCTGGTGCGCTATGAGTTTCCGGGTAAACGGTTTGCGGATGGGTTGATTGATTTGCCCTTTGCCATGCCTGCGGTAGTGGCGGGAATTGCGCTGCTCTCTCTGTATGGGCCAGATGGCATATTGGGGCAATACCTGAATCCGGGAACAGCTCTGGGGGATGGGCTGCAACAATTAGGGGTTCAACCCATTAATTTGACCTCATCTGTCATAGGGGTGGTGTTTGCTAAGGTTTTCGTGACGCTACCTTTTGTGGTACGGACTGTACAGCCCGTTCTGATGGACATTGAGCCCGAAGTGGAGGAGGCCGCCCATACGTTAGGAGCCAGCGATCGCCAAGTTTTCTGCCGGGTCATCTTCCCCCAATTGCTTCCGGCAATTCTCACAGGCTTTACGCTGGCCTTTGCGCGGGGAGTTGGTGAGTATGGAGTCGTTGTATTAATTTCGGGCAATATTCCTTACGAAACGATGATCAGTTCAGTTTATATCTATCGTCGTTTAGAGGAGTATGACTACAGTGGAGCAACGGGCATTGCCATTGTGCTGCTGCTTGTTTCACTCGTCATTCTGGTCTGTACAAATCTGCTGCAATGGTGGACTCGACGATATGACCATTAAGTTGTCGCAAACCAGGCAGATCACTCTGCGCTTACCCCAGATTCCCTGGGGGCGTTACCTGCTGATTAGCTTGGGATTGTCTTTTTTAGCCATCGTCGTTCTCTTTCCCCTGCTAACGGTGTTTTATCAGGCCTTTGCCAGTGGTGTGACAGCTTATTGGCAAGGTATTACAACGCCTGAGGCACAACATGCGATCGCCCTCACACTAACTATTGCGCTTGCCTCAGTTCCCATCAACACCTTTTTTGGGATTGCGATCGCCTGGATTCTGGCACGCTACCCATTCCCAGGAAAGGTGTTGTTGATTGGATTGCTGGATCTACCCCTTGCCATTTCACCAGTGGTCGTGGGGTTAATGTTTATCCTGCTTTACAGCCCTACAGTTGGTCTTTTTGGAAGCTGGGTTGAAGCTATCAACCTAAAAGTAATTTTTGCGTTACCTGGGATGATACTCACAACGTTATTTGTGACGTTACCTTTTGTGGCGCGGGAAGTGTTACCTGTTTTTCAAGCCATGGGTATAGAAGCGGAAGAAGCCGCGCAAACCCTGGGAGCCAATGCCTGGCAGACCTTTTGGCGTGTTACCTTTCCTTCGATCCGTTGGGCTGTGTTTTATGGAGTCATTCTCTGTACGTCTCGGGCGATCGGGGAATTTGGAGCGGTTTCTGTTATCTCCGGGAAGTTAATTGGGGAAACCAATACGCTCACACTACACATTGAACAGGTTTATACCGAGTATCAAACGGTTGCGGCCTTTGCCTGTGCTTCGCTGCTTGCACTTCTGGCATTGCTGACCCTTTTTGTTCAAGAACTCTTACGGATGACTGACAAAGTAAAAACGTCATCCAAACACTAATCTCACCTGAGGATCAATACTGTGGACGAAACCCTAAACTGCCTGGGAGACTATGCTCACCCCCAGGGATATTTGGAGTACGTCAGCACACTCCCTTTTCTGGGGCAGTTGCGCTGTTCTGCTCACACCCTTGAAGCGGGGAGCTGGCAAGAAATTCTCCTTGACTATGAAGTTGGCGCTTCTGGTATTGCCGATGGTGCCTGGATTAAAGTGACCTTCAAGTTCTATTCCGACTGGGGGTTGTTTCAAACAGAAGACCCAGCGGCGGCCAACTATTTATCGGCAGAGTATCAGGCACGGCCCACTCTGCCCGGGGAAAGCCCAGCAACGGTACAGTCCCTCAAGGTTCGTTTTGACCAGAAGGGGCATGAACGTCCTTTCCAGAAGGCGATCATTGTCGATATTGTCGATGGTTATCTAAAACCGGGCGATCGCATTCTCATTCGTCTAGGCGATCGCCGTGCTGGAGGCCCAGGAACTCGCATCCAAACCTTTGTGGAAGAGGGGTTCCGATTTCGGGCTTACATTGACCCCGTTGGCACGTCTCGCTTTGCCGCCATTCCCGGAGATGTAGTGCTGGATATTGTTCCGGGTGCGCCTGAGAAACTGACGATTGTTAGCCCTCGCTTGGTGAAGGCGGGAACATCTTTCCCCTTGAGAATTCGAGCCGAAGACCGTTGGGGCAATACCTGCTGGAACCTGGGCCAAACTCTGAAGTTAGCCCAAAAGAGCGCTTCTGGAGCGGTTGTTGAGCGATCGCTTACCCTACCCGAACAGGGATGGGCCGTGACCAAAACAGACCTAACTCTGGACACGATCGCAGAAACATTATTCCAGGCAACCCTGGTGGGAAGTGATTTGCAAAGCCATCTCACACCCGTCACTGTCGAACCTGATCTGGATTACCCACGGGCGTTTTTTGCGGATCTGCATGTGCATTCCAACAACACGGTTGGAACCAATAGTACAGAATACAACTTTGCCTACGGCCGAGATGTTGCGGGATTAGACATTCTGGGTTACACCGCGAATGACTTTAACATCACAAAGGAACGCTGGCAGGATGATGTTAAACAATGCCGGGAGATTACCGAGGAAGGCCAATTTCTCTGCTATCCCGGCACAGAGTGGTGCGGAAATTCAGCGGCGGGGGGCGATCGCAACGTCATCTTCCTGGGCAATGATGTGAAATTCCCTCACGATGAGCAGGGGAGGCAGGTGCGATCGTTTGAGTGGAATGAGGATATGAAAGGGCAGGAGTTAGTCCCCGGTGCCTGGCCTGTGGATCGGTTATTTGCAGCTTATATTCATGATCCCGACCAACATTTGCTCATTCCCCACGTGGGCGGACGTCGCGCCATTCTGGACTGGCATCATCCCCGTTTAGAAAGGTTGATTGAGATTGGTTCTGCATGGGGGCATTTCCCCTGGTTTTATCAAGATGCGATTCGTCGGGGTTATAAGGTTGGGGTGTCTGCCAACGGGGATGAACATCGAGGACGATGTGGGGGCGGTGTGCCTGGTACGGCTGTGTTTGGTGTGAACGGAGGACTAACGGGGGTGATTGCTCCATCTCTGACAAAATCTGCCGTCAATCAGGCCCTACGTTCCCGACATACCTGGGCGACGACGGGCGATCGCCTGGTTGGGTTGCTCTGGTCTGGTTCCCATATTCAAGGGGATGAGTTTACAGCATCCGGTTCTGTCGACATTCAGTATCGATTTCTAGGCAGTAGCGGTTGGGATGAAATCGCCGCGTATACCGATACAGGCTTGCTGTGGAGCCGAAATCTTCAAGCAGAGTCAGGCTACTCGCCCAACCGCATTCGGCTTCGCTGGGGCGGTGCGCGGATTAAAGACCGCTATCGTTGGGCAGAATGGCACGGTGTCTTAGAGTACTCCAATACTCTTGTGCAAAGCTACCAAGCCTACGGGCTGGAGCATCCAGAGGAATATGTGAGACGAGCCAGCCCGTTAAAACTGGAGTTCCGTTCAGATACTTACGGAGATAGCGATGCGATTGAATTAGAACTATCAGATTTGCTCCACGCGCGTTTTCACCTGCATCTCCAAATTGGCAGCTATACGAAGGTGGGTAGCCCGCTGAAGCCAAATCCCTATATCCACTGTCCGGAATTCACCTGGGAATTTACGGGACAGGAATTGCTGACACAAGGGAGCCTGCGCCAGGAATTGGGTGGTGCAGAACTCTTTGTGGCAGCAGAGCGTGTGAGTAACGAGCCAATGCCCCGCGATGTCAGCGGCCAGTTTACTCTGGAGCCACAATCTCGGCCCCATGGCTTTGTCCCTATCTATCTATCAGGTCGCCAGGTTGATGATTCAAAAGTTTGGACAAGCCCATTATTCATCACATTTGAAGGCTTTTCGTCCTAGCACTGCACAGCAGAAATCAATCTACATTAAATGGTGTGGGATGCGAAGCACCCCACGCCATTCAACATGCACCCTAGCCGCTTGCGAAGGCAATTACCCGGATAGTTCACTTGCTTCCAATGGAGGTTAAAGAAGTTGCGTCGCACTCAATGCGACGACATCTAGCATGGCGATCGCTCCCCACTTGACTGCCGGATGGGTATTTAACCAGGCAGAAATACTGGGGCGTGCTTTATTATCAAAATCACCTTTCACCCAATCGTCAGTCATTTGGGAGCTGCGGCAACCCATTACTGTTCTGCCCCATCAGACGGCACAATCACTTCCGCATCGCCTCGCCGGAGAGCAGCGATCGTAGCACGGGCAACCCATTCTGCACTGGCCGAAATCAGCGGTAACGAATCACTCACACTAAACCAGGCAGACTCCTTGCGGTGCTGCCCCTTCAATATGGCGTGATCGATTACATATACGTCCAGATCTGCGATCGCGCATGTCAGGCAAAACAGCATAGGAAGCTCAGAAGCGTAATTTTCCTGCTGTCAAGCGGCAGAAAAACCCATCACTCCGAATGAACCAATGTGACTTCCTCCTGCGTAATTAGGCGGGAGCCCCCTTTACGGCTGAAGTAATTCCAGAACCACTGGATCATGACAATTAACTTATTGTCAAACTCAATTAAGTAGTAAATGTGGGCAAATACCCAAATTAGCCAAGCTATAAACCCAGAGAGTTTTAACCAGCCCAGGTTAACCACAGCAGCATTCTGCCCAATCACCGCTAAGCTACCGACATTAGAATAGTGGAAGGGAAGGGGTTCTTGCCCTCGCAAACGACGCCGAATCAACTTAGCAACATAAGCACCCTCCTGCATAGCGACAGGGGCTATCCCCGGTAAAGGTTGGTCACCCTGATGAGCGTAATTGGCCAAATCACCGACCACAAAAATATCAGGTTGTCCTGGCACGCTTAAATCAGGATTGACGATCACTCGTCCTACGCGATCGAGCGTTGCACCTGCCCGCTCGGCTAACACTTTACCCATACCTGAAGCGCGAACACCTGCGGCCCAGAGCACTGTTTTTGTTGGGATTGTTTCCGTTTGTTCGCCCTGGCGAACCGTAACCGCATCCTCTGTAATTCCTGTGACCAAAGACTGAGTTTGAACCGTAACTCCCAAATCTTCTAAAGATTTTGCAGCAACGGCTGAAAGATCAGGTGGGTAAGGCGGTAAAACCCGATCAACACCTTCCAGCAGGAAGATTCGAGTTTCCCTTGTATCAATGCTGCGAAAGTCATGTTTTAACGCGTGGTGCGCTAAATCTCCCAAGGCTCCAGCTAGCTCTACACCGGTAGGACCCGCCCCCACGACGACAAATGTTAACCAGGCCTGACGCTTTTCTGGGTCAGTTTCTTTTTCAGCAAACTCAAATGCTCGAAAAATCCGTCGCCGCATTTCGATCGCATCTTCAACGGTCTTGAGCCCAGGTGCTACCTCTGCCCATTGATCCTGACCAAAATAATGGTGACTGACACCTGTTGCGACAATTAAGGTGTCATAAGGCAAGGTTCTGGTTGGTAAAACGACCTGATGCTGCTCAGGTTTAATGTCTATTACTTCGTCCATCAGCACTTTGACATTCCGATAATGGCTGAGGATCGCCCGTAGGGGAGATGAAATGTCTCCAGGTGCAAGTTTTCCTGTGGCAACCTGGTAAAGTAACGGTTGAAAAAGATGGAAGTTGCGTTTGTCGATCAACGTAATCTCAATCTGCTTAGAACGCCCCAGTGCCTTAGCAGCATATAAGCCACCAAATCCACCTCCAACAATCACAACGCGGTGAGGAGCGGAATTACGGTCTGCATTTGAGGTCACCAACTGTTCCATTTCAGGCATCCATCTATCAATAGGATTATTGAGAGCAAATTTAGTTTTTACAGACAATTCATCTCTTACTTTGTAACAGCTTTTACAAAACTCTTAAATCGATTTGGAAACTGTTATCCCACATGATGTTAACAATAGAAATATGATTTTTCTGTGCCAGAATTAACCTCTGGGTCAGTTGCTGTTACTTTTAGTGTATGCGAGCCTCCGCCCAATATTTACACACAATATCCGTAATCTATTCGCTTTAGAAAAGATTCATCCCAAAGGAATAACTTAGTGCGTGCTTAAAAAATTTGGTGTAGGAAATGAAAAAACGAATGGAGTGTCTCATTTTCTAGAATTGATAAATTCAACGGTTTAGACTTTTAGGGACAAATAACCACTATTCAATAAAGAATGAGCGTTTATTCTAAACTGCCTCATCTATTTAAACTTATTCCCTTACTTACCTATTTCTAAGCGATGCCGCAAGCCTGCGAACTCTGCCACCGAGAGATGCCCACTCTCACAGAGCACCACCTGATTCCCCGTCAAAAGACCAAACGTAAGGGTCTCGACCCTAGCCCTACCATTCAAATCTGCGCTGCCTGCCACCGTCAAATCCATACTTTTTACGACAATTCCCACTTGGCGTTGCACTTAAACACGCTGAAAAAGCTACAACAAGACCCGCAGCTGCAAAAATTCTTAGCCTGGGTTCACAAGCAAGACCCTAATAAACGAGTCAAAATCGACCGAAAGCGGTAAAACTCGTCGAAAGCAGTTGAAACCAGTTCCAGATTGGCAATCTGTCGCGGTGAACTGAAGTTGTGAGTTTCGCGGCTTCAACTCACCCAATTGCTTTAGAAAGGCTGCTTTGAGTGCGTGGGTAGAGCGATCGCCACAATACTGTAATCTCTCATTAAAGAACCATACTATGCAGTAATGCGGTACGTTACACCGCATCACTACATTAATGTCTTTCTTTAGCAGAAATAAGCCAGAAATCAGCGATGCCCCAACACCGGATGGGGTTGGTATGGCTCCTCTAGCCGTTGACATTCTGCTTCAGTTAACTCAATTTTCAAGGCTGACAAGGCATCTTCTAAGTGATTCATCTTGCTCGCTCCGATAATAGGAGCCGTGACTGTAGGTTGATGGAGCAGCCATGCTAGAGCAATTTGAGCGGGAGCCACGCCACGCTGTTGGGCTAGCTCAACCACGCGATCGACAACCTGAAAATCAGAATCTTGATAGTAAAGCTGATGGGCAAAATCATCGGTCTTTGCTCGAACGGTGTCTCCCTTGGTTTCCTTCTGCCGATTGCCTGCCAAAAATCCTCGTGCCAGTGGGCTCCAGGGAATTACTCCAATCCCTTCTTCCCGGCACAGTGGCAGCATCTCTCGTTCTTCCTCCCGGTAGACCAGGTTGTAGTGATTTTGCATTGAAACAAAGCGAGTCCAGCCGTGCAAATCTGCCAGATACAACGCTTTCGCAAATTGCCAGGCATACATGCTGGATGCTCCGATATATCGGACTTTGCCTGCTTTCACCAGATCGTGTAGAGCTTCCAGCGTTTCCGCAATAGGCGTTTCATTATCCCAACGATGAATCTGGTAGAGGTCTACATAATCGGTTTGTAACCGTTGCAAAGAAGCATCGATACTATCAAAGATATGTTTGCGCGATAGGCCGCGATCATTTGGGTCATTACTCATGCGGTTAAAGACCTTCGTTGCGATCACCACTTGCTCGCGTTTGGCAAAATCCTTTAGCGCGCGTCCTAGAACGGCTTCACTCTCACCTTTAGAATAGATGTCTGCCGTGTCAAAGAAATTGATGCCAGCTTCTAGCGATCGCACAATAAAAGGTCGGCTTTCATCTTCTGACAAAACCCATTCGCGCCATTTGGGGTTGCCATAGGTCATCGTCCCTAAGCAAATGCGGGAAACCTTCAGTCCAGTGCTGCCCAGCCGGATGTATTTCATAAAGGATGCTGCCCGAAGAGAATATCAACACTGTAGCCGCCCGACAGAACTTCGTGTCTTTGGATTGCCGACTGCAGGTCTGCCATTCTCTAAATCACCTTTGCAGTCAGTATTCAACCTCAGTTTGGGATAAGCTGAGGTGCTCATTTTGGCGTGCGCGAAGCGCACGCCAAAATGAGCACCTCAAGTGCCGCGCGTTGCGCGGCACTTGAAAACGTCCTTAACCCGAACTCAGGCTATTCAATCTGGGTCTATGGATATATGGAAAAGGCGCACTTCGTGCGCCTTTTCCATATATCCGCAGGTTTGAAATATGACTACAGACTTAAAGGAGTAAAAGCCAAGGGGAGTAAACGTCTATCCCGATGAGCATCTAGCACTTTTGTAAATACGTTGACTTGCTTATCAATTGAGGTAAATAACGCAGCGTGAGAACACGTTACCAGGTTCTCCGACTGTCCCAACAGAAGATAACCGCTCTGCTCCAAACCGAAATGAAAGCGAATCAGTGTCCGGAGTTGGGTTTCCGGCGTGAAATACATAAGTGTATTGCGGCAGACGAGCAAATCAATGTTGGGTAGGGGAGGTTCTTGAATTAAGTTGTGGAGCTGAAAGGTAATAGAGCGACGGAAATCTGACCGCCAGTAGTGGCGATCGCCCCTACGCTCAAAATACTTCTCTCTTAGAACTTCCGGAACTGCTTCTATCCCGTGATCCAGATAGTAACCCTGACGGGCTTGCAGAATAGCATCTGGATCCGCATCAGTTCCCCAAATTCGTACCCGTTGCTGAAATTGTTCTACCCCCAGTATTTCTATTAGCATCATTGCCAGCGAATACGTCTCCTCGCCGGACGCACACCCTGCACTCCAAACCCGGATTAGCTGATCTGGTGCTTTATTCGCAACAATCTGCGGAATGAGGTGATTGGCTAAGTAATTCCAAACAAAGGGGTCCCGAAAGAAATACGTGTAGTTAATCAGAATAGTATCTAAAAGATGCTGAACTTCATCCGGTTGCTGCTGCAAGTGATCAAGATAGTTCTGATAATTCTTCACGCCAATGCGCTGCATCCGCATTTGAGTTCGCCGCAGGAGGCTAGAACGCTTATAGCCCGTCAGGTCAATTTGCGAGGCTTGCTTGAGATGACCTAGCAAATGCTCTAATTCAGTGGCTTCTAGCAATGGTGTAGAAGTATTAGCAGAAGGGAAATCAAGCATGAAACAGAACTCAGCCAGACACCTACTTAACCCAATCAATTCCCTTCTCTATAAATAGACGTTATTCAATGAAGCGGTCTGTCCTGTTCCGTACATAAGAGCGCTCAAGCGATGCGTGAAACCGCCTTTCCGAAAAGCTTTGAGGTAATTCTGAGTGGAGTTAGGGTAGGGGATGTAGAACTGCAGTTCTACATCCCCTACCCTAACTCCACTCAGAAACGGGGCTTTGAAAGTACACCCTAGACTTGAGTAACTTTATGACTTGTGTATGAGACCCTTTTACGTATTATCCGGTAGACTGCGGCCATAGCTTGCAATCCGTGCTATGGCTCCCCAGAATGACTTGCTTAATGCCTTTCCTCCAAACCTGTCTGAAAAGCTCAGGCCAGCCCTGAAACGGATTTCCTTGGAGCGCGGCGAGCGTCTGCACAATCCAGGGGATGAGATTGAAAACCTTTATTTTCCGCTCGATTGTGTTCTGTCAATCACCATTACGATGCGAGATGGCACAACAGCTGAAACAGGGCTAGTGGGTAAACAAGAAGTCATTGGTGTGAATGCCTTTATGGGGGGCAGGGAAACCACCCAAACGACCTACATTGTGCAAATTCCAGGTAGCGCTATGAAGATCGATGCTCAGATCCTGCGGGAAGAGTTCGATCATAATAAGGAACTACGCGCTGTAATGCTGCGCTACACCCAGGCCCTGCTGGCTCAAATTTCACAAACCACGGCCTGCAATAGTCTCCATAAGATAGATCAGCGGTTAGCTCGCTGGCTGTTGGAGGTGCATAGTCGGGTTGAGACAGACGAACTGGAACTGACGCAAGAGTTTATGGCTGACATGCTAGGGGTACGCCGTGCTGGAGTCACTCAAACAGCTCAAAAGCTTCAGGAGAGGAAGTTAATTCACTACAATCGGGGCCACATCCATATTTTGGATCAACCTGGGTTAGAAGCCTTTGCCTGTGAGTGTTTTCATACCGTTAAAGATGAATATAAGCGTTTGCTGGGAGCCCCGGATAAGAAAGTATCCTAAACGTGCTTAAGCTTTAGCTGAAAAGACTGTTTTTCGTGCGTGACACAGGACAAACAATCTTTTTAATGCCCTTTAGAAGAGAATGAAACGGGAAATGATCGAGGATGCGCTAATACAACCCACTATTCTGCTGGTGGAGCCAGATGACAAAGTGCGTCCCTCTCTCATGGATAACCTTCACAGTTGGGGGTACACCTTAATTGTGGCACTGAGTGAAACGGACGCCATGCAACGTGTCCAGGGAAAAGGCGAACCGTTTGATCTTCTGCTCATGAATCAAGTTGGACACTCCGTTGCAGAACTTGTAGCCATAGGACGGGATATCTGTCAGCATGCAGGGTTGCCACCTTCCATCCCGGTTGTCGTGATGGCAGAGTGCTATGGAGACGACTTGGAAGGACAGGATGTTCAGATGGGAGACTACGAGTATGTCGCCTACCTGGAGGATGGGCAACAGCTGAAGGAGCTACTATACCTGCTCTGTCCGGTCCCATAGGGTATTCACCTCAATCTGAAATAAGCCAAAAGGGGCTTTTTCGAGGGGCATGCAATGCATGCCCCTCGAAAAAGCCCCTAACCCGACCTCAGGTGGTGTTACTGTTGAAAGGGAGTTTGTAGTCTTCCACCCAACATCTCTTCATCAAACTTCCCGCATCAATCGTTGTCCGGCAAAGCCGCGCATTGATTCATGCAGAAGAAGTTTGGCAATAGATGCAGCTATATTTTGTGTCCAAGGTACGTAACCGTACCGACCTCAGTCTTAAGACCGACTTATGGTGAAAAGGTCAGAATGGATCGTCTGTCCTTAAATGTGCAGGAACGTAGATCTTTATCTACCTCCATTGTGTTGTCTTCGTATGGAGGGCTTTTCCTGATATGTACAATTCAACCTCATTGAGGAAAGGTCTGCGGGTGCTTGTGGTAGACGGTAACGCTGATTCCAGCGAGTTACTGACAGTTCTGCTTGAAGGGTATGGAGTTGAGGCGATCGCAGCAACTTGCGCCAGCGACTGCCTTGAAATTATGCAAAAAAGCTGCCCTGATCTTCTCATCAGTGAGCTTGTCTTACCCGGCGAAGATGGATATTCCCTCATGAGCAAGGTGAAAGCTCTTGAAACCGAACGTGGTACTCCGATCCCGGCGATCGCCCTGACGGTATGTGCCAACAAGAGCGAGCGTGACCAGGCCCTCGCTGCTGGGTTTTGTCGTCACTTGTCTAAACCCTTCAATATTGACGAATTACTTGAAACAGTCGCTTGCCTGACCAGGCAGACTCAAGAATTGGCGATGAGCCCTTATTAGTAAACGTATTCTTACTTCTTATTAGACTTGGGGCCGTGAGATGTGTTCTACGAAGAGCCTCTCTAGTTATTTTTCTGAGGCTCGTATGACTGCTGAAAATCAAATACTGGCTAGCCTGTCTCCTGCTGTACTCCAGAGACTTGAGCCTCACCTTGTTCATGTCAACCTGGAACAAGGCCTCGTTCTCCACCGACCGGGAGAGCCGTTAGTCTATGTTTATTTTCCGATTAACTGCCTCATCTCGATCACCCTGACCATGCAAGACGGGTCAACCGCGGAAGTTGGCATGGTCGGCAACCGGGAAGTGCTGGGGATCAATGCCATCCTAGGTGGTAGTGCAACGACCCAAACCGAATACGTCGTCCAGGTTGCAGGCAGAGCAATGAAAATTGATGCCCGGATCGTGCGGCAGGAGTTTGAGCGTCATGGTGAATTACATGATGTAATGTTACGATATACGCAGGCATTCTTGGCACAAGTTACTCAAACGGCAGCTTGCAACTCCCTCCACACGCTAGAACAACGTCTGCCACACTGGTTACTAGAAACTCAAGAGCGGGTTCATTCTAATCATTTGGCTCTAACCCAGGAATTTATCGCAACCATGCTGGGGGTGCGGCGGGCAGGCGTCACGCAAGCGGCTCAAAAGCTACAAGAACGAAAACTGATCCAGTATCGTCGGGGAAATGTCCAGATTCTCAACCAGGCTGGGTTAGAAGCGTCAGCCTGTGAATGCTTTAAACGAATCAAAGCAGAATATGACCGCTTACTGGGAAACGACACTTAACTCATTTTGAGATTTGTTCTATGGAGGGCCTCTCTCAAAAACGTGGAAGCTCTTATGATGCCCGGCAATCGAATATTGGCTGCGCTCTCTCAGGAATCGCGCGATCGCCTTGCTCCCCATCTTACTCTGCTTGATTTTAAGCAGGGTGCGATTCTCCATAGCCCTGGTGATGCTCTGGTTTACCTCTATTTCCCAATCGATTGCCTTTTTTCTGTCACCCTGACCATGCAAGATGGTGCCACAGCCGAGGTGGGAATGGTGGGCAACCGGGAACTGCTGGGGATTACAGCTATCCTGGGCAACCATGTCATGGACCAAACAGAGCACTCTGTCCAGGCTGCAGGCAGAGCTATGAGAATTGATGCCCAGATCATGCGGCAGGAGTTCCGGAGCAATGAGGAGCTGCATGATGTGTTGTTACGCTACACGCAAGCGTTTCTGGCGCAAGTCTCTCAAATAGCCGCATGCAACTCGCTTCACACACTAGAGCAACGTCTGCCACGCTGGCTGCTTGAAGCGCAAGACCGACTTCAATCGGATCATCTGCCTCTAACTCAGGAGTTTATGTCCACCATGCTGGGGGTGCGGCGAGCCGGGGTGACACAAACGGCCCAGAAGTTGCAGGAGCGTAAACTGATTCAATATTGTCGGGGAGACATCAAGATTCTCAATCAGGCAGGACTAGAAGCTTCAGCCTGTGAATGCTTTCATCGAATCCGAGCAGAGTATGATCGCTTGCTTGGAAATAACAAAGGGTAACCCATTGTGTCTTACAGTAGTGGTCTAAGCTTGTGGTCGGTTGTTATGAAGGGGGTCTGCGCCCTCTCCATAACAACCGACCGTCGAAGTGAAACGCACCCTGCCTGACAATACACTGCGCTGCTGACCTGAAACTATGAACTCGCCACGTATACCATCATCTCGTATTTTCGTCGTTGAACCGGATGACGACACGCGCCCGCTGCTGAAGGATAACCTGCAACGTTGGGGCTATCAAGTCATCGTTGCTATCGACGAAACGGATGCCATACAACGCCTACGAGGAGGACAAGAACGTTTTAACTTGATTTTGCTGAATCAAACAGAGCAATCGCTTGATGAAGTGATGGCGATCGGTCGAAACATTCGTCAGTACACGGATCTAGACGGCCTCACGCCCATTTTGATCATCGCTGAGCAGTACGGTGCAGATCTTGAAGGACAGGATGTTCACCTGGGTGATCATGCGTATGTGTCTTATCTGGAGGATGGACAACAGTTGAAACTGATGATTCAAAAGCTTTGCCGAGTCTAATACCGTTTTATAGCAATGTGCAAGTGTATTCAGTATGGTGGTGTGGGGCACTTCGTGCCCCACACCACCATACTGAATCAATGTGCAAAGCTCTGTAAGACCTACGCATTCAAGAATCCTTGTAGGGGAGGTTGCATGTGATACATGCAACCTCCCCTACAAAGGTTTGAGCTTACTATTTTTGCATACGCCAAGCGCACAAAAAAATAGGCACTCAGCAATTCTCATTTTGAAATCAGGCCCGAAGACCGCGCGCTTTTGGCGCGCGGTCTTCGGGCATCAAAGCCAAGAGTTCACGCCCGTAGGGCGTGAACTCTTGGCTTTGATGCCCATACTGAAAATTGCTGATAGGCATTTCAGTTTGCAGCAAGCTGAGATTATGGAAATTGGTTTGGCTTAACCAGAGCAACAACCGTCTCAACGAATACTTCCGGGCTAACAGGTTTGGCAAGATGCCGCTGAAACCCTGCCGTGATCGCCTGTTGACGGTTATTCTCCCCCGCATAAGCGGTGAGGGCGATCGCCGGAACCTGTCCTCCCTGTTCGGGCGGGAGCGATCGCACCTGCTGTATCAGCATATAGCCATCCTGATCGGGCATCCCAATATCACTCACCAGCACATTGGGTTGAGTTTGGGCAAATAACTCCAACGCTTCAGTCGCAGACGTCGCTGAGATGACAGTTGCTCCTGCTTGCTCCAGCACAAACGCCGAATACTCCAAGGCATCTAGCTCGTTATCAATCAATAAGATGCGAATGCCTTGTAAATTGAATGGCTCTCCTGAACCCTGGACGTCTTGCTGCCAGCTTTCTTGACCCAGCGTTAGCGGCAACCTGACCGTAAACGTTGCTCCCTGGCCCTCGCCGGGGCTTTCTGCCCATACCGTTCCACCATGAGCTTCCACCAATTGACGTACAATCGCCAACCCTAATCCCAGGCCCCCAAAGCGGCGTGTGGTAGCACTGTCCGATTGCCGGAAGTAATCGAACACATGCGGTAAAAAGTTGGAGGAAATACCAATACCGGTGTCACTCACCGTAATCTGGACCTGGCTAGCCATTTGCTCCAGCCGGATCTCGACTCGTCCTCGTTCCGGCGTAAACTTGATCGCATTGGAGAGGAGATTCCAAACCACTTGCTGTAATCGCGTCGTATCTCCCAAAACCAAGCCGACATGGGCATCGAGCATTGACTCTATCACAATAGATTTGGCCTGAGCCGCCAACTGTACTGTTTCAATTGCGGCATGAACGGTTGCTGCCAAATTCACCTGCTCCACATTCAGCTTGAGTTTGCCTCGTAAAATGCGGGAGATATCGAGCAGATCTTCAATCAGTTGGGCTTGTAGCCTGGCATTGCGCTCAATGGTTGCCCAGGCTTTGGCAGTTTTCTCGGCATTCAGCGTCCCTTTCTGAATCAGCTGAATCCAGCCCAGAATCGGGTTGAGGGGCGATCGCAACTCATGGGAGAGCACCGCCATAAATTCATCCTTCATCCGATTGGCTTCCTGCGCTTGCTGGTACAGCCGAGCGTTATCCAGGGCAAGCGCAGCGCGGTGCCCCAACTCTTCTACCAGATCCAGCTCCGTTGTCGTGTAGTAGCGATTGGAATCTGCGGTTAAGCAAACAGTTAACGCTCCAAGGGTTCGCCCGTGGGCAATGAGCGGCACGGTGATGAGCGATCGCACCTGACACTCCTGGATCAATTGCAGATGCTCGGCATTCAGCGTAACGGTTTGCTTCCATTCCTCAGTAACAAGAGGAACAAGGTTAGCCTTGCCTGTAGCCAGAACATGGGTAATGGGATGGCTCCCCTGGTCTGCGGGAGGGGTATAGCGCTGCAATTCCTCAAACCAGTCCCGCTTTGCCGGATCCCCGTGATGCCAGGCTACTCGTTCAATTTGCTGATAATTGTTGAGGATATCAAAGAAACAAAAGTCGGCCAGAAATGGCACAGCCAGTTGTGCAATGTTAAACAACGTGTTTTTGTAATCCAGGGTTCCAGCTAATACGGCACTTGCCTGAGACAAAAACTGCTCTCGCTCAGCAGCCTGATGGGTCTCGGTTATATCGCGTAGAATCTTCACTAACCCCTGAAGGTTGCCGGCTTCATCGTGCAGTTGCATCATATAACCGCTGGCAAAAAAGCGGCTACCATCTTTGCGCAGGTGCCAGCGGTCATCTTCAGCCCGTCCCTGGGTCAGCGCAATTTCTAACTCTTTCTTGTCCTGGCCATTTTTTCTGTCTTCGGGGGTAAAAATGGTGTAGCCGGGCTGACCGATGATTTCTGCCTCTTTGTAACCCAATAAGCGTTCAGCTCCAGGGTTCCAGCTGGTGATTACGCCGTCGAGATCGAGGGTAAAGATGGCATAATCTTTCGCACTTTCAACAATCAAACGAAAGCGAGATTCGCTCTCGTACAAAGCAGCTTCTACTTGCTGACGCTTGGCTTTGTCGCGTTTGCGCTCTGTGATGTCTCGAAAATAAATGCTGCATCCCACCTTACAGGGATAAGCATGAATCTCTAACCATCGTTTGGAGGGTTGATCAAACCCTTCAAAACGGATCGCTCCTGATTCTGCGGTAATGCGACGATGGGTTTCCTCAATGACGGTGGCGATCGCCCAGGGTCCCATTTCCTGCTGAGTTTTCCCAATCAGTTCCTCGGCTTGCAGGTCGTTCAGTTGAGCAGCTTCATGATTGATGTAGGTAACTCGCCACTCATGATCCACACAGACAAAGGCATCCGTAATACTTTCCAGAATCTCGATGGCCCGTTGTGCCGATTCGTTAAATGCCTGACGGTTGGCCTCCGCTTCCTGACGAGCTGCTTGCTCTCGCTGCAACGCAACCTCAGCTGTTTGACGCAGGTGAATACTTTGCAGAGCCGCTGCGGTAAAATCAGCGAGACTGGTCATGATCCGCACATCTTCTGGATCAAACTGCCGTGTTTCATCGTGGGATACGACCCAAATGGTGCCCAGGGGCTGAGCCGTACCCATCAGCGGAATGACCAGACCTTCAACAATAGCGGGTTTCGCGTTCTGAAGGTAGGTGAAGTACCGCTCAGGGTACGAATAAAGCTGAGGTGCCTGGCGGTCTAAACAGGTACCACAGGGGCTAAAGTTCTTCGGCGTGGACGCTCCCACATGGTCAGCTAAGGCTCCGGCGATCGCATTCCAGCGAAAGATTTCCTTCCCGTCGGGAGTCACTTCTAGCAGGCTAACTCCGGCAGTTCCGGCTTGGCATAGGTCTTTTGCTACAGTCACCAGCGTGTTAAGCAGGGCTTGGGACTGTTCGGCCAGTTGCCGAGCTACTAGATGAAGGGCTTGGGTCTCAGCTTGTAGATTTGGGGTGCGGGGCAACCTTTGATGTAATACCTCCGTAATCAAAACATCGTTTAGGCTTATACGAGACGACTTTTCAGACATCCCGTTCTCCCTCCAGGGAGTCCTGCGTCAACCAGGATTTTTTCGATCCCTCCGTTGATTCCAACAACTCTTCAATTAATTTCATGGCCATGGGTGAGGGTACACTACGCCCGTTCTCCCAGCGATTCACCGTTTTAAAGGAGACACCTAACTTCGCCGCAAATTTTTCCTGAGATAAGTTAAAGTGCTGTCGAAGCTGGTGAATGACATCTGAGATGGGTAAGGTTTTTAGGGAAGACATAGTGATTGCGAACGCTTGAATCACATTAGGACATAAGGGATAACCCCACCTCCCCCCCTAAGGAAGATTTTGTTGCTTGCCAAAGAGAAATCTTGCTTTTTATACAAGCCCCATCTAAGACGAAACGCTGGCCTGCTCGCTTTGCCAGAGCCCAGCATCAGAACCAGGACATTTAGTTTTTGAAAAGCCGCACGGCGCGAGGTTTTTCAAAAACTAAACTGTTCTAAGCAGAGAACGTAAGGCCATAAAGTCGCAGTCACTTAACGACCTCTTTAGAGCCGAAAGGCAGACAATTCATATCGCATTAGTTCGGACAGTTTTTCTGAAACCCTTGATTTTGCGTGCGCGAAGCGCACGCAAAATCAAGGGTTTCAGAAAAACTGTCTAGAGTATTGATATCGAAAAGATCCGCAATTCATACTGAAAAGATAGGAGTCTTTAATGATTGCCTACTACATCCAAAATCCAAGCGAGATGAAGCATTACAAAGGATTGAGGCACTACCAATAATTTTGTACCTCCACTTGATATGCCTCAAAAGTTAGAGGAAAAGATGAGCCTGGACTTTTAGGCTAAGGGCGTGAGTCATCACTGGTAGGGTGGGTCTCCAAAGTTCTTGGCACTTGTGATCGCTGAGAAATAGTGAAACTCGTACCAGGAATGTAAATCTCATCAAGCAGCCTTTTGTGTGTTACCCAACATTGGAGAAGCTATGGAAGAACCTGAACATTTTGAATCATTAGTTGAGGAGCGGGCTAGATTACTACGCCAGATCAAGGTATTGCTACAGAGCATGAAAACACAGATAGCTTCTCTTAAGAACGCATTGCAAAAAGATCAAATGTGCATGAGTTCTAGCTGTTGCCGTAATCTTGACGATACTAGTAATGACTCTTAAAAACCAGTTCTATCCTGAACCTGTAGATGATTGTGGAAAGAGTAGTTTGCACTTTCAGAATAACCATCTACAGGCCTATAGGGCCGTGCGTGCTGATTAAGTAGGGTAGTGTGGGGCATTTCGTACCCCACACTACCGTTGCTGTACTTAACGCACTTGCACATTGCGATAAAACAGGTCTAATGATTCATCTCAAAGCCATAAATAAATTGGTATTTTCGCATCTACTATAATTCTGCTATTTCTCCGCTCTAAAGTGAGAAATATAAGTAAAAGTAATTTTTCTTGTAGGGCATTACTATACAGTTAAATCTAACTTTTTTGTGAATCACACTATCGTTTGTACTCGTAGGGGCGATCGCACTACTCCTTCAACCCGTAATGGATTTCTATTCGTCACGGTAGTGCCGAATTCTGTTTATATCTGTTCAATATGAGTTGCATACAGTGTTTCTTTTGTGCACATTTCCGTGTATGTTTCAGTAAAATTTTTTATAAATCAAGTTCTAAATAACCTGAGTTCGGGTTAAGGGTGTTTTCGAGTGCCGCGCAATGCGCGGCACTCGAAAACACTCATTTTGGCGTGCGCAAAGTGCACGCCAAAATGAGCACCTCAGCTTATCCCGAACTGAAGTTAAATAACGTTAACGATCTCTCCCCTCTCCCATAGGGAGCCTGCAATTAATAAAAGGGTGCCACGCTTTGCACGACACCCTTTCAATCTAAAGGTTGATTGGCACTGACGTAAAAGATTCAGAGCCCCGGTTTTTCTAAAGAACCGGGGCTCTGGGTACTCAGATTTCGCTTATTTCAGTGCCATTCACCTTTAGTTTGCTTTATTGGGATGGGCTGCTGGTGGAAGAACAACTTTTTGAGCTAAACCCAGATTTTTGAGGGCGAGAATTACCCACCAGGTCATATCAATCTCCCACCATTTCCAACCAGCTTGTGCCACATTGGGATAGGCATGATGATTGTTGTGCCATCCCTCGCCATAAGTCAGCAGTGCGGCCCACCAGAGGTTAGCGGAGTTGTCATCCGAATGATGGGTGCGGTAGCCCATGATGTGGGTTGCCGAGTTAATAAGCCAGGTGCTATGCCAGACAAGAACCGCTTTTACAAAGATTCCGTAGACCACAAACGACCATCCCCCCAGTAGATACAGCACAATTCCTAAGGGAATTTGGAGGAGTAGGAAATAGCGGCCTAACCAACGATAGAATGGATCCCGTGCTAAATCCGGTGCAAATTGTCGGTAGTGCTCATATTCAAAGAACTCTGGCCGTTTGTAAAACAGCCAGGCCATGTGGCTCCACCAGAAACCACGCTTTGCTGAGTAGGGATCTTTATCAATATCTTCAGCATATAAGTGGTGCCTGCGATGTCCTGCGACCCAGAAGATCGGGCCACCTTCCAGGGCAAGGGCACCTATAATGGCGATCGCATATTCCAAGCCTTTAGGTACCTGAAAACTGCGATGGGTCAGTAAGCGATGATAGCCCAAACAAATACCAATACTGCCAAGTAACCAGTGAAGGAAGAGGGCTACTCCCAAAGCTGACCAAGAGAAGAACCAGGGCGCTAATAGAGCAAGGACATGAATGGCGGCAAAAAACGTGACGCTCGTCCAATTTAATACGAGCGATTGCCTCTCTTTAAGGTCAGCTTGAAGCATATTAGAAGTCATGAAATTCCTATCGAACACATTTTTAGTTTACCGGAGTATTCTTCAGGAGTGTGTTTTTCCCCTGAAACCGTACTCGATAATGTCTTAGCAGTGCAATCTTTACAAAGGATGAATCAGCTTCTAACATTAGTTAGATGTGACACCAATCCTATTTGAATTTGCACAAGATCGACTTTGTAGAGTGAACATCCTGCCTGCACATGTCTTAGGCAAAACACTCACTCCACGAAAATCAATTCTTTGAACGGATTTTATTACGGATGCTCTTTATTCTGTGCCGTATTACAAAGAACTGGTATAGGTGTGTAAGTAACTCAATTCATTCTTAAATTCAAAATAATTCAAAATATTATGCCGCCCACTGTGTAGGCGGCACAATATTCTATTCTTTAGTAATTTTGCCTACCTACGTAGATAAATTTCAATAACTATCAACTTTTGGGCTGCCTTTTGAAGGAACCTTGCAGATTAGCTTCAGCTAAGTTTGTATCGGTGAGATTAGCATCTGTCAAATTAGCTTTAGCCAAATTTGTCTCATTCAAAATTGCACCTGTCAAAACTGCACCTGTCAAATTTGCGTGGCTCAAATTTGTTCGTGTAAGATTCGCCTTGGTTAAATTAGCACCACTGAAGTTGACACCAACCAGGTTTAAGTTTCTCAGATTGGCTGCCATCAGATTCAGATTCCTAAAGTCCCGTTGCCCAGCTGCATAGCGGCTACAGAGTTCGTTGGTATTCATTGCTATTAAGAGCATTTGGAGAACCGTATAGGTGATAGGACAAACTTCAGAATACAAATAACAGGCAAGCGTTAAATGGCTTAGACAAAAGGCCTCTTTAATGCTGATTCCATGTCTTGCAAGAGGTTCAGAGTGGGAGATGCGATCGCACCTCAACATTTAGCACTCAATAATGAAACTTTCTTCTACTTTTACGTTGCTTATGTTTAGCTAACGCCTTACGCTTCTGCTTTTGAAGCGGTGTTTCGAAGTGGCGATTTTTTCGCATGTCTGGGAAGATGCCTGCGTTGGAAACAACTCGCTTGAATCGACGCAATGCTGACTCAATTCCTTCGTTCTCACCCGGAATGATTTGAGCCATCTAGTCTCCTTGAAATTAGATAATTAGAGTGAGATAAAAAGGGCTACAACTACCGCGCAGCAGCCCTTTAACAACCTTTAGAGGTAGAAATGAAATCATTTACATAGCTAATCTGAAGCTAACAAAATAAACGTTTCAAAAAACCTCAGAATCTCAGGAGTGACAATCTGATTAATGCCAGGATGAAGTTTTCTTGTTCGACCAGTTACCACCGGAAGGACTTCTTTCCTCACGAGGTTTTGCTTTGTTGACCTTAAGGTCACGCCCCATCCACTCAGCACCATCCAGTGCTTCAATGGCGACGGTTTCTTCAGCATCGGTTCCCATTTCAACAAACGCAAAGCCGCGCATCTTTCCGGTTTCGCGATCCATGGGCAGTTGAACACGCTTGACGGTTCCATACTCGGCAAACGCCTGCGTCAAATCATCTTGTGTAACTTGGTAGGATAAGTTCCCAACGTAGACTGACATCCGTTTTCTCCAAAACTAGGTGTAGAGAATTAGATTCGGAGAAACGCTTGTGAGACGAATTACACGGCCGAAAGTAAGACTTGCCTATACCCTAACATAAATTAGATATATTGCAATCTTATATAGGTTATGAAGTTAAGGCAGAAACAGCCAGGCTCAACGCCCACAGCCGATTCCATAAATCATTCATAAATCATTAAGGAACACTATAATCAGATAATTAGAAGAAATAAGCCAGAATAGGCATATGGATATAACTGAATTCCAAATGCTGTTAGCAGCAGGGAAACGTGATTTTTGTAATATCGACCTTTGCTCAGCACACCTTAGTTGCGTTGACCTGAAGGGGGCAAATTTTTTAAGAGCCAATTTACGCCATGCAAACTTACGTTGGGCAGACCTACGTGAGGCAAACTTAGACTGGGCAGATTTAAGGGGAGCGGACTTAAGTTGGGCAAATTTGGAGGGAGTCGATTTAAGCTCTGCTAACTTAAAGGGGGCAAAGATGCCCGATGGAACAATTCACGATTGAGTGGAATAACGATTCAGGTGCTGAATAGGGGGATGAAATGGAGCGCCAACCGCTACTTTGGCATTTCATTTCATCCCCCTATTCAATAAGCTACGATTTGATACCAATTCCCCTGTGTCAGCATTATTTCAAGAGTTCTTGCTTTTTGCTAAAGAAATTTAAAAGGTAAATCTCCTATGGTTTAGTGGGTCATGTTTCCAGCACATGGATGGGGTGTGGTGAAAGAGGCAATTCATGCCTCTTTCACCACACCCCATCCATGTATTTAGAACACTATTGTTAGGTTTTATACACAAAACTCACGGGAAATTAGTTCTCTAAAGTATGAGTACTGCAATCAGATTTTCAGTAACAATATATAGAAAAACTTTGTATAAAAGTTTAGTCTTTAAAAGAGATGTAACTGATCATAAACATCTACATCTAAAACTGTTGCTCTTCTCAAAAAAAGGATAGCTTCCTCAAGGATTGCTTCAAGTTGGACCCAACTACACATCAAACTTCTTGTTAATACCTAAGATAAATATGAGGTCGAGTATTGCTCGTCCACCCATAGGACAAGCACAGGAAAGCAAATGAGTACTATGATCGCTGGCTACACTTTGCTTGAAGTTCTTTATGAAGGGCCTGCCACCTGTATTTACCGAGCTAAGGCATCGAAAGATAGCCTGAAACCAACATCGGTCATTATTAAAACGCTGAAAGCTGAATATCCAACCGTTGAGCAACTGGCTGGTCTTAGACACGAATATGAAATTCTGCAGGGCTTGGCAATCGAAGAAGTTGTTAAACCGATTGCTCTAGAAAGCGATCTGAACGGGTTAGCTCTTATTCTCTCTGGCTTTGATGGAGTATCACTGGCTGAGGCGATCGCAGCACAACAATTTAACCTAAACAATTTTTTACAAATTGCGATCCGCCTATCTTCTGTTCTAGTGCAACTTCATCAGCAAGATATTATTCATAAAGATATTAAAACATATACCATTCTCGTTAATAAAACAGGTGAAATCAGGTTGATTGATTTTGGTATCTCGGCCTATCTATCAAGAGAAGATTCACCTGCTAGTACTATCAATATTTTTGAAGGCACGCTCTCCTATATCTCTCCAGAACAGACTGGGAGAATGAACCGCTCAATTGACTCCCGCACAGACCTCTATTCCCTTGGCGTAGTATTTTATGAGATGTTAACTGGGCAGTTGCCATTCCAAGCAACGGATGCCCTGGAAATTATTCATTGCCACATTGCTAAGACGCCTATCCCACCTGATCTGGTTCGGCCAGACATTCCAGAGGCGGTGTCTGCAATTGTTATGAAATTACTCGCTAAGACAGCTGAAGACCGTTATCAAAGTGCACTAGGGCTGAAGGCTGACTTAGAAATTTGTCTAGAGATGCTGCAATCCTCAAGTACAATTTCACACTTCAGTATTGGAGAGCTTGATTCATTTAGCCAGTTTTCGATTCCGGACAAGTTGTATGGGCGCGATCGACAAGCTCGTTTACTCATGACAACATTCGATCATGTCAGAACTGGTAGACGGGAAGTTCTGATAGTCAAAGGCTACTCTGGTATTGGGAAATCATCTTTAGTTCATGAAATCCGCCAGCCTATTATTGAAGCGAAAGGATACTTCATTTCTGGCAAATTTGACCAATTTCAACGCAATGTTCCTTATTCAGCAATTATCACAGCATTTCAATCATTAATAAAACAATGGTTGACTGAAAGTGAGGTGCAGTTAGCCCAGTGGCGAACCAAACTTCTAACGGTTCTAGGACATAATGCCCAGGTCATCATTGATGTTGTTCCTGATGTGGAAAAAATTATTGGCAAACAGCCCGCCGCTTTAGAACTGGCACCTACAGAAGCACAAAACCGATTTAACCTTGTTTTTCAAAATTTCATTCGCATTTGCTGCTCACCAGAGCATCCTCTAGTTCTTTTTCTAGATGATTTGCAATGGGTTGATTTTGCTACCCTCAAATTGCTCGATGTTATCATGACCGATGTAGAGATAGGACACCTATTTCTAGTTGGAGCCTATCGGGATAATGAGATTAGTTCGAGCCACCCCTTAATGATGGTTCTTGATTCTTTACGTTCTCAAGCTGTTACCATTCACGAAATTACTTTAGCTCCTTTAACTCTTTTAGATATTAGCCATCTAATTGCTGACACGCTGCACAGTGATGAAATATCGGTTCAAGCATTAGCTGAATTGGTTCTTCGTAAGACCTCCGGTAATCCTTTTTTTGTCACGCAGTTTCTTAAAACCTTATATCAGGAACAGTTGTTGAGATTGAATACCTCGTCGGTTATTAGAGGAGCGTTTTGGGAATGGGATATTACGCAAATTAAAGCGATTGGCATTACAGACAATGTTGTTGAGTTGATGATTCAGAAGCTACGAAAGTTACCCAAAGCTACCCAACATGTCATACAGTTGGCAGCCTGTGTAGGTAATATGTTTGATTTGCAAACTCTTTCAACTATTTATAACCACTTCCAGTCTAATGAGATACGAGGGATAGACGTGGAACAAAGTCTCACATCTATCTCTCATACCTCATCGGATTGGATTCTGTATAAGCAATTATTAGCAAATACTTATCGCGATCTTGTGCCAGCCCTTGAAGAAGGCTTAGTATTACCGGCTTCTGAATTAATATGGGATCTACCCAGCTTGCTTGATACAAATCCAGAGGCTATAGAGTTTAGATTTCTCCACGACCGGGTACAACAAGCCGCCTACGCGTTGATTGATGATAGCGCTAAGCAATCTACGCATTTGCAAATTGGCCGGTTGCTTCGTCAGAGTTTGGAACCGGAAGCGCTTACAGAAAGGATTTTTGATATTGTTGACCACTTCAATGTTGGTAGTGAGCTCATCACAAGAGAGATGGAAAGAACTGATATTGCTCACCTTAATTTGATGGCAGGGCAGAAAGCTATAACAGCAACGGCTTATAAAGCTGCAAGTGAGTATTTGCAAGCCGGTTTAAGGCTATTAACCGAAGATAGTTGGAATGGTCAATATGATCTAACGTTAGCACTGTATCAGGCAGCAGCAACAGCAGCATTTCTGGGTGGCAGTTTTGAGAAAATGCAGCAATTTACAGCAATTGTTTTACAGCATGCTCAATCCCTACTTGATCAGGTAAAATCTTATGAAATCCGGATTAAATCCTACGAAGTGCAACACAAGCAACTGGAAGCTGTGAAACTTGGTTTACAAGTCCTCAGCATGCTAGGAGTTGAAATTCCCGAATCACCAACAGCATTAGATATTGAAAAGGCAACGGCAGAAATAACAACGAATTTAGCAGGAACCAAACTAGAAGACTTAATTCATCTGCCATTGATGACTGATGCTACTAAAGTAGCTGCTCTACGGATTATTTCTAGTTTAATTCCTGCTATTTATCAGGCAGCACCTGCTCTATTTGTCTTTACTGTATGCCAGCAAGTTAATCTTTCGATTAAATATGGCAATTCTCGGTTTTCGCCGAGTGGTTTTGCTGACTATGGAATCGTATTAACTGGTATCTTTCAAGATATTGAAACAGGTTACCAGTTTGGACAGTTAGGATTAGACCTCTTTGAGCGGTTAGATGCTCGTGAGGTAAAAAGCCAAACCCTATTTAAAGTTGGAACATTTATCACTGCCTGGAAGTATCATGTCAAAGACACGTTAGCTTTACTACAACGTTCCTACTCCCATGGATTGGAGAATGGGGATACGGCTCATGCAGGTTATGCCGCAGCACTTAGGTGTCAGCACTCTTACTGGTGTGGAGTTGACCTGGAAAGTCTGAAGCAAGAAATGATGAATTATGGCAAATCAATTGTCCAAATTCACCAAGAAACTGTTTTAGGATGGCATCAAGTTTTTCATCAAGCCACTCTAAACCTATTAGGGTTGGCTGAAAATCCCCAATATTTAATTGGTAGCGTTTACAACGAAGAACAATCACTACCACTTCACATCCAATCTAATGAGCGAACAACAACACACTATGCTTTTCTCAATAAGTTAATTCTGTGTTATCTGTTCGGTAGCTTTTCTCAAGCAGCAGAGAATGCCAAACAGGCTGAACACTATTTAGACGGTGTAGGGGGTTGTTTAGCGGCGGCTATGTTTTATTTCTATGACTCGCTAGCTCACCTGGCTATTTATCCATCTATTACAGCTTCCCAGCAAGAATTCTTACTCAATAGGGTCGAGCAAAACCAGGCAAAGATGCAGAATTGGGCAAGCCATGCCCCTATGAACTTCCAGCATAAATATGAACTTGTTGAGGCAGAGTTAGCCCGAATATCAGGAAGCATTGCAAATGCAATGGAATGGTATGACCGGGCGATCGCTGGGGCCAAAGAGCATGGTTACCTTCAAGAAGAAGCATTGGCTAATGAACGAGCAGCAGATTTCTACTTTTCCCTTGGTAGAAGTAAGTTTGCTAAAGAATATTTGAAGGAAGCTTATTACGGTTATGTCCGTTGGGGTGCGATCGCCAAAGTTAGACAGCTTGAAGCCGTGCACCCCAGTATTCTGGGGCAAGGGCAACCATCAGAAAGTACCAATCGTGAGGCGCAACAAATTCATAGTCCCACTCACAGAAATTATGCTCAAACGCTAGATCTTGCGACGGTAATCAAAGCATCACAAGTGCTTTCTAGCGAAATCGTATTGGACAAACTGCTAACTAAACTGATGCAAATTGTGCTCGAAAATGCTGGAGCAGAAACAGGTGCATTAATTTTAGAAAAAGCTAAAAAGCTCTTTATCGAGGCAACTGGACAAGTTAACCAGAATGAAATCCTTGTTCAACAATCCATTCCCCTAGAAGCGAGTAAACACTTACCTCTATCCGTTATTAACTACGTACGGCAAACTCAGGAAAGTGTGGTTTTGAATGATGCAGTTCATGAAGGAATTTTTGTAACAGATCATTATATTCTTGAATGCCAGCCAAAATCTATTTTGTGTACGCCTATTGTTCATCAAGGTAAGCTAATTGGCATTCTTTATCTAGAAAATAACTTAGCAACAGATGCCTTCACTACAGAGCGGGTAGAAATTCTACAGCTTCTATCCTCTCAGGCTGCTATTTCGCTGGAAAATGCACGTCTCTATCAGGATCTAGCTATTGCTAACGCTGGTCTAAAGCAATCCCATGATCAGTTAGAGGATTATAGTAGAACGCTTGAAGCAAAGGTAGAAGAGCGAACTACCCAATTACGGCAGGAGGTGTGCGATCGCCAACGGGCAGAAGAACTGGCTCAGTCCGCCAACCGAGCGAAAAGTGAATTTTTGGCGAATATGAGCCATGAACTTCGCACGCCCCTAAATGGAATCCTGGGATATACTCAGATTTTTCAGAAAGACCCGAATTTATCGGAGCAGCAAAAGAGCCGCATTGCGATTATTCATCATTGCGGGGAACATTTGCTAACGCTCATTAATGACGTTTTGGATCTTTCTAAAATTGAAGCCCGCAAGATGGAGCTATGCCCCAATGAGTTTTCGTTGGCTGAATTCTTACAGAGCATCGTAGAAATCCTCAGAATCAGAGCCGAACAAAAGGGAATATTGTTAACGTATCAAGCGCTATCCCCTCTGCCCAAGATAGTTCATGCCGATGAGAAACGCTTACGCCAAGTCTTGTTGAATCTGCTTGGCAATGCTGTCAAATTTACAGAAACGGGTGCGATCGTCTTTAAGGTAGGCTATCACGAGCAGAAAATCCGTTTCCAAGTAGAAGATTCCGGTGTTGGCATTGCTTCTGACCAGCTTGATGAAATTTTTAAACCGTTTCAGCAGTCGGGAGAGAGTAGTCGTAAGACAGAAGGAACAGGACTAGGGTTAGCCATTAGCGGTCATTTGATTGAACTGATGGGTGGCAAGCTCCAGGTTGAGAGTACGCTGGGGGTCGGCAGCAACTTCTGGTTCGATTTAGACTTACTAGAAATCCCTTCAGCAGCGGTTTGTGCGGATACGCTCAAGCTCAGCGTCATTGGAGTCAAAGGCGAAAAGCGGAAAATTTTAGTCGTGGATGACAAACCAACCAATCGTTCTGTCCTCATCCATCTTCTAGAACCACTTGGGTTTAACGTGTCAGAAGCCGTGGATGGTCAAGACGGACTGAACAGGGCACACGAGCTACAGCCTGACATCATCCTGATTGATCTGGTAATGCCAAACCTGGACGGATTTGAAGCAACCCGCCGTCTCCGGTTAATGCCGTCCTTGAAAGATGTTATCGTGATCGCAATCTCAGCAAGTGTTTTTGAATTTGACCAACAACAAAGTATAGAGGTTGGGTGCAATGATTTTCTATCGAAACCCATCCGAAGAGACGACCTCCTCCAAAAACTACAGGAACACTTGAAACTGGAGTGGCTTTATGAGAGTGAGAAGCTGGAAGAACCCCTTAAGGAAGGGGCTAAGTTAGAAGGTATTTTAATTAGCCCTTCTTCAGGTTTCCCGACCTTTGCGGTTCCCCCCATAGAAGAGATTGCAATTTTCTTAGATTTAGCGATGCGCGGGGATCTGCGAGCGATCGCCAAACGAGCAACACATTTAGAGGAGACAAACCCGCGATGGAGCCCTTTTTCCAACTACTTACGGCAGCTTGCTAAGGAATTTAAGGGACGACAAATTTTAGATTTTTTGAAGCAAGTTTAGGAGATCTTTATGGATGCAGGAACTGTTGAAAAAGGCGTCATTTTAATTGTGGATGACACACCCACTAATTTGGATGTGCTGCTTGACGTCCTGGAGGCTGATAGATTTAAGGTTGTGATTGCTGAAGATGGAGAGAGAGCAATCAGCCTGGCAGAGTACGCTCCACCTGATTTGATTCTATTAGATGTCCTGATGCCTGGAATAGACGGGTTTGAGACGTGCCGTCGCCTGAAATCAAACCCACTGACGCAGGAAATCCCTATCATTTTTCTGACGGCTGTTAGCGACAATGTTGACAAGGTCAAAGGCCTAAACCTTGGGGCAGTCGACTACATTACAAAGCCCTTAAATCATGAAGAAGTTTTAGCGCGAGTCAATACTCACGTACGGTTACAGAGTTTAACAAGGAGATTGACTGAGCAGAATGAGCGTTTAGAACAGGAAATTCAACAACGTAAACAGCTAGAAGAAGAACGTGAGCAGGCATTTAGGGCTTTACAACGTAGTGAAGCCCGGTTTAGACGTTTAATTGAAGCTAACGTAATTGGTGTTATTTTTAGCAAGATTGATGGCAGTATCATAGATACCAATGATGCTTTCCTTCAGATTGTTGGATACGATCGCGCTGATCTACAAGCTGGAAATATCAATTGGCAGGCTATGACACCTGCCGAATATACCCACCTTAATCAAGCAGCTATAGCAGAATTAAACAAAACCGGAGCATTCAGTGCTTTTGAGAAGGAGTACTTCCGGAAAGATGGTTCCCGCATTCCTGTCATGATTGGTGGCGCTTTGTTGGATGAATCTCAACAGGCGCTCGTCGGCTTTGTTCTTGACTTAACACAGCACAAGCAAGCACAAGAAAAGATTCGTGAACAGGCGGCTCTACTGGATATAACGACAGACACGATTCTAGTACAGGATTTAGAGAATAAGATTCAGTACTGGAATAAAGGAGCAGAACATCTTTACGGATGGAAGTTAGAAGAAATAATAGGTCAAGATATAAACCATCTTTTATATCGGGAAGATGCCTTTGAACAGCTTGAAACTGCTCAAAAGAGTTTAGCAAAGAACAGTGTATGGCAAGGCGAGTTACATCAGATCAATAAACAAGGAAAGGAAATCATTGTTGCCAGTCGCTGGACACTGATGCAAGATGCTCAGGGACAGCCTCAATCAGTCCTAATAGTTAACACAGATATCACTGAGAAGAAACAGCTCGAAAGTCAATTCCTGCGAACTCAGCGGCTTGAAAGTTTGGGGACTCTTGCAGGGGGTATCGCTCATGATTTAAACAACATCCTGACTCCGGTGCTCGCTACCGCACAGCTGCTACAGCTAAAGTTTCCTGATGCCGATGTCCAGAGCCAAAATTTGTTCGAAATTTTGGAAACGAACACTAAGCGTGGCGCTGCCCTTGTCAAGCAGGTTCTGCAATTTGCTCGTGGTGTAGAAGGTAAGCGGGCAAATGTGCAAGTAAAACATTTGATCCGTGAAGTTAGACAGGTTGCTGAAAAAACCTTCCCTAAATCTATAAAATTTGTGATTGATGTAGAGTCAGAGCTTTGGTTAGTGTCTGGAGATGCTACTCATCTACATCAAGTACTGATGAACCTCGTTGTTAATGCTCGTGATGCAATGTTGGATGGTGGAACACTCACCATATCTGCAAAGAATCTGGTTATTGATGAACATTACGCCCGCATGAATCTTGAGGCATCTGTTGGTGCTTATATTGAATTAACCGTCAAAGACACGGGAATCGGAATGTCAGCTGAAGTGACAGATAGAATTTTTGAGCCCTTCTTCACAACAAAGGAAATTGGTCAAGGAACGGGATTAGGACTCTCTACTGTTCGGGGTATCGTTAAAAGCCATAAAGGATTCATCCAGGTGTCGAGTAAAGTTCGTGAAGGAAGTGAGTTCAAGGTATTTCTGCCAGCGGTAGAAGTGTCTCTTCCTGCGCAAGCAGAACCTTCTGACTCACTGCATGGGGATGGAGAATGGGTTCTTGTGGTGGATGATGAAACAGAGATTTTAGAGACTACTAGAATGTCTCTAGAAGCCTACAACTATCGCGTATTTACAGCAAATGATGGCATTGAAGCAATTGCACTGTGTGCTCAGCACAAACATAAGGTTGCGGTAGCACTTGTCGATATGATGATGCCATCTATGGATGGATTAACAACAATTCAGACTCTCCAAAAAATTGATCCTCAGATTAAGGCGATCGCAATTAGCGGCTTTGTGCCAAATGACAAGGTAAAAGAGGCTCATGAAATTGCAAGCTTCATTGCTAAACCTTATACGATTCAAGAGCTGCTGCAAGCATTACAGACCGTCTTAAGACAGTCGATGGAAACCTCTATTTCATAGTGCTCAATGACTTAAGTTTGCTCACCTTTATGTTTTTTCGCGCACAACACCACGAAAAAACAACTCCCAAAGCAACCTCTAGTCTAAGGATTAGCCATTATAACCAATTGCCCAACAGTACAAATGCGGCCCAATAATAAGCCCGTTGTCCATAGACTGGATTCTGTAGAATAGCCACTTGAGCACGGCGTAAGGCTTCGGCTTTTGTGACATCACTCTTTGCTAGCTCGTGATAGAAGTGCTCCATCAACTCGGAGGTTGCCTGATCATCTACACTCCAGAGGGAGGCTAGCGTACTACGGGCACCTGCACGGACAGCAATACCTGCTAATCCCAAAACCGCACGCTGATCGCCTGAGGCAGTTTGGCAAGCACTCATCACGAGCAGTTCAATCGGGCTCTGTCGATTCAGCTCCGTTCCTTGCAGCAAGCTTCTCAGCTGATTGATGGTGATGCGATCGCTCCACGACAAAATAAATGTTTCATCAACACTAGAGCTAAATTGACCATGGGTAGCCAAATGAACAACTGGCGCAGAGTTCGTGGCGATCGCCTGCTGTAATGTGTCCCGGGTAAAATCCTGGTTTAGTAGGGTTTGGCTTGGCAATTGCTGGGCAATTCTTGTTAACTCATTTCCCACACCTGGAAGAGGACTAAACCCTTGTCGTGATTCTGTCAGTCCTGCGGCAATGACGCTGATTTGCTGAGTGTTGAGGGGGCGCGGGGTAAGCAATTGCAAACCGGGAGTCAAGGCAACGCTGTACTGCTCGATGAGGAAGCGATCGCCATCATGTAACACTGCCATGGGCAAGTTTCGCAATGGCCCATCCAGCACGAATACCAGGGTTTTCACCTCACTCTCCTGAAGTTCAACCGCACTGGGGCGAATAAGCCAGTCGTATACCTGTTGCACCAAAGGCAACGTCTGGGTAGGATTACCAATTCGATTCACGAGCCGCCGCCGCAGTTCCAACACGGTTTCTGTCACCTGATCGGGAGTAACAGAGACTGTGTGGTGTTGCAAGGGGCGATCGGGCAGGTGCACAATCACTTCCAGGCGATCGGGCAGAATCACAGGATAAAAGACAGCCGCTTGGCTATCGATCTGCTCAATAGCAACGGGTTGAGCATCCAAACATGCCTCCCGGAAGAAGTTTTCTAATTCCGCCTGTTGCAAAGATTCGATGACCTGGCGGGTACTTTCCAACTCTTCAGGACTGGGCTCACCCGAAGGGCCTCCCCGCATCAACAAACTCATCAGTTCCCGATGGATGGGTTCAATGTTTTGCTGAAAGGTAAACTGTACCTCTGGATTCATAGCAACCAAATCGGTACGGATGCTTTGTAATGTAGCGATCGCCCGTTGATAAGCCGCAATCGACTCATCCCGCTGCCCCTGTTCTCGCAATACACGCCCTAACTGCCAATGCCAGCGGTAGGCCAGATCATCAGCATGGGTCGTCTGAGCAAGGTTCAATGCCTGATACGTCACCGTCACAGCATCCGCATATTGGTGTGTTCGTTCATAAAGCCGACCTAAACTCCCCAGAGCGTAAGATTCGGTGCGGCGATCGCCTAGCTCGTGGGCCTGTTGAATTGCGATCGCTAACCCTTCTCCCATCGCACGGGACGAAGCTACCGTTCTAACCTCAGGTGCATGGTTGGCCAAAAGCAACAGAGTTTCGGCATATTTGATGCGGGTATAGATGTGGGTCCGCCCGGATGGTAACGCTCGGATCGGCTCATCTAACTGCAAAGCCAATGCCTGAGCTTCATTCCAGGATTCCTGCTGAACCAGTAGATTCAGTAAATTCAGTTGAGCATTGAGCCTGGCTGCGCTAGGAACAGTTAATTCTTGGTACAGAGCCAGAGCCGCATCGGTTTCCCCTAATGCTTGTAGTGTGTTAGCAAGGCTTAAGGTTAAATCCGCTATCCTGTCTGGCATATCTAGCGTGCGTGCGATCGCTACACCCTGTTCTAGAATCTGGCGCGATCGGGCCAAATCCCCCGCCGTTTGCAAAGCATCCCCCAACTCCTGCAAGCCACCTAACTTCATGGCAGAATCAGGCTCATTCTGCAGGGATTGATTGACTCCTTCCAACAAATCTATCGCCTGCCGATAAAACCCTAACCCCTGCAAAGCGCGGGCTTGATAGATCTGATTCTGCCACTGGCTGGCTCTATCCTCCAGGTCAACGTATAGTTCTGCGGCCTGCTCCCAGTCATGCAGTGCTTGCTCGGCTTGTCCTTGCTCCAGGTGCAGTTGTCCTGCAATGGTAAAGACTTGGGCCTGTATGGAGCGGCGATCGCGCCCGTCTTCTACCTCTTCTAACAACGCCAGGCTCGTAGCGATCGCCCCATTTGCCTCCTCCCAATTCCCTAACTGTTGCTGAGCGAGCGCCAGGTTACCCCACGCCATCGCCTGCCGCAGGAAGTCGTTTTGGGTAGCATAGTGGGCGATCGCTTGCTCGAATAATTCAACAGCATTCTGAAATTGTCCGGCCTCGTAAGCAGCCCGCGCGGATTGCTCGGCTTGAGGGTTAGGGCGTGCTTCAGAATCGGCTGGAATCGTTATTTTTGCGTGTGCTTCGTATACAGGACAATGATGAAAACAGACTTCGGAGGGCGAGAGGGAAAGGGCAGGGGGAATGAGAACGGATGTGCGGATGGGTAGATAGGTGGGTGAGTAGAGGGGGAGAATGAGAGCGATCGCTAGGGAGAGAACTGCCAGCAGGAGGTAACGAAATTTGAAATGGAAGCGCCTCTTGTACATGGGTTAGCCTCCGATGGGACAGCGTCTAGAAGACAGGAGAGGCGAATGATTTTCCTGAAAAGAGGCTACACTCGCACCCTCAGCAGTTAAGACTATTTGTCCATCCGGGCCAGTCACCCAACCTTCCGCCTCAACAATGGATAGGGGTTCGGCACGGATGATGGAGGTTGATGAGGGAACGGGAGTGGAATCAGAATCCAGCGTAATCAGACCAGGAGACAGAATAGGGGTTCTTAACAGACCTTCCGGAGTTGAAGGCAGCCCGCCTCGCCCAGACATAATAAACTCGCCTACTTGTGCTTCTGCTCTCACCGTTCCTCCACAACGGCGAGCCACCTGTTGCGTGGCATCCGTAAAGGCTGTGGGCAATTCACTTAAACCCTGGCTAGGATCAACAATGGGCTGAATAATGATCACAGAACCAGGGATACCCAACTGGGAACTTGCATCAATGTCGTTCGTTCCATTATCAAGCGGAAGAGAACTACGTTCTTCCAGGCCAATAATACTGCGAGCATCAATAGTAATATTGCCACCCCGTCCCCTAAACGCATTCGCAACGATGTCGCTATTTTCGTCAACTCTTCCAACCACAAATCCTTCAGGAGCAACAATAAAAACATTCCCTCCTGCAGCATTGTTGAATGCTTGTGCAGAAATCCGGCTCTGATTTCCCATTAATAAAGCATCTCGAATTTGAAGCTGGATATTAGCGTTTGATGTATCTCCTGCTCGGGTTTCAGCTGCCAGTCTTCCTTCATCGAGCTGAATCGTATTGGCTCGAATCAGCATATTGCCAGCTACCCCCTCCCCTGCTGAACTCACCGAAACCTCAGCTCCATCACGTACCACTAAGCTGGACGTTGTAATGGTCAAGTTTCCGGCATCGCCAAAGGAATTTTCATCTGCAAGTGCCGTCAGTGTACTGGGAATGGTTTCAGAAGCAATAGTTCCTTGTCCAACCAATTCAATGGAGCTAGCATCAACCGTTAAGCTGCCCCCCGGACCAAAACCCAGCGTGCTGGCTCGAATTTCTCCACCCTCTCGAACAACTAAACGATCAATATTGCTCAGAGTGATAGAACCGGCGGCCCCTATCCCCTCATTGCGGGCCGAGATATCAGCCCGGTCTTCAACAAATAACTGATTAGTTGTAATGTTTAAAGCTCCAACCTGACCCGAAGCATTTTCACTCGATGCCGAAACGAAAATCCCACTTCGATAGAAATTCCGTTGTACTGCTGGAGATGCGCCTCTTAGTAAAATGGAGTCTGTAGCATTGATAGTCAGTGGCCCCCCATTTCCCTCAGCAAAGGTGGCTGTAGAAATAAAGCCGCCGTCTAGCACGACGAGCCGATCGGTGGCGATCGCCAAACGCCCTGCACTTCCCGCCCCCTCAGTTTGGGACACAATACCACTGGTAATTTCTTCTGGTTCTATGGTGTTGCCTCTACTATCAATCACAGGCTCATGGCTGTAACCCACCACTTCAACGTAGGAAGCTTGAATTTGAATAGTACCTCCATTCCCAGCGCCGAAAGAGGATGCCTCAATCCGAGAACCATCCTGAATAGAAATATCTCTAGCATTAATAATGACATCACCCGCTCGCGCACCAAATTCCGTATTTCCAGATGCCTGAGAACCCAGTGCTGTAGGGCCAGAACTGCCAGAATCTGAAAGCGTAAGGGACTGAGCTGCCTGGATAATCACGTCACCCGCCTGCCCTTCTTCATCCGCAAGCGTGAACGCAAAGGAACTGTTTGCCAGGGTGACTGAACCAGACGCGAGCAGTTGCAAATCTTCTCCTGTGCCTTGAGCAGTGCGAGAGATAATCCCTGCGCCATTGGTCAGCGAGATATTTCTTCCCTGTAGTCGAACGGCGCCACCATTGCGTCCTCCATCACCACTGGTATCAATAGAACTGAGATTTGTAAGGGAAATATCCCGCAAAACTTGGTTCTCCGAGAGAGCTGGAATATATCCAGTCCCCTCTGTAACGAAAGACACCGTACTAGACGGAGCAACGCTAACAAGGTTGATTTGTCCTCCTCTGGCTGTCAAGTTACCATTCTTTAAGGAAACTCCATTACCCAGCAGCATCAGGCTCTGGTTGGCTTGCACTTGCAAACCCGTTGGTCGCCCATATGTATTGGTACTTCCATTAAGGCTAACCTGAGAACGATTAATGATAGAGGCTGAGTTGGCCCCAAATTGTAAACCAATAGGAATACTAACAGTTAATAATGGAATGGGTTGAGGATTCGTTGCACTAAATTGAAAACCATTAAAATTTATACTCTCCGCAGTTGTAGCCAGAAATGATCCACCGATATCTAGCGCTGCATTGGGACCAAAAATAATTCCATAAGGGTTCAGTAGAAATAGATTAGCGTTTCCATTGGCCCGAAGGGTGCCATTAATATCAGACCTATTCTGCCCTGTCACACGGGCAAAGATATTTTGAATAGTGAGTGCGTTGTTAAAGTAAGCTGTACCCTGATTGGGAATAGAGAACTGCGTAAAGCTATGAAATAAATTCTGGCCTAACTGTGTACCTCCTGTGATTTCACAGTTGATACAATCTTGAGAAACACGTGAGTTCGACGGCAGAGTATTATCAGGGATAATCTGAGAAATAACAGACGTGGGGGTTAGGAAAAGAAGCAGTACACTACTGATACCAACATACAGTAGATGATTGGGCATATCTAAAGCCGTTATTGATCAAACTACAGCATTTCCCGATCTGGTGAGAGATGAATGTGCGGCGGAACCCCGCATTCATCTCTCACCAAATTGAAAAAGGTTACCTTACACAAAGGTAAAGTCCAAAGAAATAATTACATCAGTTGTGTCTTTAAAGACGGCAATCCGATTTGAGGTTGTACCATCAAAGTAATAAAGCTCGGTATCAATAGCCGTAGTACCCAACACATCATTATTCTTCACTAGCTGGTACAGAGTAGCATCGCCTCGGGCTTGAATGCGATCGCCTTCAGAGGGCCTCCAATCCTCAATAACAGCGTATCCATCTCCTGAGTAATAGGAGTAAAAGTTATCCCCCAAGATAAAGGAGTCCGCACCATCACCACCCGTTAGAGAATCGGTAACACCAAAAGAGTTGTAAGAGGATGGACCACCACCCGTTAAAGTATCGTTACCTACCCCCCCAAAGATAATGTCACTCCCTGCTTCACCCTGAAGAAAATCATCACCAGCTCCCCCAAAGAGGCTATCATTCCCCTCATCTCCGCCAAGGGTATCGTTACCCGCTCTCCCAAAAAGACTATCGTTACCATTCCCCCCACTGAGGAAATCATTTCCATTTCCTCCATCAAGGGTGTCATTACCCGCTGCACCGCTCAGGTCATCATTGTCATTCCCAGCATCGAGGAAATCATCCCCACTTCCCCCGTCAAGAGTATCGATAGCATCTCCTCCATAAAGCTGATCGTTTCCCTCTCCCCCACTTAATGCATCAAAGGTCGGCCCAGCTATCAAAATGTCATTACCCGCTCCTCCATCCATGGAGCTACTGTACATAAAGGCATCTTTGTAACCCTGTTCACCAAGAGCATCAATATCATCCCAAGTGACATATTCTTTACCACCTCCATAGGCAAAATAGACATCACCTTTGAGAGAACCATCAGCATTAAATGCTTGCCGCAAAGATAGTAGAGAATCCGGATCTGCGTTATAGGATGCAGGAAGAATAAATCTTACGAACAAAACGTCATAATTAAGGGACACATCAGGCAAGCTAGACGCTTTCAGTAGTTTTGCTCGGTATTCCACCCGGCCGTCAGCATGTCTAATGGAAGTTAAATCACTAGCTAAAGAGGTAAAGGCCATCACTTCAGGCTTTTCAGGAACATTAACAGTGCCCTGAATAGCCCCAACAAAAAGGCCTCTATCTGTGGCCGAATTTGCATCGAGACTTCTCGAAAAATCAATAGTAAATTCGTAAGTGGGTCCGTCAGGATTCCTACTAATTGTTATAGGTGAGGGATCAACAACTGCTTCAGCTGACATTCGAAGCCGATAGTTGCTACTACCTCTGACTCGAAAAACACGAACGAAGTACGTACCAACCGCAAGATCATCTCGTCCTGTTGCGGAAATTGGTCTCAAAAATCTTCTTCGTTCTGCTGCAGTTAATTTCCTGAAGTTTGTTGTTTTAAGGCGATTGTTTAGCGGGCGTGCAAGAGCATAAAGCTCAACACGAACCCCTGCACCTGGCGCAACGCCTAAAAGGGACAATGACAAGCGACTACGGCTGTTTAAGGAGAAGGTGTATAAATCATCCAGGTCTCCTGGGCCAACACGATCCAGTCGGTTCATTGGCAGTTCTACACTTCTAGCACTTCCGAGTTTGTTATCTACATCAGCCATAGACTTCACCTTCCCTTACAGCCATCATTAAAATTTCCTTTGCATATCTAAACTGAAAATTCATCTTTTTAGTTGAAAAAGTCTAGAGAAATTACAGAGTTTTTTCCCAATATGGCAACAAAAGTAATACATATTACACGTTACATTTCTACAATCAATACTGCCGAGATTCAACCTACAAACCTTTACTTAACTTCAGATAACACTGTTGCTAAGTGTGATATTGGATACAAGTATTAGATCCACAATCTTGAGTGTTAGTAATAATAGCGTCGATGGTCTTCGATAAGTTCTCCAACTTCACCATTTTTGATTTTCATGAGATGGCTATTGCTTTACAACTCGGTAGCTTATACCAAATCAATATGAAGCTGCACAGAATAAGAGTGGCGATGCATACGCGCCGCCTTCATTCTGTGCAGCTTCATATAAAAACGATATTAGCCTCATTAAACACAATACCTCAAAGGCTATATCGTCCACTTTGCGGACGGCACAAACCTTGGAGCCTTGTGTTTAATTCTGACCACCTGATAGCTGTGTGTTGTTAGACGCGGTTCTGGTGAAGCGACCTGAAGTGGTTGCTCAAGTTGGACCACACCTGTTTACGAGATTGGATCAGGTTCGTTGGATGAATCCTGATTAGAGTAAAGCGATCGCCGACATTCGCCTCCTGACATAAGCCTACCCAAGGCCAATGGTGAAGTGCCCAATGTAGCCTTCTGCGGCTTGAGCCAATTGAAGTGTGAGTTGATCACCACCATTCCGAAAAATTCCATCCTGGCTATTCAGGGTACGCTGGCTGTCATTACGATAAGGCGGTTGCTCGTAGATTCGATTGGTCAGGGTGTCGTCGAAATAAAGCTGAGACGTGAACTCGTAGCCCTGTTGAGACGCAGAATTTGTACGAATTTTGAAGTGAATGTGCACCGCTCTACCAGAGTACCAACCTGGATAAATAGTCATAAATCGGGCCATTCCACTGGCATCAGTTACTTGGTAACCACGTAAAAACTTCTTGCCAGTTGTATTGAATCGGCCTTCACTGACATCAGAGTAAACGCCTTCAGCATCGCAATGCCAAATATCCACAATGGCGTTACTCAAAGGCGTACAAGTACCAGTACTCACTTGAGAAACCTGAAAAACTAACTGCAAGGGCACGCCGGTTTTTACTGATCCATCGGATGGATCAGAGCGGATGTCAGAGCGGTTCAACCTCTCATCCACAAAATATGGCCCTTCTGTTTGTTCAGGTCTGATTACACAGCTGGGAGTTACACCGACTTGCATTGATGACTTTGTTGATGCGGATGAGGCTGGCTGTTCACGAAAACATCCCATGAGAGAAACGGCTGCCGTTCCTCCCAGGAAGCCTAATACTTCCCGACGCTTAACCATCGAAGCAATGGTGCGATGTTTCCCTAAATATTTTTTCATTGTGTTCCTGCAATAAGGTAATGACGTTTTCGACTTGATGGTTTTGCTGCTTGAATTTCCGGAGCGAGCTACTTATTCAATATTTAAATCTTAGGTGGGGTAGAAGATTTGTTACATGAGTCCATCTTCCTAATCTAATCAGGACTAGAGTCTTGATTGCACCATGACTAAAGTCATGCTTTGTTTTCCTAAGGATCATGCACTTCACAATGTCCATAAGAAGGCTGTATTCTCATCATCGAGCTGAAGCTGAAGAGTATTAATTTGTAATATTTAAAGAACCTCAAAAAGAGACCTGTATGGTATGCCACGTACTATTCACTATAATTTTGCATCAACACTTCAAAAGTTAATATTAATGAAAGAACTGAGCTATTCAATCAGCTCATCCTCTAGATAGACGCATAGCTTTATTCAACCTTAGAAGATAAGAAAATAAAATTCCCAGGATAAACGCGCTACATTAATCAGTGAATATGGACTATATGTAGTTCCATTACGGCATTGCATTTAGAAGATATTCAGGATTTAGATCCAAAGTTTCAGGTTAATTATGAAGATGCGTTTGCCCTAAGGGAAAGTCTCATTATAGGAGGCACAAAAGTGGGCAACCAACGACGCGGCTGGGGAAGTGCTTCGGTTCTCCTGGTCGCTATGATGGCGATCGCAGGCTGTACGTCACCTCAAAGCAACACCAGCAATAACGAGAGCGGTGCTCAAAACCAAAGTAACGCGCAACCTGTAGCTGCGGTGATTAAAGGTTTGGATAATCCCTTCTTCCAAACTATGCAGCAGGGCATTGAAGACCAGGCGAAAACGGGCAGTACAAGTGTTACCGTACAGGCAGCCAACAGCCTGAACGATACAACAGGGCAAGCCGATAAGGTGCAAGCGTTAGCGGGCCAAGATTACGGCTGTTTTATCATTAATCCGATTACGCAAACGAATTTAGTGCAGCCTCTCGTTCAGGTTGCGAATACGGGCAAGCCTATTGTCAATATTGATAGCCCGATTGGAACAGAGGCCGCTCAGGCCGCGAATCTAAAAGTTTCAACTTATATTGGCACGGATAACGTGAGTGCCGGTAGGTTGGCCGCTGAAGAAATGGCTCGGCTGCTACCTAACGGTGGTGATGTTGCGATGATTGGAGGGGTTGCAGGAGATGCCACCAGTCAGGCTCGGCTGGAAGGCTTCCAGCAGGGCATCCCCGATAACATTCGCATTGTGCAAACCGTTTCTGCAGATTGGGAGCGGCAGAAAGCATTGACGACTGCCGGAGATATTCTCCGAGCACGTCCAGATTTGAAGGGGTTCTTTGTTGCCAATGATGACATGGGTTTGGGAGTAGTACGAGCCCTCGCCGATGTTGGCAAACAATCGCAGGTGAAGGTCATTAGTGTAGACGGGCTTCAGGATGCTATTAAGGCGGTGCAGGAGGGAACGCTGTCTGCCACCGTTGCCCAGTATCCCTATGCGATTGGTGCTATGGGTATGGAGGCTTGTCAGGCGGCGATGGCCGGTAAAAACCTGCCAGGTAGTGTGACGGCTCCCGTTGCTGTGGTGAACTCAAGCAACGCAGACAAAGCTCTGGAGAGTTTCCCCAAACCGTTCTCTGACTATGACGATCCCCTGGCCGATCTCCTAGCGCAGTAGAACGTAGAACGGGGAGTGGCGATCGCCCATTAACCCTATTTCCTTACACTGTAGAAGGTACGCTATGACACAGGCCGATACATCTCCAACTCTGGGGCGGCTGCGGGATCCTAGCTTCTGGGCCGATTGGACAGCAGCCGTTGCCCTGGTGCTGCTCATTATCATTTTTGGAATTACTTCCCCCGTATTCCTGACTCTCGGTAATCTACAGGCGCTCCTGCTGGCGGCAGCCATTCTTATGGTGCTGACCATTGGGCAGACCTATGTCATTCTGACCGGGGGTATCGATTTGTCCGTCGCCTCCATTTTGACGTTGGGCAGTGTGGTGCTCGGACAGGCCTACAGTCGGGGATGGGGGATGGCCGCGGCCTGTGTACTGGCGATCGCCACAGGTGCCCTCGTCGGCCTGATCAATGGATGGGTGATCGCCAAAGGCAAAATTACCGATTTCATTGTGACCCTGGGCTCCCTGAGTGCCGCAGCGGGTGCAGCCCTGGTGCTATCCGATGGCAAGCCAGTACAGATTGCCAGCCCTTTCTTGTTGAGGCTTGCCACAGGAAGATTGGGGCCGATTGGTTACTTTGTGATTTTGGCGGCGATCGCGGCCATCATCGCCCACATTGTGCTGTTCTACACTCGCTTTGGCACTCACCTGCTAGCAACAGGAGGAGATGCGGAGGCAGCACGGGCGATGGGCATTGGTACCGATCGGGTCAAAATCACAGCCTATGTCATTTCCGGATGTCTGGCCGGGATTGCCAGCATTTTGCTGACGGCTCGTGTTGGTGCAGCGGAGCCTGCTTCGAACACCAGTTTTCTGCTCAACTCGGTGGCAGCTGTTGTGCTGGGCGGCGTTAGTTTATTTGGCGGACGGGGAACCATTGCTGGTCCTGTGGTCGGTGCATTGCTGCTGACAGCACTCGTCAACGGCTTGACGTTACTGTCTGTCTCACAATTCTACCAACCCCTAGCGGTCGGTATTGTGGTTGTTCTGGCCGCCCTGCTTATGAGGTATCAGCAATGAGTTTAGATGAGCCTACCCATGGATCAGACAACGGTGTGAACCGTTACAATCCCATTCAACAACCTTTCAGCAATAATGATACGTCTTCATCAACAATAGCTAGCTCGACAGTAACAGTACCTGATCGCTCTAATGTACTCCTATACGTTGATCAGGTTAGTAAATGGTTTGGTAATGTTCATGCACTAACCGATATTACCATTTGGGCTTATAGCGGCGAGATTACGGCGATCGTGGGTGACAATGGTGCCGGAAAATCCACATTAATCAAATGTATTTCAGGCGTTCATACACCAACGGCTGGGCAGATTACTCTGGATGGCAAACCGGTTCATTTTGCATCTCCAGAAGATGCACGACGGACGGGTATCGAAACGGTTTATCAAACCCTTGCCCTTTGTAATGATTTGACCATCTGGCAAAATCTGTTTCTCAACCGTGAGTTAGTCAAACAGATTGGGCCTCTAAAGTTTCTTGATCAACGCACAATGCGACGACGTTCGGCTGATATGCTAAGTCGGCTTGAGGTCAACATTCCCAGCATTAACGCCAGAGTACGGCGCTTATCGGGTGGTCAACGACAGGCCGTTGCCATTTCCCGGGCTGCTGGGTGGGGGTCGCGCCTCGTGATTATGGATGAACCCACCGCCGCACTCGGTGTGCGCGAAACCGCTCGGGTTGAAGAACTTATTCTGCGGCTTCGGGATGATGGTTTAGCGGTCTTGCTGATCAGCCATAACTTTGATCAGGTGATGCGCCTCTCAGACCAGGTCTGGGTGATGCGCAGTGGTCGTCTGGTGGGAGGACGGCGCACCCACGATACCAGCGGTAAGGAATTGGTTTCGATGATTACAGGAGCCCAACAGGAGGCATAAACATGAATCAGATTGGTGTCCACGCGCTGGTGTGGGTGGGGGGATGGAGCGAGGAGGAGTGTCGGCAAGCTATCGAAAATAGTAAGACTGCCGGGTTTGATCTGATTGAAATTCCAGTGCTCGACCCTGCCACGATTGATATTGATATGACTCGACAGGTCCTTCAATCGGTTGGGCTAAAAGCGGGTTGTTCTCTGGGTCTGAGCTTTGAAACAGACATATCGAGCGCAGATCCAGCCGTTGTTGCGGGGGGCGATCGCCTCCTCCACGAAGCCCTGGATGTTGCCCGGGGCATTGGTGCCGAGTATCTTGGGGGCGTTATTTACAGTGCCCTGGGTAAGTACTCCCACATGCCTACACCCGAGGGGCGCGCGAACTGCGTTAACGTGTTACGCGACCTGGCCAGAGAAGCGGCTCAGGATGGTATCACCCTGGGTTTAGAAACTGTGAATCGCTACGAAAGTAACCTCCTCAACACTGCCGCACAAACCCTTGAATTGATTGAGGACATCAACGAGGACAACGTAGTGGTACACCTCGACACCTACCACATGAATATCGAAGAGGCGAACTTTCGCATTCCGGTAATGGCCTGCGGCGATCGCCTGGGCTATGTTCACATAGGAGAGAGCCACCGGGGGTACCTCGGCACGGGCACTGTTGACTTTGCAGACTTATTTAACGCATTAGCGACCATTAACTACCAGGGCACGATTACTTTTGAAAGCTTCTCCTCTGCTGTCGTTGCTCCGAACCTCTCCACAACCCTCGCCATCTGGCGTAACCTCTGGAGTGATGGCATGGATCTCGCTCGCCACGCACGCCAGTTCATCGACGAGGGGTTACAAAAATCGTCGCGATCGCTTGCAGAAGCTAACCCATAAGTGAGTGATGCAATCAGACACCCGGTGTTTTTAGAAACACCGGGTGTCTGGCATCCAATTACATCCAATTACTTCAATGGATGCTTAATCACGCCCACATCCAGCCTTCAACCACCCACTCCATTTAGAATTACCATGCTTCTGGGAATTGATTTAGGCACAGGTTCCGTTAAAGCACTGTTATTAAATCCAGATGGGACTGTACTGGCCGAAGCTTCCCACACCTATCCTGTCCAATCTCCCAAACCCGGTTGGGCAGAGACCGATCCAGAAGCCTGGTGGTCAGCAGTGGCGATCGCCATCCACCAAGTTATAGCCAAATCCTCTCATCCTGTTGAAGCGATCGGGCTCTCAGGCCAAATGCATGGGGCCGTTCTAGCGGATAAAGAAGGCTACGCCCTGCGCCCTGCCATCCTCTGGGCCGATATGCGCTCAAGCGAGGTACTGGATGTTTACCGGCAACTTCCCACCGATTTGCTGACTCGCCTTTCCAACCCTATTACAGCAGGCATGGCCGGACCAACCCTTCTGTGGTTGCGGCAAGCAGAACCGGATACCTATGCCGCTACTCGTTGGGTTCTCCAACCCAAGGACTGGCTACGACTCCAGTTGACCGGGGAAGTCACCGCAGAACCCTCTGATGCTTCTGGAACGCTATTGTACGATGTGCAGGCGGATCGGTGGGCCTTGGAGGTCATGGAAGCTCTGCAGTTACGCACAGACTGGCTTCCTCCCCTCATTCCCTCGAACCGCATTGCCGGGCATCTAACCCCTCAAGCCGCCCAGCATTTAGGGTTAAAGGCAGGAATTCCCGTCATTGCAGGAGCCGCCGATACTGCCGCTGCCATTCTAGGAAGTAACTTGCTTGAGCCTGGCTCTGTGCAACTCACGGTTGGGACAGGAGCCCAAATCATTACACCATTAGCGCAACCCGATGCGGATAGCTCCTTAAGAACCCACCTCTACCGCGCCGCGCTACCTCAACAGTGGTATCGCTTAGCCGCAATTCAAAATGCTGGGCTCGCCCTGGAATGGGTACGAGGAATTCTGGGCTTCAGCTGGCCAGAAGTCTATAGTGAAGCGAACTTGGTCCCTCCGGGCTGCGAAGGACTAACATTTCTACCCTATCTAACCGGCGAACGCACTCCTCATCTAGACCCCCATGCAAAAGGAAGTTGGACCGGATTGGGGCTACATCACACGCGATCGCACCTCATGTGGGCAGCTCTAGAAGGGGTTGCCTTTGCTATTAAACAGGGCCTGGAGGCGATCGCACCTGCCGATGCCCCTATCCCACACCTTCGTCTTGCGGGGGGCGGCACCCTCGAACCGGCCTGGAGGCAATTGTTAGCAACAGTACTGCAAATCCCCCTGTATAGCATTACAGTACCGGCCGCGTCAGCACGAGGAGCCGCTATTCTAGCAGGTTTAGGGATTGGAATTTATGGGGATGAACAGGCAATTCCCCCATTAAGCGTGCCGAGCACTTCAACCGTTCCAGAACCGTTTACCCCTGAATTAGAAGCGGCGTGGATACGGTTTCAGACACTTTATCCGGCTCTGCGCGAATGGCGATCGCAGCTTCTCTAAAATAGCCGTGGTCACACTAAGGAGATTTCCAACAATGAAATTACCCCCCGGATGTTGGTGCTTGGCACGCTTCGCGTGCCAAGCACCAACATCCGGGGTAAATTTTTATGCAGGAACCTCCTAAGCTAACTGCGTCTCCAAATTTTGCCCCAGTTGCCGAATCCGAATGAGAAGCTCCTGAACATGGGTAAACTGTGTCAGTGGGTTGAGCAATGTAAACTTCAAATAATTCACGGCACCAATTTTAGTTTGGGCAATTACAGCCTCGCCATTATGAAGAAGAAATAGGCGGATTTGGCTGTTAATTTGATTGGCCCAATCAACCGAATCTGTATTTACTGGAGTATTAGCAGGACAATAACGAAAGACAACAGCGTTAATGGTAGGCTCAGCAGCCAATTCTAAGAAATCATTCATTGCAATTTCTTTAGCGCCGTAGCTAGCCAGATCAATGGTGTAATCAATCATTGCAGCAAATGTTTGTCGTCCCAATACTTGCAAGCACATAAACAACTTCAGGGCATCAAAGCGACGAGTGGTTTGAATTGATTTAGCGACTAAGTCAGGAATACCTAACTCCTCGTTAGTTTCAGGATTGAGATAATCAGCATGAAGTTTAAGTAGATTAAAGTAATGACGATTTTTGAGGAGGAAAGCACCGCAACTAATCGGTTGATAAAATAATTTATGGAAATCAACGGTGATAGAATCCGCGGCTTCAATACCGGCTAGCTTAGAACGATGGCGATCGCTGAGTACAAGCGCACCGCCAAAAGCCGCATCTACATGCAGCCAAATCCCATACGATTGAGCACAGTTCACCAGCTCAGCGATTGGATCAATGCTGCCAAAATCAGTGGTACCAGCGGTGGCGACCAGAGCGATTGGTAAAAGATTCTGTTCCTGTAATTCCTTGAGCTTGCGTCTCACCTCACTCACTTGTATCTGATAGTTCGCATCGGTTGCCACCAGAACGACGGCTTGCTGCCCCAAACCCAATAGAGCTGCCGCCTGACGAATTGTAAAATGTGACACGTCAGAGCAAAGAATTCGAAATCGGCTGGCTTCAGCCGGTAATCCTTGTTGTTGAATTGACCAGTTACAATGCTGCTGAGCATAGGCATCACGGGCAAGCAATAACCCCATGAAATTGGATTGAGTGCCACCACTGGTGAATGTTCCATCCGCCGAAGCACCATAGCCAAACTGCTGGCAAAGCCAGTTCACAACCTGCTGTTCTACCAGAGTTGCAGCGGGACTTTGATCCCAGGAATCCATCGATTGATTTGTGGCACTAATCACCACCTCAGCCGCCAAAGCAGCAATTAAGGGCTGGCAGTGCAAATGTGCAATACAGGTGGGATGAGAAACATCGATCGAATTTTGGAGAACCGTATCACCAACTTGTTGCAAAACCTTAGCTAAATCATCTCCTCTTTCTGGACAGAGATTGATAGCCGCCAGTACCGTATCAATTTGTTCAGGGCGAAGTCCACTATAAGCTTTGTCTTGTCTATGAAGTGTTGCAATGAGCGTAGAAGAAGCATCGGCGATCGCAGCCTGATAAGCCACAATACTCGGCTGCGAATTTGTTAGGAACAAGGTTTCGAATTGAGAAGTATCCATAGGGCGTTTCTTAGAAACATCTAGAAGCCTCCATTCGCCGCTGTGAAGCAGTGACAAACGGGGTAGTACAGGATATGCGCTAACTTAGCTCTCTTTATACTGACTCTAATCTCCGTCTTAAGAGGGATAAGGAGCTGAAATTTAATTCTTTTTTCTCAGCAGTGTGGAAGTAGGAAGCATCGTTACCATTCACTACAGTGAAGACTGAGAGCCTTGTTAACTTTCTTTACTGATCCAAACATGGTTAAGTTTAAGCCTAATTTTGAGCGCCGCTATCCTCGCTTAGAGCGAGTTATTGCGATTATTGCCCTGATTAATTTAATATTCGTTTTTTTCGATCTGACCTACTTAAGTTTGCGCCCAGTTTATCGACAGTATATACCTGAGCTCACTCAGGCTTATGACCCTGTAAAAGGCATCGAACTCTCTCCCGAAACGGAGTATTATCAAGCCCAAGTTGACACTTTAGCGGCACAGCTTAGCCAGGACGAAGTGCGAACCCCTCAGATTGAAAGTTCACTAGAAGAACTGCGAACCCTGAGCCAGAACTTGTTAACCGAACAGATATTTGTTGCACCCCATGGCAACTATGCTCTGGCGACCATTCAACAAACTATCCGGGAAAGAACAAACCAATCGTCGGCTAGCCATGCATTTAACCAATTCTGGAGCGCGGCTTACTTAGAGCAGCAGGGATGGCAGCAGGAAATTACTTTTTGGAATACTCAGGTACGCCCATTCTTCCAGACGAACTACTTTCGTCGAGTCAACCAATGGGGCGCAACGGTTAACTACTTCTGGTTACTGGATCTCCCATTTGTTTTGATTTTCGCTGTAGACATCGTGATGCGAATTCTCGCGATGCATCGACGTGATTTAAATTTAACCTGGTTGGATGTTGCCTTACGCCGATGGTATGACGTATTTTTGCTCCTACCATTTTGGCGCTGGTTGCGGCTTATTCCAGTAGCCTTGCGGCTTTATCAGTCAGACCTGCTCGATCTGGAACCCGTGAGGGCTGAAGCTCAGCGAGACATCATCGTAACGGTAGGTGCAGATTTAGCGGGAATTGTGGGAATCGAAATCATCGATCAGATGGAAGATTCCATCCGTCAGGGTGAGTTACTGGGTTGGTTGTCAACAGTTGCTCCACAATCCGAATCAGATTCCTCTGATGCAGTCGTTGCACAAGACGATGTAGCGGCGATCGCCAATCACCTCTATGACGTCAGTGTGCAGCACATCCTACCCCGTATTCAACCTGACCTGGAAGACCTGATCCAACACAGCGTCACTAAAACACTGGGGCAGATGCCAGGATACCCACAATTACACCATGTTCCAGGATTAGGGCAAGTTTCAGCCCAGATAGTACAGCAACTCTCTACGTCGATAATACAGAGCCTCTATCGTACGGTTACAGGTACGTTGTTTGATGCAGAAGGGAAAGAAATTACCGATCGGTTGCAACGCAATTTACGAGAGGCCATTGTCGAAGAATTTAACCAACACAATACCCCTGGGGAAATCCAATCTAGATTGTTGGACGTACTTGAAAAATTCAAATTCAAGTATATAAAGGCTTTAACTGAAGCAGGTGGAGAAAAGTTGGCAGAACGTGCAGAATTATTGCACAGACAAATTAGTTAAATACCTTTTTCACAAAAGATTTCAGCAGACTGATGGAGCGGTGCAGCACTCTTCCATCAAGTTTATATTCAAATTTAGAAGGAATGACAAATGACCCAAACGGTTTTGATTACAGGTGCCTCTCAGGGTATTGGGAAAGCCACGGCTCTTAAGTTTGCTCAGAAAGGATATAACGTGGTTCTGGCAGCCCGTCAGCCCGACCGACTGGAAGCCGTTGCAAAGGAAATTTGGGCTTTGGGCCAAGAAGCTTTAGCCATTCCAACAGATGTGCAGGATTGGGAACAGGTCAGTTCTCTGGTAGAGAAGGCGATCGCCCATTTTGGGCAGGTGGATGTTCTGATCAATAACGCTGGCATTTACTACATGGGGCCTGTAGATCAAGCGTCTCTAGAGGATTGGCAACACATTATTCAAACCAATCTGTGGGGCTACATTCACACAACCCATGCGCTCCTGCCACACTTTCTGAGCCGGCAGGCAGGCACCATCGTTAACGTGTGTTCGATTGGGGGATTAGACGCGATTCCTTACCAGGTGCCCTATACCACCAGCAAATTTGCAGCCACCGGGCTTACCAAATCCCTCCAGACCGAGTTAAAGCCGAAAGGCATTCATGTCTGTGGCATTTATCCCAGCTTTATTCGTACCCGGTTAATGGAGCGCGGGCGTTTTCGTGGCTATAGTCCAGAAACAGCAGAGGCACGACACGATCTAGTCAATGCAGCCTTCCACAGTGCTTTGCTAGAAGTACCTGAGGATGTGGCCACCGCAATCTGGAACAGCGTCACCTACCAGCAATCGGATGTGATCGTAGGTAGTGCGAAACTCTGGACAACAGCCTACCACCTGCTTCCAGGACTAATGAAACCTATGATCCGACGTATTTTTGGAATGGGGGAACATCGCGATCGCGGCACCTATAGCACCGAGCCATAAATCAGGGGCAGACGCATCTGTCCTTAGTCGTTTTCTCAGGTGCTGCATACTCGAGAAGGTCCTAGGTTTTAATTACAAGTGCTGCTCACCCAATCGAAACCAATAGTGTCCGTAACCCTCCAGTTGCATAGTGTGGGTGGCATCATCGAACACCTCATACTGTAAGCCACCCAGTAAATCAATTAATTTGCCGTCCTCAGCTTTTAGGGTTAGCGTCACCTTGCAAGCCTCCTTTGATAGGTTATGGATGGCAAGCACCGTTCCTCCAAGCCACTCGCAGCGATGGGTTAATACACTGGGATGATGGGTTTCTACCAAACTCCAGGTACCCCAGCCAAACTCTGGGCATTCTTTTCTGATGCGGATGGCTCGTTCCATCCAATTGAGCAACGAACCCGGGTCCCGGCGCTGGTCAATCACATTCACCTGCTGGTAGCCATATGTATCATCCGAAATAACAGGACGAAACAGTTTGTCAGCGGGTGCAGTTGAGAACCCTGCGTTGGCCTCATTCGACCACTGCATGGGTGGACGAATTGAGTTGCGTTCTGGCTGGGAGAGGTCGTCACCTAAGCCAATTTCTTCACCATAAAACAGTACCGGAGTTCCAGGTAGCGTAAACATCAAACTATAAGCCAGCCGGAGTCGTCGCGGATCATTCGCAACTAAGGGCGGAAAACGACGACGAATGCCGCGATCGAAGATCCAGACCTGTTCTTTATCCTGGTTAAATCCAGTTAGAATTTCATCTTGTTCGGCCCTGGTAAGTTTATCGAGAGAAAGTTCATCGTGGTTGCGAATGAAGTGCGCCCATTGAGCGATCGCCGGAATTTCAGGTGGCGCTTTCAAGCCTCGGATAATGGGTTCGGCTTGTTCCTTCGCTAAGGCAAGAATGATATGCTGATTCGCCATGAAATGGAACAGCATTTGCATCTTATCTCCATCACCGAAGTAAGGTGAGATATGCTCCATTGATACATTTGCCTCTGCCAACAGAATGGCATCACCACAGCGCCAGGACAAGAAGTTCCGCATCTCTTCTAGATAGGCATAGGGATCGGCTCCCTTTGCCTCATCCTCAACACCTTTTAACTCAATTAAAAATGGAGCTGCATCAATCCGAAAGCCTGATACTCCTAATTGCAACCAGAAACCCATGACCTTACTAATTTCTTCTCGTACAGCTGGGCTGGTGATATTCAGATCTGCCTGGTGTTCATAGAAGCGATGGAAATAGTATTCACCTGCTTGCTCGTTATACGTCCAGGTTGTTTCCTGGATACCCGGAAAAATAACTCCTTCCGCTGCATCATCTGGCTTTTCTTTTGACCAGACGTAGAAATCACGATATTTAGACTGTTTATCGCTACAGGCAGATTGGAACCAGGGATGCTCAATTGAGGTGTGGTTGACGACCAGATCAATAATGACCCGAATACCGCGTTCGCTCGCCAAACGGGTAAATTCTACAAAATCACCCAGCGTTCCAAGACGTGGGTCAACGTTGTAGAAGTCCATTACATCATAACCATTGTCACGATTAGGGGTGGGATAAAAAGGCATGAGCCAAATGCAGGTAATGCCTAAACCTGAAATGTAGTTCAATCGTTGTCTCAAGCCTTCAAAATCCCCAATTCCATCGCCATTGCCATCCATGTAGGTCTCCACATCCAGGCAGTAGATAATTGCGTTCTTATACCAAAGATCCAGCATGAGGAAGACCTAACTAAAAAAGGAATAAAATAGGCAGGCTTTTCCCATTGAAAGCCATGAATAGAAATACCAGAAAATACCAATCAATTTCATCTCTCTAAAGATTGTTGCCATATCATAATGTGACGAAAATGAAATTGGCAGGAAACAACAACTAAACTTGTTTATACCCTCTCAACTTGCAGCTTCACATTCATTCGGCATTCGTTTAGTTGTGATTGTTGGACAGTCTATTTCTGATTCATCAATAGGTTGTTTCCCATGGGTAATTTAGAACGGGTTTCACGTTTTACCTCCGACCTGGCCACTCGTGGTTTGCTCTACGCGATCGCCCAAGATAGGATTCATTCACCCATTCCTCTTGATCCAAAAGAGAATTGGGCATTCTGGGCACAACCCCAACCCTCTCTAATGAAATGGTTCGCAAGGGCTTACCCACCTTCACCCATTCGTAAAGCTTTTCTCGACTCCATGCTTGAGCAAGACCATGCGAGTGGCATTGAATCACATTATGATGTCTCAAATGATTTTTATGCCCTGTTTTTGGATAACCAGTATCGCTTCTACAGTGCTGCTGACTTTCTCCATGAGCAAGACACATTAGAAGATGCACAGCATAATAAAGCGATGTATTTGCGATCGCTACTTCGTTTACAGGGTAATGAAAAGATTTTAGATTTAGGGTGTGGCTGGGGCGCAATGTTAAAACTATTGCGAGATCAAGGACACAGCGGTGAACTAACCGGCTTTACACTCTCTAAAGAACAACTGGCTTATGTTCAAGAACTGGGATTCAATGTATCCTTGACAAACTTTATTACAACTCCCTTTGAGCATAAACCTTTTGATCGCATTCTATCCATTGGAGCATTAGAACATGTTCGCCCAGATGAGGTTGAGATTATCCATCAGAAAATTTATGCTGCATTAGCACCAGGAGGATTAGCTGTTCATCAGTTCTTTTCACTGGAATATGAACCTTACCCAGCTTCAATGGTCATGATTCAGTTATTTTTTCCGGGCTCTCTTCTGGTGATGCATCCTGTGCACATTGAGGCCGCAAAGCAAGCGGGCTTCCATATTACCCATGATTCAATTCATGACTACAAACCCACGCTACGAGCTTGGTATGACCGATTAGTTGCCCATCGAGAGCAAGCATTAAACCTGGTTGGCCTGGAAACTTACAATCGCTACATGACATTTTTCCCCATCTCCTGGCTATTCTTCGAACAGAATGAAGCAAAGTTACATCGAGTTGTGATGGAAAAATCGGTAGCCTGAACACCCAAGTCCATCTTGCAGCAGCCCCCTTAATAATTTGACGAGAAGCGTTAGGAATTAAGGATGTCGCTGCACTAATAGCCTTAGTAGATCGCCAATATGCTTCAAAACCCAGAGGGAATTCCCTCTGGGTTTTGAAGCATATTGGATTGTACTTTGCACGTCACAATGCTCGTTTGTGATCTACTGAGCCTACCAACTGCCCGATGCACCGCCACCGGATGAAGAACCACCGCCACCCGATGAAGAACCACCACTGGATGAGGAGTTATCAGTCAGACGAGGGATAGAGCGATAGTATGTCCGATCGTAAGAGCAGTGGCGACAATGCTCGTCGATGCGGCTTTCCCCCTGACAGCTGCGGGTAGGCTGGCGGGTAGTTGTGGTTCGCACCTCCAGAGCTTTAGTGGCACAACTGGGGCACCGACTGTATTCGGAGAAGAAATTGGAATAGGGAAGAATCTGGTGATAGCTGCAGCTGGGGCACTGCCAGGCGTCATAGTCTACGGAGCTAAGAGATTCTTCTTTTCGTTGACTCTCATTCAGAAATTGATCATCCGCCTGTTCGTCGAGCCGCACCATTTGAGTTTTGCAACTGGGGCACTGCCGCTTACGATGCCGTCGCCAACTGGCAAATACGGGTACTCCCACAATCAGGCCTGTTAATCCGACGCCGATGGCAATAGTCCCCTCAGAAGCCCCCTCATCAGTAGCTTGAAGTGGGTCTCCACCACCAGGATTTTCCACAGCGGGTAGGGCTGAAGCGGAGGGGTTAAATCTGCTCACAATGGCATTGACCCCAGCCACCGTTCCCTGGCTAATACGCCCTTCTCGGAATTGGGGTACGATGTAGTCGCTGATAATCGCTTGAGCAACTGCGTCGTAATTTGAAGAGTAGCCGCTACCTAGCTCAATGCGCAACTTGCGATCGGCCGCAGCCACCAGTAGCAAAATGCCATCATCACGGTTGCGATCGCCAATTCCCCAGGTATTGAACAGATTAGTCGCGAAGGATTCGATGGTGCGATCGCCCGTCTGATAATCCTGCACAGAATTAACGGTGAGCACTACCACCTGAATTCCGGTCTGCTGCTTGAATTGTTGCAACGTATTGCGAATCGTGGTAGCGTCACTTGCTGTTACCACATGTCCATAATCGTTAAGCTGAGGGTCTAGAAACGGTGGATACCCTGTCTGCGCCTGTGCTTTTGCCCCATAGGGAAGAAGCAGAAAAATTACAGTCGCAAGAGAGATTAACCAGTACCGATAACGACGCAGCCAGTCCATGAGATCAGGACGAAACAGCGAAGCAGCAGCTTGCATGTTGGAGTCTCCAGCAGAGCGTATAGTTCTTGCCATCAAGCTCATCCGTTAGATGAGGTCCACGGTGTTATCGACGGCGATACCTTGATATCAGCTAGAATACCCAGCCAAAGGACTAAATCCTCTTATCTAGCATTTTCACTGTAGCTTCACCAGGTTTAGCTAAAATTCCTGCAATATACCGTTTGCTATTTTGTTAAGACAAAAGGAGTGGGGCGGCACGTTGTGCCGCCCCACTCCTTTTGGCCTGACGCTATGTTGGGTGAGATGTTTTGCATCCTACCCAACATATTCAAATTTGATTTACCAGGGTTCTACCGGAACGGGGTCATCTTCGGGCGTAATAACCACTTCATCCAAGATGACGGTTGGGTAGTAAACAACATCCCATTGGTAGCCGTAGCGATCGCCAAACTCTGCAATATGAGCCGCATTGGTAAACATCGTCTGATTGGCATCATTGCGAGGAATAACACCCGGATTTCCCGTTTCATTCATACGGCAATTTGCGGCAACGGCGTTCCAATCCTGATTTAAGCAGGCAGCCCGAAGACGAGGCCATGAACTGGGGAATCCTGCACCCATAGCCCATGCCATGCTCAAAACCCCAAGTTGGGCATCCGCAGGCCAATAATCGAAGTCCAGAAATGTGCGCTTCAGGTAGGCTTCATTTGCCAGAAGCTTGTCGTTAACAAGAGAGCGAATCGCATCATCGCTCAGGCGCAGGCGAGTCAGCTTTCGAAACGCATTGGCTCCTTTCCTGGCCAAATCGGTTCTGGATTTTACCAGTTGCCATTCTGCGATGATCTCGTCCTGGGTTGCATAACTGCCCGGTTGCTCATCATATTCAAACGGCAGGTTCAATGCGGCTGACATTGGATCAATTAAATTGCCAACCCCGATGGTGACTAGAGATTTGATGTCGAGATACATCCAATGCAAGACACCTTCTAGCGGAGCATTGAAGTCGTAGAAAATATCTAAAACACTCTGATGCATAGCAAATTTCTCCAAAGAATAACGTGTTTTGACATAACGTGACTGTTTAACGAGGATCGGGATCGGAAAGGGGCGGCAGGAATGGCATAATTTGGCAAACCCAACCAATCACCTGGATGCCGCTGCAAGTTAAGGTTTTAGCTGTTTTGTCGATGGTGCGATCGACTAACACAAATGGCCCGAAGGATACAGCTTTCTCAACCGATTCGCTCTCAGAGTTATCCCAACCTGAAATCTGTAAATCTTTAATAGCAATAAAGGCGATTGGTACGGCAGGTAAAATCCCTTCATTGTTGGCTGTACCCGTTGAAAATCCACCCGCTTCAAACCCCGGAACATACCATCCCTTTGCTGATAAGAAGGCATTGGATAACCAGGGACGATCGACGTTCACTAAACAGTACTTAAATGACAAACTCAGCTGCTTCGATTCAACGGATTGGGTTGATGTTGTAGTCAACAAAACTGATAGTGCTGACGATTGTAAACTGACGTTCACGACTTCATGGGTAGGTGCTGGGGCTGGTTCTGCAATTTGCGCGCGAATCTGCTCCAGAATAATGGGTGAAATGGAATTCTTGCTGATGGCACTACCTTCAAGAACATCCGCTTTGATGGCTAAATCTTGCTTAGGTCTGCTTAATGACTGAAATGCTGTCTTAGATAAAACTGCTTTCGATAGCGTAACCTCGGATAGGGCGGCGTTGCGGAGATTAGGGGAGAGCGATCGCGCCATGAAAGATGCCGCTTTATTCGCTTTCAGTTCCAGATTTAGAACTGAAGGTTTTATATGAGATTTGACAGTCTTAAAGGACTGTGGAAGAGTAGTGCGGATATCCTCCTGCTTTAAGATCTGAGACGTTGAAATCCGATCAATAAAGTAGGGCTTTTCAAGGATGGGAGAGAGGTCATCTGGTAAAACCTGCCACTTCCACTTTAGAACAGTAGGATTCAGCTGCAGCTTAGGAGAGGGTTGCTTTCCTGGAATTGAAGAATGTTCTTTCTTCTCTTCCATTTGAGTGCTATAGGCCGTCCAATTTCCTTCAGCGCTGGCATCATACCAATCGCTTGGCATGGCATAGGAAGGGCGATACTGTAGAGGTTTCTGGTAATATCCAACAGTGGGTTCAAATTTCCGCACTGCTTTAGATTTTAGTGTGTTAAACAGTGTGACTTCACCATTGTCCTCAGTTCCAGGTGTGGCCCCTTCTAACAAAATGCCATACATTTCATCAACATCTTTGATAGTGCGTCGAAATACGTTAGCATCAATCTCAGGAATGCTATTGATAAGATCCGAAAGCTGTTCAACTGCAAGCTTGTCGAAGTATGTTGCATCGGTTGACCGAAGCTTGAACATATTAGGCGTGATACGTGTTCCAATGGGCTCGAATGCAAGAAATGTTTCATCAATCGCTGAGCTGTTTATTTGCTGATACAGGCTCAGAAAATAATTAAATACATTTCCCATCAAATTTTCAATGCTTCCATCCATTTCTACGTCAATCCTTACAGGGGTAGTGTGAGCCTTGTTGAAAATCTTCAAAAGAATATTGGTTTTAAGTCAGGCTTCTCGGGCAGACAGGCACGAGAAGCCAATGCTTAAAACCGTTCCGAGGCGGTATTACTTATCCTTCTCAGCGCCCTCACTCTTGAGTCCCGGATCATCTAATGGGGCACAAGCCGGTACAATCTCGCTGAGCCAACCGATAATTTGTGCGCCTTTAATTTCCAAGGTTTCTTTGTGAAAGCGCCAGCCATAGTCGCCCGTGTAGGTGTTGTTGGTATAGCCACTGCCGTCACTTTGGGCATCGCTGCTGGAGTGGGATGCATGGCCTCCGAAGGAGATGAATCCCAGGGAGAAACCGCCACCGCCACTGATGTAGTCACTGCTGCTAGAATCCTCACTGCGGAAATGGCTATGCAGGGTGGAAAGCGTTGATCCATCATTACCCCAGCTTTCAGAACGGATCTTGACATTCCGAATTACCAGGAATTGCCGGGGAATCATAGGAAGCAACGGTTCAGCTTTTTCCACTTGATTGGTAATGCTTCCATCACTAACGGCATTCTTGGGATTGTTCACCAAGTACCAGTTCCGCATGTAGAACAGGTCTCCCAGTAACCAGGGACGATGAATGGTGCACAGACCGTACTCCAACTCAACTTCAAGATCCTTCGCGTCGTTGTGAAATTGGAATCCTGATTCTGAAGAGGACGAGAATGTTGCTTCACTATTGGATGAGGAACTACCACCCGAGCCACCTACGAAGACAAAGCCAATACCCACGGTTCCTCCACCACCTGTGGATGATGAGTGGCTTTCCCAATGGCGTTGAAAGTTGCTGCTGTTGCTACTGTGAGTATGGCTATGAAGCTCAGACATTTTAATGGTGAGTTTTTGCCAACCTTCATCGTCGTTGTCGGGATCGCACCACCCTGATGGTTCGATGTAGGAATAGGGGATCGGGGTTGCAACACCCGCAAGTCCCAGGTTCCAGGCATCATAAATCTTACGAGCTTTGGCAATCATGCGGGCCTGCATGCTGACACCCACCGAGGCGATCGTGTCTAAAGCCCGTTCAATACGCTCGGCTCCCATGGTTTTGAGAGTATCCCAAGCTTCATCCACTTTACGTTGATAATAGACTGAATCTTGAGGCCAGGTTTCTGCTTTTTGAGGATCGGCCAGGGCTTTAGCCTGGGCATCGGAGTAGTCTTTTTTGGCAAGGGCATACTCTTCAGCGTTTTTGATGTAGGTCTTATACAACCTGCTCTTACCAATTAAGATGTAGTATCCATCTTCTCCTCTAACAGGCTTACCATCATCATCTTTTTCTAATTCATACAGAACTTTCTGAGCATCCTCAATCTGCTTTTGCACATTGGCAGGAAGTGCTGGCGCAGGTAGAGGTTGCATTCCATTGATAATGTTTTCGTAAGCAAAGCTAATCTTACGCTCACTGGGGTATTGTAGGTAGACATCATCCTTGGTGACCATGATCATGCTGTCTACCAATTGCGATGTTTTGAAGGCTGCTTCGATCGCCCGTCGAAACTTGGGGTCAGGCCCTGTACTGGCTGTACTTGCAGCAGGAGCCGTAGCAGGTGCACCAACCACAGCACCTGCGGTAACAGGTTGCGTCTGCTTATTAACGGTATCCTGGAGGGTTGCACCTCCCATGGGAGACCAGGGTTTTAGATAATCATTTGGATCGACCATGCGACCTAATACGAGTTGGGAATAGACAAAGCCTGTGGTTAAGGCTTTTCCATCGCTCCGGATTGGACGAATAGATTTCACCCTATCAACCAGACGTTCGAACAAACTTAGAACCAGATCTCCGGGCTCTCCAGACATGGATATTCTCCTAACATAATGATGGATAAAGATTCAATATCTAAAAAAGAATATCGAATCCATGAAAGAATTACGACTCGTTACATTAAAAATCTTTCTCAAACTTATAAATTGAGAAGACTTTAATATGAGTTGAGAACGTAATTAATTAGCTTTATTTAGCTATATGTGTATGGTAGGAAGCAGAATAAGTAATTGAGATTACCCAACAGGGTACTTTATTATAAATATTTTATTTAAGAATAAGAAATGAATTAAGCTATTAAGCTAAATGCCTAAATCTAAAATATTTATGTGATTGCAAAAGACTATTGTGATTAACGTCTAGTGTAAAAAAACAGCAGCTTATTTTGCCGTTACTTAGTAACAGCAAAATAAGCTGCTGTTTTTCCTTTATAGGTGTAAGAGCTGAGCAGCTAATTGACGTTGGTTGGTGGAATACTGCGTTTTGGAAGATTCATTCAACAGCCCTAATATTTTGTCTGGAGGCTCTACTGCTTAGCCAGTTAGAAGCTTCGCGATCGCCCCATCCGCCTAGCCAAAAAGATGAGATTTAGAATGTTGTACAGGTGCTCTGGAGTATCTCTACTACTAGGATTGCAATCGTCAGGATATTTTATATGCACAAAACTGCAATATTTGTGCATGTCCGTTGCTCATTGTGTATGAGGTAGTTTAATTTGTCTCAGAAGCTAAGGGCTATAGCGATCGAGTAACCACTGGTACCCGCTATCGAGGTCATCACCAGCGATCGCGGATACCTGAAAATCTCAATGTCAGGATTCACCTGACGGGCATAATCCAGGCATCGCGCCACATCAAAAGGCACGTAGGACAGGAGATTTGTTTTGGGCAGAATCATCACATTACTAGCTCGGAACATGTGTGAATAGTTGATGGATTTGTCTTCCCCTTCCATAACCGACACGATGGCAACTTTTGCATGCATCGCGAAAGAGTAAGCCTTAGCTTGCTGTTCAGGAGTAGCTTTTTCTAAATACTCCTGCGCAAGGCATTCGAGGGCGATCGCCAATTCTTCGCCCAATTTGCTTGCCAGGTATTCAGGATGGAGGTTGATGGCGATCGCAGCAGGCTGATTGCCCTTCACGAAATAAACAGAAGGTATTTTTCAACCCGCTGCCCATCGCCATTAATGCAGGAGTCTTTTCAAAGCATACTGAAAGCGATCGCCATGCCCCCACTATTTTCGTCCTGACTAAATGCCTTTTCGATTCACAAAAATTCAAGAAGCTGCTAATTTACACAATGCTTTTCTAAAAAGGGGTTTGTGGATTGACAGTTGCTATTTGTTAACAATTTCATTGCGGTTTTAAAGAAACATTGAGCATTATTTTCTCTTGTGTATATTCCTGGAGCAAACAGAATCTGGGCAAGCTTTATAGCTTGCGTTGAACGATACGTAGAACGAGAGATTTATTTTCAAATTAGGGCTGAATCTATGAGGATGGCTTTAATCTTTACATTTGCAATTTGGTGGTATTAAAAATTACTTCGCTAGAAATACTCTTTCTATAGAAAAGCGGCACTCTTGGTAGAAACAGAAAAGCTTGGCTGTCCGCTACAACTATACATATAAGAACACCGCTATAAACAAAGGTTGTGAGGTGACTATGATTGCAACGACTGCAGCATTGCCCCATCTCTATAAGGGCCAGAAGGTGAACTTTCTGGGTGGAAGTGGAACAATTAAAAGCTATCACCCTGAAGCTGGAAGCTGGTCTTACCTGGTAGAAATGGAAATGGGACCAGAACCAGAGATGGGTAGAATTGGCTATGAAACAGCAATTCTATTATCCCAAGCGGATCTAATTTTACAGGAAGATAACAGCTTATCCGCATAGCTAGTGAATGCATCATTTCAGCCCTTGCATCAAAATTCAGAACCCTTGTTTTGCCGACATACAACGACAAAACAAGGGTTTTGAGTTAGGTAACCCCAGGTTGGCATAAGCTGAAGTAGCTATTTTTACATGCTGCCCGTTACGTAGCCTCCGAGCCCAGGCTCGGTACAGTAGGATTTAGACGCCATGTCTATGGCTTCAGTGATATCTTTTTTAGCTAACGCTTTAGGCTGGCTGACAAGCTAGTAGCATGAGGTTATGCTACTTCAACGCTCTGAAAACGTGTTCCGTCGTAAGCTAACCCGCGCGATCGCCCTGCCAATTGTTCTACTACTACTTTTGGCTGGAGTTTCCATCTGGCAAATCACTCGGCTATTGTCTGCTTTACAGTGGGTTGATCATACTAATCAGGTTATCTCCCAGGCAAACTACATTCAGAAGTTACTGTTAGACAGAGAAACTGGATTTCGGGGATATCTACTAACGGGTCGGCAGGAATTTTTAGAACCTTACGAGCAGGCTAATGAGGTGCTCGATCCCAGCCTAGAGAAGCTGGGAAAATTGGTGTCGGATAACCCTGTGCAAACGCAACGGGTCGATCAATTGCTTCGCCAATCGCATCGATGGGAAGCACAGGTTACAACTGCCATTACTCGCAAGCGGCAGAACCAGACCGAATCTCTGATTGATTTTGAACGTCGCAAACAACAGATGGATCGGCTACGGCATCAAATTGCGGTCTTCATAGCCACTGAGGAACAACTGCGGGATCAGCGGAGCAATGTCGCACAACGAACTACCCGCTCTGTCATCTTGACCAGCTTGTTTTTAGCGTCTGGCATAGGAATCATCCTGGCGTATTTCGTCTACCGTCAGATTCTCAAGGTTTCTCGAACCTATGAGAATGCTTTGCATACTGCCCAGCTTAGAACCGAGGAGGCACAACGAGCAGCGATCGCGCTGGAATGGAACGGACAACGCCTGGTCGCTTTACATAATATTGATCGTGCAATTTTAGCCGCAGAAACGGATGAAACCCTCATTCGCAATGCTTTCAGTCAACTACGGCAAATTGTTCCTCACGAGTATGCCTTTGTAGTTGTGTTTGATTTGGCGCTTGGGACAGCAAAGGTGCTGACCGGGAGTGGCCAAACTGAAGAATTAAGCTTGCCTACTGACAGGTCTTTATCCCTAGACAGCTTTGTCTGTGACCAGGATGTATTGTACGAAGTCCGTTATGTCAAGAATCTTGGCACTGTAGAAGTACTGCCTCCTGTAATGAGGCAGTTGTGCTCCTATGGTTTCCGTAGTTGCCTGAGTGTTCCCTTGCTCACCCAGAATGTGTTGATTGGTGAATTGAATCTAGCATCAACGGATGCCGACGCTTTTGATGAGCCCGCTCAGGAAGTTGCTCAGGAGGTCGCGGCACAACTGGCGATCGCCCTACAACAATCGCGTATGCGAACCCAATTGCAAGAATACGCCAGTCAACTAGAACAACGGGTGGCAGAACGTACCCTTCAACTAGAAGAAACCAACCAAGAACTCGAAGCATTCACCTATTCAGTTTCCCATGACCTACGGGCACCCCTACGAACCATCCAAGGTTTTACTAGTGCCTTACTGGAGGATTGTGGTGACAAATTGGATGAGGATTGCCAGGGCTACGTGGCTTCGATCATTGAAGATGCCACTCAAATGAACGGGCTAATCAACGATTTGCTGGCCTATAGCCGATTAACAAGCACCCAGATTAACTTGCAGCCAGTCGCTCTAGATGACATTGTCAACGAAGCCCTTAGACAGCTTGCCGTAGAAATTCAGCAGAAACAGGCGCAAATTCACGTTGCATCTCCCCTGCCCCAGGTCATAGCCCATCGCTCAACTCTAATCCAGGCCATTACCAATTTAATCAGCAACGCAATAAAATTTGTAGAGTCCGACATTAAACCTCAGGTAGATATTTTTAATACCGTTGAGCGGCAAAATAATCAAGACTGGATACGTTTATGGATCGTCGACAACGGCATTGGTATTGCATCCGAACACCAAGAACGAGTATTCCGTGTTTTCGAACGCCTTCATGGGAATGAAAGCTACCCCGGTACGGGCATTGGCTTAGCTATTGCCCATAAAGGGCTAGACCGCATGGGTGGACGAGTTGGCATGGAGTCGCAATTGGGGCAGGGAAGCCGCTTCTGGATATCTCTACCAAGTGCCGTTCTCCCACGGAGCAAGCCAACCTATGACCCAAACTCTCCGAGTTCTGGTAATTGATGATAACAGGAGCGATCGCGCCCTCATTATTCGTCAACTGCAACGGGAGTTTTCGCAGTTAGAAACAGAAGAAATCATTGATGCCCAAGAACTTGAGCAGGCCATTGCCGAGAACAACTTCGACGCAGTCGTTACCGATTACCAACTGGGTTGGAGCAATGGGCTAGAGGTGCTCCGGGCGATTAAAGCCCGTTACCCTCGCTGTCCCGTCATTATGTTCACGAACACGGGAACGGAAGAAATTGCAGTTGAAGCATTGCAATCTGGGCTGGATGATTATGTATTGAAAGCGCCCAACCGCTATATTCGAGTTCCAGTTGCGCTCCGAATGGCCTTAGAGCGAGTCGTAACCCAACAGCGAGTGGCCCTGCTGGAGATTCGGCTACAAGGATTGCTCAATCAGGTCAAAATTGGAATCTTTCGGTCAATAGCGAGCGGCAGAATTATTGAATGTAATCCTGCGTTTCTAGAGCTACTGGCTGTAGAATCCCTGGCGCAAGCCAACACCATGAATCTCCTAGATGCTCGCGGCTGGTATGCTGAGCTATCCGAGTTGTCGCTTCCTCAGAAGCAGGAGCAGGAGATACAGTTGCAGCGGGGAGACGGCACCCAGTTCTGGGCTTTGCTGACCATTATGCTCAATACCGTTGAAGGAATTTCAGTGGTGGACGGCCTACTGGAAGACATCACGGAACGTAAGCAAGCTGAACTGACGCTTCAGCAAATGAATGCCAGCTTAGAAGCACGAGTGCAAGAACGAACGGCTCAATTAGAGGCGGTTAACCAGGATCTTGAAGAGTTCGTTTACTCGGTTTCCCACGACTTGCGTACTCCTTTGCGAACCATTCAAGGCTTTGCTCAAGTCCTATTAGATGAAGTCGGTAATTCCTTGGAGGGGGATAATCTAGAATGCTTGCAACGCATTGCTACAAATGCTGAGCAATTGGATACGTTAATTACTGACCTATTGACTTATAGTCGGCTAAGACAAACCGAGATTGATATAGAACCCGTCAATTTGTCTCGGGCCTTAAGAGATGCATTAGCTCAACTAGAATCCGAAATTCAGCAGAAACGGGCACGCATCCAGATTAGAGAACCGCTGGCGGCGGTACAGGCTAATCGTCTGATTCTCATTCAAGTCTTGACCAATTTGCTGTCTAATGCGCTTAAATTTGTAGCAAACGGTACACAACCCGCAGTGCAAATTTGGGCGGAGCAAAATGGGCGTGAATTACGGCTGTGGATCAAGGATAATGGCATTGGCATTACCCTAAAGAATCAGCAGCAAATTTTCCGTCCGTTCACTCGTTTACATAGCGAGGAGGAATACCCCGGCACAGGCATTGGGCTGGCGATCGCCCGCAAGGGTTTAGAACGCATGGGTGGACAAGTGGGCGTTGAATCTCAACCTGGGCAAGGCAGCCAATTCTGGATTGAGTTACCGAGGGCAGAGGATTCCCAGTGAACATAGACCACATCATTTTACTGGTTGAAGACAATCCGAAAGATGTCTTTCTTGTGCAGCGAGCTCTGCGTAAGGCTGAGGTGGTTACCCCTATGCACGTGGTCACGGATGGTGACGCGGCCGTGAAATATCTTTCTGGAGAGGAACCCTATGGCGATCGCACAACCTATCCATTACCTGTAGTTGTCCTCTTAGATTTGAAACTACCTCGACGCTCAGGGGCTGAGGTCTTGATGTGGATTCGCCAACAAGCTCAGCTAAAACGATTGCCTGTGGTTGTGTTAACCTCGTCAAAAGAGCACGTAGATATTAATCGTGTTTATGATTTAGGTGCAAATGCTTATATGGTCAAACCAAGCAACTTTGATCAGCTTGTTGATATTCTCAAAACCCTAAATCTTCATTGGATTGCTTACAACGAAAAACCTCAGCTTGGCGCGACGTGACCTTGTGTAGGTAGACGAGCCCTCTGTCTTTAGTCAGATACATCAACTCAGGCATCTATCTTAAGCTATACCTTACCCCTTTCCTTCTGTAAGGGGAGAATATCCTATGCTAAGGCTTCTTCTTATTGACGATAATCGAGACGACCGTACCCTTGCAATGCGCCAGCTCAAGCAGGCGTTTAAGGCCTTGCAGGTAACAGAAGTGGGTACAGCGGCTCAGTTTAAACAGGCTTTAGCAGAATCTCCGTTTGATGTTGTCATTACTGACTATCAACTGCGTTGGAGTGATGGGATTACAGTACTGAAAACGATTAAAGCACAAGATCCAAGTTGTCCTGTCATCATGTTTACCAATACGGCAACTCAGGATACTGCCCTGGAGGCCATGAAGTCTGGGCTAGATGATTATGTGATTAAATCTCCCAGTCACTATGTTCGCCTGCCTGCTGCGGTAGAAACAGCCTTAGAGCGGGTCGCAGCTCAACGCCAAACTGCAAGTTTACAAGCACGAATTCAAGCCTTACTGAATCAACTTGATGTTGGGGTTTACCGCCTGACTGAGGATGGATCGCTGTTGGAGGGCAACGCAGCTTTTGTCCGGTTGTTAGGGCTGGATATACTGGATGAGCTTCCTTCTGGCCAATCCCTGGAACCCTACTTTCAACCGCAAGACTATACTGAGCTTTTGTCGCAGTTGAAGCAAAATGGAAATGTACGCGATCGCGAAATTCAACTGCGCTGTGCAGATGGTAAAACGCGCTGGGTGAAAATTAGCACTACCCTGACCAGTGCCTATGGCAGCACCATCATTGATGGCCTCATTGAAGATATTAGCCAACGAAAACAGGCCGAAGCCTATGCAGAACTTGAAAAGCAACGGTCAGACTTTTTAGCGGAAGCCAGTCGTCTCTTAACAACATCTCTCGACTATCGCACAACCCTGGAAAACATTATCCATCTGGCAGTACCAAGCCTGGCGGACATTTGCATCGCTGATGTCATTGAACCCATGACATTGACATTTGGTGAACCCATTGTCGCAACAGCGAAGCCGGAACAGGTCGCTCTGATGCTTGAACTGAGGCGGTGCTTCCCATCTCCCACAAATGCAGGTTATGGTGCGGCTAAAGTATTACGTACAGGCCAAGCAGAGTTAAGGCGTGACATTCCTGCCTCAGTTCTTGAGTACCTTGCGCAGGATGCCAAACACCTTCAGTTATTGCAAAAACTGAGACTTAAAAGCTCTATTACAGTACCTATTCGGGTTGCAAATCGAACGTTTGGAACCATTACCCTGCTTCTGACTCAAACGGATCGCCACTATAACCAAGCGGATTTGCAAATGGCGGAAGAACTGGCACGACGAACGGCGATCGCCCTGGATAATGCCCGTCTCTACCAAGAAGCACAGCAAGCAAATCAGACGAAGGATGAGTTTTTAGCGATTGTTTCTCACGAATTACGCAATCCCCTAAATTCGATGCTCGGATGGGCCCAATTGCTACGAAAACGGCACTTTGATGATCCAATTGTGAGCCGAGCGATTGAAACCATCGAGCGTAATGCTCAACTTCAAAACAAGCTGATTGAAGATTTGCTCGATGTTTCGCGAATTATTCGAAACAAATTGGAGATTATTAAACAGCCTGTTGCATTAGTTCCAACCATTGATGCTGTCATCCAGACATTTCAGCCTGCGGCTAAGTCTAAATCAATTTATATTTCATCAAAACTCGATCCTTTAGCGGATCAAGTTTTGGGAGATGCCCATCGATTAGAACAAATCGTCAGCAACTTACTCTCAAATGCCATTAAATTTACTCCTAGCGGTGGCCAGGTTGACGTTCATTTAGAGCAAGTAGGTTCGTTTGCTCAACTGACTGTTGCAGATACCGGAGAAGGAATTAAAACCGATTTTTTGCCTTTTCTATTTGAGCGATTTCGCCAAGCAGATAGTTCTAAAACTCGGGCACAAAGCGGATTGGGTCTGGGTTTAGCAATTGTGCGACATTTAGTTGAATTGCATGGTGGCAGTGTCCATGCAAGCACTGGAGGAGAAGGGCAAGGAGCAACATTCGTTGTTCAACTTCCTCTTCACAAAGCATCACCTATCGTTTCTATTGAAGGCCGGGAGGCAGGAGAAGGTTTTCCGTTGCTGGCCGGACTCCGAGTTCTAGCGGTTGACGACGATTCAGACAACCGAGAGTTAATTGCCTTCATTCTGGAAGAACAGCAAGCTGAGGTAGTCATAGCGGCATCAGCAGCAGAAGCACTGGATATTATGCAGCGATGGGATGCTGATATATTAATCAGCGATATTGGCATGCCTGAGGAAGATGGATACTCCCTAATTCGTAAAATTAGAGCATTGCCATGCGCTCGGAAGCGCGAGATTCCTGCGATCGCCCTCACGGCATTTGCAAAGGAAGAAGACAATGCCGCATCAGCCGCTGCAGGATTTCAACGGCATCTTTCAAAACCTGTTAATCCCGATGATTTGCTTGCGGTTGTTACGAATCTTGCCACACCAAGTATCGGCATTTAACCTGACATAATATCACTTGGGAGAAAAGCTGATTTGAGCCCCTGAGGGATTTTTGTGGGACGGTTGCGGTCGACATCAAAGTAACACCACTCCGTTCTAGCTCGGCATAGGAGTTGATTGTCAGCAAGGCGAGTGAACTCGGTACGGCGAGAGAAAGTTGTTAATTTGCCGCCAAACTGATTATTCTCGGTGATGTTCACTACAAAATCTGCTGCAAAATAGTTGGGTCCTGAATCTCTTTATCTCGCGCTAGCAGTAGAATTTTCGATACAACTTCAGCCGTTTTAGGATCAGGATCAACAAATGGCAAAAACAGCCTACCACGATGTTGGGAATGGGCCGGCATAATGCAGAGTGCGCCACCGGGTTGCCGATGCACCATGGCACTGCCCAAATGTACGGAATAACTACCCAATTGCCCTTCAATCAGGGCGTGAGAGCTTTGTAGCTGGACATTATTCAACTTCAACAGTCGACAAGTTTCGCGCACCAACGCTGAGCGCATCTCAACCGTTGAAGCGGTGGCTTCTGGATCGACCCCGCCCTGGTGTGCCACACTCACGACCAGATCCAGATCACGCATGACTTCGCTAAATAGACGGGGAGATACCTCGCAGAGCGGCATGGGCTGCCACTTATCGCGTGACCGGAAACGAACTCCAGCGATTGTCAGCCCTTCCACTTCCAGCGGCGTGTAGAACCCATCCGCAAAATCAACCTCAGCAACCAATCCTTCAGTATGGAACGTGCGACGCACCCCTTCTTCGGGAGCCGCGACCCAACCGCGTTGTCCCCATAAAGCCAACGCCTGTTTTGGACTAACCTGATGCCCTTCGTAACGCCGGGAAATCGTTTTTGACTGTTCGGCCCCGGTAAGCACGTACAATTCGCGGAAGATTTGCTTGAAGGGTTGCACGCGATCGCTCACAAAACAATCCTGCTGCCACAGGTGCCATTCCTGCGTCGCCAACAAATCGTGGGGATGAGCAATTCGCAGTTCAGTCGAGGTAATGGGTGTAACGACCTGACTGTGATTTCGTAAAGCTGTGCCCTGTTCCACCAAATAACCGCTTTCAGTATTACCTATCAACACTAACTGACTCAGCATCGGAAATAGGACAGGATGTTTTGCCAGTTGAACAAGTTCGGCGGCGGTGAAGCGATCGCCACGGCACATGGCCTGCTCTAACGAAATCCGAATGCGAGAGGCTTGCTGAGTAATTTCCTGTTTGCGGTTCGTGAGGGCTTGAATTTCAGGTTGTTTTTTCAGCTTGGCAGGAATGGCTTTTAGAGGCTTTCCTTGCTTTGTGATCGTGACTTCTGGCTCGCCCTTAGCCGTAATCGACAGGCTGACACTCACCTGATCGACCGTGACGGTTTGCGCCTGTTCGCTTAAGTCAGCGATCGCCTCTGCTTCCATGGCCCATTGAAGCCGCTGTGGATCAACAAACCCTGCTGTACGAGCCAGGTTTTCCATGCCGATCGAAACAGCTAATTTTTCACTCGCCTGCCGCTGAGAACCAAACTTTTTGCTAGTGCGAAGAAAATCTTGCAGCGTTTGGTAGCGGTTCAGAATTTCACGATCGCGATTTTCTTCGGGCAGGGGCAGTAGTCCCAAGGCTCGCACCGAATCTTGATGACGTTTTTTAGTCATGCGATCGCGCAGGTTTTGTGACTCCAGATTGCCCAACATGGCATCAGCAAATAGTTTGGCGCGTTGGTGTCCAGCTCCACTGGAAGCATATTGTGCGGCCTCGTAGAGTTGATTCCAGCGATCCGCCCCGAGTAGCTTGTAGAGACGATGGAACCATTCCACATCGACAGCCCCATCAACCAGGATCTGAGCGGATAGTGGAGTTCGCTCGCTGATTTGCGCTACCCAGGTTTCGCGTACATCGGGCTCAACAGTCCAGCCGTTATCCTTCGTATGGGCATGGAACCACCAAATCGCCTCGGTAAAACCGGACCAACCCAGGGTGTGCTCGATATAGTTGACCCACTGCGGCGCGTAAAAGGCAAACTGAACGAGTTTTTCTGGCTTGATTTGAGCCGATTGGACACGCTGAGAAAATTCGGCAGGCGTGTCTTCGGCAGCAGGAAAACTGATACGCATCAGATGGCTAAAAATAGCCGCTTTGCTGAGGCTGTTGTAGGTGTAGTGACGCACCAGCTTGTTGCAATCGAAAGCCTGGATGAGTTGAATCACCGTCGTCATACCAACGATCGACCTGAGTGCTCGTGCTGCATGGCTGGCAGCAGTAGGTAGGTCACCCCGTTGTAGCTCAATCATCAAAATGCGTTGGCGGGCACGATCAACCAGTTCCAGTAAGAAGGGATGAGCCGTGTAATATTCGCCTAAATTACGGCGCGTAAGTTGCGATAGATCTGGAAATGATGTTCTGAGATTCGCTTTGGCCTCTGCCGGATTCCCCACAGGCTGAGCAGTTCCAGCCATGCGTTCCTCAGCACCTAACAAGTGAAACACCAGATCCGCCTCCCTTGCACCACCCACTTGGTAGGCCTCGTAGATATCCCAAATGGTGGTCATCGCCTGGTAGCTAGGCAAATGGCGATCGATCCAGCGCACAAGATGCCACCATCGAGTGCACTGCTCAGCATTTGCGGTGGAGCTATAGGTTCGAGCAAAGCGCAACCAATAGCCGATGAAGCTGGCTATCTGCCCTCGCACTCCCCAATACTGGTTGAGCCCCCACTGCGGGTCATCCTTCAGCTCATGAATCGGAATCGTGTTCAGCAGTAGGGTGATGGCATCTAAGCAATACACAAAGGTTTGCTCAGAGGGGTGCAGATACAGCAACCAGCGAATAATACTATTGATTTGGTCTGGATAACGCAGAGAGGAATTGGTCTGTCCAACCTGGGATTGTAGCTCGGATAGAACACGTTCCGGAAGGCTGGCTTGATCGGTTGCGGTCTTCTCTCGGCCATAGGGATCTGGCCTGTAATTAAAGCGAGGGGCGATCGCCCGCACCAATTCCAAACCATCCACATCGCGAGTCGCTTCGTCGCGATCGCGCCACCAGTTCAACCACACATCACTCAGTGGCAAGCGTTCCAGGTTCTGCTCCTGAGATAGTTTTGGATCAATTTGCGGGAACTTCCAGGTGAGATTGCCCAACAACTCTTCCTCTTCCCCGTTCCAGCTAATTTTGACAGGTGTTTGACGATGCTCATGAATGAGTTCATCAAGCGCTGACAAACAACTCGTGGCAGAGTCTGTGACAATTTGCGTTGCCGCGATGGTTGGAAGTGGGGCGATCGGAGTCAAATCTTGAACTTGAACCAGGCCCAATGCATCTGTTAGCGTGGCTTCGGCCTTGGACTCTAAAATGGCCGTCAGCAATTGCGTTTCGGTTACAGTCAGCTTGGGGCGGGCCTGATAAGCGGTTGCCAATTGCTGGGCTTGTCCAAGCAGCCGTTGCTGCTGCACCAGTTCTCGCAGAAGTTCCAAGCCTGCCTGACGTTGGGGGGCTTTTTTAGCCGCAAGCAAGCGTTCTGCCGAGGCAATCGCCGCTTCATCCGGCTGACTCAACAGTAAACCCAAAATACCGCGCCGTAAATCGCTGGCCGTGCGGGTCAATAATTGCTCTAACTCAATGCTTTCTGCTGGAGTAATTTCGCATGGCTGTAGCAGCCGGAGCACTTGTTCCCGCACCCAACTGCTGGCATCGGCTAGCAATTGGAATAACGCCGTGCGAATCTCAGCGTCCCATGGTTTGATGTCGCTCAGCAACTTCGCAACATTACTGCGTCCATAAGGATCAAGCAGCGGTAGATACGGAATTAGGCGTTTGGGCGATCGCTCACCCAGGTTATGCTGCAACACGGATGCAACAAGAGCTTGGCTCGGTTCAAGCTTAATCCATTGCCACACCATCGATCGAGTTTGAGGCTTGGCGGGAAAGTGGGGTAAAACCTGTTCCAATCGCTCAAACAGATCAGAATCTTGCTGAATCGTGGTGTCACCTGTACGAGCGAGAGCCTGTACCGCAGCCGTTGCAACTGACAAGTCGCGATCGCTCACCGCCGACAACAGCATGAATCGGGCTGGCGTAATCTCTAACTGGCCGAGAAAGTGGACCGCGACAAACCGATGTGTCGCCTCTGAATGGTCAAGCAAGAGCACAGCGAGATCAATGGCGGCTACCGCATCGATAAATCCGGCGGCCCACAGTGCCAAATAAACAAGCTGCGGGTCTTCGCTGGCCATTGCCGTCGATTGAGCATCAGGATTCTCCAGCAGTTCCAAGACCTGACCAATGAACTGTTGAGCAGTTTTTTCATCCAGTGATTCCAGCCCAAACCCAAACCAGACATCAATCGCTCGAATGGTGGCACTAAAGCGCGTCAATTTTTGCTCTAGAATGAGTCGGAGCATTCGCTTAAAAGCGATCGGATGGGCTTCGTCAATTGTCTCTAAAATGCTTTGGCGCAACCCTTCCTGCCGTTGCGCAGCCAGCAATAACCGCTCAATAAATTCCCAACCCTCCAGTCGGTCGGCCATTAAGAGCGCACGGGTGACATGCCGTCCCATCGCACCAATCTCATGATTATTGCTGGCTGAAGCCGTCAAAACCGTGAACAGGGCGTGTCCTAACTCATCATTTTGTGCGATCGCCGCCGCAAACAATATGCCCAGCACATCGGTGGCATAGTAATAGGGCAGGTAAGGTGCCCACGCAGCAAACCACTCCAAATCCTGATCGTAGCCCTCTACAGCGTAAACAAACTGTTGAAACCACTGGTATCGCTTGGCTGCACTCAATTCAGGATGGGCTGGAGTCCGAAACGATCGCCGACTATGGCCTGATTGATAGGGTAGTTGCCCCAACAGTTGCCATGCTGCTTCCACCGTCGCGGCAAATTTGGGGAAGAGAATGCAAAAAATTTGTAGCCGATCAGAAGGGGCCAGTTGATCTAACTGTCGATAAAATTGCTCTTGAAGTTGATAAAGCTCAGCAGCATTAAGATTCTGTCCGTCTGCACCGTATCCTAAGATGCCACGGCCGACTATTCGTAAACCTTCGGGAAGGTCGGCCAATCGTTGAACGCGTTGCGACTTCCAATCTGCCAAGTAAAGCTTTTTCAACTGAGCCTGAGCAACTTCGCGATTTAGCATATTACCCGCCCACCAAAGGAACCAGCCGTAAAAACAACAGTTGCGAATTGGGTTGCAACGTCACAACATCATCTAGATTTCCCTGCTGTTGCTCATCCAGAAACACAAAATATAAGCCATCCGTAAATGCTTGTAGCGCGGTGGCGATCGCTTCATCAACGTCAACTTCTTGTGCCAGGTCGCTCCCCCCCAAATCCACCTTGCCCTGCTCAACCCCTAAACTAATTTGGGCAGGGCTGAGAACCTGTATTAAGCGACGTTGTTGTTGGCGATCTTGAAAGCCAGCAACTTCACTGCGCACAATTTGAGTGAGCAGATCTCGTAAGGTAATTGCATTCTCAATCTCCAGCCGTAATTGCCAGTTCGTGAAGATGGGTTGAGTTTTACCCATCACTTTTCCTGAAACGGTAAGCGTGGAAGCCATATCACTGCACATCAATTTATACAAATGTACTATAAGTTGACTGATTAACATCCTCCAAGGTAAAAGTTTTGCAAAGCCTTTAAATTCAACCAACAGTTTTGGCGGAACATGGTTGCATAAGCATCAGATTATGTTTCAATCAACTACACGCCTAGACCCTCGCCATTTTTCTCAAGTTCTCGATTTTACACGCACGTCGCGTACACAAAGGACTTGAGAAAAATGGCGAGCATGTAGAACAGCACCGAAGTAGCATCTGACCTCCTCCAGAAGGCAGGAACTCTAAAAAGGAATATGCCTCAAGAGTTGGATGAAAAGATGGACTGAGGTTTTTAGGCTGGTGGCGTGGGTTATAGGTAGCAGGAGCGATCGCAATCATCCTCACTCCTGAGTCTCTATCGATTTCTCTTTAGAGCCATCGCTTTATGTGAGCTATGCGTGTAACTTCTAGTTGCTACCGCACCTTGATCATGCAATTCTGCATAATCCCCAAAAAATTATCTCTCCAGAAAGCCTAAACAAGAAGTAAATCTGCACTCAAACTGAAAACCAGACATGACCTATACCGCAAGTACCCGTGACATTACCTCACGATTCATACACACGCTGCAAAAAACTGAGGAAACAGGTGATATTGAATCGCTCGTTGCCTTGTTCTCCAGCAATGCAGAGTTAATGAATCTGGCCACGCTAGAGCCTTTGAAGGGGAAGGAGGGCGCTTATCGCTTTTGGCAGAAATATCTGTTCGTGTTTAACCATATCCATTCTGAATTTACCAATATTGTCGAAAGCGAGAACACGTCTGTATTGGAATGGGTTTCAAAGGGCACATTATCAACCTCCGAAGAGATTACGTATCGCGGCATAAGTGTACTGGAGTTTGACGGTGAAAACGTGAAGCGCTTTCGCACTTATTATGACTCAGCAGCCTTTTTACCACAGGGCGCAAAGCACGGATAGAGGCAGTTCGCAATTTTTTAATAGAGCCGTATCAATAGGAGGAGTTAACGTTTATGCCAGATGAGAACCGCTCTCAGGATGAGAATCAGGCTTACCCAGAAGGTAAGTTTGATGGGGATCCAAATATTGGAGAGGCAGGCTTGGATAAAGTACTGCTGCGCGTTGAAGGACAGAACGAGAACATTACAGCGCCTCCTCCAGACGTTGAAGAAGGCATTGCCGAAACGGCTCGTGCCATTGGGGACACAATTATGGGCATTGAAGATGCATCATAAATGCCAAAGGTGCTAAAGGGTGATTATTTCTGTCACGAAGCGACAGAAATAATCACCCTCCTACATTTTGATGGCTGGGCTAAAGCAACCATGTAACCCGTAGAGAATGTGGTGTTTGAGGTGAAGGCGGGCGATCGGTCCCTGCTCAATATGCTGCCCATCAAGGATGACGACATCTGTTCGGTGGTGAGCCGCATCATAAACGAGATCGAGCACCCAACCCTCATCTTCCTGCAAACTGTTCGGCTTTGGCACAAACACGGGTTCCCCGGTAAATCCTTTCGGTGCAGCACTCCATACCTCTTGTTCTCCAGTCTCCACATTCACTTTAAGTAAGGCTTGCTGCGGCGCATTGCCCTCCGCCTCATGAGCTGCCGCTAAAAACACCCAACGGTGGCGCTGCCCAATCAGGGCCGGATGAATAAAGGGAAACTCGCAAGACCGGCTAACGAGCAGATCACGTTTTGCCGTTTTTGACTTCAAGTTCAGATCAAAGCGCCAGAGCTGCCCTGGCTGCATATTGTCGAAGTCTGTTTCCTGATAGTTGAGGTTATGATCCACCTTTGGAAAGTCTTCGTAGCATACAGAATCGACAATAATGCGATCGCCCTGCTCAAACGCATTAGCATGGTGGAAAACAAAACAGGGATCTGCTTCTAATGTGTGTACTGGCTTCGATTCATGACGGGGAATAACCCAGATTTTAGTGGGGCGATCGCCATGAAATGTAATGCACTCTGCAGCTCCCCGTAGACCAAAAACATAAGGAATGGGATTAAACGTAACTGGATTTTGGAAGAATAGGCAGTAGTTGGGTGTAATAGCAAAGTCATGGATAAAAGCAAAGCCTGGAATCCGATGGTCATGCTTTTCGACTACGTTTCCATCCAAATTCAGCTCATATACAGTAATTGTGGTGAGTGGGCCTGGTTTCACCGAAAAGGTTACTAAACGGGGCTCTCGATGCTCATCTCCTGGGTCAATCATGGGATGGGCGGCAAAGGGAGAACCTTTATGTAGCGCACCATTCAGAGTTTCAATCCCTAGGGTTTCGAGGGTATGGGGATCAATGTGATAGGGGTGGGACGCTTCCCAAAGCGCCATTAGCTTCCTACCCCAATAAATCACATTGGTATTTGCAACATTCTTCTTGTGTAAATCAAAGGTATTGGCTAACCAGCCTCCTGGCTTTCGCGTACCAAATACCCCTCGATACAGCATTCGACCTGCTTTTTGCTCTGCACAATATTCTTCAGTGCGTACAAAGCGATTGCGAAAGTGGGCGCGTCCTTGAGAGAAGGCGATCGCACAAATCATGCCATCTCCATCAAAGGGATGGGTGATTCGTCGCCCATTAACATCGAGCAATCCCGGCCCATTCCGGAACAAAGTACCATTCAGCTCGGCTGGAATTTCACCCTCAACATCCTCGATCCAATAATCAAACTCCTCCTTGAGAGAGCAATTACCCCCTTGCCAATCCTTTAAGGAATAGGGCTTTGATTGAGAAACTGTCTGCATGACCAACTCTCCATCTCCCATTGGGGGGTATTGCTTTCATTATCGAGTTACCACTGGGGGAAGCTGTTCCGGTTCAATGGTTAGAGCCACGGTTTGTTCATTGCGCTGCAGTTTTACAGGTAATTTACCGCCAACTCCTGCCCGATCAATTAACTGCTGCACCTTACTAGCTTTAGTGACAGGTTGATCGTCAATCGTTTGAATGACATCACCAGCACGCACACCTGCTTTCGCAGCGGGTGAATTTCGCTGAACCTGAACCACCAAAACTCCCTGTTCTACCTTGACCTGCATTCCACTATCAGGAGATGTATTGATAAACTCCTTCACTTGTGGATTCAGTGCAGTCATTTGCACTCCAATGTAAGGGTGTTGAACCTGTCCCGTTGTGATCAGTTGTTGGGCAACCAGTTGAGCGGTATTGATAGGAATTGCAAAGCCGAGTCCTTGGGTTCCCTGGAGAATGGCCGTGTTAATGCCAATCACATCTCCTGCTGCATTTAGAAGTGGCCCTCCAGAGTTACCTGGATTAATCGCCGCATCTGTTTGGATAAAACCAACTCGCTTATCTGGAATACCGATAGCTGCGCTAGACCGCTCAGTACCGCTAATCACACCCACCGTTACGGTTTCCTGCAACCCAAGGGGATTACCAATCGCGATTGCCCATTGCCCCTGCTGTACCGCATCAGAGTCTCCAATGGTAACAGTAGGCAAGTCTTCAGCTTGTACTTGAATTACCGCTACATCGGTTACGGGGTCCTTCCCCAGTACCTGCCCCTCCAGAATGCGACCATCCTGAAACGATACTGTTACAGTATCGGCTTCGTTCACGACATGGGCATTGGTCAGAATCAGCCCACTCGAATCAATCACAAATCCAGAACCAATGCCTCGCAGCACGGGGGCATTCGACGGGGCAGATTGTCCTCCACCTCCAAAGGGCCTAAAGAAATCGGGTACTGATCGGTTTCCTGCTAAGGAACGAGACACGTTTACCTGAACGACAGCTGCTTCTGCTTTATTCACAGCTGTGATAACAAAGTTATCTCCCACATTTTGAGCCAGCAAGATACCTTCTGTCTGCCTTCCCTCAAATACTGACAACCCCTTCTGTTGGAGTGATAAAGCTTGAGCCGCACTGCCGTTCAGAAGGCCAATACCAAGGCTTATGAAAACAATGAGCAAGCAAATTGCTAGTCTTTGTGCCCAACGCTGAAAAGTTGCTCGCTGCTCAGTTTTGTGAGACGAGTAGGATGAGTAAAGGTCAAGATTGACGAAATTGCGATCGCTGAACATGTTGCTCATTTCGCTTGAGTGGCTAGTTAGGAGTGGATATTGCAAGTAAATAAATCTATCGAATGGAGTAAAGACTGTATTAGATACCCGCAGTGCCCCAATAATGCAAAGCTACTGCAAGGACTTAAAGAAACAGAACATTTACACGTTACAGAGCTAAACCTGGCTTTTCCTCAACCAAAATAGTGAACTAGGGCTTCACAACGAAAACCAACTTATGTTTTGGGAGATTTCCAGAAAAGAACTTCCCCATTTTTTGGAAAGAGGACGCGGTGAAACCACGTCCTCTTTCCAAAAAATGGGGATATTGTTTTTCCAGAAACCTCCTTGGAGTAAGGGTACGTTGCATCCGTACCCCAAAACATAGGTTGGTTTCTGCCTAGGCTTATGGGAGGAGTGCTAAGCATCCCTTCCGCAACAACTATTCGAATCACGATGAGCAGAGCAATGCTCAAGTTCAAAAATATGCTCTAAGGAGGAAATTAAATATAATCAAAAAAGAACGGTCTATTTTCACCAAATTTATCGCGATAATCTTCGAATTGCTGGTTTAAGACAATGGGTTTGCAAAAGATTACTTCTCATAGAAAATTGCAATAAAACCTTCAAGAGTAACCACAAAACTTACGTGCGTAAGCAGGAAAACAATGACCCTGATCCGGCAAAAGCCCATGGCAACTACGGATTTAAAATAGCTTTAGAATTGGGATATAACCCCTAAATTTGTCATGATCATTCTTGAAGCTCGCAATCTGAAGAAGTCCTACAGTGAAAAAGGACGAACAATCGCTGCTGTCCGAGATGTATCCTTAAGCATCTCAGCGGGAGAAGTGCTGGCGTTTCTGGGCCCCAATGGGGCAGGAAAGACCACCAGCATCAAAATGATTGCTGGCCTGATTCAACCTGATGATGGTTGGGTGAGAATTAGCGATCGCGACCCACATCGTAATCCTCAGGCACTGCGATCGCTGGGTGCCGTTCTAGAAGGAAACCGCAATGTGTACTGGCGGCTGACAGCAGAGGAAAATCTGGAATACTTCGGAGTGTTACGTGGACTAGACCAGCGGACAGCCCGTCGCCGGGGACGAGAACTCCTGGAGCGGTTTAGCCTCATGGATAAGCGGCAAACCGTCGTGCAATCCCTCTCGCGGGGTATGCAGCAGAAGTTAGCAATTTCGGTTGCCTTAATGCATCAGCCTCAACTGCTCCTGCTCGATGAACCGACGCTGGGCCTGGATGTAGAAGCAACCGAAGATGTCAAACAGCTAGTGCGAGAAATTGCCACCGAAGGGTGTGCCATTCTGCTAACCACACACCAACTGGCGATCGCAGAAGAACTCTCGGATCGGGTTGCCATCATCAATCGAGGAGAAATTGTGGCGGAAGAGGCAACCGAAGATTTGATTCAACGGTTTTCGGGAAGTACCTATGTGATTGAGCCGGAACGGGCAATTGAGCCAGAGCGTATTCGCAAATTAGAAGCATTGGGGGTGACAATCACTGAAGATGGCGTAGTACATGCGACAGAACCAACTCAGCTCTATGCCGTACTGGAAATCCTGAACCCTCTGCCACTGCTGCGCGTGCAAAAGGATCAAGCCAATCTGACGGACGTATTTCTAAAACTGGTGCGAGAGAACCGCAATGTTTAAACTCTTTCTGGCAGAACTGAAGCGTAATTGGATCACGCTCAGGCGATACTCAGCAGAAGCGATTAGTGGCGTAATTGGTATTACGATCGTCTTCTACGGGCTATTTCTCAGCTTCCAGTACGTGGGAGGCCCAAGTGCGCAATTTGGCGATCGCTTAGATTCTGTTATTGTCGGCTACGTCCTGTGGTCGCTAGTGCTATTTATCATTAGCGATATTGCTCAAGGGCTACAGCGAGAGGCCCAGACCGGGACTTTAGAACAAATTTTTCTCTCTCCCTTTGGTGCCACACGAGTATTCCTGATCCGAGCCTTTGCCAGTCTGACCACTCAACTCACACTTAATGTCAGTATTCTCCTGTTAATCATGCTGCTAACAGGCAGCCGTTTATCGTTCCCTCCAGTCCTACTGCTGCCGCTTGTGAGTGTACTTCTGGGTGCTTATGGATTAGCGCTAGGAATGGGCTCACTGGCACTACTGCTCAAGCAAGTTCAGCAATTGTTGGGAATTTTTCAGTTCATGTTGTTTTTCCTGCTGTTAGTACCAAGTGAAAGTTGGCCCGGCGGCTACAAGTTGGTAGCATTGCTCCTACCAATGACACCCGGAGCGGGGCTCCTACGCGAATTAATGGCACGTGGGCAAGCATTAAACTTCGCTCAGTTCCTTGTGGCGCTCCTCAATGGCGTGGTCTACTTTGGGCTGGGGCTGATTGCCTTCCACTGGGCTGAACGGGAAGCCAAGCGAAGAGGCAAGCTAGCTGGATATTAATATGCATTCCAGCCGTTGCTAGATTGGCATAATTTTCGCATGTGGAAACTACATTCCCCAGTAACTCAACCCAATTAACATAAGATACAAAAGGCTGTGCCGCCCGTTTCGCGGGCGGCACAGCCTTTTGTATCTTATTGTTTTTCTGGAGATCTACGCCTTCTCCTGATTAGCGGCAGTAATCGTCAACGCTTCGTGTGGCCTTAACAGAAATAGGTGACCATTGTCGAATGACAAATTCACTTAATCCGACGTTCTCAGGGTGGTTTGGCTCGACAGTTGCCCAGTCCGATGAGCTTCCCCAATCGTAGGTATATCCCAATTGTGTCCAGGGGTAAGGTAGGGTACCAGATGCCTCTACACTAGTTCGGGTAATAGGTTGCCCATTGGATTGATAGCGCTGATCGTACTGGGCATAAAACCATTGTTGATAGGCAGACGATACGGACAGGAACTCATTGGCAGATCGAAAACCTAATTCAGCTTCATGGTCGGTAATTTCAGGGTCGGGACTGGGGCGAAAGAGAAACTGAGGATCAACCCAAATTTCGACCACTTGACGGCTGGCAAGGCGATCGCTCGTTTCCGGAGGTAAACCAAGAAGCTGATTGAGGCGTGCAGCCAGAGGTATCTCGGCTGTCGGGGTGTAGTTTTCGCAAAAATTCTGGAGATCGGGAACGACTGTAACCCATAGATCTCGGGTGAGAATGAGCCGGTTTCCTATATTCTGTGTATACCCATTCCAGGTGGTCCAGGTCGTGACTAAAACACGGTCCTGGTCATCTCGGACCAGGGTGTTGTTGTAGGGAGTGATGGCCGTCAGGTTGCGGAAGACTTCATTGGGCTCTGGAGTTCTGGCATCTTCAATAGCATCCCAATAGGCTTGTGGAAGGGTAGTTCCCAGAGGGACGACAGAGTTAATTGCTTCACCAGGTCGCCTCTCTTGAGCCCGAACCGGAGTGAGCAATACCCATCCAACTTCAGCCATACTGAGCAAGATGACAGCGGTAGAAAAACGCATCATTTGCTGAGAAAGGAAGCCTTCTTTTTTCACCATAAATTAACTCCTCTGGCCCTGTATGAGAGATCGGGCTGCCCTGCAGGTCTGTTCTGGCAGAACTAGGCTTGCAGTGATCAATCACCCTTGTTGAAGCCGATAATTTGCTGATCGCGGCTCATGATTAATACTTCCCAATCTCTGTAATTGAGTAGCAATGACTATTGAAAACGTGAAAGATCTGTACACGATGAGCCTATCCGGAAATCAATTTTGGAGAGCACGATACGCAGGCATCGCACTCTCCAAAATTGATTTCCAGTTCTCCGATAAATTCTATGCACACAAGTATCGAACCTCAGTTCAGATTATCTTGATCTTATTTCTGCTTTGCTTCCAACATTTTTGCAGCAAAATTCCAGGGAATCGATCTTTCTTGAGATGGCCAGGTCAGTTCGCAGATAGTGCCGTCAGGTGAATGAAGCAAGCACCGATATTGTCCATGTAATTTTCGCGCAAGTTGCTTTGCTTGTTTCGTTCCTATACCTTTGGAATAATGATTGACTTCTGTTATTACCGTATTCTTTTCGATTTCAAGATTGGCTCCATTATCTACAACACGAATAATATTTATACCATTCAACTGGCTGCAATTCACCTGAAGCCGCGTTGGTTTAACAGCATGCTTACCAACGTTACATAATGCTTCTTCCAGAAATCGGCAGAGAGAACGACGTTGCTCAAGGGTGAGATTCTCGTCAACCATCGGTTCAAATCTAACAACTTTGAGCTTAAGAGACTGAAACCCCTCAAAGCCTCGTTCCAGTACAGAGCTATAGACCTCATAAAGTAATTCGTGAAGTGGGGATTGCAGGTCTAATGCACAATTCACACTGAGATAGAGGCGATCGCTCTGCACCAGCGCCTCCTTGCGTACCGACTCATACACAGCTCGCAGCTCTTGATTCAAATGTTGCAAATCTTCATGGATATAACTGGAGGAGGTATCTAATTCTGCTGTTTGTTTCAACAACGTGGCCAGAGTTTGCAGAGGCCCATTATGAATAGCACTAAAGGTATGCTCAATGATAGCCTGTCGCTCAATGAGACGCGATCGCAAATCCTGCTCTTGCCGATAAAACGCTGCAAGTGCCAGCCCAGCCCCATTCAACACCAACCCGATGAGAGCCGGGACAAGGGGCAACCACCAACCCCATAGTAGAGCTCCATAACTCGAACCGAGAAGTGCCAGGGTGGCGATCGCTACCCCTGCTAGAATCCGGAGGGGCGATCGCAACCACCATGCTACCAACAAACCCAAGATACTCCAGGCCGCAATCCAGGTATACTCCCAGGGTTCTGTCCAGGTACGAAGCAGGGGCCGTCCATCCAGCACGGCACCGAGCAACTGGCTGACGGCGTGAGCCTGAGCTTCCACACCGTAAAACAAAGAAGGATTATCAATATCGACAGCTGAGGAAGTGATTGTATCCCTGGCACTCTCTGCCGTAATGCCAATGAGAATAATTTTGCCGCGAAACCATTCTGGTTGAATGCGTCCTGTTTCAATGTCCTCTAAAGAAACGCGACGAAATGGATTTCGTCCCTTACGGAAATTGAGCAGAGTCTGCTCACCGCCAGCATCTGTTCGTACATATCCCCCAGTATTGGGCTGGAAGCGAGGAATTTCCACATTCCCAAACTGCATAGCTTTAGAATCACGCTCTCCATTGCGCAACCCCAAACCTTGAGGGGCCAAGTACTGATCTACCAAGCGAATCGAGAAGGAAAATCGATACTCCTTCTGTTGATTCAGGCTACCCAAAAGACTACGTCTATAGGCCCCATCACTATCTGGCAGAGCATCCGCAAAGCCGACCTGTTCGGGTGGCAAATATGGGGGTGCAGAAACGGTATAACCACTCGCTCCAGGCAAGATTTTTTCAATGGCAATAATGTTAGGTTTGGATTGAAATGCTTGCTTCAAAGCAACATATCCCTGTTCATCTCCGGGGGGAACAGCCAGGTCACGAAACAGGTCTACTCCAATGGCGGTGGGTTGGTAGCCCTGCAACGTCGTTAATAATTGAGCAAGAGTGCGATCAGGAATCGGGTAGGTGCCAAGACGGCCAATATCGGATTCAGTAATGCCAACGATAACAACCCGTTCATCCATAGGTTCTAGAGGGCGCGATCGCAACATTCGGTCAAAGGCTGACCATTCTAACCCCTGCATCGAACCCGTAAGCCGAGCTGCCACTACCACACCCATTACCATCAGACCCGGTAGCACTCCAGAGTAAGCGGTAAAATCTATTTGCTGCATAGATGCCCAGAGATTGCGTTTCATAGGTGGGTGTGAAGGCCACTGAATATCAATAAATATGCCGTAGCAATCAGACAAACTGCTTGCCGATTAGAATCTACTTTCCATGTTTTTTCATGTTCTTGGTGTATGAAAAATCTTTCTAAGAAGCTTTAAAGCACACCTAAAATTATTAATTTTTTATTAATCATCTCTATCCATCCCCTTAAGCACAACAAGTTTTGCTTAATAATAGCGGAACGTTCCATTCACAAGGAACCATCTGGCCGTCGCCCTATTCCGTAGGATCTTCTAAAATGCTCACCTCGCAAATACTAATAGCTTAGTAAAGAAAAATTCCCGAGAAGGGAAATTTCGTTTGGCAGCAAGCTCCTAAGTAGATTGTTGCAATTAAACATAAAGCCCGAAAAATTGTGCCACTTAGCACTTTATTACGACATAAAGTGAGAACCCAGGTCAATCCCCAAGCTCTTGTATGTCGTAATAGAGCAGTGTGCAAGTGCGTTAAGTACAGCAACGGGGTGTGAGACACAAAGTGCCTCACACCACCGTACTTAATCAACGCGCGTAGCGCTTATAAAACTAGAGATGAACGTCAATTAAACAACGACGAAGTCTTCTGCGGATAGAGCAGGGGTGCCTGCTAATATGGCGAATTGCCCACCATTACCAAAAGTTGATTGGCTACCATTCGCATTGTAGAAGAGATTGCCAGTGGATAGGCTATAGACAAGAGATGCTGCGCTCAAGCCAGCATTAAAGTCATTCACAGCCAGATCGAACGTCAGGGATATATCACCGAAAATCGGGATAAAAACATTGCTATCTAACACAATGCTATCAACCCCCGAAACAAAATCGGTAATGAGATCAATGCCAGGTTGGCTACCAAAGTAAAAGCTATTCTGGCCATTACCCCCAGTCAGGGTATCGTTTCCAAAACCTCCATCGAGCCAGTCATTTCCTTGACCTCCAGCTATCCAGTCATCTCCCCCAAAACCCTGTAGGGCGTCGTCACCACGCGCTCCAAACAAGCTATTACTGGCAAAGTTACCATTAATTTCATCATGACCATCCCCTCCAATTGCGGCTTCAATTACTGTTGTGGCGGTAATGGTGAGAAGCCGACCATCGATCACACTGGTGCTGCCCGGATTCAAATTAATAGTGAGATTAGAGGCGATCGCCGCCGCATTTACCGTATCAAAGCCAAAGGCATCATAGAGGTATCCTCGATTCGGGATTGTCAACTCGGAAAAGCTATTAGTGTAGATGTAGGTGTTATCTAGTGTTGGCAAATCGCCATAGGCTCGTAGCGACCAGTCATCTAAAATTCCTTGATCACCTGTGGCGCGATCGCGTACCACCAACGTCCAGGTCCCTGCCGCATCTTCACCCCAGAACTGAGTACTCATGAAAGTGAACTGCAACGTGCCTCCCTCCATACCGAAGGGACTATTAGCTGATGCACCAGGTCGGTCCATCAAGACACTCTCTGTTCCATTAGGGGAAACCAAAATCAGTTGGACATCCCCTAAATTTTGGTGAGAAAGGTTAACGTCGATCTCCACATGGTCAACGGTCAGATTGGTACTTAATGTAATCTGACTATGAGCATCGATTTGATCGAGAATGAAGCTGTCTAAGAACTGCGTTCCCTCAACAAACCATTCATTAGCGGCTGTGTGCTGAGTTTGCCAGGTTTCCGCTAAACGTACGGCTGCATGAGCATCAACCAAACCAAAGCCGTAGTCAGTGCTGGTGCGCAAACCACCACCATTCCAGTTATAGGCACCGTTGGTCTGCCAGGTTGGATTGGACGTATCGGTTTGACGCGCGGAGTAAGCCAGGATTTCTTGGATATCCCGGTAACCCAAATTAGGGTTAGCCTCCAGCATCAGGGCAATAATACCCGTAACCATTGGGGCAGCAGAAGATGTACCGTTAAACGTACCTGTATAATTTCCCGAAGTATAGCCTGGGAAGCCGGGGCGATCGGTCGTGACAATGCCATCTGTCCCACCCCTCTCAGGTTCTCCTCCAAAGGCAGAAACCAGAAGGCTAGCTCCAGGGTTACTGTAGGCTGTATAAACCCCTGTGTGAGTTAAGGCTGCTACCGCAATCGTAAACCGTGAATTGTTAAAGTTACTGTAGTTGGTATTCATACCAATTTCACGTTCATTTCCACCGCTAAATACGATAGCGGTGCCTAAACCATTACGGCCTGCAGTGGCAGCGTACTCCAATGCATATCTGTATAAAGGCTGTATTAAAAAGTCAGCGGTAAAAGGGGCAGAGGTTCCCCAACTATTATTCGCCACATCAAAGTTAGCCATTTGAGCCAGGGCATAGCTCGTGTTCTCATAAAAATAGGGATCATCTCCGTACCGAATTCGTAGCCCTGCGATGTTGGCATCGGGTGCAATGCCGACACCCCCTTCCCCGTTATTGCCACTCGCGGCAATGATGCCTGCTACGGCCGTACCGTGATTGTCACTGGCTCGCGCAGGACTCCCATCGCTCACACGGTACTCTGCATCCAAGTCGGAGAAAAAGTCATAATTGGCAATTAAATCGGGATGATTGTAGTCCACGCCATCATCAATAACGGCTACACGAACCCCGGCTCCTGTGTAATCAGCCCAGACAGGGAGAATGTTCAAATCGATGCCAGGGATACCACCGGATTGACCATCGTTGTGCAGGTACCATTGTTGATTGAAAAGCGGATCATTGGGCAGAAATTCGTGTGTCATGGGGCTTATTCTGGTTGTTCAGTGACGATTGAAGAATGTGTGTCAATGTGGCCGATACTGTGTTTAGCAGAAATCGTAGAGATGTTTCGCTTTACTGATTCCAGAATAGAGAAACGACCATAGCCATTCACTTGGGCTTTCTGCCAAGTAAGCCGCACTTTTTGATCAATCTGAAAGACTAAATGAACAACCAGTATTGCTGAAAACTGCAAAGCTTATAAGCTTGCGTTGCGTGACATCACTATCCTTAGAAAGGGTGTCGCCAAGGAGATAGGGAGGTTTTGTACTCCCTATCTCCTTGACGACAACTATTGTGTGTGTTGGAATAACCATGATGTAAATCGATTTCATACAAATACCGCCTCCATTCACATCATGGTTATTCAATAGAATTCGATATACTCACCTCTTGCACCTTTCTAAAACCAAAATCCAGAACCACCATTTTTCTAGATGCAGCGAAAAAATAATGGTTCTGGGTTTTGGTGCAAGATATGAGTAGGGATTGAGCTGAGGTGCACGCCATCGCTCATTCGGGTACTTACTTTGCGAAAGCATGATGAGTTTGTAGAAAGTACCTGAGGTGGATAGGGCGATCGCCCCATCCTACCTCTCCATAGGAGAGCCGCAAGTTCTTAACGGATCGACTACTTTGAATGAGCAGGCTTCCCACACCACGCCTACAGGTGGGGTAAGATTCATCATGAGTACGTTCTGGAAAACTGTTTTGAGGGTATGTGATGCACACTCTCAAAATCGTTCGCGATGATCTGACATCAAATCCCCATGCAAATGAAAACTGTGTTCGAAAGAAAATTGGCCCAGCCCTGGGTGCAGTGGCTGGCAGTCTTTATATTTATTAGCTTGGGGTTTGTGCTAGTCGAAAATATGGGCTACACCAACGAAGTGGATGTGCTGCCCTTGGCGCGTCAATTCGCCGATCCACATTGGATGCCAAATGATTGGTACTTAAATCAACCCGCCGGGTACCGGTTTCTTTTCTCCAGCCTGGTAGGCCCTCTCATTAAAGTCTGGGGATTCCTGGCAACCTCGATTATAGGGCGATTATTTTGTTATGGCTTAGTTGCAGCAGGACTGGTCGGTATCGGGCGAGCACTACGCCTGAGCCTCCCCTATTTGCTGCTGGCGATCGCCCTTTTCTTCTACAGCTGGGAAGACCAGGGGATGACCGCCGAAGAGTGGATTGTGGGAGGTCTGGAGGCAAAATCAATTGCCTATGGGTTTGTGCTATTAGCGATCGCGGCTATTTTACGACGGCACGAGCGGCAAGCGGCAGCTTTCCTGGGAATTGCAACCTCCTTCCATGTGTTGGTAGGAGGCTGGGCAATGGTAAGCGGCTTGCCCCTCTGGTTCTGGCACAACCGAAAGTCTTTCAGCATTTCACGATTCCTGACTGTAGGCACTTTTTTTAGCATATTCTCTGCGTTTGCCAGCCCAGCGGTCGTCAAGCAACTCTTGACACCAGTTCCGGAATCATCTATTTCGCCGTCGTTTATTTATGTCTTTCTGCGCTTACCCCACCATCTCAATCCCTTTGCTTGGAATACCGTAGGCTGGGTTCGGCTGGGTCTTTTCACCGCTGCGTTTGGCCTTACAGTTTTTTTGATTGTCCGGCAACGAAATCGCTTACCGGAAGCACAATTTCAGGCCTGTTGGGACCTAATACTATTTACAGGACTCAGCATGGTTCCCTTCCTGATAGGGCTTCTTGTGGCTCCTTTGGATGCTCAAGGAAAATTGTTGCAATATTATCCCTTTCGATTAGGAGATGTGCTGTTACCTCTGGCAACGTTTTTATTAATAGCGGTATCGCTGGAACAACAACTTCGCTACTGGAATTACCGAGCCTGGGCAATTTTAGGTATTGTCCTGCTGGTAGTCTTTACGGTGAGCCAAACTGAAAAATTTGTCTACAGCATTGAGGATATTCAAGGCTATCCCGATACTCAACAGGAGTCGGATGAAGAATGGCGTGACCTTTGCGGATGGATTCGTCGCAATACTTCAAAAGAAGCTGTATTTGTGACGTTGCCCTTGAATCGTAATAGTTTTAGCTGGATGACAGAACGGGCGATCGTAGCCAACTATAAGTTCTTACCCCAAACAACTCAAGAGATCGTCGAATGGTACGAGCGGGTAGATGATCTCACAGAAGGAAAACTCTCCAGTCTGGCAACAGATACTGAAAAACTACATTGGACTCGGGGCGTCAGTGTCGATATCCGGAAAGAGCTTAGGAGTGCCTATCTTAATCTGGACACAACTGCTGCCACTGCTCTGATGAATAAATATCAGGCTTCGTACTTTTTGTCGCGATCAGGACACGTCCTTAATTTACCCATTGCCTACCAAACACACTCCTATATTCTTTACCAAAACCCCCAATAGTTCGCCAAGCGAATGTTGAGTAGCGGAAAAGCACACTGCTGAGGAACCTTGAGGAAGTGATGTGACCTGCTTTGCACACCGCATCGCCCCCTCAAAGTTTCTCTTTAAAAGTTATTGTTTCATGCACAGAAGCGCACGAAAAATAATATTTTTGTTTTACGTGGCAGCCGCCCAAGGGTTACTTCTGCGTAAAATAGCTAACGAGTTGACCTCTAGACCGGTATCTATTGAAATCAGTAGGAGGATTAATATAGCTCTATGGACTCAGAAGCAGAACGTTTAGTTTTTGGAAAGCTAGGCTCCGTGGGGCTTCCCAAAAACTAAACGTCACAACTGAATTACGTAGGGCTATGTACTTTTAAGCGCGCACACCTTTGTAAAGAAATGCTAACAAGATTAAAGGGAGAATTAGAATAAGATAAACTTTTAGCATCCTTAAGATTTTCTTTACATCTTGTTCTCATTAGGTATGTGAACGAAGGGGATAAGTAGCATTTTTTTGAATACAAAATCGGTGTTGGTGACATGGGCTTTTTAAGGCCCGTGCATCAACAGACAATTTGTGCTGTATACCGTTCCTAATTTTTAGTTCTTTTGAGGTTTTTATGACTATTGTTCCGGGTACTCCTGTGAAACTTCCTGACGGTCGTGATGGTATCGTTATTCCGCCTCCTATTTCCTCCCGCGATCGGGTGTTGGTAAAAGTGAAAGGAGGGAAAAAAGTATGGTTCGGGGTGGATGAATGCGTCCCCGTATTTTCAGCTCCCTAGTTTCTGTTTGAAAGTTGAATTTCTTCGTGTGCAGGCGGCACGAAAAATAGTTTTTCCAGATAGCTTTAAATCAGACTCTAGCCAATTCGATATAGGTCGGTATAACTCTTTAAATTTGTGTGTTCGTTGGCATGACGGTCATGAGCAACGTGCTAAATCGCTTGAAATGCTTTCATCCTTGTCACGGTAGCGAACAAAGGGTTGATTCTTATGGGACTAGACGGGTTCTCTCAGGAATACGGACTGGAAACAATTCATAAAGATATTGATAGTCCTAATGACCTGCCTGCGCAGAGTCTGCTGCAATGGATTTCAACAACGGAAGCAACAAATTTACTAGGTTCACCGCGATCGCCCCGTTCCCTCAAACAACTCACCTTGCACCAATTGAGAGTGTTCGAAGCAGCGGCTCGTTACCGTAGCTTTACCCGAGCAGCTAAAGAGCTTGATTTAACTCAACCTACCATTTCAATGCAGATTAAGCAATTAGCTGATCTTGTAGGAATGCCTTTATTTGAGCAGGTTGGTAAACAAGTATTTCTGACAGGTGTAGGGCAAGAAATGCTCACAGCGTCTTACAAGATGTTTGAGAAAATTGCCGAATTTGAAATGCGGATTGCTGATTTGAAGGGCCTGAGCCAAGGGCATTTAAAGATTGCGACCATTTCTCCCATTAATACCTTCGTTTCTCGTTTATTGAGCCCCTTCTGTCAGCGTTATCCTGGCATTGAAATCTCCGTTGACTTGATGAACAGTGAACAAATTTTCAACCAACTTGCAGAGAATACTCACGATCTCTACTTGATGTGTGAACCACCAGAGGAGCCAGGAATTTATAGCCAATCCTTTGTTGACAATCCCTTAGTTGTTGTTGCCCCTCCTTATCATCGTCTTGCTACCCAAGCCCATATTCCAATCTCCCAGATGGAGGGCGAACAGTTTGTCATGCGTGAGATCGGTTCGGCGACCCGTCGTGCTGTCAAAGCATTATTAGATCAGCACGGAGTATCCGTCCGGGTTCAGCTCGAAGTGGGCAATAATGAAGCGATCAAACAGATGGTAATGTATGGCCTGGGAATTTCGGTTCTGTCTTACCACATGGTGATGAATGAAGTAGCAAACGGTCAACTTGTGCTTCTGAATGTAGAAGGTTTTCCCATCAATCGCAATTGGTATGCTGTTTACCCCTTGAGTAAGCAACTGTCAGTGGTTGCCAGCACCTTTCTTCAATATCTAAAGAGTGAAGTAAAAAGCTTTCCAGTACTCGCAGCGTAATAGATGTTTGAGAAGATTGTTGTTCCGTATTTAGGTAGAAAATACTGCACGGCGGAAACCAAACATAAGCAGGCTTAGACCGCTCAGTAAGTAGCCCAGCTCAATTAAACATAAGACCAAAGGGGTTATGTCGTCTTCCATACGAGCGGCATAACCCTTTTGGTTAATTCAACTCATCCTGTGTTGACAGCAATTCTCATTTTGGAATCCAACCCGAAAATAGCCCACCTTCGGCGGGCTATTTTCGGGCTTCAAAGCTGAGAGTTCGTGCCCTTCGGGCACGAACTCTCAGCTTTGAAGCCCATACTGAGAATTGCTGCAGTGTTGAGGCTCCTATAGCCAGAAAAGTTAAAATGTGTAAGCGATACATGATGTACCAAACTGCCCATTGAGCACGATAGTCTATGGACATGCTGCAAGCTGTTGTAGGGGAACGACGGACCTATTCCAATGCAGGATGTTCCCATGATCATCCCTTTGCTCAACTCATTCTGCCACTGACGGTCGAGAGAAGGGCGTGGAACGAAGCCCCTTTTCTGGACCCCATGAAAGAACCCAAAATTTGGCGAATTGATGCCTGAGATTTGGCTAATTCAGGCCCAAAGCTATCTCCTATGCTGAGCTATATCAGCATTGAGGGTGATACTTATGATGCGCTCAGCTTCGAACCAACGACAGCCAACAGCAATTGGGTTTACAGCCATTCTGATGTGGGCGACCTTAGCCCTTTTGACGAAATTTAGCGGAACTGTGCCGCCGTTCCAACTCACGGCCATGTCCTTTACAATCGCCTTTCTCATTGGAATAGTGACCTGGATTCATGACGGCAACAATCCAATAAATCATCTCAAATTACCGAAAGCTGTGTGGGAATTAGGTATCACGGGGCTCTTTGGCTACCATTTCTTCTACTTTATGGCGTTGAGAAATGCTCCTGTCGTTGAGGCGAGTTTAATTGCTTATTTGTGGCCATTACTCATCGTCCTGTTTTCAGCGTTATTGCCGGGGGAACAATTGCGGTGGTTTCATGTTTTGGGAGCGATCGCCGGTTTCACAGGTGCTGCGCTACTGATTACGAAGGGGCAATCCCTGACCTTTGATGCTCGTTACACAGTAGGTTATCTAGCGGCATTTATTTGTGCGTTAATTTGGTCACTCTATTCTGTGCTGTCTCGTCGGTTTGGTGCGATTCCAACCCATGCTGTGGGTGGTTTTTGTGGTGCGACAGCTATTCTCGCTTGGCTCTGCCATTTCGGGTTTGAATCCACCGTTTTGCCTTCGGGTTGGGAGTGGGTTGCTATCTTCTGTCTGGGATTGGGGCCTGTTGGACTGGCTTTTTTCACCTGAGACTATGGCGTTAAGCATGGCAACATTAAGGTGTTAGGAGCGCTTTCCTACATCGCTCCTCTGTTGTCAACCATTCTGCTGATTGTTTGTGGGTTGGCTGAGTCCAGTGGGTTGGTGTGGTTAGCGTGTTTACTCATTGTTGGTGGGGCGTTGCTGGCAGTGATAGACTTCTTCAAGCCCAACGTTGAAAGATAATCACTTGATTGGCGGCAACGGATGCCGCGTTACTCTATTTCGAGAAAAACACAGGAACCATGACGTCAGGAACCCTTTATCGTTTGTCAGCATTTACGACGACCCCTGAAGGGGGCAACCCTGCTGGTGTTTGGGTCGGGGACACGCTTCCAGAACCTGAGGTGATGCAACGTATCGCGGCTGAAGTTGGGTTTTCGGAAACTGCTTTTGTTGCGCCTACCACTGGGCCTGAGCGAACCGTTCGTTACTTTAGCCCCGAAGTAGAAGTCCCGTTTTGTGGGCATGCGACCATCGCAACCGGAGTCGTGCTGGGGGAGAATGACGGGGATGGCACCTATCAGTTGGTAACATCTGTTGGCACTGTGCCTGTTGCAGTCCACCAGCGAGACGGCCACTATGAAGCGTCTTTAACCTCTGTTGAGCCTGGCTATGAACCAGCACCAGATGAGCTCGTCAGCGAGGCGTTGGCAACGTTGGGCTGGACGCGGGATGATCTGGACGATTCAATTCCCCCTGCCAGAGCATACGCTGGAGCATGGCACTTAGTGGTGGCAGTCGCCAAAGCTCAACGCTTAGCTCAATTGGATTACGATTTCGAAGCTCTCAAGGCTCTCATGCTACGGGATGGGCTCATCACATTACAGCTTGTATGGCGGGAGAACGATGATACCTTCCACTCACGCAATCCTTTCCCGGTAGGAGGGATTGTGGAAGACCCCGCTACTGGGGCGGCAGCGGCGGCTCTCGGGGGATACCTTCGAGAAGCGAAGCTTGTTATGGTGCCCAAAACTCTCTTGATTCGGCAAGGAGAAGCTATGGGCCGTCCTAGCCAACTTGAAGTCCACATTCCTGCTAGTGGTGGAATTGTCGTGACGGGTAAGGCGATTCGAATTTAAAGACCCACATGAAGCTGCACGAAATGGGAAGGGTGGCACTATACGCCACCCTTCCCATTTTGTGCAGCTTCATCTAGGCAAACAATCAGCAGACCAACTCATGCAGGTTCTGGAGTAGTCTTTCAATTTCTGCCGTCGTATTGTAGTGTGCTAGACCAATTCGTACCAGACCACCGCCAGATTCCAGACCCAACCGCTGGGTTAAATTAAGAGCGTAGAAGTTGCCATTCCAGGTAAAGATGCCCTGTTTGCCTAGCGCTGTTGCCAGTTCTAGGGGCGTATACCCGGCTAGCCGTAAGCCAATGGTGGGAGTACGCCAACCAAACTCACCCGGATCCGTGATGCCATATACCTGCATACCGGGGATTTGCAACAAGTTCGGAATCAATGCCAGGGAAAGCGATCGCTCATACTCTTGAATCGTCCCCATGGCCGCTACCAACGCCTGACGCCGAGTCGAAGCCGCAGGAGATACTCGTTGACCCAACTCTGTCAGATATTGAATCGTTGCACCCAATCCTGCTAGCCCTTCAAAATTTAGGGTTCCTGTCTCCCAGCGATCGGGCACCGTATCGGGAGAAGGTCTGACCTTAAAGGGCTGTAACTGGGCCAGTAGTGCCCGTTTGCCATAAAGAATGCCGACATGAGGACCAAAGAATTTATAGGCGGAGCAGAGCAGAAAATCACAGTCCAGCGATCGCACATCAATCGGCCCGTGGGGTGCGTAATGCACCGCGTCCACAAAGACCCAGGCTCCAACTGTATGAGCCAACTGCACCACTTCGGCAATGGGATTAACGGTGCCAACTGCATTCGAGGCATAGGCAATAGCAACCAGACGGGTACGGTCGGTCAGTTGTTGTTTCAAATTTCCCATATCCAGCGTGCAGTTATGGGGGTGAATATCAACTGTCCGAACAACAACGCCCTGTTCTTTCAATGCCAGCCAGGGAGCAACGTTGGCATCATGATCCAAACACGTGACAACCACTTCATCACCCGGATGCAGCACACGCCCAATAACCCGGCTCATGGCCCAGGTCAGGGTAGTCATGTTGGATCCAAACACTACCTCATCCGGAGCGCAGCCTAACAAGTCAGCGATCGCCTGCCGGGCCGTAGCAACCACAGCTTCAGTGCGTTGGCTGGTAACAAAGGCACCGTGTAGATTGGCATTGGCGTGGGTCAGGTAATCGACCATTGCCTGGGGCACAGCATGAGGAACCTGAGTTCCCCCAGGCCCATCAAAAAACACAGCAGGAAGGCCATTCACCTCCATCGCAAGGGCTGGAAATTGAGCCCGAACCCACTGAAGATCAAAGATAGGCATAGGAATTTCCTTCTCAACCTGTCTGGTATCTGGCACAGTCAGCTTTTCGATAGCTTTACGCTCCTGACTCGGGTGGAAACAAGCCGGGATTTGTCAACACAAATACGTCTCTTACACCCTTATCCCCGGTTGTTTTAATAGGAGAGGTGTAATGGAAATACTGGTCATCTTTAAAGATGAGAAATTCACCCGGATTGAGCACTTTACTGAAGATTGGCTCGTTCTCTTTACTCTGATACAGATGGGTCTCGGCCCCTTCTACCCCTTGCCGATGTACAGAGAAAATTCCAACGAGAGTAACCCCGTCTCGATGAATGCCTTCGGGTGCAGGGTTACCAAGTTTTTGAAGAGACGCCGTTGTACGAATTTGATGGACCGCAATCTCATTGGAGCGTGAACACACCTGGCAGTATTGGTAAAACTCCCAAATAACCGCTTGAAAATCGACTTGCTGAATCAATCCATCTTCCAGCTCTTCATACTCTCGTATGACATCCCCCAATATAGGATTGTAGGTTTTACTTTGAAAGAGCTGACGATGGGGGAGTTGAATCAGGCGATCGCCCAAGATCTTGAAATGAGATAAGCGCCTGAAACGATAATTTCCTTCCAAGTAAGGGTCGGCTGGTAGACGATCAAAGTAGAGTTCAAATGGCTCTACTTTAATTGCATTCATCATTTCCAAAATATAGCTGACTAAACAGTTAGCTCTTGGCTTGATAAATTCTTCCGTCTTAGATGCGTTCAACATTTTCCCACTCCCTAAGGAGAACTATTCTGGTTCTATCACTTGATTAGGCTGTTGTAGCGCCAACTCAACACTGTGAACACTCAAATTTAATTATTTGAAAGAGTACCCACAGCAGAATGAGTAAGAAGTATGAAACGGAATGAGAAGACCGTTTATTTCTTAAGCCTATAACTTCAATTGTAGGTAGAGAATTGTGGAATGTCGATCCTTTGATTCTGATCGGTTGTTATTAAGAAGAATGTGTGGCAGAACCACCTGTCTAGTATTCGATTCATTTTCATAACATCCACCATAGGTGCATATTTGTTTGTGCAATGCTCACCACAAAGCCCACCTGAACGCCCAGGAGTTCGGCACATTACCATTTATGGTTGGGTTTCTAGAAGCCATTTGATAAGCAAGGCAAATTGAGCAGCGGTATTAACCACTGATGACATGAAGAACTGAGGCAAATTTCATGAAGAGTTTCCATGCCTCAATAACAGGAGTTCAGTTAGTAGCCTATAAGATAATGATATTCATCTTTGTGTTCGATTGGCTATGCCTAAAGATCACTCTTAATAGAAGTTTTTCTGTGTGTTGTCGTCTAATACCGTTTCTTTAAGAACTGAATCGATAACCCATTCCAATCCGGTGAAGTACGAGATGGATATGGAACGTCTCCCACATCCATCTCGTACTTCACCGGATTGAAAAATGCTGTATGAAGATTTTCTACATAATATGCAACGAAGTTTGTATGGCATGCCTGAATAATTTTATACAGCCCTTAAAAGGCGGGATGGGGCAAACTGCACCCACCCTATCTCTCAAAAACCGTTTAGGATTCCTATATTCAGGTATTCATTCTTCTGATTTATATCGTTATGCCTCGCAAGCATCCATTCAAGCAAAAGCACCCACGTTTTAATGAGTACCCTTTTGCTCCATGTAACCGAAAGCACCCATTCAATCAGGCTGAACAGTGGCTCCAAACCATTCCAACATGGATTTTTATCGGTGGGACGGTCGTTGTTTTGGCAGGAATTTCTTTGTGGGTTGAACCCGATGTCAATTGGAGGTCTCCCAGAGATATTGTGCGTGTGGTCTTTAACGATGCAGAATCTATTGCGATCGCCTCAGCCGTTCTTCTCTACTTTAAAGAAAGCCCCGATCGTAAAGAACAGAAACATTATGAGGCTTGGCAAGTTGTTGACAATGCGGCAGCGGCAGGGGTTCCCACGAGCTTTGCACGGAACAAGGCACTGGAAAGTTTAAACCGGGACGGTGTCTCCCTTGGAGAGATCGATGTTCCTAAAGCTGACTTGTCAAATATCAACCTCACTGGTGCATACCTTTACCACGCTGACCTTAGCAATACAAATCTTAGCTTTGCTGTCCTTCGAGACACGGACCTTGGGAAAGCGAACTTAAGTGGTGCCATTCTCAACTATGCTCTTTTGAACAGCGCTAATTTTCTGGGTACAAACCTTAGTCATGCTGATCTGAGTAATGGCGTTCTTAATAGTGCCAAGCTGATTGCTAGCAACCTCAAGGGCAGTAACCTGAGTGGAGCCTATCTCGTTGATACCGATTTCAGTAATGCCGTTCTCAACGGTGCCAACCTTAAAGGTGCCTATTTCATTAGAAGTAATCTTCAAAGTGCACAAGGTATTACTCAAGAACAACTCGCTCAAGCAAAACTCTGTCAGGTAGCTTTGCCCGATGGCATTGACCTCGACCCAAATCGTGACTGTGAGGAGCTGAGAGAAAACGACTATGTTGCTTGGATGCTAGAGCATTCAACAGAAGATTTTTAAGAAATATATTGATCTTTACGAATTATTTTAAGGAGATTTCTGCATAAGAATTTACCCGTGATGTGGGTGCTTTGCCCACGAAGCGGGCAAAGCACCCACATCACGGAGGTAATTTTATTACTGGAAATCTCCTAAGTTACTTCTTTATCATTACTCGAGCGTGCTTTCGCCTCATAAAAAGATTAGAGATGTTGCTGAATAGAGCGATGAAATAGCCCTATTCAGCAAGGGGGACTGGAAGCACAGACACTAAACGAATTCAGGCGATGTTGCAAGTTGATAGTTAAGGGGCATCTTAGAGCGATCAATCACCTGATCAATCAGGCCATACTCTACTGCTTCTTGAGCTGACATAAAGAAATCTCGTTCAGTATCCTGCTCAATCTGCTCCAGCGACTTTCCAGTGTAGTTGGCCATACTCTGGTTAATCTGGCGTTTCAAATAGAGAATCTCCTTGGCCTGAATCTCAATGTCCACAGCTTGCCCTTGCGCTCCACCAGAGGGTTGGTGAATCATAATCCGTGAACTAGGCAAACTGCTGCGCTTGCCTTTCGCTCCTGCACCGAGCAGGAATGCCCCCATACTGGCCGCTAAGCCATAACAGATTGTGCAAACATCTGGACGAATCTGATTCATGGTGTCGTAAATACCCAGACCCGCTACCACAGAGCCACCCGGAGAATTGATGTATAAATGGATGTCCTTTTCTGGGTCTTCTGCTTCTAAAAACAGCATTTGTGCGACGATGCGATTAGCCATTTCTGCCTCGACGGGTTCTGCCAGAAAAATAATGCGATCGCGCAACAGACGAGAGTAAATATCAAAAGCCCTTTCTCCGCGACCGGATTGTTCAATAACGGTGGGAATCATAGTGAAATCTTCCTATGAGAATGGTGGGTTGGTAATGAGCGATGTGTAATGTGGGTCCTTCCGTAACTCACTTGTTCAAGCAGTCTCTTGAGAGGAAGTAATTTGGCTTACATGACCTGCGATAATCTGCCAACGGTTTTCACGCTGTAACCAAATGCGGGTGAAGCGGTAAGGTTCTGAGAAAGGCTGCCCATTTAGAATTCCAGCGAGGTCTGCTCTGAGGGTAACAACCACGCAGTCGTTGCTAAAGAGGTGGATTTGGCGATCGCTAATCTCTACTTTTGTGAACTGGAAAACTCCAGAGCGATGGGCTGCGAGATCGTATTGCTTGTTGCCCACAAAACCTGTGTGCATTGTCCAAACCAAATCATCTGCGATCAATTCATCCAGTACAGCAACATCACTGGTCAACATCGCCTGCCGTAATTTTTCCTCCAAAGTTTCGATTGTTTCATGATTCATTGGTAACGGCTCCTATGAAGATAGAGCTACTGAGTTCCCCTTATGGCTTGAAGGAGAATTGATAGGCTTTTACCCAGTAAGGTTGTGTTTGCTTAGATAGGCTGCTACGAGACGAGTCCCTTATTTACCCGCCAAGCTCTAAGCTTTGCTGTGAACATTTCAGGCTTAAATTTCCTACTCCATAGAACATTGCCGGAAATGAGGGCTCTTTTATGAGGGTTCTTCAGGGCATGAATCCTGCTCTAGCAAATCTGGCAGTGTGCGATTGAGAAAATAATTCCACTCAACATTGGCAGGTATTGAGGTGAGGGGGGCGATCGCTATCCCAGGTAAGTTGAACTGAGCTGCCCTAGACAAGTCAGCATTTAAGGAATTCATGACCACCCCTGAGGAGTGGAAAGACTTGCCAGAGTAGGACAGCTCAGACCCTCGATAGGTATGAGCTACAGTATCAGGACGGGCTGAACTCGCAACAGCGGTTGTATAACTGTACTGGTGATGCTTCAAGCGTAATTGCGTTCCACCTGCAACCGTTGTCAGCGTCCAGACCACTAGCGAGGGTTCAGTGGTGGGAGACTCCTGCCAGGTATAAACCAGGCGGGTGGGTTCTTCTAGCTCCACAACTTCGCACTGAATGGTTGTCTTTAAACCGGGTAAAGGTTGGTTGTAGAACCGGAATTTATGCCCCAGCTTTGGTTCAAAGTCATTTTCCATCATCCAGTTAGCGAGGGCGCGGCGATTGGTTAATACCTGCCACACTCGTTCGGGTGGATGCGGATAGAATACTTCCAGATGAACCGCTTGACTCATGAGTTCTCCTCCAAATAAGCACCAAGGGCATCCAGTTTTTGCTGCCAGAACGGTTCATAATAGGCAACCCACTCCAGAACCTCTTGCAAAGGAGCAGGGTTAAGCCGATATAGCCGTTGCCGTCCCGATTTCTGCTGGCTGACTAGCCCCGCGTTACACAGAATTTGTAGATGTTGTGAGATGGCCGGCAATGACATCTCAAAGGGTTCCGCAAGCTGTTTCACAGGCTGCTCTCCGGAGCGTAAGCGATCGAGAATGGCACGGCGAGTCGGGTCAGCGATCGCCTGAAACACGTCGGCACTGGCAACAGGTCTACTCATCAGAGAGAAATTTAAGCGAATGCTTAACTAACTGCAGTATAGATAAGCATTCGCTTAAATGTCAATCCATTGGGGTTGATTAACTTGCATTTTGTAGCAAAACCCAGAATCCCAGCTCTGCCGTTGCTTTGTGGTAGCAGAACTCGGATTCTGGGTTTTGTTGTTTGGGTTTGAAGAGGTGTTTACAAAGTTCAGGTTGCACAAGAGCAACCCACAGCATCTAATCACCCGTAATAAATACCGTCATAAACCAGCCCTGGCCTTCATTCTTAAAGAAGGCTCGGTAGCCTACAGGAGAGAAGGCATAACGGCTAGAAACAAATCCTCGTTTGCCGTCAGGGGTGATCACGGGCCGCCAGCCTTCATTGGTTTCCAGTAGTTGCTGCTGAGTTTGAGAGAGTTGTTCAAAACCTTGAGGGTCCGTCTTCACCACCTCGTTGGATAACACACCCATTACAGCGCTGTCTGGGCTCGGTGCCATGCGAACGTTGATCGCATCCCCAACAATAAACACATCCGTGTAGGGGTCGTAGGACGCTCCATCAATTTGCTGAATTTCACTGGCAGAAGAACAGGTCCATTCTTCGGGATTGCCCATATCATCCGTTTGGCTGTCAACTCTCGGTCCACAAGGGGCATTCACAAGCCGTTCCAGACGCTTCCAGAAAAGGCTGTCAGGATTATCAATATCGAGATCATCCAGGCTCATGGCAGGGCCAAAACTGAGGTGAATATCGGGAGCTGCGATCGCTCGAATGTAGTCAACATGACGTTCATTAACAGCCCGCTGAAGACTTTCTCGAAACTCATAAAAAGAGCTGCCTGGCCGAGCAATATCTGCCAATCCAAAGGGTCTACGAGGATAAGGGTCGGCCGTGGGAGGAGAAGCCTGAGCAACTGAATTAGCAGTTGAGGGAGAGGAATCTGCTTTTGAGTCTGTCGTTGTCGGGGATGCACCTTGAAGTGACGGTGATTTCTCGACTTGAGTTCCTATTGATGTGGAATTTGTGGTAGCGGGTATAGAAACAGGTGTCGTTGATAAAGAAGGATCAGATTGGCAAGCTGGTAAAGCAAGCCCAGCGATCGCGATAATACCTGAGAAAAGGTAACGATAGGAACGGGAATAGCTAGACATACTACTTTCTAACAGGGTCTATAAGAGCCATACAATTCAGCCTCAGACTATTCCGATATCCTATGGAGAAATTTTACTGAGTGACTTGCTGACGATAGATTCCTGGCGTCGTGTTTAGCATTTTACGAAACACCGTTGTCATGTGACTCTGATTACCGAATCCTACTTCGTAGGCGATCGCGACAATCGGCATCTGGGTTGTTCGAAGTAAACGTTGTGCCTGTTCAATTCGACAACGCAACACATATTGGTGGGGAGACAAGCCAGTGGTCGCCTTAAAAGCATGAGCCAGGTAATAGGAGCTAACCCCGACTGAACTCGCCATGTGACCCAGACTTACGTCACTCTGCAAATGAGAATGGACGTATTCCATCATCATCCTCAGTTGTTTAGGAGTTAAACAATCTGGAGCTTTCAATCGCTTAGACACACTTGAGCGATACCAGATAACATGTCCCATAACCAGAGTCGCAAGGGACTCTAGATAGAGCGCACCTCCTACATGTTGAGAATCAACAAAGAAGTGATGCAAGGCTTGCGCAAGCCTGCTACCTTTGGTGCTAGATTGAACCTGCCCTGGTAATAACTCAATCGTGGTTTCATGGGCGTATTCAGCCATTATGCGAGACGTAAGAGATGGCTTGAACGCCAGAATGATGCAGAACCCAGTTGTCTCAATAGAGCGATAGGTCGTACCCCGGGGAACAACATCATATCCTCCGGGTTTCGATTGGTAAGATGTCAACTTGTCAGAATTAAAGGCTGCCAACCCATGACCGGGCTGAAATCGAGTGGAGATGAACTCAAATGGAGCCAAGAGGTTTACTTCTAGCTGCCCTGGAGAAAGCATTGCAGCAATCACATCGGGAGTTTCTATCCAATGTCCCCATTGTGGTAGCTGGCTAAGCGGTGCGCGATCGAGTGGAATTTTACGCTCCGTAGCTGGAAAAATTTTCTCGACTACCCCATTCATCACCATTGCCTGAGCTAACGCTACTTCTGATTTAGCCTCATTAAATATACCCCATTCGATCAGAACATAAGAAATCCAACAATCAATGTAAGCAGATAAGCAAAAAGTTAATTTCTTGAGAATCCTTCGATCTACCCTCAAGAATTGAAAAGACAGTGGAAATGCTTTTCTGTAACGTTATTAGCATTCCTTTCGTAGTGAACTCTATTCTTCAGCTATGACGACCAATCTTGTGCCAGTATCAACCTTGTTTATTGGGTTACATGGTTTGATTGCCTTCATCCTCTCGTACATTGCAGCATCAGAGCGAGTCAAAACAAGGATTTGGCACGGGGAGGCAACAGAGGATGTGATGTCGCAGCCTAATCCTTTAGATAATCCTAATCCCTGGGTGATAACTGTCGAACGGTTAACCCAGCGCAAACTGCAAAGAAGTAAGGTGGATGCAGGTGCATTACAACGTAAAGTTCGTGCACATGGTAACTTTGCTGAATATGTACCGCATGGACTTCTGTTCATTGCTGCCCTTGAACTCATGCAAGCTCAGGGATGGTTAGTCTGGGTGTTGGGAAGTGCACTGACTATAGCGCGCATCGCCCACGCCTATGGAGTCATTACGACATACGGACCATCGCTGAGTCGTGCCACTGGTTTCTTCTTAACCTGGTTTGTTTACATCATTGGTAGTATCGCTTGTCTCTACTACGGTTACCAGGGGCTGATTTAATTGAATAAATTCCATATCATTAGTTCGGACAGTTTTTCTGAAACCGTTGATTTTGCGTGCGCTTCGCGCACGCAAAATCAACGGTTTCAGAAAAACTGTCCAGAGTATTGCCATATAGTGTGCGCATTGATTAAGTAAACCACCATACTTACAGCGCTTTGCGCTTGAGTCAGCCACAGTTATTTTTGTGAGAGCCGCTCTCCGCGCGGCTCTCACAAAAATAACCAGATTTTAAGCGCTTGAAAAGCGCTGTAATCAGCGCGCACAGCTTTATATACTAAAACCCTTATGATGAGGCTGTATGTATACCGCCTCTACCATAAAAGTTTTAGCCTGTTAAGGCATTAACTAGCCCTTGCAACCAAGGGTAAATCAATCAAAAATTCTGCACCCTGACCGGCCTCAGAATTGCAGGTCAGACTACCACCGTGTTTATCCACAATAACCTGATAGCTAATAGACAGGCCCAATCCTGTTCCTTTACCCACAGGCTTCGTTGTGAAGAATGGCTCAAATAGACGCTGTCGAACAAACTCTGGGATGCCAGGGCCATTGTCAGTAATACGAATACGAACATGGCGATCGCCCAAACGTTGAGTTTGAATCGTGATCATACTTGGATTCGCCTCAATATCGTCAGCAGTACGGCGGCTGTTTAACCCATCTAGTGCATCAATTGCATTGACCAGAACATTCATAAATACCTGATTGAGCTGCCCGGCATAGCATTCAACTAGAGGTAACTCTCCGTAATCCTTCACCACATGAATTCCGGGATGCCCTGCCGTTTCCCGCAGACGATTTTGTAGAATCATCAGCGTACTATCAATCCCTTCATGGATGTCGACTGGTTTGATCTCCGCCTCATCCATACGGGAAAAAGTGCGGAGGGCCAGTACAATTTTCTGAATGCGATCGGCTCCTACGCGCATTGAAGCCAGGAGTTTTGGCAGGTCTTCCTTGAGGAATGCGAAATCAATTTCATCGGCTGCATCTTGAATTTCGCGGGCAGGATTGGGATAGTGCCGCTGATACAGTTGGAGCAAATTTAACAAGTCATGGGCATAGTCGCGAGCATGCCTGAGATTGCCATAAATGAAGTTAACAGGGTTGTTAATTTCGTGAGCAACCCCGGCCACCAGTTGCCCTAAACTTGACATCTTTTCCGTTTGTACCAGTTGGGCCTGGGTTTGTTGCAGTTCACGTACCGTTTGTTCTAACTCCTGGGCTTTTTCCCGAAGTTGCGCCTCTGATTGGCGGAGTGCTTCTTCAGCGCGGTTGCGATCGCTCACATCCCAGAAGATGCCCTGCAAACCAACAATTTCACCTTCTGTATTTCGTACTGGAGCTTTGACCACCTGCACATAAATACGTTGGCCTGTACTGGGTAGTTGATGTTCCTCAACAATATCGACAACCTCGCCTGTTTGCATCACATACTCATTATCGGCTGTGTATTTGTCAGCCAGTTCTTTTGGATACAAGTCATAAAGTGTCTTGTGTCGGAGTTCATTGAGCGATAGCCCAACAGAATCTAGAAATGCAGTATTTGCAAAGACAGGCCTTCCTTTGCGATCAACGCGGAAGAGACATTGTGGCAACACATTGGCCAGCGATTCATACAGTTCCAAGCTCTCACGTAAAGCAACTTCTGCCCGTTTCCGATCCGTAATGTCTTCTGTAATAGCGAGCAGATATTCAGGGTTACCACCTGCTCCTAAAATAGCTGTTTTTTTGGTATGTAGAACGCGAGTTTCCCCTTCACCAAGCTGGATTTCCTCTTCGGGAATGTCACTAACCTGGTTTGTTTGTAGAACTTCTCGATCCTTACTCACAAAGCCATCGGCTTGATCGGCCGGGAATAAATCGTAGTCCGTTTTGCCCAACACGTCTGCTGCTTTCAACCCCAATACTGCTTCAGCAGCAGGATTCCACAGCACAAATCGCAAGTCATCGGCTGCTTTTGCTACGACTCCTACAGGCAACGTATTCAATACAGATTCTAGAAATACCTTGGTCTGCTCTAGTTCTGCTTCGGCAGTTTTGCGAGCCGTAATATCATTTCGAATCGCCACATATTGGTATGGCTTCCCCTCAGCATCCAACAGCGGCACAATGGTGCTATCAACCCAATAAAATGAACCATCTTTGGCCCGGTTTTTAATCTCACCCCGCCACACCTGACCTTTTGCGATGGTCTTCCACATTTGAGTAAAGAAAGCACCGGGATGGTAACCCGAGTTGATGATGCGATGAGATTGCCCTAACAACTCCTCACGCTCATATTGAGAAATTTCGCAGAATCGATCATTGACATAATGGATAATGCCACGGCAATCAGTAATTGATACGATTGATGATTGATCCAGCGCAAATTTGATATTCGCTAATTCCCGCAGCGATTGTTGCAATTCAGCCGTGCGTGCCTGTACTTGCTGTTCCAAGCTGTCGTTCAAGGCTTGAATCTGATGTTGCAACTGGTACTGCCCTAGGGCTGGAGCAAAGTGCTTCCCTAACATCTGGGCTAAGTTCAGGTCGCCATCTCCCCACTCGCGAGCCTGTTCTATCTTGTACTCGCGCCATGCTTCAAATGATTGGCGCGGCATTATCTGTCGTTCATCGGAATCAAATTGCCCGGCCCACAACGTTTCTGTTTCAACGGTGTTGCGGAAAATAGTTAGACAACCAATTACCCGCTGTTCCTGACTCAACGGAAGAATCAATACACTTCGAATAGCGGTGGATTGAAAACAACTCACCAGAGTTCGGAATTGAGGATTCTTGTAAAGGTCCGTGATAGCCCATAGCTTACTCGGTTGGCTAGACTGCTGACTCAATGAGGCAGCCGCGGCCGATTGCATAAGGTCTTGCCACAGGTAATGTTCCTCCAGATGCCGTTCTTTGCACCACTTTGCGGTTTGTGGTTGCTCACCCCAAGTATAAGGAGCCTTGGCAGGGTGCCCGTCTAATGGTTGCAGGAAAAGGCGCCCTCCAGAACCCTGTAGAGCCGCAACAGTCGCCTCAAGAGCTTTTTGAAAGCGATCGCCCTGACAGGAATGCAGCATAGTCGCAATTTGATTGACCGTTTGCTCGCATTGGGCTTGTTCTTGCACCTGGATGAGAAGCAGCGATTGGGCGATCGCCACCTCTACCTGATCCACGACTGATTGCAAAAAATCCAACTCTGAATCAGAGACCGCTCGTGGCTCCGAATGGTGGGCCACCAACAGCCCCCAAAGCCGCTCCTGTTGCAGAATGGGAACAACTACGGAGGATTGAACCCCCATTGCCCGTAAATATTCCACATGGCACGGGTCTACAGGACGAAAACGAATATCGCCTTCTGATGTGTCTCCCACTCTGGAGGCATTGGGTAGACTGATACCCAGTACTTGCTGGGACAGGTCAACAATCGATCGCTGCCGTGCCGCTACAAATAATTCGCGGGCATGGGGTGGAATGTCATCAGCGGGAAAGTGCAGACCCAGTAACGACGGCAGGCGCTCGCCATCAATTGATTCGGCAATGACTTCTCCATGCTCATCCGGATAAAAATAGTAAATTTTAACGCGGTCGATGTGAAGAAAATCACGAATTTCGGCAACCGTAGTTTGTAATATATCTTGCAGTTGCAGCGATCGCCGGATGCGACTCACAATCCGGTTTAGCAAGGCTTCCTGCTGTGACTGAGGCTGCAATTTTACTTGATGAAAAGAATTCATAGCAACATTAATAGAACGTTAATGTCCCTGTTAGTATGCACAAAATTTGAGCAGCTTTAACATTTGTTAGAACTACTCAACATTACTATGAACAAGCTGCAATAAAACCCAAAAGCAAAACATTGCGTACTTTTTACTACTTTAACTCTATTTAAAGTAGCCGTAAATACACGTATGCGAAAAGGGAAATGATTTCCCTAAAAGGAGTAAATAGTCGGTTGAAGATACACTCTTCGATCAATTCAGTCTATAGCGCTACACGTTCAGCAGCAGAAAGTTTATTGCTATGGCTTAAAACGGTCTGTTAGAGTGTCACGAAACATCAGCCCCGTCTAAATTCAGTGACAATTTCATGAGCCGTTAGAGGAAAAAGGTTTCTCTTAAGCCATTAAAGGAAACAGTTTTTACGCTACACCAGTAGTGTCTAGTCAATTTATAAGGTTCGGTTCCTGAAACTTATAGATAAGATGAAGAATTTTTTTGTGGAGTCAAAGACCCACCAAAAATTACAAACAGACCTGTACGTGGTGTTAAGGAAAACTTGAGTTGAGATTTTTACCATTAAGTCGTAAACGCTTGGGGCTACTGCTGGCAGCAGCCCTGCTGATCGTTTCATCCTGGTTGGGAATTACAACAGCCCGAGCCGGATTGGAGGTGCGATCGCTCCAGCAGGAGGATGTCCCCCTGCTATACCTGGCTCCTCAACAGGCAAAGGCAGTACCGGGCGTGTTGATTGCCCATGGTTTTGCTGGCTCTAAACAGTTGATGCTGAGCTATGCCCATGTACTGGCCCATGCAGGCTATGCGGTTATGCTGTGGGATTTCGATGGGCATGGAGCCAATGAGGCTCGCTTGCAACGGTATGAACTTCAGCAAAATCTTGATGTTGCCCTACAAGCCCTGCTACAGCAACCGGAAGTTGATCCTACGCGTTTAGCGCTATTGGGGCATTCCATGGGAAGTGGAATCGCAATGATGGCGAGTATTCGGGCTCCCGATCGCTTTGCGGCAACTGTCGCCGTATCTCCCACAGGGGCGAGTGTCACGCCGCAAGCTCCGCGTAATCTTCAGTTGCAGGCGGGGAGCGGAGAAGGTGGTTTTGTGGCGAATGCCCAACGGCTACTGGCCCAAGCCGGTGGGGAAAATCAGAATTTTGCCATGGGGCAAGCACGGGAGTTCGTTATCATTCCTGGCGTAGAACACATCACGATTTTGTTTAGTGATGATAGCCATCAAGCTGCGCTGCGCTGGTTGAATACAACTTTTGGCAAAGCTCAGGATAGCCAGTATCGCGATCGCCGCATGGCCTGGTACGGTTTGCATTTACTGGGATGGTTGATAGGATTAGCGGCCCTTGCGCCCTGGATCAGCAAATCGGACATTGCGGTAGAGGTAGCCCCGCTTCGGCGGTGGGCAGGTTTGGTGGTTGCACCACTGGTAGCTGTGGCAGGACTGTTGCTGCTCAACCCACAATTCAATCTTCAGGATTTGGGTGGTGTGCAAGTGGGTGGAGCGGTGGGAGTTTGGTTCCTCATTGCTGGCTCAGTCTGGTTAGGGCTACTGGCGCGTCTACCCCGTTTTACCTGGGGTACCCTTATCTCTGGGTTGGTACTGTTTTTGCTGCTTTGGATTGCTTTTGGTGGAATGGCACAAGTTGTCTGGCTCCAGTGGTGGCTGATTCCGAGCCGATTGCGATTATGGTTTCCTTTGGCGATCGCCTGCTTGCCCTGGTTCTTGGCCTCCGGAATTGTGCAGCAGAATATCAGCATTGGCAGACGGGTTCTCTGGTGGTTGGGGCAGAGCTGTGTTCTCATTGGAGGTTTTGTGTTGACCCTATACTTCTTGCCTCAACTGGGATTTATGTTCCTACTTCTACCGCTCTTTCCATTGTTGATGGGGATTCTATCTCTGGTTGCAGGGTTACTGAACCAAGCCTGGGTGTATGCGATCGGTTCTAGCCTTTTGTTCGCTTGGCTGCTGGCCGCCGGTTTTCCATTATCGGCTTGATTGGGTTGCCCCCTTTGCTGATAGCGGTTCATTAAGAGGGTGTGGCGCTGTGCGCCACACCCTCTTAGGAGATTTCCAGCAATGAAATTACCCCCCAGGATGTTGGTGTTTTGCCCGCGAAGCGGGCAAAACACCAACATCCTGGGTAAATTCTTATGCAGAAACGTCCTTAGATGGCTGTAGTTAAGCTGTTAACTCAGACAAGCCGCCAAGTCTGTTTCTGGTGTTGTGATGAGTTTGAGATTGTAGGTTTCGGAGAGTAACTTCACCACGTTGGGAGAGAGAAAGGCTGGCAAGGTAGGGCCAATGCGAATGTTTTGAATGCCCAGGGAAAGAAGCGTGAGAAGAACGGCGATCGCCTTCTGCTCATACCAGGACAGCACCATTGATAGCGGCAGTTGATTCACATCAACCTCAAACGCTTTAGCCAGGGCTACTGCAATCTGAATGGCGGAATAGGCATCGTTGCACTGACCGACATCCAATAAGCGGGGAATACCGCCAATGGTTCCCAGGTCATGGTCAAAGAAGCGGAATTTGCCACAGCCCAAAGTCAGCACCACACAATCCTGAGGCATGGAGTCTACCAAGTCGGTGTAGTAGTTACGACCCGACTTCGCACCATCACACCCGCCCACCAGGAAGAAGTGGCGAATTTGGCCTTGCTTCACGGCATCAATGACCGTATCTGCGACTCCCAATACAGCATTGTGGGCAAATCCGGTCGTAACGGTACCGCGCTCACTTGCGGCTTCAAATCCCGGTAATTCCTGAGCTTTTTGAAGAATGAGTGAAATATCGTGCAGATTGATGTGCTGCAAACCGGGGAATCCAACCGGGCCAAGGGTGAAAACCCGATCTTTATAGGAATCACGGGGTGGCATGAGGCAGTTGGTCGTCATCACGATCGCCCCGGGGAAGGCTTCAAACTCCTGAGTTTGGTTTTGCCATGCCGTGCCGTAATGGCCATAGAGATGAGGATAGGTTTGCTTCAGTTTCGGATAACCATGAGCGGGCAACAGTTCTCCGTGGGTATAGACGGTAATTCCAGTACCAGCCGTCTGTTCTAGAATCGCCCGCAGGTGGAGCAGGTCATGACCAGAGACAAGGATTGCTTTACCGGCTAAATTGCCCAGGGGAACAGGGGTAGGAACGGGATGGCCAAAGGTTTCCGTGTTACCTGCATCCAGCAGTTCCATCGCTTTCAGGTTCATTTTTCCAACCTGAAGCGCAAGCTGAACCCACTGCTCCAACGTCATAGTGTTGGTATCAAGATTAGCTAAGACTTCATGGAAGAAGGTATAAAGATCTTCATCCGACTGGTTTAACTCAGCAGCATGGAATGCATAGGCAGCAACACCTTTCAAGCCATACAATACTGTCAAGCGCAGCGAGAAAATATCAACATCCTGGCTGGATTGACTGATAAATTCGATCTCCAGGTCACGTCCTTGTTGAATACGCTGTTGTAGATTGCTGGCGGGCTTAAACTGGGCAATCGGTGTCTCTACCCGCTTATGCCCTGCCGCCTGAATTTGTTGCTGAAGCCCTTCCCGAAGCGCGATCGCCCGGTTGATAAATGCCGAGAAGTCTTCTGGAACAAAATTCACATTAGTCAGTGTTGCAAATAGCATTTCACAGGTAAACTCATTCACTTCCCGGCTGTTAATGTCCAGGAACCGGGCTTGCAACGCCACCTGTGATAGCCCACGCAAACAATGCACGAGCAGGTCTTGTAGTGCATCGACGTCTGGGTTCTTACCACAGGCTCCCCACTGCTGACACACATCACCACGGGTTGTTTGCTCACATTGATTGCAGAACATAAAATCTCAACTCCAATCCTTCATGCTCTTAGCCTATGAGCGATCGCCAGAGGATTCTTTGACCTAAGTCAAAAGCAATGAAAAGGTTTGTAAACATGGCAACCTTCAGATTTGGAAACCCACTTTTGTGAGTGAGGTGGGCTTAGCCCACCTCACTCACAAAAGTGGGATATACCCCAGCAGAACTGCGTCAGTTTGGGAGTTGATAAATTAGGGTAAGTAGGAACGGAAGCACTTATGGCGATTAGTGAGCGTATAGCAGATATTCAACGCTTTCTCAGACAAACACCCATTTTTCAGACCGCTTCAGATGAGCATGTTGCTGCCCTGGCCGTGATTGCCATCCCACAAACCTATCGACGGGGTGAAACTCTATTTCTGGAGGGTGATGAGGGAACAGGCTTCTTTATTGTCAAGTCTGGCAGAGTCAAGGTGTTCAAAGTAGGGAAGGATGGCAAAGAGCAAATCCTGCATATTTTTGGGCCTGAGGAATACTTTGCAGAGGTGCCAGCTTTTGATGGAGGGCAGTTTCCAGCCTCGGCTGCAGCGCTTGAATCTGTAGAAGTCCTATTTATCCCACGGGCAACGTTTTTGATTGTGCTGGAGCAACATCCCACTCTGGCGATCGCCATGCTCAGCACCTTTGCTCGCCATCTACGGCGGTTAGCCCATCTGGTAGACTCCCTTTCTTTTAAGGATGTACCGCAACGATTAGCGAATTATTTGTTGAATTTAAGCGATCGCGACAGCCAATCTGACATTGTTGAATTGGATTTACCGAAAGGGCAACTGGCGGCCCTCCTGGGCACCATCCCCGAGACATTGTCGCGCACCTTTTACAAATTGAGCCAGGAAGGCGTAATTGAAATAACCGGGACAACAATTCGGTTGTGCAATCGCGATCGCCTTCGTGAGTTAGGCCACCGTGATTAGGCCGTGTTTTATCGCGCTACGCACTTAGAACCAGAGTTAGGAGATTTCCAGTAATGAAATTACCCCCAGAATGTTGGTGCTTTGCCCGCTTCGCGGGCAAAGCACCAACATTCTGGGTAAATTCTTATGCAGAAACCTCCTTAATGCTTGAAGAGCTGCGATCCTCGCAGCTCTTCAAGCATTAACCAATAAAAGTTATTTTTTCGTGTGCTTCTCGCACGAAAAAACAACCCTTCCTATGAGCTTTAAAGCACGCTCTAAAGGAATTGTCACGGCAGCCATAGAGACGGCAGCAATCGACTAGACCAGTCTCTCAAGCTACGATTGGCTGTACGTGCAAATTCAATATGAGGTTCATCTGGTTCCACTGGAACAATGGGGGCAGACGTACCTATACCAAACTGTTCAATCACTCGATTAGCAGCTTCCAGTCCAGTTACATACGCTTTTTCCTGTGACCAGGAACCATGACGCGTAATAATCCAATCCCCACTCATAAACAGATTGGATACACTCGTTCTTCCAGACAACATAGATTGATAGCTACCAGGAGAGAAGTGCGTGACAGCTCTAGGTAATCGCACAACGCTACTATCAATCACCTTAGCGTCACAAAATTGCGGTACACAGGTTGTTAGATCTTGATGCACTTTAGCAATAATTTGTTCATCATCTAGCGGTAACAATTGATTAGCATGATAAAAATCTGCTTCAATCACACTCCCCGCTTCATTCTTCCATTCATCATGCAGCGTGTTGAGATCAAAAAATGTCCATCCGGTTGTGGCATCAAACCCAAAGCACGCATTAGACGGCAGGGGCACAGGGACTTTGCGATCAAACCAAAGCCGGGTTGCCAGCACATCAATTGCACCCAAATTCATCAGGTCACAAAATTCAGGGAACTGTCGAAGTGTCGAACTGTTACTGACGATTTTTTGCATTCCCGTTACGCCGACTGCGAAAATCACAGCGTCGGCCTCGAACCTTTCATCACCGCACACCACGCCAGCAACTTGAGTGCCATCACCCCCGTCCTGTGATTTAAGGATTAAATCGGTCACTCGCCGCTGAGTCAGAACCCGTCCACCTGTCCGCTCAATTTGCTCAACCCAGGGACGAAAGATCTGCTCCCCCACAGTGCCACGGCACCATACCACATCAAAGTCAGGCTGGTGAGCCAGGATGAAGTAATACAACATACCTAACGCCGCTGCCGCCGAACATTGTTCTCCCGGAGCAAACAAGCCTACCAACAACATTGGCTCAAACGACTCTTTGTAGAGACGAGCCGACACCCCAAATTGCTTAAAGAGTTCACGAGCTGTAACCGGGTCATACCGTCGCCATGCAGCATCAGAATTGTCAAAATCGATGATGGCATAGAGCAGGGGTAAGGCCGAGAGGCGATCGCTCAACGGCAACCGCTTAAATCGGGTATACAGAAAGGTTCCCAGAGGTGTGGGAAGCCGGGGTTCCTGTTGAAAAATGGGTGACTCGACTTCTAAACCAGCCGGTGAATATTGAGATGAGCGAGTCCAATCGGTAAACGGACTCAAGCCTAATTGTTTCACTAAAGCAAAGATATTGCGGTAAGGATACCAGAAGCCATGGATGCCAGCTTCGACAGCCCGCCCCTGTGCTGTTTTCCACCCAGCGACCAGTCCACCTGGGTATCCCCCTGCTTCCAGGAGAGTAACATCGTATCCCTGGTGTACTAAATGGTAAGCGGCTCCTAAGCCAGCCCACCCGGCTCCAACGATGACGACTTTGGGACGTTCTTGAGTTTGATTCATCAGTTGAGATCTCAGTTTCACCTACTTCAAACATAGCAGTATGAATCGGTCTCCCGTTTTTGTCTGGGTTCCACTAGCCCAATGTTGCAATTCTTGTAATACCGTTTTTATATACAGAATGGGAGGTGTGGCACGTACGCACCACACCTCCCATTCTGTACAACTTCCTATTGATTTGGTACAGTTGGCGATCGCAACACCTTCAACGTAAGGAATCCATAAAAGAATCTCTGAGAAGATACAAGTATCTTTTGTAGCCGAAGATCTGATTGGCTAAAAATTACAGATGAATAAATTGTGGGGTGAGCATCTTGCCCATTCTGGATAGACAGGATGCCCAACCCACAAGAACTGCAATTTGTTTCGTTTGTGTTCCTCAGTACAATATGGCTTACGCTTTCCCTTGTGGGGGTGAGTGCGATCGCCCCTCACCGCAAGGTTACGGATCGCTCCTATGCCACCTTCCAACTTTCCGTATTATTGCTGAGGTAGGTCACCTGGAAAGCTGTTTCCGATCGCACTCACACTTAACATGCTATTCGGGCTTCTACGCCGAATTCGAGTCAAAACTAAACCACAATATCCAACAGCAATTGATTTGCTCAACCTTAAGAACGGTTTGAAAAATCGTTAATCTATGCCTATAAATGGGTATCTTCATTCAAGTGAAGTTTTCCAAGAGTAGGAATTTGTCTTAAGATAGTCCCCTTAACTGAGATAGCAAATATCACAATTTCCACCTATGATCCAGTCTAAAAAAGCAGCGTTGGCTAATTGAATTAGAGGTAGAAAACTTTTTTGATCTCAAAAACTATCTTTGGATAGATTTCTCAAGAGAAGTAAATTTGTTTCTTTTATCTCATTCTAAAAACCACCCAGTTTTATCTATTTAATAGATGTTAATACTAGATAATGGTTGGGAACGCTGGGAGCAGAGGGCTCTGTATGGCCTCTTTTCACCCTAGTTCCCTGGCACGTTCATGTCCAAATTGCAACTTTTGTCGTCACAATATGATTTGCTGCACCGAATAACAACTCGTATCAGGCAATCTCTTCAACTGCAGGAAATTTTACAGGCGACCGTTGCAGAGATTCGAGCATTTTTGAAGACAGACCGAGTTATGGTCTATCGATTCTGGTCGGATGAACATGGGGAAGTCATTGCAGAGGCACTTGAAGACAATCGGCTACCGTCTCTGATGGGATTGCACTTTCCGGCCGATGATATCCCGCCTGAGGCCAGAGCACTTTACTTGCAGACGCGGCAACGTTCCATCGTTGATTTGTCTGCCCGGCAAATCGGTTGGAGCAAGCCAGATACGCTTGAACAGGCAGAAACTATTCAATACCGCCCCGTTGACCCCTGCCATATTGAGTATCTCAAAGCAATGGGCGTGCAATCATCCGTCGTCGTTCCGATTGTGCAGGAGGAAGAGTTGTGGGGGCTGCTGGTAGCCCATCATTCCCAGCCTCAGACTGTTTCCCCAGTCAATTTGCATTTCTTGCAATTAGTTGTGGATCAGGTGGAAGTTGCGATCGCTCAATCCACTCTACTTAGCCAAGTACAGGCACAAGCCCATCGGGAGAGCGTCGCCAATCACATCGCGACCCTATTGCATTGCAGCCCTGACCATCCCTTTCAATCTGCTCTGGAAGCTACCGTTAAATCCCTCAATGGGTCAGGTGGCAGGCTATTTCTACTGCCAAGTCATCTTCAACAATCCCCTGAAGTTTACACATGCGGCATCCAACCTCAGGCTGAGCAGAGAGCAGATACTCAGCCTTTAGAACAGCGTTTGCCATGGCAAGCTTGTACTGTCTCAGATGTTCTAGCTATCACCGATCTCTATCAGGACGAACAATGTCTTCCCCTAGTAGGGCTGTTTCACAACACACCTATTCGGAGTCTACTCATCCTTCCGTTACGACAGGGACAGCAAATCGTCGGCTTTTTGACACTCTTCCGCAATGAAATCGAAACGGAACGTTTGTGGGCAGGAAAGTTTGACCCAGACGAGCGCCAAAGCCTACCGCGTCAGTCCTTCGAGCAGTGGCGAGAACACCGAACGAAGCAGGCACAAGGATGGACAGAGACAGATCTGAACCTGGCTCAGGCCATCGAAATTCATTTTGCATTTGCTGTTGCACAGCACCAACTTCAGGCTCAGGTTCGAGCCCTCAATTCCAACCTTGAGAAACAAGTCAAGAAGCAAACTCGGAATTATATCAATATTCAATTTGCTTTGGATCAGGCGTCAATTGTTGCCATAACCGATGGCCAGGGAATTCTTTCGCTTGTTAATGACAAGTTCTGTGAGATCTCGAAATATAACCGGAATGAATTAATTGGAAAACCTTATCACATTCTAAAATCGGAATACCATTCACAAGATTTTTTCAACCAAATGGAACAAAGCATTATGGATGGAAAAGTTTGGCGGGGAGAGCTTCAGAATATTGATAGAGATGGAACAGCCTATTGGACTGATACAACGATCGTACCGTTGGTGGATGAACATGGAGAGATCTACCAATATGTTTCTATTCAAACTGACATAACCGATCGCAAACAAGCTGAAGATGTATTGCAGGAACAGACAAAGTTATTACAACTCATTCTTCATTCTATAAGCGACGGTATCATTGTTGCAGATAGAGAGGAGCAATTTCTGATTTTCAACCCGGCTGCTGAACAGATATTTGGTAAGGGTGCCACAGCAACTTATAAGGATGATTGGTCACAGCAGTATGGTTTATTTCTACCCGACCAGATTACACCGTTTCCAAGCGATGAACTTCCTCTAGCACGAGCCATTCGAGGCGAAGAAGCCAAAGCCATCGAGATGTTTGTTCGTCACGCTCAAGCACCCGAGGGGGCGTGGATATTAATCAATGGTGAGCCGCTGAAAGACGAAGCTGGACACTTGCAAGGAGGCGTAATTGTTTGTCGCGATATCAGCGATCGCAAACGCTCAGAAATCGCCTTGCAGGAGAAGGAGACCCGTCTGCGGCAGTTTATTGAATATGCACCCATTTCGATTGTCATGTTTGATGAAATGATGCATTACCTAGCCGTCAGCCAGAGATGGCTAGACGAATATGGCTTTGACCATGACATTATTGGGCGATCGCACTACGAAGCCTTCCCAGAAATTTCTGAGGAATGGAAGCAGATTCATCAACGCTGTTTAGCTGGCGCGATCGAGCAGCGTGAGGAAGACCCCTTCATCCGCAGCGATGGTTCTGTAGAGTGGATTCGCTGGTCATTACGCCCGTGGTATACGGCGATCGGAGAAATTGGTGGTGTCATCTTATTTAGCGAAAACATTACAGAGCGCAAGCAAGCCGAACTAGCTTTACGCCAAAGTGAAGAGCGACTACAAGCAATTCTCGACAATTCGCCTGCCGTCATCTACATGAAGGATACGCAGGGACACTTTATTACGGTGAATCGGCAGTTTGAAGCCCTCTTTCACTTGAGTAAGGCTGAAATTGCTGGTAAGCAAAACCGTGATCTATTTGAGTATGATTTAGCCGATGCCTTCGACGCGAATGATAGAGCTGTCTTGGAAACCGGAAAAGCAATGCAGTGGGAGGAAGTTGCACCTCATGATGATGGGCTACACACCTACCTTTCCCTCAAATTTCCCTTACTAACCGAGGAAGGGATGCCCTATGCCCTTTGTGGCATCTCCACTGACATCACTGAGCGGAAGCAAGCCGAGGTTGCCTTGACTCAGGCTAAGGAAGCCGCAGAAGCTGCCAACCGGGCCAAGAGCGAATTCCTGGCGAATATGAGCCATGAATTACGAACTCCCCTCAATGGCGTCATCGGGTATGCCCAGGTTCTCCAGCGCGCCAAGACACTAAATGACGAAGATCGAGCGCGCATTGACGTCATCCATAAATGCGGAAGTCATTTGCTAACACTCATTAATGACATTTTAGACCTGTCAAAAATTGAAGCTCGGAAAGTGGAATTGAGGCCAACAGATTTCCATTTTCCTGCCTTTCTTCAAGGTGTTGCTGAAATGTGCCGCATTCGTGCTGAGCTGAAAGGCATCCAATTTCGCTACGAGTCAGCCTCCGAATTGCCAACTGGCATCCGAGCTGATGAGAAACGCTTGCGTCAGGTTTTGATTAACCTACTAAGCAATGCGATCAAATTTACAGATTCAGGCAGTGTCACCTTCACCGTTAGTTTTGCGTCAGCAGGTAAGATTCGATTTTCTATCCAAGATACAGGCATTGGCATCTCTCCTCAAAATCTCCCAAACATTTTCCAACCGTTTGAGCAAGTGAGTGACATGAGATACCAATCCGAAGGAACCGGATTGGGGTTAGCGATTAGCCGAGAAATTGTCGAGTTAATGGGTAGCACCATTCAAGTTCATAGTGAAGTGGGGGTTGGCAGTATCTTCTGGTTTGATGTGGAGCTACCTCAAGCAGATGAATGGGTAAAAACATCTCAATTGGACCATTATGGTCAAATTATTGGCATCAGAAACTGCCAGCCGAAAATCCTTATTGTTGATGACAAATGGGAAAACCGATCGGTAATTTCCAATCTTTTAAGTCCTATTGGCTTTGAGGTTATCGAGGCCATAGATGGGACTGACGGTTGGCAGAAGGTTGTTGATGCTCGGCCCGATCTCGTCATTACAGATCTGTTGATGCCCGGTCTTGATGGGTTTGAACTGATCACACAGATTCGAGCCTCTACAGCATTTCAAGACTTGATCATCATCGTTTCATCGGCCAGTGTCTTTGAGACGGATCAGTACCGTAGCATTGAGGCCGGAGGTAATGATTTTCTGGCTAAACCTGTATTGGCAACTGAGTTACTCCAGAAATTACAAAAGCATTTGCATCTGCAATGGCTCTACGAAGAGCAGGAACTATTAACAAAACCCGAAACGAGTTCTGAAGAACTTGTTGCTCCCCCGACAACGGAGCTAGAGGCACTACATGAGTTAGCCATGAAGGGTAACTTTATTGGCATCACGAAACGGGCAGCATCACTCGAACAGATGGATTCGAAATACAGTCCCTTTGCCCAAAAACTTCTTCAACTGGCCAAAAAATTTCAGGACCAAGAAATTCTTGCCCTCATTCAGTCCTGCCAGCCGGAAGATTAACCCATTCACGGCTTGGGCTTATTGCCCAGATAAAATTGCTTCCAAGTCCACAAGGTTCACCGAGTCCACCTGTTAGAACTATGAATCCAGCTAAGCAGAATGCAGTCGTGCTCATCGTTGACGATAATCCTGCAAATTTAGGAGTTTTATCCGATACGCTCGACCAAGCAGGAGTAGAAGTGTGGGTCGCACAATCTGGAAAAACGGCTTTAGAACGCGTCAACTATGCGCTACCCGATTTGATTCTGTTAGATGTAATGATGCCGGATGTGGATGGGTTTGAAACGTGTCGCCGACTCAAAGCAAACCCAGCGGCAAGGGGAGTACCTGTCATCTTTATGACGGCCCTTTCAGATATTGATCATAAAGTTGAGGGATTTCAACTTGGAGCTGTTGATTACATTACAAAACCTTTCCAGCAAGAAGAAGTAGTAGCCCGTGTTCAACTACATCTCAAAATTGCAGATCTGTCCAAAAAGTTGGAAGAGAAAAATCTATTACTAGAACAACAAGTTGTAGAAACAAACCAGGCTTATCGCAACTTACAGCAGATGCAACTCCAACTCGTGCAGAGTGAAAAAATGTCTGGATTGGGACAGATGGCGGCTGGAATCGCTCATGAAATTAATAACCCTGTGAATTTCATTTATGGCAATCTGGTTCATGCAAAGGAGTATATGGAGGACATCACAGGATTACTCAGCCTTTACCAAGAGGAGTACCCCAAACCGACCCCTCGTATTCAGGCTGAGCAAGATGCGATCGATTTACCCTTTATTCAGGATGACCTCTTCAAGCTTTTCAATTCAATGACTCTAGGGGCACAGCGGATTCATGAAATTGTCAAATCTATGCGGATCTTTTCCCGCCTGGATGAGGTCGAAGCGAAAGCCGTGGACATTCATGAGGGCATTGATAGCACACTCACAATTTTGCACCACCGCCTGAAAACAAAAACAGACTTCACCACAATCGAAGTCATTCGGGAATATGGTGAACTACCCTCAATCGAATGTTATGCAGGGCAATTGAATCAGGTATTCATGAACATCCTATCCAATGCTATTGATGCATTGGAGGAATGTAGTACACAAGGGAAAGAAGATAGTAGACAACCCGGAAGAATTCATATCAGGACTGAATCTTCAGACGATCGCTGGGTCACCATCCGGATAAAAGACAATGGTCCAGGAATCAGCGAAAATATACAGACAAAATTATTTGACCCGTTCTTTACAACGAAGTCTGTCGGTAAAGGAACGGGGTTAGGGTTATCGATTAGCTATGAAATTGTTGTTGAAAAACATGGTGGTAAGCTCTATTTCCAGTCGGCTCCAGGACAGGGCACAGAGTTTGTCATTGAAATTCCAGTGAAGCAACAAAATTATTTCGCCGCCTAGCTTCTAGCTCAGTAGTAAGCTGTGCCTAATGTTCTATATCCTGCTCAGGAAACGTAGAACACTAGGCACAGCTTCATATTGAAAAGATATAAGATAGGGGCTATTACCACGGGAAAAATCATGCGTCGTAGATGGTCTCACTGGATGCTTCGCTGGCTACTCCTTGGCATGTTTGCCATTCTAGTAACGGTGGGTGGGTGGCAACGGCTCACTCCGGCCACAACAGCCACAACAACTCCGCTATTTGAAGAGGCATGGAAAACCGTACGGGATAATTTCTATGACCCCAACCTCAATGGGGTCGATTGGAATGCGGTGCGATCGCACTACCAACCCATCTTTGGGCAAGCCCAAACCCAGGCTGAAGCGGCCGCTGTCATCAATGACATGTTGGCAGAACTGCACACCTCCCATACACACCTCTACACTCCTGAAGAACCGGCCTACTATCAACTGCTGGGCATCTTTCAGCCCTCAATGCGAGATTTACCTGCCGCCGCTCGACAACTTTTTCCCAATGGACGGTTTGAATATACTGGTATTGGTATCTTTACCCAAACTATCGACGGAAAAGTTTTTATCAGCGGGGTCCTAGACGGAAGACCGGGGGCGATCGCCGGACTCCAGGTAGGCGATGAAATTGTAGCGGTAGAGAATACGTCCTTTCATCCCATCCAGTCCTTTGCAGGCAAAGCAGGACAGGCCGTCAAGATGCAGGTGCGGCGCACTCCCAATACCCTGATAGAGGTGAGTGTTACTCCCCAAGTCCTCGACACTACAACCTTGTTTTTGGAGGCACAGCAAGATAGCATCAGCATCATCGAACAGGATAACAAGCGCATCGGTTATGTCCACATCTGGTCAAATGCTGCCGACCCACACCAACAAACGCTATTGAATGAGCTGATGTCTGGAAAGTTGCACGATGCAGATGCACTGGTGCTGGATCTACGAGATGGCTGGGGTGGGGGAGATCTTGACTACCTCAACTTTTTCACGGGAAAGGGGCTAACCATTCTCAATCGAGGACGCGATCGCGACCCTTTTACCTATGCGACCTACTGGAACAAGCCTGCTGTCATGCTGATTAATGCAGGCAGCCGCAGCAGTAAAGAAATTTTAGCCTATGGGTTTCAGCAGGAACGGGTGGGACCGCTTGTGGGAGCAGCAACCGCTGGGGCCGTTGTTGCAGGGCGTCCCTTCTTGATGCAGGATGGCACCTTGCTTTATGTCGCAGTCGCCGATGTGTTGATTAATCAAAGCGAACGATTGGAAGGGCGAGGAGTTAGGCCGGATGTCGAGGTAATAGCTTCAATACCTTATGCTCAAGGTGCAGACCTACAGAAGGAGCGGGCGATCGCCACTGCTATTCAAGCTATTCAATAAGAAAATTTCCAGTAACGAAATTAATCTGTAATATCAGATCAGCCGATGATATAAAAGTGATGCGGCGCAAAGCGCCGCATCACTTTTATATCATCGGCATTTAACCTTGCTTGTTGTAATGCGGGTGCAGGGCTCAAACATGATGTTCTTGAGGCGAGTTCAGCTTGTAGCCCATTGCTAAAGATTGATACATTGAAACTTGTTCCTTCTGCCAACTGTCATCCCGATTTAACTCATTGGCTAGAATTGCTGCGACTCGGGGCGCAGCCTCTATGCTGGCGGCCGCGTTTAAGAGCAGCGATCGTGTCCTCCTGGATAACACGTCTTCTACCGTACGAGCCATTTCATAGCGAGCAGCCCAGCGGATCTCAGCCTCTGAGTAGGGCAAGTCAGGGTGCAGTAATTGATGAGCTCCGGGCATTTGCTGAATCAGACTGGCATCACTGCCATAAACATCCAATGGAGCAGCAACAGGAGTTTGCGTCCAACCGTGAAGCCTTAAATCGCGCGTTATCGAAGGTTTTTGAGGTAATTTTCGCTCCTTGACTGCAGAGTTCACCACATCCTCCCCCATCTTTCGGTAAGTCGTCCATTTACCTCCTGTAATGGTGACTAGACCGGAGTCAGACACAGAAATTGTATGTTCCCGTGAGAGAGCGGCCGTCGATGTCATGTTATCGGCCTTCACAAGTGGGCGCTGTCCCACAAACACACTGAGCACATCCGACCACCCAGGAGCAGGCGTCAGATATTGGGCGATCGTTCGTAAAATAAAGTCAATCTCATGGTCTAGAGGACGAGGTTCATACTCCGGTTGCTCAACGGGAGTATCCGTTGTACCAATGAGCGTTTTACCGTGCCAGGGCAATGCGAAGAGCACTCGTTCATCTTCTGTACGAGGAATCATCAGCGCACAATGACCCGGGAGAAAGCGTTGGTCTACAACGACATGAATTCCTTGGCTGGGCGAGAGCATCGTTGGCGCAGATGCATTATCCATCCGACGCACATCATCAACAAAAACACCTGTTGCATTGATAACAACCTTTGCTTTTAGCTCAAATGTTTTAAGTGTCTCGCTATCTTGTGCAAACACACCTGCGATTGCCCCCGCAGTTTTCATCAAACCTATCACTGGAGCATAATTCAACGCCGCACCTCCCTGATCAATCAAGGTTCGCATTAGCGTAATTGCCAACCGTGCATCATCAAACTGACCGTCGTGGTACAAAATGCCACCTCGCAGTTTTTTTTGATTCAATGTCGGCAACTGTTCAAGAGTTTTTTGTTTATTAAGAAATTGACTATGACCGAAGCTTAATCGCCCTGAAAGTAAGTCATAGAGCTTCAGCCCTGCACCGTAGTAGAGCTGCGACCAGCCTGCATAACTGGGCACCACCAAGGGTAAGTTGTGTACGAGGTGGGGGGCATTGCGATGTAACAGCCCACGTTCATGTAGAGCTTCTCGTACCAAGGCAAGGTTTCCCTGAGCCAAATATCGCACTCCTCCATGAACCAGTTTGGTTGAGCGACTGGAGGTCCCTTTGGCAAAATCATACTTCTCCAGTAAAAGCGTCTGATAACCTCGGCTGGCTGCTTCAACCGCTGCACCCAGCCCGGTCGCACCCCCGCCGATCACAATCACATCCCACTCATCAACCTGTTGCAATGTAAGGAGAATATTTTCTCGAGTTAGGTGTGTAGTCATAAGGGTATCCTAACGGCGATCGCCTATCTCAAACGTACCATTACTCAGATCTTGCATCTTTCTAAAGCCAAAAGCCAGAAGGGTGATCTTTCTGTCACAACATGGCAGAAAAATCACCCTTCTGGCTTTTAATACAAGAATCAGAAATGAGTCACATCTTACACCCTACGAAGCGGCCTATAAAGTCGATTTGCGATCCCTATAACGTTACGAGATCACCTCAAATGCCACAACATCATGAGTGCCACCTCGCAGAATGGATTCAATCTGCTTTCCTCGTAAACGCTTGCCTAAGCCTTGCTCAAGAGCACCTTGAAGGGCACCCAAAGTGTACGTTAGATTTCGGGGTGAACCAGCAACTTCACCTGAAGAGCAAATGGTTTCACGGCAGTAAACTAGAATTGTATTATTGTCATCGACAATTCTATCTACAATACACAAACGCGTTCCTTCTGAACCTAATGCCTTTTGAAGAATTTGGGACAGTTCCTCCAAACTAACTTGCTTTTCAGCCATCCCTAACTCCTGCACTAATTGCTTACCCCGAACGCGCCCAGCTGCGATCAGTGCAATTGCAGCCGCTTTTTCTCCTAATGCTTCTTCTGTTCCCGTTACTAATGCTTTGAAGCAAACAATACTGCTAAAATCACCGAGTTCAGGCCGAATCGTGTGCGTTGCGGTAGCTGTCGCCATGATTGCAATTTTCCTTAAGATTTAAAGGTCTATTGCTTGTAGTCTGCCCATCCTTATTGAGGTATTACCATCAAGTAATTTATCTTAAACCACAGCTCTTATTGAGCTTTATGTATCCAGAATATATTCATTTATTTTTTGATATTCGATACTTTTACTTAAATAAATGGGCATAATCAAACACAAAATTTAAAATTTTATACTGCTTGTTTCATAGCTGGCATAGAATTCTGGTTTAGTTAAGTTGGGCAACTCGCCATTTGCCTAAAACATATCTATAAAACTGATGCCTAAATCCAGATCAATAAATATCTAACTATACTTAAAGCTCAAATTTTTATTTATTAATCCATAATTCAAAACTTCGACTTCTTTAGTAGTTCATAAGATCGAAGTTGTGCCGCTTGCTTCGCAAGCGGCACAACTTCGATCTTATATTTAATTAGGCTGTACCACTTAGACCATCGACTTCGACAGGATGGATGGGACAAACCCTGCCCATTCCGTCAAAATCGGTACCCTGAAATACTAGAGTCTGCTTTAAGGATTGTTTCTCGTGTGCAAAGCATACTACGAAGAAACAACCCTTAGAGCAAGCTAGAGAAATGATAGTGACAGACCCTGAGCGTGCATCATGACCGCAAGATTTTACAAGACAGAAGGATTAATGCAGCCTATTATGATGAACGTTGCCGCCCTACTGTGCCATGACTGAACAAGCAAAAGTTTGGCGATCGCCAGTGCTTACCAATCTAGAAGTACTTCACGCTACCTACCGAACCCATACATTTCCTCGCCACGTGCATGAAGAATTTTGCATTGGCATTATTATCAGTGGGGTTGAAGCCGTGAAATATCGGGGCGAGACCCATATCGCACCCACAGGTAGCATTGTTGTCCTACAGCCTGACGAGGGCCACAGTAATTGGGCTGCCGTTGATGCCGGTTGGAGTTTTAAGGTTATCTATCCACCCACTTATCTCTTTCAGCCATGGTTCAACAGAAATGACCAGCAACCTCTGTCAGTACCGTTCTTTGCCAATCCTGTCATTCGCGATCGCCCGCTCTTCCAGCAGTTAGCACAATTCCATTGTCGATTAGAACAATCGACAATGAGCGATCGTATGGAGCTAGAAACACGTTTACTGACCATTCTTCAGACTTTGGTTGCGCGCCATGCTATTGATAAAGCAGCAAACAAGCATACCGATAAACCAGATCACCAGCTCGTTCAGAAAATAAAGAGATATTTACACACCTATTACTGCCAAAACCTTACCTTAGAAGACTTGTCAAACTTCTGCGATCGAAGCCCGTTCCACTTAAACCGCATTTTTCGTGAATCTGTTGGCTTACCTCCCCATGCCTATTTGACACACATTCGCATTGCCCATGCAAAGTCTCGCCTCTCGCAAAGCTCTTCACTAGCACAGTTAGCTGTTGAGCTGGGATTTAATGATCAAAGCCACTTTACAAAAACCTTCAAAGCTTGGGTTGGAGTAACACCGGGGCAATACCGAGCACAGCTAAAAGCTGAACTTTAAACACAATATCGTTGGAAAACAATCATGTCAGGCTCTACTCGCGTTGTTGCCCTTGGTTCTGGTTGCCTTGCAGCCCTGGGCTGGGGATTGACAGGAACGTTTATCAAACTAATGCCACAGTTCACGACCCTCGAAATATTGACGGTTCGCTTGGTTATTGCCTTACTGGCGACCCTTCCTATTCTCATCATGCGTCGTTCCCTACAATTAGAGTTACGCAGTTTAGTGCGCAATCCTCAGACCATTCTGTTATCCAGCTTAATGGTGTTTTACTATTTATTTGCAGTACGAGCTTTTCAACTTGCTCCTGTTAGTGACGTCGTTCTCATCGTTGGACTTGCCCCTCTACTGGGACTTACGGTCAAAGTTCTCTCGCAAAAACCTATCCTTGCGATGGAAGGAATTGGAGCGATAACGTCGTTTGGAGGCTTAGTGCTGTTTGTTTTGCCCAAGCTACAAGGACATAGTAGTGATATAACAACTTACTTAACAGGTTTATTCTTCGCTTTTTTGTCTGCAATCGTTACGCTTACTTACGCAACGTTATTCAAATTCCAATCTATCAATCATCCTCTACTCAATCCACTTCTTGTAGCTTTCATCACATTTGCACTTGGTTCAGTTATCACACTACCAATTACCCTGATTGCAACACCTCAGTATCTCAATGCCCTCGTTCAACCTGATATGTTAGCGATCGCCTGGGGCCTCGGTATTCTCTCAACCGTCGTTCCTACCCTCTGCTATAGCTATGCAGCGAAACACCTGTCTCCTGTTCTAACAACAACGTTAAACTTAATGACACCAATTTTTGCTGCTGCGATCGCCGCCCTTTTTCTCCATGAATACTTGCCTTTATTAAGTATCATTGGTGCAATACTAATACTCACTGGAATTTTAATGCTATCAATGCCTCAACGATTTACTGCCTCCTTTAAAAATCGTTGAGAAGCCAATGGATGGGCGTACCGTATGGATAGGGATAAGGTCATTGAAAAGATTATTGTTCGCGATTGAAGCACAAACAATAATCTTTTTAAGCAGGTTATCAGGTAACTACTGTGGAAATCTCTTCAATAAGTCAGATGCATCTAGGGAGTTGAATGTTCTGCAATAGAGTTAATACGTTACCCATGAATGGTAAATGATTGGCTGAGACAGGTTTCACCCAAGCAAAGGTGAGGCAGTTTATCTGGCGTGGGCAGCGTTAGTCATGCTTTGAGGCCGGAAACTATGGAAGATTTGTTAACGACAGTTGGATTAACGATTTTTGCAATCGGGCTCGTTCTGCTCATGAGGTCACGTGGCCAGCGACGGCTAGCTCAAACATCCTCTCGCCAGTCCCAGAGCAACGGCCCAGCAACAACCTCAACAACCTCAGCCACGTCACCCAACGTGGAACAACCTGAATCTCCTCCGGCAAAAACAGCCCCACTGATCGTACCAACCCTTGAACTACCAACAATTGATACCCCACTGGCAACATCTCTAAACGTTCGAGATATGGTAGAACCTCATCACAATTCCACTGAAATTCCATCTGTACAATATGCAGAACCTGGTGCTGGAAATACGGCAGGCATTCCCCTGGACGATGCCATGCCTCATCAAAACCATGGCGATCGCCAGACCGTATTAGACGAGATTAACCACATGGGGCAGGAAGGGCAAGGAGATGCGATCACTCGGCTGTCGCATCATTTAGAAGATCCAGATTACATGGTACGAACTGCTGTCGCGTCAGCTCTGGGAGAATTGGCAACACATCTGCAAGGCCCACGACGAGACGAGGTTTTAGCCCATCTACAGCACCTGAGTCAGGATGCAAGCGCAGAGGTACGTGGGCAGGCAGCCGCAGCTTTAGGCCGTCTGGGAACCTGAGTTAAGCGCCATTCCCTCGACCCATTTTGCTAAACTTTCAACGTAGTTTTTTCGGGCGCTTCTCGCTCGAAAAAACTACCGTTTAAACCCGAGTTAAAGCACGCCCTATTTCGTAGACCTCATTCAAAGTGAAGCCCTATGAAGCTTCAGTGCCAGCACTGGTACTCAATTTTTTGAAAGAAGGGCGATCGCATCATTCCCAAAACCAACAATGCAGGCAGAATTGCCATCAGCACCAGGAGTTTCCCGGCAGCACCAGCATTTTCTAGAGAAAAGGCCCCTGTTTGTACTTGTTGATAGAGAACAATTAGAAGCAAGACAATCAAACCGCCGAGGAGTTGTAATGAACGAGCTGACGGCCGCTCTTGCCATTGGAAGTGTAGGGGTTGCCGCAACCAGAAAGCAGTCTTTATCGCTACACGGGTCGTAGCATGGATCACAATACCCGGTTTGATTAGATCTGGCAGAAATAGGAATAGCAGGCCCCAACCGGGCACGACTGCATTGCTATAAACTGGAAATAGGGCTGCTCTTAACTCCTGCATTCGAGAGTAGAGAAGGGCGATCGGCATGTGCAGGATGAAGGAGGGTAAGCCGAGGAGCAAGGGCGGGTGAGCGATTAAATGGGGGCTACAAACGGCGATCGCCACTATCGTATAGGCAAGCAAAATTAAGAGAATATAGAGACCTGTAATGCGAAGAAAGGAAGTCAGTTGGATGGGATAGTGAATAGCATAATGAGCGAAGGGAAACAGTATTGATGCCAGGAGAATCAGATCCGTTGTCAGTCGTTCAGGGATGTGGCCTGTCATCCCTGAAAGCAATACGAGAAGTGTGATTGCAACACAACCTGCGGCAACCAGACGAGGATGTTTCTGACCATACAGATTACCCTGTAGCCCGTAGCTCACGGCTAATACACTACCTACTAGGAGCAGACATTGCCCTAACATGAAGCGAGGCATGATCAAGCGTTGAGGGGGAGTTTGAAGATCAAAAGCTTGTTGTGCCCATCTAACGGATTCCTGGATGAGAATTGCATCAAAGGGTTCCATCATGTGATCTGAGGTTGGCGAGATAACCAGTTTGCGGGCAGTGCCTTGGTCAAAATTGCCGTAAAGCTGGGCCTGGACAGCCTGCCCAGTTCCCTGATACATCATCAAACGCATCATACGTGGCGTATGGAATTGCTCATAGAGTCCCGTACCGAGAAACAGGTTTGGGGGCAGATGGCGGGTGATGTCGGCACTCATGCCGAGAACCAGGGTTGCCATAATCTGGCTGTTTTCATTGGCTAAAGCTAGAGCGGTGGCACCGCCCATAGAATGGCCAGCGACGCCGATGCGAGTAGGGTCAAAGCGGCCAGGATTGACTTGCATGTAGGCAGCGATCGCCCGAGCATCCGCTAAATTCTCGTCTTCGCTATAGCTGCGGGGGTAAGATTCGCCAAACCCACCGGCATCGGCGGCAATCACAGCAACTCCCTGTCGAGCCAGCTCGACCGCCAGGGGCTCCATCGTTTCCTTCGTACAATTGACGCCATGCCATAGCATCAGGGTAGGATAAGGAGCGATCGCCTGGGAAGGAAGGTACAGCCGAGCCACCAAGATTTGATCTGGCTTTCGCGTAACTCGAATTATTTCCGTAGGAACATGATGCAGATGACCCATCCAGGTAAGCCAAAGCCCACATACCAGCAGAATTAGCCCCAGGCCCAACCCCAACGTCTTATGTGGAATAGTATGAATCCGATGGTGAGCCATTGAACACTTCCTTTGGGCCAACTGTAACCCCATGCGATCGCATCTATTGTTCCCAAGTATGTACTCATAGCCATTTTCATTACAGCGATTTGCACTTGAATCAGCTACGGTTGTTTGTGTAAGAGCCGCGCGGAGTGCGGCTCTTACACAAACAACTGGATTTTCATTTCAAACGTGTGGATGAGTACCCCACCCACACGCCTAGAACACGTTTAAAGATTATGGAACCAGCAGGACAGTAAGATTTTAGGCTGGGGTTTGTAGTAGAAAAAGTTGATTGAGGTAGTGTAAAAATGCTTTTTCGTCTATGGGTTGGCTCCGGAAAGCAATGTGACCATCGGGGCGAATGAAGTAGAGGGAAGGTTTGTGAACTCCATAGAGGGTGTGGAGGGTTCCTTCGGGGTCGAGGAGGAGAGAGCCTTCCCATGGCAGCTCCGTTGGTTTATCGGTGCCAGGGACGACGATATGAGCTTTGACGATGCTACCCATTTCGTTCTCAACATTCGAGGCAAGGTTAGCAAGATGGGTGTAATTGGGTTGCGTCAACCCTGCGAAGAGAAGGAGGTGGCTTTCAGTGCCACGAAATGCTTGAAAGAGGGTAATGGGGTCGCGGGTCGGATAGTGGAGGCAGGGGCCAGGGAGCGCACGATCGCCCGCATGGGGTGCCTTCCACCAAGCAATTCGAGTTCGCAAATCAGCGCCTGGGTCAAGGGTTGAAACGGAGAGGGACGATCGCCGATAGTTAACATTCAGTTCAGAGGCTTCTTGAGCTAGCTTGCGTTGGAGGATATTGAGGCGAAGGAGAGGAACCAGGACGCGATCGCGCACCCAGCGTAAGCCGGGATTTTGGGTCACGAGAACCCCCTGAGTTGCGGTCTGAGTGCCTCGGAGGATAAATCGAGCAACGGGCGATCGCTCTTCCTGATAAGTATCCAGTAGGCTGTCTCGAGCCTTCTCCTGAATAACCAGCGCGAGTTTCCAGGCCAGGTTATAAGCATCCTGAATTCCAATATTCATACCCTGCCCACCAAAGGGGCTGTGGATATGGGCAGCATCTCCGGCAACTAAAACATGGCCCTGACGATAGTTATCGACCATGCGGTAATTAACCTTGAATTTAGACATCCAGGTGGGATGACTTACGGTTGTTTGCGTATCGTCTGTGTACTGCCTCAGCAGGTTTTGAAAGACCTCGACCGACACCTCAGAGGTGCGCTTTCCAGCAGGTGCAAATAACCGCCATTGACCCGTGGGCAAGGGAAAGACGGCAAAGACCCCATCCTTCGTAAACCAGCCATGGGTCGTCTCACGGGTGCGCTGCCAATCTAGATCCACATCCGCTAGCAACCATTCCTCGGGGGCGGTCGTGCCTTCAAAGGGCATAGCAAGGATTTTACGAACCTGGCTGCTCGCCCCGTCACATCCAATCAGCCATTTAGCCTGGATTTCTTCAATATCGTTAGTGTCGGCTTCGCTGGGCTTGATCTGGGCGATCGCCCAATCTTCTTCTTGACGGATGTTCATGAGTTCGCGCGATCGCTCAACGGTTCCCCCCAATTCTTGCAATTGTTGATTGAGAATTAATTCCGTTTGGCTCTGCGGCAAGATCAGGAGAAAAGGATAGGGACTCTCTTTTTCACGGATGTGTTGCAGGCTAATGTACAAAATGTCTTCATCACCTCGATGAAACGTCACACCTCGCGCTTGGGTGCCCGCTGCTAACGCGGCATCAATCACCCCCATCGCCTCAAATACCTCTAAGGTCCGAGCTTGAATGCCGAGGGCACGGGAGGTCTGGACGGGTGCCGCAGCTTTGTCGATAATGCGACAGGCCACACCACGCCGGAGCAGTTCACAGGCCATAGCCAAGCCAACTGGACCCGCTCCAACGACTAGCACATCAATTGTGTTGCTCCCTACATTCATTCCAGGATCCCTGTGTTGTGGATATTGAGCAATTCTCCTACAGAGAAGCAGAGTCCGTGCTTCTTCAAATAGAGTAATGCTTCATCTCTACAGGTTTAACAGGTAATTGGTCAGTCATACTCAAAAATTCCATTGCATTGATATGCTGAGTTTGCAATTGCGTATGCAAAAAACTAGCAATGGTGAAACAGGCATACTCAAGTTTTTGCAAGTAAAGTTGATCGGAAAGCATCACTTTAAAACTCCAACATCATTGAATAACAAGCGTCTAGATTCTCAAATTCCTGAAAATTTTGGGGAGCTACACCTCTTCAGGCGATGGCGTTTGGGTATGATCCACTAACCAGCGATGGAGCATCACCATCACAAGAGCCAGAGGCACCATGAATATGGGAACGACTTCTAAATTCGTTTGATCGGCTAGCCAACCCACGATTGTGGGAATACCCACGGCACCAATACTGCCAATGCTAGCGGCAAAACCAATAGCGGCCGGAACCAGCGCGGCCGGAACTCGACGTGGCATTAGCCACATGGTTGTTGGGAAAATGGCGGCTAGAGCGAACCCGATTATAGGCAGACTCCACAGTTGTTGAGGGAACCACCACCAAATGAGTAGACCAACGGTGAGCAAAGCCAAAGAACCGTCAATCAGTCGAGCTGCCCCCAACCGTTTCATCAGTTGCCCCATCGTCAAGCGCCCCAGCGTTAGCCCAAACCAGTAGGCGGCTACGCTATAACCTGCCAGGGCAACAGGCGTCCCTCGGCTAACGGTTTGCACGGTATACGCCCAATTCCCCAGCGACGCTTCAGTGCCAACGTAAACCAGCAAAAGCAATCCTGCAACTCGCACGGTTGGAGTTTTTAACGCCAGACGCAAGTTTTTCCCTGCACTTTGCTCAGCAGGTATAGCCGATGAATCGATAAGTGGATAAGGCTGAGCAATAACCCAGATCATGCCGATGACTAACAGCCCAACCATCGCGGCGAATACCCAGTAGACCGATCGCCAACTCACCCCCGTCGTCAGTAACAGAGTGGCGATCGCAGGCCCCGTTAAGGCTCCCACACCATAAAAGGCATGCAGCACTCCCATAAGATGAGCACTATCCTGTTTGTGGGCAATGAATGTGTTGATGCCCGCATCGATCAGGCCGATACCCAGCCCCAATAAGGTTCCCGTAATGACCATGACAAGCCAATGAGGGGTTGCTGCATAAATACAAAGTGCTGTCGTGAGACTGATCGCCGCCAGTAAAATCATCCGGGCTAAGCCGATACGTTGGCTCAACAGGCTACTGGTGAGAGCTGCCACAACATAGCCACTGATTTGACTGAAGAACAGAGCCGTTACCGTCGCTGTGGTCAGGTGGTAGGTTGTCAAGATGGAGGGCAGCAGTACACCCAGACCACCTTCTGCGATCGCGATCGCAATAAACGCATAGAAAGCCAGTCCAACTCCAATCCAGACGGGGGGTTTGTTGCTCATCATTTGGCCCCCAAAATTCGCACATCAACCCATCGCATACCAGCCCGTTCCGCGGCTTCTAGCCCCACGTCGCTGTCTTCGTACACGATGCACTCCTGAGGGGCAACCCCCATTCTTTCTGCCGCCAACAGGAAAAGATCGGGCTCAGGTTTGCCAACCTTGACATCGTTGATGGTGACAATCGTATTAAACAGCGATCGCAAACCAATGGATTCAATCGTGGGTTCTACAACAGAACGCTGACCATTAGAGGCGATCGCCATCGGCACGCGACCGTAGTTTTCATGGGCGATCGCAGCGACAGCAGGCACCGCTTGAACACGATGAACCAGGCGGGAGAAATGTCGTTGTCGCTCGACTTCGAGCCTTTGGATATCAATAGCATAGCCAAAGGCTTGATTAAACTCTTGTAAAAACTTTGCAGCAGTGAGTCCAGTACGCTCGTAATACCAGTCCTCTGGCAGAACGGCTCCAAACTCACCCAGAGTTGCTTGCCAGGCTTCAAAATGAACGGGTAACGTGTGGGCAATTGTTCCATCACAATCAAAAATTAGCGCAGCGTAGGGAGCCTGAGGCGCAACACGACTTGGCGAAGACGGTTGCGCAGGGCACTTGAGAGGTTCTAGAGAAGTAGAGTGAGATGACATGATAAACCTCTGTCAGCATCAGTAACCCTATGCTAATTTGTTTGTTAGGTAAACAAATTAATATCTAAAAATTTTCTATGTCCGTGCCCCTAACGTCGCCTTTCACAACCCATCCCGCCGTACTAAAGCAGTTTAATACGGCACGACTGTTGGAGTTGTTGCGATGCCGTGCCCCCATTGCCCGTGCCGAGCTAGCACGCCTGACTGGACTAACACGCTCAACGGTGACCGTCATAACGGCTGAGCTGATTGCCCAGGGATTAATACAAGAAGGTATCGAGATTACAGCTTCCCGTGGCAGTCGTGGCAGTGGTCGCCCTGGAGTTGGGTTAATGCTGAATCCTGATGGAGCCTTCTTTGTCGGAGCGGCTATTGAGGCCGAACATTTAACAGTAATTAAGCTGAATTTGGCGGCACAAATTGTAGCGCGGCTTCAGCAACCGGTATCTAGCACGGATCCAGAATCTGTATTGCGGCAACTCGTGCAATTGATTCATCAAGTTTGCCAGGCTGAACCCTACAACCGCGCTCGACTTCGGGGCATTGGTTTGTCGGTTCAAGGAGTCTTGAATTTAGAGGGCGTGGTCATTCGTGCTCCATTTCTCGACTGGTCAGGCGTGGATCTGCGTCGCTATCTTCAGCCTCATCTCGATCTACCATTATTTGTTGACAACGATGCGAATGCTGCTGCCTTAGCGGAAGTCTATTTAGGCAACGCCATGCAGAGTTCTTGCCTGCTCTATATTTTGATTAACAACGGTATTGGAAGTGGATTAATCATCAACAATCGCGTGTTTCGTGGTGCCTATGGCACAGCTGGAGAGATTAGCGCGCTGATGAGCGATCCACCAGGGCAAGATAACGCCTACGAGTGCGGCCATCGTGTTGGAAAAGACGATTTGCTGAAGCGCTATCGAGCACTGGGTGGCAAAGCGGAAGACTTGCGGGAACTGGTGGAGCGGTTGGAAGAGGATGCGATCGCCCATAGCACCGTTCAGGAATGGGGAAATATTTTAGGACGTGGGCTTATTAGCGTTGCCAGCCTCCTCAACCCGGAACAAATTATATTAGGCGGTCCACTCAGTATCTTATTTCCATACGTTCAAGGCTCCCTAATGGATCAATTACGAAACAGGATGCCTCGCCAGGGAGAACAAGGTTTTTTTAGCAATCCTAAGGCTCGGTTAGCCGTATCAGCCTTTGGAGAAGATGCCGCAGTGGTTGGAGGGGCTGTGCTAGCGTATCAGTCTCTATTTCAGGTACCTGATCTGGTTCTCTAAATTAGTAACGGCCCTTTCAACAGAGAGACATGTTGGGTGAGGCGAGCAGCAATTCTCAGCTTTGAAGCTCGAAAATAGCCCGCCTTCGGCGGGCTATTTTCGGGTTGGATTCCAAAATGAGAATCGTTGGAGGCGAGCAGATTCACTGTTCACTCTACCCAAAAACATTACAATAAGCTAAATGCATTGGTTTTGCAGGATGACACCTCCCACCAAGCAAGCTGAAACAACCCATTTACCTATCCTATCCAGCAGTGATCAAGGGTGGGACAATATCGTGGTTGAGCAGTTCCGTTACCCAGCGGGGGAAGGGCATTGTTATTACACCGATGCGCACGTCATTTGTTTATCGCTTTCCCCACGTCCCATTAACTTTCTACAAGTTTATGGGAGCAAAACCTATCGGGGTCTTTATGGAAAAGGAGATATTTCGATTGCTCCAGCAGAAGTACCCTTTTTTGCCCGCTGGGATGATGAAGATCATTACTTACAAATTCGCGTTCCATCTCAATTTATCCAACGGGTTGCGTGCGAAGCTCTGGAGATGAAGGGCGATCGCCTGGAACTCATGCCCGAATTCCGAACCCGTGACCCTCAAATCGAGGCCATTGGTTCAATGTTGCTAACGGAATTGCAGCAGAAAACCGCAGGCAATAAGCTTTACATTGAATCGTTAGCGAATGTGCTGACCATCCATCTCATTCGTCAATATACAGCCGTTCATACACCATTACCAATATATGAAGGTGGCTTACCCCAGCGGCAGCTCATGCACGTGTTAGATTATATCCGTGACTATCTCCATCAAGAAATCAAACTAACCGATTTAGCATCATTACTGGGAATCAGTGAATTCCATTTCAGTCGTCAATTTAAGCAGGCACTTGGTATCACGCCTTATCAATATTTGCTGCATCAGCGCATCGAACGGGCCAAGCAATTGTTGAAGGAGAGCGATCGCCCCATAACAGACATTGCATTTTCATGTGGTTTCAACAGCCACAGCCACTTAACTAAGCAATTTCGGCAGTTAACTGGAATGACGCCCAAAGTATACCGTCTGCGCTAATACTCGGTGGCTTAAGCTTGCCTATGTTGAGTGGGATGCTTATTCCGAACTGTTTTTTACGGCATTAGTTCGGACAGTTTTTCTGAAACCTTTGATTTTGCGTGCGCTTCGCGCACGCAAAATCAAAGGTTTCAGAAAAACTGTCCAGAGTATTGTTACGGTAACTCAACCGTAGGTATATGACAGGAAGGTATCGGCTATAGGAGCATTTTGAAGAATTTGGTAGCGATCGCATGAATTTAGCCGTTCAAAATGTGTTGTCTGCTCGTGCTCGCCTGGGAGAATGCCCAGTGTGGGATGGTGATCGACAGTGTCTCTACTGGGTTGATGCGTATAATTATCGTGTGCATCAATTTGAGCCAGCCACAGGGAACAGCCGCTATTTTGATACAGGAGACGTCGTCAGTGCGATCGCTCTCACGGGCCATGATCGTTTGTTGATTGCATTACGCGATCGTCTAGCGTTTCTCTCTTTATCCACCGGTGAAGTGAGTACCTTGAAGCCCATTGAGTTTCCCTTTCCCAATACCCGCTGCAATGATGGGAAGTGTGACTCCAAAGGACGTTTCTGGATTGGCACCGTTAGTGAAGAAAAGGGGCAGGCGGAACTTTACCGCTATGATCCGAATGGTTCACTCACAGTCATGGAAACAGGGTTAACCATCTCCAATGGGTTGGGATGGAGCCCCGATGAGTCGACGTTCTATCTCACCGACTCAGCTCAGCACAAGATTTATGCTTATGATTTTGAGGTCGAAACGGGGGAAATCCGCGATCGCCGTGTCCTGGTAGATCTGAGCAACGAAGCGGTTGAGCCGGATGGATTGGCGATCGATGTACAGGGCAACCTCTGGTCAGCCCTTTGGGATGGTGGATGCGTTGCCTGTTTCGACCCAACTGGACAAGAACTTTTGCGTGTCAAAATGCCAGTTCCCCGTCCCACCTGCCCGATCTTTGGTGGGAGCCATTTAACGGATTTGTATGTCACATCCGCATCGATTGGCTTCGGCCAGAAGGAGATCCAGCAGCACCATACGTCAGGTGATTTATTTTGTATTCCAACTCAAACATCTGGTATGCCAACACATTCATTTCAGTAATCTGAATGTGGGTATCGGTTGCTCAACACCCGATTCTGGTCATCCACAGCAATCATAATTATTAGTTCGGACAGTTTTTCTGAAACCCTTGATTTTGCGTGCGCTTCGCGCACGCAAAATCAAGGGTTTCAGAAAAACTGTCCAGCGTATTGATAGTTGTCGGATGGCGTTTAATAGGTCAGGAGCTAACGAATTGCTTTCAATGCTTCGTACAGCGTTTTGTAATGTTGGAACGACGTGTTGTAAACCGCATGAACGTTGGGTGTGATAGGTTGTGTAGCGCGCGGTATCAGTTGCAAAGCCTGGTCTAAATCTGAATAAGCTCCTACACCGACCATTGCTAAAATCGCTGCTCCATAAGCAGCCCCTTCTTCCGTCTTGGGGGCTACCAACTCAGTTTGCAACACATCTGCCAGGATTTGGAGCCAAACCGGCGATCGCGCTCCTCCCCCGGTTGCCAGCAATTGATGCACTGGATTGAGTTCATTAACTACGTCCAGAGCCGCTTTCAAACCAAAGGCTACTCCCTCTAACACGGCCCGTACCAAGTCTGCCTGAGTGTGAGCAAGCGAGAGATTGACCCAGGCTCCCCGGGCATCCGGGTCAAGATGAGGGCTCCGTTCTCCCGATAGGTGCGGTAAAAAGAGAACTCCTCGCGAACCCGGTTGCGATCGCTCCGCCAACGTCATTAAGTCCCCATAAGCGACCTCAGGAGCAAACGTATCGCGATACCAACGCAAAGCTCCGCCTGCGGCCAGGGTTACCCCCAGCAAGTGGTAGCCCCCATCCACATGACAAAAGAGATGGACCCGCCCAGCAGGGTCAGGGGTGGGGCGATCGCACGGCACAAAAACCACCCCTGACGTCCCAATACTGAGACTACCCCGATTTAACTGTGCCGAGGAAATGCCCAGGCCAATGGCAGCGGCGGCATTATCGCCCCCACCTGCAATCACCGGCAAACCCTCTGGTAATCCAGTTTGTTGGGCGATCGCCAATTGTAGCCGTCCGACAATGGCAGTCGAGTCTACCACTGATGGGAAGAAGGTCGGACTGAGATTGAGCGTTTGTAAAATGTCGTCATCCCATTGACGCGTTGCGAGATTTAGGCAACCGATCCCGGATGCATCAGAAGGCTCTGTAGCCTGCTCGCCCGTCAGCACGTACGCTAAGTAATCCTTGGGTAGCAGAATTCTCTGTAATCGGTTGAAGGATTCGGGTTCCTGCGATCGCAACCAGACCAGCTTCGGTAATTGGAATCCGGTAATTGCTGGATTGCCGGTGCGCTGAATCAATTCCTGACGAGGAATGACCGTTTCAATCTCCACCACCGCCTGGCCTGTGCGCTGGTCATTCCAAAGAATGGCGGGACGGATAACCTCGCCTTCAGCATCGAGAGGCACCATTCCATGCATCTGACCAGACAGACCGAGGGCAATGGCCCGGTGCCCTTGCAGTCGGGTGGTTAACTCGGTCAGGGCAGCAATGCTGGCGGTTACCCAGTCAGAAGCGTGCTGTTCTGTCCAACCGGGATGGGGAGCCAGCAGAGGGTAACTGCGGGTTGCCTGAGCGATTAACTGCCCATTCAAATCAACGGCGATCGCCCGTACCCCTCCAGTCCCCAGGTCTAAACCAATGACGCTGTCCGCCATCTTTCCCCCCGACATGCTTTGGTAGGTTTCACGCTCCAAACCATACCGCATTCTCCCAGTATCTTCCCCTCCCGAAATAATGAAAAATCTTAAGGAGATTTCCAACAATGAAATTACCCCCAGGATGTTGGTGCTTGGCCCGCGAAACGGGCCAAGCACCAACATCCTGGGTAAACTCTTATGCACCTGATTTTGCATCCTCGAAGTACACGTAAAATCAGGGGTTTCTGAAAAACTGTCCAGAATATTGAAGATGAAAAACGCAAACTGCAACGTAAAGATTAGACGAGTCCAAGTGAGAAGTATTTTTCATTTTTTGATTTTCACTTTTAATAAAGGATGAGCAATTTTTTCCAGTCGAGGCAACTTACTATGAGCACAGCAGCTCTCCTGGGGCACGAAATTTTGGGTGACGGTCCAGAGAAGGTCATCGTCATGGGCGGGTGGCTGGGCGATCGCAGCGTCTTCCAGCCCATTCACCTATGGCTCGACCGGGAGAAGTTCACCTACTGCTTCGTTGACCCTCGCGGTTATGGCGAATCCCGAGATATTGCAGGCGAGTACACCTTCGCTGAGATTGCCGGGGATGTAACGGCCCTAGCCGATAACCTGGGATGGAACAAATTTCACTATATTGGGCACTCAATGATGGGCAAAACAGCTCAGTTTTTGTGTGCGCGATATGGCGATCGCCTCAAATCTGCCGTTGGGGTTGCTCCAGTTCCGGCCTGCAAAATTAGCCTGGATGAGAATGGCTATGCGCTTTTCTCCTCTGCATGGGAAGTACCCGCCAATCGTGGCATCATTTGCACAGTCACCACGGGGAGCCGCCATACACCCAAGTGGGAACAGTTTATGATCAGCGAGTCTTTGCGGACAACAACCCCCGAAGCCTATCGTGCTTACTTTCATACGTGGTCTGGGGAAGACTTTGCTGAGGAAGTTCAGGGCTGTCCAGTGCCCTTTCTAGCCTTGACAGGGGAATATGACGCTGGCGTGCCCACAGAGTTCGTGAAAGGGACCATTCTGGAGTGGTTCCCAAAGGCTGAATTGCATGTAATGAGCAACGCGGGCCATTATCCAATGGTGGAAACTCCAATTCAATTTGTAACGGTATGTGAAGCTTTTATGGCTCGTTGGGCGGCTTAAAACCTATCTCAAAGTCAAATTTGGGGGTGGGGCACGTACGCACCCCACCCCCAAATTTAGTTTTGAGATATGAGATTCTTGATCGGATTAGACCATCTCTAGCCAGTCAAACACGCGGTCAAGCTGCTCTAGGGTAATGAGGCCATACTGCCAGAGAACCATGGGCAGCAGATTTGGCAACGGTTCTTCATGCCGCAGCGCCATGGCAATAGAATCTGCAGGAATCGCTAACTCGTCCTGAAGGAATCGGATTAATTGCGCTTGAATCGGCGAGGCCATAGCTTTAACCCATGCAGAGAGAGCAATTGATGATGTCATTGTGCCGAGATAACCTGGGATCGACCTCATGCTTTTGGGTTAATCTTGGGGCTGATTATTTTCACGCTTCGTACGCCCTATATAGCGACATTTAAGTTAATTAAGAAGGAGTGTGGGTCGCTAAGCGATCCACACTCCTTCTGTATTGCATCAACCCTACAGCGATCCAGCAATTCTTAGTACGGGCATCAAAGCCAAGAGTTCACGCCCTACGGGCGTGAACTCTTGGCTTTGATGCTCGAAAACCGCGCGCTAAAAGCGCGCGGTTTTCGGGCCTGATTTCAAAATCAGAATTGCTGACAGCGATTACCTGAAACAGTCTGAATTCATGGAGAATGCTAGAGTGGGCACTGTTTGGGAGGGATGAGCTTAATGTCGATACATGATGCGGGGCAGCCGTCCCCAAGCCTCGATGCATCCATTCTCAATACAGCCATGATCGTTGCCGCGAAGCGAGCCATTGAGCAGCAGCAACCTTTTCCCCTTTTTACCGACCCCTACTCCCAGCAGCTAGCGGGAGCCGAAGTGAGTTATTTGTTGGAACAGTGGCAGGCGATCGCCCACCGTGACGCCAGCCCCCTATCCGATGTCATTCTAAAACGAACCCGTTATATATCGGTTCGCACCCGCACATTCGATGACCGTCTACTTGCCTCAAACTGCACTCAAGTCGTTTTGTTGGGAGCAGGACTCGATACCCGTGCTTACCGCTTGAGCTGGCATACAGGCATCCGTATCTTTGAGGTTGATGATGCAGAATTGCTGGCTTACAAAACCCATTGTCTTGGACATCCATCTGAGGTTTCTCACGTCCTCCTGCCAGGCGATCTCAGGGAACTGAGTTGGGTCGAAAAGCTCCACACCCTTGGCTTCAACTTCAACAAGCCTACCGCCTGGCTTCTGGAAGGGGTCTTGATGTACTTAGAGGAAGCGGAAGTTGTGAGGTTGTTGCGGGCGATCGCTAGCCTAAGCGCTCAGGGTAGTAGCCTTCACAGCGATGTTTTAAGCACTGCCTCTATCCTGGCCAGTAATCAGGCCCAAAAAGCGAACGATGGCCGCGTTGTCCAACATTGGCAGTGGGGATGCGATCATCCCACGCCGTTCTTTCAGTCCTGTGGATGGACTGTTGTTCATCTCCAACACCCCGCTAGCATTAATAACGGCTTCGGACGGTATGATCACCTTCCCATCAGTCAGGAGACCGGGGGTAATAGTACCAGCCGTCAGGCGCTCATTCTCCAAGCTGTACCGGCGGCGTAGGACTCAGCGTGTGCATGCTGTATACCCATTTTCATAAAAAGCGAAGAACCCAAAGAGTAGGCTAATTGAATAAGCATTTAATTTAAGGATTGATAGTTGCAGACGCCATTAGAATCCCACTGGAGTTCAGCGAGAAGAATAGCTGAGCCAGAAATGACAAAGCCTGTGAGCAAAATCTGATAGGTTACGAAAAGAGGAAGCAATGCAATAGCCAGGAAGTGAGCTGCGCTGCATAACAGGATGAGGCGGGATCGCATTCCTAGAGCTGTGATGAAATAGCCGATGCCACAAAGAATTAACCACAGGGGGCATAAGTTGACCAACATCACCCCCCAGGGACGCCAAACACCCAAATCCGTGAGGATCGTCCCGACGAGCATGAGTGCAAGCCAAGAATAGAGAATCCAGGCCAGTTGATCGTGGTGGGTATAGCGCCAAGTGAGCCAAGCCATAGCAAAACTACCAAGTGCCGTTAGGATCGAAGCAAGCAAGGCTTGGGTTGTCCAACTCAAGGGTAAAAATTGAGCCATGGCGAAGATACTAGCAGCCAACAGCCCCCAGCTTAAACAGGCTTGATCGTGGCGCGTGTAGAACGACGACCATAAGGCAGCATGACCAATTGAACAATGGACTCGCCAAGTATCTGGAGAAGCAGGTACAGAAGCAAGCGATGGTTTGCGCGCGAGAAGTGGAACGTCAGAGTTAAAGAATGCCATTGGTTTGCTCAGAGTATGCTTGTTGATAATTCAAGCTTGTTCAAGAATGGCGTTGCTCAAATCTATCAACAGCGGCAGTCTACGATCCTCAGAAGGTAGAAATGGCAAGACTTGTATCTGTTGTTACTAAAATCTGTTTTACTGCTATCACCCGGTTAGTGAGGACATCAGAAGCAATTGAAGGCAATGCCTTTAATCGCTTCTGATGTCCTCACTAACCGGGCCAAGACTATAGAGATTATCTTTTCGCACGTTTTGCGCACAAAAAGATAATCTTCAAGGTAGTTTTAAAACCTGCCCTGCTGTTTAGCAGGAGTATGATCATTTACCGTATTTTACGCAACCTAAAAGAGAATGGGTTACTTCATCTTTTGAAGTGACCCTTTGATTAGAAACAACAGTTCCGTGAACATTACCCTCAGGTGGAATTAGAGCTAAGAAGCATGACCATTGAGGAGATGATTGATGGTCTGCGCCAGGGTTCCATTGATGTGGGCTTTGAACATTTGCCTAATCCCCACGCCAATGATCCAAACTTGAATTTCCTACCCATTATGCAAGAATCATTTGTCGTGGCTTTGCCCGAGCAACATCCATTGGCAAAGCAATATGGGGCGCGATCGCCCATTCCCCTCGAAGCTCTGAAGCATGAACCGCTCATTCTACCGCCACTCCATGCTTCCCCTTCCTACAAGGTAGTGCTGTCACAATTTGAGGAGATGGGGTCTATCCGTATGATATACAGCTCATTCCGAATCTTATTTTTACTATTTAAAGATGATATATCTACATTCTAATAGTTGTTCTAGAAACACTTAGCAAGGATATAAATTATAAATGATGGAAAAGTTCCATCTTTCATTCTGTTAAAATATTTATCGATATATATATTACTAGTCTTTAACATTCCTCTATTTTGTTTGCTCTAAAATCTTTATCTGATGCAAGCAAAATTATTTGTTTAAAAGCAGAAGTGCAATCAAAATTAGGATATTACTCATTCTATTTAATCTTTTGGCGAACGGTACAGTTTTTTAAGGCTTATGTTTAATCCAACAATACTCTGGACAGTTTTTCTGAAACCCTTGATCTTGCGTGCGCTTCGCGCACGCAAGATCAAGGGTTTCAGAAAAACTGTCCGAACTAATGATCCAACATACTCGCCATTTTTCTCAAGCCCTTGATTTTGTGGGCGCAACATGTACGCAAGATCAAGGGCTTGAGAAAAATGGCAAAGGTATTGTTAATCACCATCCGTTTATCAAGGAGATACAAGCTGAGCAGGAGCAAAATTGGATTTTACCTTAAGCTGAAGTAAGCCTACACTGAATCTTGGGTAGATGAAGGAAAATTGCCTCATGGAAATGATGAATGGAAGCAAGATACCAGAAATACTGAAAACCTATGAGGCAGATCTGCTGTCGGAGTGGAACCAGGAATTAATCGCCACGAATACCCGAAAAGGCTTGATTAAAGAAGCCGAATTACAAGAAGAATGCCGGGAATTTCTGAAATTGCTTCGTATTGCGACACAATATGGCAACTTAAGTAGCATCCAAGCATCGGAGTGGCGGGATGTGCGGGAGATGTTGACGAGTGTCTCGCGATCGCGCTCCCAAAAAGGCTTCACACCAACGGAAACCGCTACCTTCATCTTTTCATTCAAGCGCCCCCTGTTTGACCGGTTGCGGCAGCAATTGAAAGACCCGGCTGAGCTGGGTGCCGAGATTTGGCAAGCCACAGACTTGCTCGATCGCCTGGGATTGCTGGTCATGGAAGCTTACCAAAAGTCGCGAGAGGAAGTGATCTTGCGACAGCAGGAAGAATTGATGGAGTTATCTACACCAGTTGTCAAGCTTTGGGAAGGAATCTTAGCATTACCTATCATTGGCACCCTGGATAGCGCTCGGACTCAGGTGGTGATGGAGTCGTTATTGCAGAAAATCGTTGAGACAGGATCCGAGATTGCCATTATTGATATCACCGGAGTTCCAACGGTAGATACACTCACGGCTCAACATCTTTTAAAAACCGTTACGGCTGCTCGTCTTATGGGGGCCGATTGTATTATTAGCGGCATTCGACCTCAAATTGCACAAACGATCGTGTATCTTGGCATTGATTTAGCCGATGTCGTCACGAAGGCAACGCTAGCCGATGCCTTTCTCCTGGCGTTGAAGCGAGCGGGAGCCACTATTGCCCGAAAGTAGGTCGAAAGCAGGTTAGAGGAGAGACTGATGGAACGCATTCCCATTCTTCAAATGGGCGAATTCTTGCTCGTCACCATTCAGGTTGACATGCACGATCGCCTCGCCATGACCTTACAGGATGATTTGACCAATCGCATTAGCCAAACCCACGCTAGCGGCGTCTTGATTGACATCTCGGCCTTAGAAATTGTCGATTCCTTCATTGGGAGAATCCTGGGAAATATTGCCAAAATGTCACGGGTGATGGATGCTGAAACGGTTGTGGTCGGCATGCAACCCGCTGTCGCCATTACCCTGGTGGAATTGGGGTTATCATTCACGGGCATTCGCACGGCGTTAAGTGTGGAAAAGGGTATGGAACTACTGCGATCATCAATGGGGCAGCCCATAATGGTTCAGCCCGCTGTTACGGAACGGAGTGCAGAGGGCGATGCAGAAGACTGAAACCATGGTCATTCAATCCTCTGCGGATGTGGTTTTAGTGCGGCAAGCGGTACGCCAATACGCCATTGAAATTGGCTTTGGTTTGGTCGATCAAACGAAAATTGTGACGGCTGCCAGTGAGTTAGCGCGCAATACCCTGGACTATGGGGGCGGAGGTACCGTGAAGCTAGAAACACTCCTGGAAGGAACACGGCGGGGTGTTAAGCTTACGTTTGAAGATCAGGGGCCAGGCATTCCCGATGTTGAACTGGCGCTTAAGGATGGATTTACAACGGGTGGTGGCCTGGGAATGGGATTAGGCGGCGCGAAACGCCTTGCAAACCAATTTGAAATTGAGTCTGTGGTGGGAGAGGGAACACGAGTAACCCTTGTACGCTGGAAATAACATCAGGTTCCATTTTTGTTGTCCAGGGTGCGCTTCACACACGACACACGACAAAAACGCATAAACCCTGGCAAGTATCGTATAAGAGGAAACTGATTGAGGGAATCTACCGCGATCGCCGTTACAGAGCAAAGTCAAACCGGGGAAGCACGACGAGCATCTCTGGCGTTAGCCAATCGACTTGGGTTTAAGGAAACAGAGCGGGGTAAGGTCGGAATTCTGGTCACGGAGGTTGCCAGCAATCTGGTTCAACATGGAGGTGGGGGAGTCATTATGCTGCGGGCGATCGCCCAACATCCCACTGTTGGTATTGAAGTGTTGGCCTTAGATCGAGGTTCCGGCATGATGGATGTGGAAACCTGCCTGCAAGACGGCTTTTCCACCGGCGGGACAGCGGGCAATGGGTTGGGGGCTATTCGTCGCCTTTCCAACTTTTTTGAGGTTTACTCGCTACCGACCAGGGGAACCGCCCTTCTCGCTCACCTCTGGGCTAATCCCATCACCCCACCGCCGGAGGACGTTCTAGAAATGGGCGTGGTGTGTCTACCCAAGCATGGAGAGGATGTGTCCGGGGACGACTGGGCGTGCCAATCCGATTACCCACGCAGGCTGTTACTGGTAGTCGATGGCCTGGGCCATGGCCCTGCCGCTGCTAGTGCTGCTTCAGCCGCCATCCGGGTGTTTCAGGAGCAGTATCACCAATCTCCTCAACGGATTGTTGAAGCGGCCCATGCAGCTCTGCGCAGCACCCGAGGAGCAGCCCTGGCGATCGCAGAAATCAATTTTGAAAAACAGTTGGTTCACTTTGCAGGGATCGGCAACATTTCAGCTAGCATCACGTCAGAGACAAATCATCACAACCTGGTGTCTTACAACGGCACGGTAGGACATGAAATACGTAAGGTCCATGAGTTTACCTACCCCTGGTATCCCAACGGACTTTTTATCATGCATTCCGATGGCTTGAGTACCCAGTGGAAGCTCGATCGCTACCCAGGTTTAAGCCGAAAACATCCCAGCTTAATCGCTGGAGTTTTGTACCGGGACTTTCATCGCGATCGCGACGATGTAACCGTGTTGGTGGCTAAAGGACTGGGAGCATGACAACCCTTTTCACCCTGGAAATTCATTACGAACAGGATGTGGTGCAGGCTCGGCAACATACCCGCGAACTGGCTGACAAGCTAGGATTTGATGCCCAGGATCAGGCCCGATTGGCGACGGCGGTTTCCGAAATTGTTCGCAATGCCTTTCAATATGCCAGAGGTGGAACAGTTACGTTTTACGTGGATGTCAGTGCTCAGACATTTCTGATTCAGGTGCAGGATCAGGGCAAGGGTATTCCCCATCTAGGTGACGTGTTGGAGGGGCGCTATCATTCCTCCACAGGGCTGGGGTTGGGTATCATGGGCACTCGCAGGCTGATGGATTTCTTTGAGGTAGAATCACAGCCTGAACGAGGAACCACTGTGGTAATGGGCAAGACCCTACCCAAACGAGCCCCAGCCCTGACAGATTTTCACTTGCAGCAGATTCAGGACGCGGTGGCAGGGCGATCGCCCCAAAATCCCTATGAGGAAATCCAGCGCCAGAACCAGGAGTTGCTACGGGCTATGGCGGAGCTGCGGAAGCGTGAGGAGGAACTGATACAGCTCAACCGGGAGTTGGAAGATACGAACCGGGGTGTGATCGCTCTATATGCGGAATTGGACGAGAAGGCCAGCTCTCTGCAACAGGCAAATGAGTTAAAAACCCGCTTCCTCTCCAACATGAGCCATGAGTTTCGTACCCCGCTAAACTCCATCCTGTCGCTGTCTCGCATGCTGCTATCACACATGGATGGCGCTCTGTCTTCGGAGCAGGAGAAGCAGGTCACCTTCATCCAAAAAGCGGCAGATGGATTATCGGAATTGGTCAACGATCTGCTGGATTTAGCCAAGGTGGAAGCTGGCAAAACGGAGGTGCGTCCCAGCCTCTTTGAAGTCAGTGAGTTGTTTGGAACGTTGCGGGGAATGCTACGTCCACTACTGGTTCAGGGAGCCTCTGTTGCGTTGGTTTTTGAAGAACCGGAAGAGTTACCGTCGCTGTATAGCGATGAGGGAAAAATTGCTCAAATCTTGCGAAACTTCATCTCAAATGCACTCAAATTTACCGAACGGGGTGAGGTACGAGTGACAGCCAGGCAAGTGGGGTATACCATTCGCTTCTCTGTTGCTGACACTGGCATTGGCATTGCACCCGATGATCAAGAGCGCATCTTTGAAGATTTTATGCAGATTGAGTCTCATCTGCAAAAGCAAGTAAAGGGGACGGGATTGGGCTTGCCTCTGTCACGCAAGCTCGCAGAGCTGCTCAACGGGAGTGTCACCATCACCAGTGAATTGGGCCAGGGTTCCACCTTTTCGGTCTACATTCCGATCGTCTACCCCAAGGCAACGGAACTGCCAGCGTCGCTGCAACCCCTTACGACCCTGAAACTGGCTCACCTGCCCATCCTGGTGATTGAAGACCATACAGAAACGCTGTTCATCTACGAAAAACACCTGCAAGATTCTCGATATCAACTGGTTGCAACCCGCACTCTCGCTCAAGCAAGGCAGGCTCTCCAGCAACTTCGCCCAGCCGCGATCGTGTTGGACATTTTGCTAGAAGGGCAAAACGGGTGGACGTTATTGAGAGAACTGAAGGGAGATGAGGCGACCCATACTATTCCCATACTGGTGATTACGGTTGTCGATAATGAGAAGCAGGCTCTTGCATTAGGGGCCGATGGATTTCTAATTAAGCCTGTAGATAGATTGCCGTTATTAAACAAACTCAATACCCTGATTAATCAGGGTAAAAATCAGAAACTTCTACTTATTGATGATGATCCAGCATACCGATATGTGGTGAAGCAGTTGTTAACAGATGTCCCGCTACAAATTTTAGAAGCTGCAAGCGGGCCGGATGGGTTAGCCGTGGCAGAGCGTGAACAGCCCACGGTTATTTTGCTTGATCTGGAGATGCCAGAAATGAGTGGATTGGATGTTCTGAATCAGCTTCGGCATAACCCCGCGGTTCAATCGATTCCTGTTATCATCCATTCATCTAGCGAGCTGGATTTCGAAACCCAGAGCTGTTTGACTCAACAAGGCGTCACCGTTTTCTCTAAAGAAAAAACGTCTCAAGCGGATGCTGTGGCTGGCCTTCGAGAGGTGCTCACGAAAGCCGGGCTTGCTCTGGATGCTTGAGGGAAACGCCATGGCAGAGTCACGGGGGACTATCCTGCACGTTGATGATAACGATACCAATCGTTATATCGTGAAGCGGATTTTGCAGAATGCAGGGTTTACCGTCGTGGAAGCGGCTACGGGAAGCGCAGGGTTAGCGGCGATCGCCCAACACCAGCCTGCACTCGTCATTCTGGATGTACAACTCCCTGATCTCAACGGCTTTGAAGTCTGCCGCCAGATTAAGGCGAACCCCGAAACAGCGTTTATTCCGGTGCTGCATCTCTCGGCCAGTTTTGTCAAAAGCCAGGATAAGGCCGAGGGATTAGATAGCGGGGCGGATGGTTATCTGGCACAGCCCGTTGAACCGATTGAGCTGTTAGCGACCGTGCGATCGCTCCTCCGCATTCGTCAGGCCGAAGAATCAGCTTTGACTTCTGCACGGGAGTGGCAAACAACTTTTGATGCTATTAATGACAGTGTATGTTTACTGGATCGAGACGGTAAAATTTTACGCTGTAATCAGGCCATGGTGAAGCTTTTGGGTAAGCCACCGCAAGACATTTTAGGGCGTGTTCACTATGAGTTGATGAATGAAACGTTAGGTGTGGGAGATGGTTCCTGCTTTCATCTTGCTAAGGAAGCCCACCAACGTCAAGTTTTAGAGATCCAGAGTCAGAAATGCTGGTTTTCCAAAACGATGGACCCTGTATTGGATGAATTTGGAACATTCACCGGTGCCGTTTTAATCCTGATCGATATCACGAATCGCAAGCGCATTGAGGATGAACGGAAGCAAGCCGAACTCCTTTTGCAAGAACGGAATCAACGTCTTGATTTACTATATGAAACGACCCGTGAGCAAGCCAACCAATTACGTCAGGCGAATCGCATTAAGGATGAATTTCTAGCCGTGTTATCCCATGAGTTGCGATCGCCACTAAATCCTATTCTTGGATGGGCTAGAATCCTGCGAATGGGCCAACAAGATGAAGCTAAGACTCAATATGCGCTCGAAACCATTGAACGAAACGCGAAACTACAGGCCCAGCTGATTGAGGATTTACTGGACGTTTCTCGTATCCTTCAGGGCAAGCTGAGCTTGAATATGGGGCCAGTCAGTTTACCTTTTACCATCAAAGCTGCCATTGAAACCGTACGGCTTGCAGCTGAAGCAAAATCTATTCAAATTCAGACAAAGTTTGAACCCAACGTCGGGCAAGTCTTGGGAGACTCTGGGCGCTTGCAGCAGGTCGTTTGGAACTTGATCTCCAATGCCGTTAAATTTACGCCTCAGGGCGGCAACGTAGAGGTGCGATTGGAGCAGGTTGAAGGGGAGAACAGGAAGGTAGCGCTCGGTGCCGACAACACTCCTTCCCCTTTCCCGGCTCCTACTGCCTACGCTCAAATTACCGTTACTGATAGCGGCAAGGGAATTTCTCTTGACTTTCTACCTTATGCCTTTGACTACTTCCGGCAGGCTGACAGCACCACCACACGAAGCTTTGGAGGGTTAGGATTAGGGTTAGCGATCGTTCGTTACTTAGTCGAGCTGCATGGCGGCATCGTTCAGGCCGACAGTGCAGGGGAAGGAAAAGGTGCGACATTTATTGTCAAGCTTCCTATCATGCCCGTCTCAAAGTTGCATCAAAATCATCCCTCCTCTGCCCGGCACCCAGGGGTTAATCTCGATGGACTGCAAGTACTTTATGTAGACGATGAACGAGATTCGCGAGAGCTAGTGACCTTTTTGTTAGAGCAACATGGAGCCATGGTTACGCAAGCTGAGTCGGCCAGTGAAGCGTTAGATAATTTGCGCCAAACAGAATTCGATTTGCTCATTAGTGACATTGGCATGCCCACGATGGATGGCTACGCCTTAATTCACCAAATTAGAGAGCAATTACCCGATGAGAGCGGGAAAATTATGGCGATCGCCCTCACAGCCTATGCAGGAGAAATGGACCAGCAACAAGCCTTAGCCGCCGGCTTTCAGCAACACGTTACCAAACCCATTGAGCCAGAACTACTGATGCAAACGATTTGGACTCTTGTGCAAAGTAAGGGCAACCCTTAATTGACACTCTCTGCACTGTTAACAACCTGTGTTTGGTGATGTGGGGTGCAAAGCACCTCACATCACCAAACACAGTCAAACCCAAGCTGCTACGCTCAAGATTGTTCAGGTGCTCAAGCTAAGCCGCTAACTCTTTTGATCGTCGTTCTCGCCGATCGCTCTCAAATACGCCTCAGCCGCCGCCTGCTTAAACACACCTTTGGTGTAGCGCTGGAATACTCGATCGCTCTTAATCCCCATCAGCTCCTTACCAAACAGGGGATCGACTCCTTTCTTGGTTACCTCGGTTCCAAACGTATGCCGAAACCGATGGGGATTCAGTTTGTCGATACCCGCGATCGCCCCCACCCCTTTCACCATCTTGTGCAACCCCTTATAGCCAAGTCTCTGTCCTAAATTCCGGGGATCCTGGCACAAAAACATTGGGCTCTCTGGCGTGGGTTCAAATAATCCACCCTGCCGCCGTCGCCACTTCAAATAATCCTCCAAATATTCTCGCGCTTCTCGGCTCAACGGTATCTCTGAGACATTCTGCCCTTTTGAGCGGAGCACTGTCAGCATCTTGCCATTCCAATGCTCCACATTTAGAGCTGACGCTTCCGAGGCTCTCAGCCCATGACTGAGGACTGCGATGATGGCGCGATCGCGCACCCGCGTCTTCTCCCCCAGATTTAACACATCCCACACCAACGACAAATCTTCCTCGTCCAGATGCAGGGCCTGTGGCTCAGCTTCCCGCTCCAAATCAATGGCATCTGTCGGTAATGGTTGCCCCGCTGGATACCCGTTGCTCCGCCGCAACCAGCCATAAAACGATCGCAACGTATTTAAGGCATGATTCACGGAAGTGGGCTTCAACCCTTGCTGCTTCAGTTCCCACCGATACTTTCCTACATCGCTTGGTGTCACCTCTAACCACGACTTTTCTGACCAGGCCGCGAACCTCTGTAACTGCCCTCGATAAACTCTTTGTGTATTCTCAGCTTTTCCTGTCTGCCGTAGAAACTCTTCAATCTGCCACTGACGGATTTCAGCAATCTCCTCTTTCCATCCCTCCAGTTTCCGTCTACCGTCTATCGGCACCACTATTACTTTAGGCACCATCTGCTACTTCCTAAAACCTGTATCACATTCAATTCTCGCAACTTTTGCAGATTTTAGATAGGTCCCCAGAAAACGCACCTGCTTTTTTGGGTAATACCGCGATCATCGGCCTGGCTTAGGCCAAGATTGACCTAAACGCCGAAAGTATTGATTTATAAAAGTACTCTGGGCAGTTTTTCTGAAAGCCCTGCTTCTGCGTGCACTTCGCGCACGCAGAAGCAGGGCTTTCAGAAAAACTGCCCAAACTAATATTTTAGGAATTAGAGGATAGATAGCTGCTAAGAGCGCAACTCGCATCTTCGAGAGGGTGCATCCCACTTTTGTAGGTGAAGCGAGCTTCGCCCGCCTCACTTACAAAAACAGTGAGGCAATCACCCCTAATCTACAAGCTCAATAACTTCTGCTGGATAGGCATTGCTACCCGAAGCAAGTGCTCTTTCAGTGCCGAGCGCAGGTTTTCCTGTAAATCTGAGTTCAATTCCTTCAGCCCGCATACCCTTGACCAGAGGCTTTGATTGCCAGTTTTCTGGGAGTTGGGCAATCAATCCAGAATTAGGCTCATCAAGCTGCTCACGTAATTGAGCAGCTGCTTCAGTTATCACTTCAAGTTTGGAATCTTCTGCTGGAGACATAGAAGCAATCATATTTTACTCAACAATTCTTATCATAAGAGCCCTGTAGCAATCTGCCGTCATTCTTGAGTCGCGGTTCTTGCCGAGTCCGTTCTATCTTCCTACGCAAATTCATCTCGTCGGTCATCTACCCCCGTTCATCCAATCCGAGTTCGGGTTAAGGACGTTTTCGAGTGCCGCATAGCGGGCAGCACTCGAAAACGTCCAGTTTGGCGTGCGCTTTGCACACGCTAAACTGAGCACTTCAGCTTATCCCGAGCTTAGGTTCTTTAAACTCTCAAGAAACTCACAGTTTCTTTTACAGCGCTTTGCGCTTGAATCAGCCAAGAAGCTTTTGGAGGGTTAAGCATTATGCGCCTCAGCAGTAATTGGGGTGCTCAGGTTATATGCCTACAAGATTGCCTCCCCGTCAAACATTTCTAAACTCATCGATCTACCGACCGGATGCACCGAGCTCATCAGAAGATTCTAATCCTGATTGAGTATATAGCGATGTGCAAGTGCGTTAAGTACAGCAACGGTGGTGTGGGGCACTTCGTGCCCCACACCACCGTACTTAATCAACGTGCACAGGGCTATATGTATCCCTGTGGTTGATGGGAATTTCAATGACAAACTCTGTGCCTTGATATGGCAGTGATCGACAAGTTAAATTTCCGGCATGCCGTTCTGTAATGATTTGATAGCTGATAGATAGGCCAAGCCCTGTACCTTTTCCTACAGGCTTAGTTGTAAAAAAGGGATCGAAGATGTGAGAGTGTACTCTTTTATTCATGCCAGGGCCATTATCACAAATGCGAATACTGACCCACTGCTCATTAAGCATTTGAGTATGAATTTTAATGGTGCTAGGATTTTCAACTATCTCTTCATGCGATCGCTCTTTATCTCGTTCTTCTAATGCATCAATTGCATTCGTCAGAAGATTCATGAAAACCTGATTGAGTTGCCCTGGATAACATTCAACGAAGGGTAGATGTCCGTATTCTTTGACAACCTGAATATTGGGCTGATTTGCTTTGAGTCGATGTTTGAGTAACATCAAGGTGCTATCAATACCAGTATGTAAATCAACAGCCTTAAATTCTGCTTCATCAAGACGTGAAAAGATTCGCAGAGATTGCACAATTTCTCGAATCCGCTCGGTGCCAACCTGCATGGAGGAGAGGAGTTTCGGAAAATCTTCCAGCACAAAGTTGAGGTCAACAGCCGCTAATTTTTCACGAAGCTTTACATCAGGATTGGGTAAATACTGCTGATAAAGCGCCACTAACTCCAGCAAGTTATAAGCATATTCTGTAGCTGGCTTTAAGTTGCCATGAATAAAGTTGATGGGGTTATTGATCTCATGGGCAACACCCGCCACTAAATGCCCCAGACTCGACATTTTTTCTGTTTGTATTAGTTGGCTTTGCGCCTGCTTGAGATCGACAAGCATTTGGGAAAGCTGGTAAGTTTGCGATCGCGTTTGATTAAATAACTCGGCTTGTTTAATAGCAACTTCTAGCTGGGCTGCCATTTGTCTGCCGAGTTCTACATCTGAGCGATTCCACAAACGTGGGCCTGCGTTCTGATAAACTGCCAACAGTCCCCAAAGCTGGCTTTTCTGAAAGATGGGGATAATGATATAAGCTCTACATTGTAAGCTCTCTAAAACCTTAAGGTAACAAGTGGGAAAGTTCATGGCATAAATGTCATCCACCTGTTTGACCTGGCAACCACGGCTAAAGTCACCACCCTGAGTATCCTGAAGATATGTATCCACCTCAGGTATTGATGCGGTCTGAAAGCTGCTGGCTGTACAGCGATCGTTCTTTGTTACATACGCTCTAATCTGTGTGTTTGTCCATTGCGCCTGACGCAAATTGATCCAGTCGGAACCGACCGCCTCAGCAATGACACTGCCGCTCCAATCCGGATTAAATTGGTAAATCACAACCCGATCAACATGCAGTAACCGATACACCTCCTCAGCCGTTGTTTGAAGAATCACGTCTAGCTTTAAAGAAGTACGAATTTTAGCAATGCCGTTTGATAGTGCCTGCTGTTGCTCCAATAAATTCTGTAGCTCAGCGGTGCGTTCCTGCACCTGATGTTCCAAATTGGAATTGAGGGAATGTACCTCGGTGTAAAGACGGTACTGTTGCACCGCAGTAGACAGGTGACCACCAATGGCTTGAGCAAGCTTCTTTTCTACATCCGTCCAGGCTCTGGTTTGTCCTGTCTTTCGTTCGCGCCAGGGCTCGAATGATAAGCGCGGGGTGGGTTGACGTACACCTTGCTGACATGGCCCTGCCCACAGCTGCTCTGTCTCAATCTCATGGCGGAACAGAGTCAACCATCCCAATATTTGCTCTTTATACTGCAAAGGAGTAATCAGAACACCTCGAATCGTGGAGAACTGAAACCAAGGTATGACAGAGTGAAACAAAGGCTCTTCGTAAATATCATTAATGGCCCAGCAGTACGGATTTGCGGGTTCATTTTCCAGCGAGGCAATTGATTGTTTTTCTAAGTAGTGCTGCCAGGCTGGGTGTTGTTCTAGCTCCTGGCACTGATCACCAACTGGCCTCACGGGTTGTGTTCCCCAGACCAGCAGTTCCTCCACTTGTTGTTTTGCCCCTGGCATTAGATACAGCCGCCCTCCAGAGGCTTGAAACAGTTTAACGGCTTCCTCTAAGGCTGCTTGTAACTGAATTGTTGCACCCTGATGTAATCGAAATGTGAATTGATTAATCTTTGCCTCTTGCTCCGCCTGTATCCGGACTTGGTTGAGCAGCATCGATTGATTGATCGCCACTTCAACCTGATCTGCAACGGCTCCAATAAATTCTAATTCTTCCTCGGTTACAATCCGCTGCTCTGTGTGGTGCGAGATAATCAGTCCCCAGAGGTTACCCGCATGTAAGATCGGCACTACAACGGAGGATTTCACCCCCATAGCTGTCAAATAGTTAACGTGGCAGCGCTCAACGGGGCGATAACGAATATCCCCCGATGAAAGTGCTGGATTACGGCCCGGAAAGCTCAGCAAGCTCAGACCTGTTGTCGTTTGAGCCACTACATCAACAGCCACTCGCTGGCGTGCTTTCGTAAATAATTCACGCGCATCTTGTGGGATGTCGTTGGCCGGGAAACTAAGCCCAAGCAATGATGGTAAGCGATCGCCCTGAATAGCTTCCGCCATCACCTCGCCACTGCCATCTTCATGAAATCGATAAACTTTAACTCGATCCGTTTCCAGAAACGATCGCACCTCGGCTACAGTTGTTTCTAGAATTTCTTGTAATTCCAGCGATTGGCGAATTCTTAGAGTGATGCGATGTAGGAGAGTTTGATGATGGCGTAGAAGGTCGGGATGGCTTCTCTTCACTACAAGCATGGTGCAGGATTGTATAAGTTTATGTTTTACTCAGTGTTGCGTAGAACCACTGACGGTGATGCGTTAACCCTGTAATGCAGTAGATGTGAAAATGATATTACAGCTTAAGCTGAAGAATTAACCATCCGCTTATTTTAACAAAACGGCTAGAGGGAACAACTTTTTGTATCTTCCCATTTTCATCACCTTTCGCCATACCATCCCTAAAAAACGACGGTAGCCTCTTCAAAGAAAGCTTTAGACGTTTGTTCTAGAATGAAAGTTGGCGCGTAAACCTTGAGGTAATTTACGCGCTCTCAATGTTCTTATGTATATATTTGGGGTAATTGCCCTCAAGTAGAAAACCTAACCTGACGAGTTAAGCCTGCATGGCTCTCAGTTTGCTCTAGGAAAAACTATAGCGTAGTGAGTTAGTTGTTAAACGCAGACAGTGTTGCAAGGACTGCATCTGCCTGTTTCTCTGCTAGATGAGGCCCCCAAAAAACCATATCTGGCCTTTCTTTTCGAATAAATTTCAATCCTGTTTCTACCGTAGCAACAGTGACCACCTTGTGGCTCTGTTGCAAAATAGCCTCCACATTGGGGCAGTCACTAAAACCTTCTTCAATAATTAGAACTCTCATCACAGGGCTCCGGGCTCATTTTGAAACGTTACTCTAGCCATAAAGTAGCCATCCCTCATCGAGAGAGGGAGCACTCCATCTCAAACCTGATTGGCATATCAGATAGCTTGTAAGCAATGATGGTTCCTCTACCTACAGGCCGGAGTGCTACCGTACCTTGAGTAATTTCAAGAATTTCGTAGCAAGTACCTTCATGAGAGATCAAACAGGGATAAGTCAACATAGGCGTTTCCATTCGAAGAAGCGGTAAATGAAAGCCCTGGGAGTATCTTTCGCTACAAGAAGTGTACTACTATTTGTTTGAAGATGAAGTCAATGTTAAGAAAAGTACTTAAAGATTGATTAATGTTTCCTTTCTCATAAAGGCCTCACCGTGACCACATTGAAAGTTTAAGGGTGCTACCATCGCACCCTTCCAACATGCATACAGATACTTCTCGGCTATAAAATAATGGAAAAGTACTGTCTGATTGGGACAAGCTCTAAGTAGAGCCAAATTTTGTCCCAAACTTCAGAATGCCCTCACAATTGATGAACATCCGTTGTCGAATGTCGAGAGTGAGCAGCAACCATGGGGCAACACAAACGGTACCTATTACGTTGTTAGTGATGATGGGACCATCACTTCAAGCTAATTTTGAGGTCAAACTCCTCCTTGAGCTGTAGGAGAGCTTCCGCATTTCCCCGAGCATCCTCTAAAGCATTATGGGTATGCTCTGTTTTTCGTAGATGCTTAAAGTTGACAAAGGTATCTTTCACAAGACCTTTATAGAGAGAACCTAAGTTACTTGACGTATATCCAAAGGGATTTTTCCCGCAGAAATGATGGAAATACCAATTAATGAACTGCCAATCGAAGCCGTTGTTATCCGAAATGAAGAACGCTCTCCCTGAACTTTCGGCTTCAATCCATGTAGAAAACTTCTCCATGACGGTTTGCGGTTCCTCAAAGGTGAGTGTGTCCTCACGTGTAAACCCGCTGACTTGCAGGGCTTCAGGAATCCATTTTTCTGAAATGGGTCGTAGCTGCGCGTAAAATGTTTTGTTGAGTGAAGGCTCCACGACGATAGCTCCAAAGGAAATCATGGAATAATCTCCTGGAATGGGGCCATCAGCCTCTACATCAACCATAATGTAGCTCATAGAAATATCCTGTTCTCTAATACAGAAATGTCTGGGTTCTAAGCCGGTAGTGTTCTAGGCATGTGAAGGGGGTACGTCCCACATCCCATCTAAAGATTTGAAGCCTCTAGTCAGGAGTGGATATGAAAACCTTTGTTAGGACTCCTTTTCCTCGAACATAAGAACCTGTGGCAGTGGCCCTTGAGAATCAAGCAAAACGGTCGAGCCAGGGGCTTGAATTGCAAGTCCTGTTGAGGGGCCACCGTCTAAATTGAGAGCCCGCACGATTCCTAAATCAGAATCTGCTAGCCATTGGCCCAACTCAGCCAACGTCCACATAGGCATTTCGCTGACGATCAGCAGAAGGTGACCTGTATCATCGATCGCCACTGCGGTTCGTCTTGCTCGCTGTTCATTATCCAATTCAGGAATGACTTCTCCATCCCAAACGAGGCGAGGAAAAGACTGGATTGCTTGAAGAATGTCTTTACCTGGATAGCCTGAATGATCAATAAGGGAAATGAGCTCAGCTCTTCCGTCTGAGTTGACCGTTAGCATTCCGCCAAAGCCTTGGTAGGAGGCCCCCGACGTAACCCCGTCTGCAATGGTGAGGGCAGTAGCTCTGTAATCGGATTCAAAGAACCCACCATTAATTGCAACCAGGGGATGGAGCACATTCACCCACTCGCTCAACTTTTTAGGAGCCTGGGGGTCGTAAGCAACCCGGATACGAACTTGAGCAGGATCGATGCGAACCAGTGCGATGCTATCAATGCCCACTTGTCTGGTTTGCCATGCCACTCCTGACTGGACGGTTTTCCAATTTTGGGCTGGAACTATAGGCAATGAAGGAGTTTGCTCAACCTGAGGCGTTGGAGAAGCGATCGTTGAATCGGTTCGTTGATTTACTCTCTGTTCCTGTTGGCAGGATATTATGAGGCACAAGCATCCTATCCCTATCATTAGCGGTAGGTAGAGAGCTCGTAATTTTAAGTTCATTGTACAACAGCAAATCTTTTGCCTTTTAATATCGGGATTAGATCGGTTATAGCTTAATCAATCAGCTTCAGTGCAAAACGTATGACAACGGCTCAGCTGAGTCATCATCTGTTATAGCCGTTGACAAGTTGGTTAAACCAACTTGCGGCCAGTAATCGTGATTGAGCTCTCAGGAGATTTCCCATAGCGAAATTACCTCCCTAACCTGAGTGGTTTAGCCGCAAAGTGACCAAATCACCCCGGTGCATCCCAGTTTTGTTAATGTGGCGGGCTTCGCCCGCCACATTAACAAAACTGGGATTTCAATCTGCAAAAGTGGGATGTATCCAACCACCCAACGTCCTATTTGTGCAACGCCTCATCGAAATTTGGGTTTGCTTTGGTGTAATAATGCTGACGGTTTTGGGCAACAATGTGGGGTTCGGTCCAGTGAGTGTCAGGCTGATGAAAGAGATGTAGATAGACAAGCTCAGGACAACGACATAGGTGGCAGCCTGTCTTTAAATACCGTTCAATAACATCTTGATCCTCTCCGCCCCAACCGATAAATTGCTCATCCCACCCTCCTATTTTGAGTAATCTGTCCTTCCTGAAGAAGGGCATGATTCCGAATTTCTCATGGAGAACTAAGTGTTTCCATAAAGCCGTAGGTTGGTCTTCAGGAGCGATGGATGTTTGCTCCAGGACTGAGGCTACTTCTTCAAATGCAATGCTTTCGGTGTTGGACATGATGCGATAGCCGGTGATGAGTAGTTCTGGCGATCGCTCAGCAACCCATAGGTGTTGAAGCAGTACATCCCTTACAGGAAGCAAATCTACATCGTAGGGTACGACGAACTCACCCTGAGCCAGGTTAAGTCCTAAATTTAGAGCTTTTGTTTTATGAAATGTGCCTTTGCAGGGGTAGTGTATGTAGGACAAATTTTCTGATTGAAAAGCTGACTGTATCCATGTTGAGGGAGTTTCGCTAGCTTCTACTAAAATAATTTCAAAGTTATTAGAATAATCATTGTCTTTCTGATGTTTCCACCATTCCAATTGTGTCTTTAAGTGTATTTCTCGCTGCCGATAGGGGATGATCAGCGATGCCTTTACTGATTTGTTCATCTAGCCATTTCCTTAATGCGTATGGCAAATCAATTTGTAAGTTTTGGGGTTCTAAAAAAGGATAATCTAAAGTAGCTAGATTACCTCGAAACTGATGTTGAGCAAGGGCTGCTGCTGCTATCAAAATATTATAATTTCGCGTATCGCCAGGAGATAGAGAGTGATGAAATTGATTGCGGTGATGGTCGTCATGGGATAAATGGATAACTTCTCCTGCGGATGTAACCTCAATGCCCAAAAGCTGAGCCCGGATAAGTAAGTCTTGATCTTCCCATCCCCATCCCCGAAAGAATTCTTTGTATCCTCCGAGGCTAAGCAAAGTTGCTCGTTGAGCATAAAGTAATCCACAACCAGGGCGTTTACTGGGTCCCAGCTCACGAACCGGCTCAATTTTTAGCTGGGTTATGTGAGAATCATGAGTAATGCTGTAGGTATAGCGATCGCGGCTCAAAGCCAGGGTATTTGAGTTTGATTCCTGCACATCGGCAACACAACATATTGTCTGATGCTGAGAAACTGTCTTGCTGTGTAATGCCTCTAGTGTTTCCTGGTTCCAGAGGATGTCAGCATCAGAAATCAATACAAATTCTGCGGTTGCCGCCAAAAGTCCATTATTGATCAATTTGGCCTTATTGAAGCCTGACATTGGAAAGTGGAATACATCAACGTTTTCTACATTGTGTAATGAGACCTCGTTAAGCTGTGCCAGTGCCTCAGAGCCTCCAGAAGCAGAGCCTGCATCGCAAACTAAAATACGATTTATCCACTTGGATGACAATAGACTTTGAATGCACAACACAACACTGGGTCGTGCTTTGACAGGGATAATTACATCAAAGACGGTCATACGTGCGCTTCCGAATAGCTGTGAAAGAGAATGGGACCTGTGATGTGATCCAAGTGAATGGGACCAGAACAGACTAAGGGAGACAAATCAGGCGTTTGGCCTGACTTTAAAGCTGCGTAATTAGCTCTAGCCCGTGCTTTACACTCTTGCAAGAGAGTCAGTCTGGCTGGAGAGTCTAAACTTGTATCAGGATGAGTGGTGAGAGAACCAGGCCGTTTGCGACGAAAGTACGCATAGTCTGGGATGTTGGCAATCCGCGCAGCAAAGATAGCTCGGAGCAAAAATTCAGTATCGGCTCCAAACTGTAGTCCGGTTGCGAATCCGCCAAGCCGCAGGACCAGGTCGCGAGTTACCAAACTGGATGGGTGTAGCAGCCCGTGCCCAGGTTTTTCTGACAGTGCTTGATTAACATCCAGAGGATAGCGGACAGGGAGAATGTTGGTTTCTTCTAAAATGCGAAGTTCCTGGGCACCGATTAGTTCTGCGCCGGTTTGTGTAGCCGCGTGAAGTAAGCGTTCCAAGCGAGCGCAACTCGACCAATCATCAGCATCTTGAAAAAGATAGGCCCAGTAATGGGTCTGTTGAATCACCTGCTGAATCAAACGATAAGGGCCTACTCGTTGGTTTGAGGCCATTAATGTGACAGACGGAAATTGCTCAACGATATGGGTAGGAGGATCGCCAGAACCATCATCAATGACAACAATGCCATCCAATGGATGAGTTTGATCTACTAAGGATTGCAAACATTGAGCTAACCAGCGCTCACAATGGTAGTGGGGAATTAGCGCAAGAACGGTGGGTGTTATTTCCTCATTCCGTTTTCTTTCAGCTTCAACGTTCCAATGCTGAATACTGGCTTTTGCCGTTCCCCAGCAAAAACGAATCTGTTGTTTCTCCAAATGGTGAACCAAATTGAGGAATGTCCAATCTTCAGAACTATAAATAGAATGGGCAGCTTTCAGAAGATGCGTATGGGCAACCCAGGGTAAACCTGCGATCGCCTCTTCGTAAGCTGTTTCAAGGGGAAGTGTCTGTTCTAGCAGCCAGGGAGCGATACAAGAATGGCCGGAAAGGGCAGGTAGTTGAGAAGCCGGTAAGCCACCTGCCGGAATATAGCCGACTAAAGGTGTTGAAATTTGGGCGATCGCCTCATCCATCCCGATTGGGTTTACATACTGCCACTTCACGTCATCTGGTAATCCAGAGTTGGATATGGATTGGCCTGTGATAGGGTGCCTTAGCAATAGGACACACTCAATTTGCTGCCAAAGTGGCTGGAGGCATTTCTTCATCTCCACCGTACTGGTTTCGTCTTGAGATTCGATGATGATGGTTAGAGGTAGAGGAGACATAGCCAAGTAGAAGTTTGTGATTCAAAAGTTTGAGCCAAGCACTACTGCACTGAGAGATCAGAGTTGTCAGGCTGAAGCATAGAATGTTCAGCGATTGAACGTCTAAGAAGTACGGGTTGTTTGTAATTGTTCTCAGATGCTAGTCGTTCAAAGGCCGAAAACCGTGAATTTGGAGGCTTAAATGCAACGAGACAGGCATAGGCCAAATCGTAATGACCTTGAGTAAATAATGGTTTGACCAGAGCCTTCAAAATAGGATGCCAGGGCGTCGGGTCAATTTCATGGTGAGATAATCCCTGAGGCTGCTGAAGAGTCTGAAGCAAAGGAAGCCACTCACCGGGTTCTAGAGCTTTCTGTTGCACCAACAACCCGTAACCTCGTTCCAAGTGAATGCGTTCATGATGTTCGGGTGTGAGCGCTGTTTTTTCAGAACGATATTCTTGCCACTGTTGCAGGCTTGCAAAAGATGCGTTTTGTGGATCACTCTGCAATTGTTGCCGCCAGGTGAGCCAGGTTCTGGCAAAATCGTCAGGAGCTTGCAGCCATGGGGATGGGGGAAGGGATTGTTGGTGCAGCAATTCAAACCAGTAAGCCAGCAACCACGGCCCCAGCTGAGCCGCGAAGAAAGTAAGATCTCCCAGTAGCACAGACACCAGGGGCCGCAAAGCTGGAAGCATGGGGTGCGATCGCTGGTAAGCATGCTGTACGGCAGGTTCAAAAGCGTGCAGAAGATGTTGAATTGTCAGAGTATCAACAGACCACCTGGAAACTGGGCGAATGGGATCGTGATCCATCGTGTGGAGCCAGTTTTGCCAAATTTCTAACCCTGTTGATGTGGGAAGAAATAACGTTGGAATGAGAGTGTCGAGCGTATGGATTGGCGGGTCTGCTGCTGATGAAGGTACAGAGCCTGTTAACCGTCGTATAGCGTTTTGATAGATTTGATGCACAGATGGGTCCTGTGCCATAAAACTACAGGCAAACAGCAGGATTCGGGCGGTAATTTGGGCGATCGCCCCATCTTGGCTGGATGGTTGCTGGAGAACCGTTTGAAGCTGCGTCCACGTTGATAAGGGAAGACGGTTTATGCTCAGGATACCAGGATGGCTCAATTGGTAGAGTAATTGAGCTGTAGCTTCGAGTTCACCCTGAGGCATTCTGGCTTGAGGGTGCCAGGTCTCCCAAGAACCCTGGGTAATGGCATTAATCCAGGCCGATGGCTCACAGGTTTGCCAGCCTGGAGCGGGGGCGAGAGTCGCTTCGCGTATCGTTACCTGGGTTGTCCTATGACCAAAGCTCGCCGCAGCCCAACCCATTAGGGGTTGGAGATTGAGCGATTGATCGGGCACCTCAGGAACAACGTGTAGTGTAATTTGGTTGGCGCTACAGATAGCTTGATAGGTCGAGATACCGGGTATTGGGGGCATCTCGACCTCACCGACATAGCGCTTGCGCCCCTGTGCCGGAACCCAATCGTCCACGCGGCCTAGAAGAATCGCTGTAGGCCCTGGCCGCCCACAGGGGCAGGGTTCAGGATGCAACGTTAAGGCATCACCGCACTGATACCGTACCATCGGCATGACCTGATTGAACAGGTCGGTCGTAACCACCCGATCATCGATACTTTCGTAGAAACAGCGATCGCTATCCAAATGTAACCGCCCAAATTCAGGGCAGCTTAAGCCTGAAATTCCGCTTTCCTGGCAACCATACTCGTTGATGACGGGAGCCCCAAAAACTCGTTCTAACAGATCTTTTTGAAAGTCGAATAGGAGTTCACCTGTAGCAATGACAGCGATTGTAAACGGAAGCTTTTTCCCCGCCACGGCAGTCGCAATATCACAAAGGCGAGTAGGATAGCCACGAATCACTGCCGGACCCATGGAAAGTTGCGCGAGTAAGCGATCGACAAGCTCCCAGGAGGGCTTTCCGGCGATCGCCAAATCACAGGGGCGCACCGGAAACAGCCGACTGGAAACATTGATAATGGGAATAGTATCGTCAATGCCCCACCATGCAAGGGAACGCCGCCGTGCCTGGAGCCGCATTCTATCCCACTGGCTATCCGCGAAGTAGACAAAGTGCCGTCCCTCTGTACCACTGGTCGTGCCGCGATAAACGATGTCGTCTACAGAGGCCAGAAATTGTCCAGGGTTTTGGCGGATAGTGCCCTTATCGACCACGGGTAGATGCAAGAAACGTTCCTGCCAATCCTCCGCTAAGAGGATAGCTCCATTCCCAGTATCGGCAGATAGCAAACCTGCCGCCTGAAAGCGTTTCCAGTTTCCTGGGGTCGTGGCCGCGATCTGCAAAATACGTTGAAGCGATGCAACTTGGCTCACTGAATTTTCGTTTGTTTGGTTCGGACAACCTGAGCAATGCGATCGCCTCTGGCAATCCAGTCCTCTCCGACAACGGCGTCTCGTTGGCCAAACAGTTGAGGCTGAAGCAGGCTCCAGGGTGCGCTTGGTTTATCGCACGAGTATCCCAAATCCGTTAAGAAGGCAGTTGATACCCACCCATTTTCAAAGTTTGGAGCAGACACGAAGACATTTATATCCCCCTCACCATAGTGAGAAGTCACTCTTGTCCAGTTACCCGTTGAATCCCTTTCCTGTACAATCACTTCCCATCCACTTGGGATCGAACCAATCACGCGACCATTTGGAGTGGCACGAACCCTAACATTATCGCCGTCTCGGGTTGTGACTCTAGCGTAGAATCCTTCATAAGAATATTCCGGACAATCGCTCGGGGGAGAGCTAGGGTCGGGCCGGGGTGTTGTTGCAACGCGATCGCGAGCCGTCACCATGACCGTGTAGCGTCCCCGCCCGTTAGTATCATAGGCGTTGGCGACGACCGTATAGGTGCCCGTGACAGATAGGGTAACAGTAATTTCTGAATTGGTACTATTGCCACTATCATCGTTTTCGCCAACCACATCGCCGTCAGGCCCGAGGATGGCTAAATAGGTATCAAACTCGTTACTGGAAAGAGAAACGGTAACCTCTTGTCCTGCTTGACCATCAAAGGTGTATTGGTCATAAATACTTCCATCCGATGGAAGAACGGCATCGCCTTGCTCTAGCCGTCCCTGCTGTTGCAGCAAGACTTGGGAATCATTCTGCTTAGATTCTTGAAATGAAACTGATTCTGCATCTGCGGGGGGTACGAGGGACAACGCGCCAACTGTAGAAGCCAGCAGTAGCCCAGAACAGCTAATTTGCTGATGTGTAAGCTTCATTTCTCCCATACCCAAGCCTCTACTCTTACAGATAAGTTGTTATTTATGACAATCCTGCTGCGGTTTGCAGACACGTCGCCAATATAAAATTCCCAATAAAGCTGATTCAGCCTGCATAGTTTACAAAAAATAAGGCGTAGACTACGCTCTCAAGAGCGTTGATATTTTTAACGGGGAAAATTAGTCCCCAGTATTGTGGACAATTACCTGTACGGCCCTGCAATTGGGTCTATTGCCATTGAACGGTTAATTGTGCCCAGCTAGGGGGGAACACCCAACGAGGAGAAAATCAACAGTGCAGTACCACTTGCTCAAAAGGCGTTCGAGACAATTGAATCTCTCATGGTGGGTAGCCCGTACTTACTTGGCAATCAATTCACAATCGCCGATTTCTACGTAATATTTGTCTTCGCTTATCTCTCTCAAACTCCCGAATTTGAGAAGATAACCGCTCAGACACCCAAAGTACGCACGTGGTGGGAGCAGACAAGCCAGATTCCCAACGTCAAGAAAGTGCTGGCTGGTTAGTATCCGATATTGGGCCGGTTGCTATGGTTCTTTAACCGGAGATCAAATTACAGCTTTGCTCTTTGATTGAGTTCTTTGAGAAAATCCTGAGCGCCCTTTTCGAGAAAACGCAGCTTGAGATTGTGCTTCAAGTATCCAAAAGGATTCCACGTGGTGTGTTTGAAGAATAACCCCAAAGGTTCTAAATGTTTTCCTAAAAACTCTTGCGTGAGAAGAGGAAATCGTTTTTGTTTTAACTGTTCTACAAACCAGACAACATCATTACCATTGCCGTATTTCTCACTGAGATCAGGATTCACCTGGCTACCTGCTACTGAGTCGTAGTCAAACGATATCAAGCCTGTCAGGTTGAATAGTTGGCTCTTCTCAATCAATGTTTGGGTTTGTTGACGGGTTGGTAAAACGCCTAGCTTCAGTGCATCCAGTTTGCTTGCCAACCAGCGCAAAGGGATAGCACTTTTTGTATCGCTGATGTTAGGCGCAATCAGCAATGAAGGCTGCCCTTTGATAGAAATGATTTGTCCGGGAGTGCTGAGCGATCGCTCAATCCGCTCAAATGCATCGGCTCCAAGAGTTGTTTGCAGGAGTGATTGCCACTCCGGATCGCTGAGTAGTTCTAACAGAGCAATATACTTACATCCCAGGCTGTGGCCAACCCAGCTATAGTGTTGAGCATCGTGATAAATATCTGCCTCATAGCCCAGTCGTTTGGCTTCCTCGGCCAGGAGCGATCGCAAGCGCGCTTGCTCACTGAACAGACTGCCCGCAATGGGCCAGTGACGGAAGCTAAAGCGAAAGGGGAATGCCACGATGGTATATCCCTCAGCAAATAACTGACTCAGAAAGAAACGGTAGAACAGGGTTGGAAATGTACCAAAGAAAGCACCTCCAATAAATTGGACCACACCCTTGGGACGGGGATGAAGGGCTACCCAACTATGGGATAAAGGACGGAACTGTAAGGACAAACTCATAGGATTTACGGGTAACGGGGGAGATGAGGGAGTTAGAGGCGAGGGAAGCGGGGGTGGAGCAGGTGGATTGACAGCAGAAGCAAGCAGGTGGGCGATCGCCGCACTGATGCGATGCCCTGTTTCTTGTTGAAAGTAAGTGAAGCCAGGGGAAGGGTTGACCTCGAAGCAGACCCATTCTCCTGCTGGCGTTTGGCGGAGATCGATACCGGCTAAGGGTAGATCGAGCTCTCTGGATAGGGCCAGACAGCGTTGGGAGATTTCAGGTGGAAGCTCAACAGGACGTAAGATAGGTGCTTCGTCTACCGTTGCCGCATAGCGATAATCATCTGCGCTTGAAGTTACCTCGCAGGCAAATATCTGCTCACCTACGACGTGTACCCGATAGTCATGCCCTGGAATGTATTCCTGAAATTGAGTCGGGCACCAGCGAATATTCGCCAGGCGTTCCTGATGGGCTGCACTTAAACGCGACACTCGGCTGCGAATACCGCTGAGAGACTTGTAAATGACATCGCCATGCTGTTGCCAAAAAGCCAATACCGCATCCGGGTCGGTCGTGATCAGAGTGTGTGGCACCCGGAAGCCTGAACGCCGGATTTGTTCCAGTTGGTATGGCTTGGAGTGGTTCGCCATCATTGCGGAAGGACGATTAAGCACCAGGGCAGGAGACAGGTCTGCCCATGTCATGACGGCTTGATTTAATGCGATCGCATGCTGCCATTCAGAGCTGCCAACTCCGGCGGCGGCAACGGCAGCAAGTTGGCTGGCATCATAGGAGCGCAGGTAGACGGCCTTCACTTGCTCCAGTTCAATCTTCTGTGTACCGACTTCGACAAAGGCATGGATGGAGTTTTCTACCTGCCATTGAAAGCATGTTTGTAAGGCAAGCTCCTGATCCACCAGAATAGTGGGCACTCCCAACTGAAGCAGTTCGTTATAAACCGATTGCAGGGGTGGATCCGTGGCTGGCCCCCAAAGCAGGATTGACATTTAGAGCTCTCCTGTAATGTGGTTCCAGATGGCAGTTGCGATCGCTAGATTGGTAATATCGGCCCACGGCTCAGCACCGATTAGGTTTGCAGTGGCTGTAGGATTACTAAAATGGGCTGTGAGAAGATTCACACCTGCGATCGCTGCTAACCGTTTAGCATGAGTGTGCAGATGAGGGTCTGCATCCCCCAGGGTGCGATCGCCAATCACAGTAACAGCAGCATCCCCGGCCGTAGCACAATGAGAAGGTAGAGACCCCAGCCGAATATCTTGATGAATCGGCTGTATCGGAATTCCTAATTGAGCCGCAGCTAGAAGCCAATTTTGGGTTGACCAGTTTGGCCCAAGGAGACAGGTTGCTGTTGGACGATTAAGCAGGGGACAGGACAAGCTGCTGAGCCAGCCGCTTAAGAATGCTGTCATTTCAGCAGAGACATAGGAGCGATCGTGCGGCACGATCTGTGGCAATTCTGCCTCAACTACGGCCGGAAGCCGAGTGAGTACACCCCGAATCTGGTGAACTGCAATTTTCCGTCCACTGACTACTGCTACAGATTCTTGAGGATTGCCGGGTTCATAGTGCCAACCTTTCATAGATAAATCCTGGCTGGTCAACAACCCTACTCCGTGATCAGCCCATTGGTTTACAAAACTCTGGGCAGCCTGGTCATAGCGGCTGGCAACAAGTAACAGCATGCGTGCTACCAACTCCGTTGATTATCGTGGCATTAATTGCAGATATGGTGGGAGCGAGTTTGTCCAGAAGAGTCTTCTAAGACGTGCTTGAAAGCTCGCTGGAAGGGTTGTTTTTTCGCGTGCTAAGCACACGAAAAAACAACCTTCTTAATTTCCGTTTCTGGCTGGCATCCCCACTGCTGGGCGCTCAGAGGGTTGAATAAAGGCCTGCCCCTGAGTCACAAGAGATTCTAATCCTTCGATTCGTTGAGCCATCATTAGTAGCATGGCTTGGATATTGTCGAGTGGATTTGGGTTGGGGGGAACTTCTGGCACCTTCGATGGGGGAGGCACAACGACACTACCATCCGTCACATCCTTCACGATGGATTTAGGCGGAATTGGAAGCGGAAATGGGATAAGTGCGGGAGTAAGGCTGTACTGAGATTTGCCTGTAGCAGTTGGTAGGCTGTATACCAACTGATCAATGTCGGTGGCGGGAGCCGTTGCGGAACCGGAGAAGAAGGTACCTCGATGTTCTGGTGTAACCAACAGCTCGTAGGTTGTGCGAATGAAGCTGGGGTTGGCATTAATCTCCACATATCCCCGCACTTCTAATTCACCGTCTCGTACCTCTGGTCGCGTAACATCGGGTTGGAGAATGACCAGTGCTGTATCATTGGCCGGAATGGTGATGTTATAGTTCAACCGCTTTGGGTCTCCGGTAGGAACCAGATCACCAAATTCATTTCCACCTGTGATGTCTCGAATGACAATAGTAGAGCCTATGTTTAGCTCAGGGGTGGTAGCTGCAAAGGTCAACCGCAAGGAAGCAGGAACATTACTGGTATTAGCGATCGTCAGGAAGTAACCCTGGACTACTTTGCGAGCTAAAGCAGCAGGCCCGGCATCAGGAGGTGTAATGGGTTTGACGAGTAGTTCAAAGGTCGAAACCAGCATAAAGAATAGCCTTGAATTAATTTGATTCCACCATATTCATTAATTAAGGGAGACTGCAGTACCCGCTCGTGTACTTCTATCCAAACGGCTGTTTAGGGTTCTATCACCCGTTTCGGTAGGGCCAGAATAGTTGCACCTTATTCCACCGCAACGAACTCCAGAAAGTTGGTGCAGAAGCATCTGGCTCTATACCCTTGCGTGAGTTCCTAATGGCATTCATCAATCCATCAAGATATGAACAGACCTCCAAGTTATGACTCAGTGCGATCGCCCGGTGAAGAGGGACGTTAAGCTTGAGCAGAATTCACAGCCAGAAATATAGCTTCTGTTAGAGGTCGTTTATGCCAACAGAACCTAGCGTGTAGAAAGGTGAATTTGAGAACGACTATGAACTCTGTCATTCGATTATTGGTAACAGCGGCGCTACTACTGTTTGTGGTCGCCCCATTTGCGGGGCTGGCTCCGCTGCTGCTGGTACTCTTGTTATCAGGTATTGCATGGGTCGCAAACGATTTTTTGAGAGTGCTCTTGGGTAAAGCACCGGCTAAGGAAAGCGACGAAAGCGAGGCTCATCCCTCCTGACCCCTTTATGAGGACAGACGAGGCCTACATTCAAGAATCAGCAGTTTTGGCAAGCATTTGGGGAAATCTACATCTTGCCCAGAGGCTGGAACCGGATATTAGGTACGCGAAATGCATGTAATATTCGGGCTATCACAAGTAAGGTTAAATACCGATAATAAAAAGTGGTGCGACGCTTTGCGCCGCACCACTTTTTATTATCGGTATTTGACCCGACATGATATTACAGGCTGTTTGTAACAATGGTCGTGCCTAGCTCGTTTCCTGTGCTGCAACCCATTGGTTGAGATCTTGGCGGTTAATCGCGGCTGCCATTAAGTCGGGAAAGCGATCGGGTGTACAGGCAAAGGCCAGAATCCCCAAAGACGCCATGAATTTTGTGTTGCTGTGATCATAGCAGGGCGCACCGTCATCATTTAGGGCCAGCAAAGTGATGAATTGAATGCCTGAAGCTACAAGAGCGCTAATACGCTTTCGCATTTCATCCGAGTTGCCTCCTTCATACAGGTCGCTAATCAACACCAGAATTGTGTCTTGCGGTTGACGCACTAATCCCTGACAGTACGCTAATGCCTGATTAATATCCGTGCCGCCCCCTAGCTGTGTTCCAAACAAAACCTCGACTGGATCTTGCAGCAGGTCGGTCAAATCGACCACTGCTGTATCAAAAACGACCAGCTTAGTTTGAACGGCTGGCAGCGATGCCAGCACAGCACTGAAAATCCCCGCATAAACCACCGATGTCGCCATCGAGCCACTTTGATCGACACAGAGAATGATGTCTCGCAATGCAGAGCGTTTGCGCCCAAAGCCAATGCGCGTTTCGGGAATAATGCTGCGGTATTGGGGCTGGTAGTGTTTCAGATTGGCACGAATCGTGCGATGCCAATCGATTTCATGATGGCGGGGGCGACGATTACGAATCGAGCGGTTAAGGCTACCCAGAATTGCTTGCCGCGTCGGATTTTCCAGTTTACGAATCAGGTCTTCCACGACGCGTCTGACTACAATTCGAGCCGTTTCCTTCGTCTTACCGGGCATCACGCCACTCAGGGACAACAGATTGGAAACAAGATGGACATCGGGTTCTACCGCTTCCAGCAGCTCTGGCTCTAATAGCATCTGCCGTAGATTTAGCCGCTCTAAGGCATCCTGCTGCATCACTTTCACGACAGATGTTGGAAAGTAGGTGCGAATATCGCCCAGCCAACGTGCCACTTTGGGAGAAGAGCCACCCAGTCCACCCTGGCGATCGCCATCATAAAGCGCACCCAGTGTCTGATCGATCGCCTGATCCGACGCTCCCAAGCTAAAGCCATCATCCCCTGTACCATGACTTGAACCTGTAATGCCATCGGCAGCTCCACCCCCGAGGATCAGCCGCCAACGTCGCAGTCTTTCTTGTTCAGGAGCCTCTGTCATGGTGCAATCCCCAGTAATTGAGCAAGAAGTGGGAGAACAGTATCAGCGCGATCGCCATCAAAACGACCAGATTGGGCGATCGCCGGGGTATGGGAATTTCCCTGCCGCACGCGCTCCCCCATCTGACGACGTTCGGGAGCTGCAAAGGTTGAAAAGGTACGACGCAGCAGGGGCAGAATTGCGGTAAACGTATCGCTCGATAACTCCGTTACCCAATCGTCTAACACCTGCCAGAGTGCCGGATTGTGAATCAGCAACAGCCCACTGCCCGTTAGAAACCCTTCAATCCAGGCAGCAGCCTGAGCCGGTTCGATCGCCGTCGAGAGGGCCAATCCCAACCGCCGTGCAGCATCTTCTGACTGGAACACCCCTGCATCAAACAGCAAACGACAGCACCGCCCCGCCACCAGCCCATGTAACCCTTGCTGGTCTGCAAGCTGGAGGAGAACCTGTTGCCACTGCTCTAAGGGGTGGGCTTGCTGAAGCAGGGCGATCGCCCCGTTCACCGCAACAATCTGCCGATACATCTGAGTTGCAGCATCATCGTCCAGGGAGGCAACGGCGATTGGCAAACCAATGCAAACGCGGGTAATTAATCCCTCAACGACATGGCTGACGAGGGTTGTCTCAAACTGACGCACGGTGCCGTAACGCAGCACATTCACCAGCGGCGGTAAGGCATTCATGAGATGTGCCAGATCGCTAGCGAGGGCTGCTTCCGCTTCCAGCCGATTCATCAGGTGGGCGATCGCCTGGGGGAGATTGGCCAGTAGGGTTTGATCGATCAGACGGGTCAGTTCCGGCAGGTTGGCTTTGTTAGCGCGATCGCACGTCCACCCGGTTGCTGCCGTTTCGAGCGTGTTGCCCCAGATGCCCACCTCAATGAGACGAATCGCAAACTCCGGTTGCCACTGGAGCCGCCAGGACTCGCGGAAGGTGCCTTTGGTGTTGCCGGTAGTCTGCGGCTGTCCCCAGTCGATTTGCAACAAGGTGAGCCGATGGAATAGGTGCGATCGCTCCAGGTCTAAAGGTTTGCGGAGATCAAGATCTAGCGTGGTTTGAGCGGCATCCGGTTTAAGCCGCAGTCGTTTTTGCTGCCGCTGCAAATCCTGCTGCAGGGGGATCATGGGCGTTTCGGCGGGCACCTTACCCAACCGTTCACCCACGATGAGCTGCTGGTGAATCAACTGCATGGGCAGCGGATCGCCGAAGCATAAGACGGTTTGTGTGGCTTCATTGAATTCGGTAAGACCGGGGAGGGGGCGATCGCGCAGAGCGGCTAACGTCTCGGCTAGCCGGACGGCTTCAATCACACTGGCCGAAGAGGCATCCAAATCTTGTTTTCTCAGCAATCGTGCGACTTTTGCCATCCAGCGAATGACACTACTGGTCGTGCTTTGGGTTGTGCCTTGGGCGGATTGTCTACGTCTACCCTCATCCCACAAATGTTGATACCAGCCTGGTGACTCAATGCCCGCTCCGTAGCCGCTGCTAATCGCTAGCCGTCCGTGAGTCCAGGGAATCCACGTGGCTTCAGTTTTGACTTTGGGCAGTCCTTTTAACAGCGCAGCATCTTCTTTCGCTGGGGGCAGAGTTTCCAGGGCGGGAGCATGCCACGCTCCACACACGACCGCAATTCTCTGATATCCCTGCTTTGTGGCTTCCCGGATGGTCTTCCGCATATAGGCTTCCCGGTGGGGTTCCAGCAAGGATTGGGGAGTGGAGCGGGGGGATTGGGAATGAGTTTCGATGTGCGATCGCAACGCCGTCATTGCTTCCCCAATAGCAGTAAACAACTGGGTGCTATCCTGCCGTTGTTCAACCAGATGTTCCCACCAACGTTCTCCATCACTGTATCCAGCTGCCTGTGCCAGCAGGCTCAAGGGGTCATCATAGGGATTGGGCAATAGGTGATCAACTGTTGGGGGTTGAGCAGGAGGGTTTGATGATTCTGTCTTTTCTTCCTCGATATCATCGACTTGTTCTTGATGCTTCATCCGCAGGGCAAATCGGTGAGCCTGAGGTAAGTCCATGAATCGGACAGGAATTTGCTGAGTCAGGGCGTAATGAATGGCCTGCCACTCTGGAGAGAAAACGGCAAAGGGATAGTAAACCGCCTGTTGCAGATCATCCGGAGCGTAAATCAGCAGTGCTACAGGTGGACGCATCTGCCGATGAGCCAGCAGAGGTAGGACAGCTTCCGCATCGGGTGGGCCTTCCACCAACACCATATCCGGCTGGAGTTGCGTCAGTGCCTGACAAAGGCTACGGGCAGAACCTGGCCCATGATGGCGAATTCCAAAAACGTGAACTGACATAGTGCGATCGCCCCTAGAGCATGCTTCAAGACTGCCTGAAAGCGTGGTTTTTTCGTGCGCTTCGCACACAAAAAATTCATTAGAACGGCCTAGAGCATGGCTCGACTGGCGCGATACAAATCCTTCCAACCGTCGCGTTCTTTCACCACCGTTTCCAGGTACTCCTTCCAAACCACCTGATCCTGAACAGGATCTTTGACGATCGCACCCACCAACCCCGAAATTAGATCACTTGCGGATAGCGAGCCATCCCCGAAATGTGCAGCTAGAGACATCCCGCTATTGACCACTGAAATGGCTTCCGCAGGGCTGAGGGTTCCTGTAGGAGATTTGAGTTTTGTTTTGCCGTCCATCGTCACACCTTCTCGCAACTCTCGAAAGATCGTGACGACACGCTGAATCTCTTCCAGTGCCGGAACTTCCGCCGGGAGTTCCAGGGCGCGTCCCAGGCTGGTGACGCGTTGCTGCACAATGCTCACTTCTTCATCAATTGTCTTAGGAACTGGCAGAATTACCGTATTAAATCGGCGTTTTAGGGCACTGGAAATTTCGTTTACGCCGCGATCGCGGTTATTCGCCGTTGCAATCACATTAAATCCCTTCGTGGCCTGCACTTCCATATTCAGTTCGGGAATCGGCAGCGTTTTTTCCGACAGAACGGTAATCAACGTATCCTGCACATCCGAGGGAATGCGCGTTAGTTCTTCGACCCGGGCGATCTTGCCATCTGCCATGGCCCGCATCATGGGACTGGCGACCAGAGCGTCCATGGAGGGGCCATCCGACAGCAACCGAGCATAGTTCCAGCCGTAGCGAATGGCCTCCTCGCTGGTGCCTGCCGTCCCCTGAATCAATAGGGCCGAATCGCCTGAAATGGCAGCGGCTAAATGCTCTGATACCCAGGATTTTGCGGTTCCCGGAACACCATACAGCAACAGGGCGCGATCGGTTGCCAGGGTAGCGATCGCCACTTCCATCAAGCGGCGATTCCCAATGTATTTGGCTGACACTTCAAAGCCGTTATCTAGAGCGCCACCCAGCAGATAAACACAGACGGCCCAGGGAGAAAGCTTCCAGTTCGGAGGGCGTTGGCGAGTATCTGCTTTTGCCAGTTCATCGAGTTCATGGGCAAATTGATGTTCAGCATGTTCACGAAGCAGGGCGAATTGGGAGGGCATGGGTTGTGCATCAGAATTCTTAGATTTTGAGTTTTGGGTCGCCATAATTGTTGTCTTACTGTTCGTGAACTATTAATAAAACTGTTAATCGAATCGATACTGAGTGCTTATCAAAGCTATCTTGTTGATTTTCTATTTTTCATTTCTCTCAAATGCTCGTATCATTTCCCGCCGAAATTGCATTAGCGACAAAAGCGCTTCTACGCTGTGATGCCAGGGTGAATTTGCCGGTATTTGATTTTGTAATTGCATAACATCAGGTAAAAATTGGACTGGGATAAAATGGGCGAATTGGTGCAAGTTAGTCCGCAGTTCCCACGCAATACTGCGGAGATCAGAAGTATTAGCAAAGTATCGTTCCAGACTAGTTAGAACGGTTTGTGTCAGTTCAACACTCCATTGATCAGAGCTTTGAGACAGCAGCGAGATCGTGAAGGACTGGGTAATAACGTCTATCCCCGATCGCATCCAGCTCAACAGAAATGCGTTTTGTTGATCGGGTGATAAGAGCCTGAACAACGTTGCAGCCTGTGACTGCTCTAGAGCATGATTTAGAACCGGGTTTTGCTCTGATTGGGCCGTGACGATCCCACCGTGGAGTAAAGCTATCATCCAGGGGCGATCGCCCTGTCGTTGCGCGGCAATGGCCCATCCCTGAAAGAACACCGTTTGCCATTCACTCTGCTGCGCAAGTGCCACGAGTTCTTCAGCAGTCATGCCCCATCGATTCCAGAAAGACAGTGGTGTTGCCGCGATCATTTGCAGAAGCCATCCTGCTTTTTCGCCCAGCTTCAAGGACGAGAGCCGCGATGGCTTTGCCTCGATTCCGAGTTGCATCAACTCAGGGGTTAGGGCATCCGGCAACTGAACATTGATCGAGGCAGGTGAAGGGGAGAAGAAAATGTAAGGCTGGAGGAGGTTTGCCATTTCCTGACTGAGGCGGGAATCAGGCAGGCTTGCCAGCAAATCGGCGGCAACCCGTCTCACTTCCTTACTCCGACGATCGCCTAATGCCACTTCTAAAAACGGCTCATCTGCCAGACTTAACCCAACCCGAAAAGTTTCTAAGAATTGGGTGCGATCGCCCGCTGCTTCCTGACTCCAGGTTGCTTGCAGCAAATCCCTGGCATGAGCGGGATGGTTGGCTCGCAAATTTTGTAGCAGGGCTAAGCGTGCTTCTGGCGTCCCCGTTTCCCAGTCGGCTTCTCCAACCAGAGCGATCGCATAGCTCCAATCTGGATTTTGTGCTGCTAACCATTGCCCCCGCTGGCCCAAAACGGCTGAGATGGCGGGGCGTAATACTCGCTGCGATCGCCCTTTATCCATCAAAGCAGGCAAGAGCATTTCAGGCACACGCAGTCCGTTGATTTGGGCCTTCGTTAACCATTCGCCCAATAATTGGGGGAGTTGCTGTGGGAACTGCCCTTCCAAAATTCGTTGTAAACAGCGGGCCGCGTGAGGACTGCATCGGGGTAGATCCGTAGATGCACAGGACTCAACTTCAGCGATCGCCTGTGTTACAGGAAGCCAGCCAACCCGCTGATGCAGCGCCACCATTCCAGCAGCACACAGGAGGGCAACTTCAGGAGGGCGATCGCTCAGTTGAGACAAACATTGCACCAAATTGCCAGAGGCATTGGGTATTTGAAACGATTGGCGGCCTGTACCCAACAAGGCAGCAGAACCAATGGCCTGCCAGAGAGAATCCGTGGAATCAGTTGCCGAAGCCATAGTAAGCATCCTCCGCCCAAACGCTGAATACCGATAGAGAAGCCCCATTCCACTCACCAAACAGGGTGAGGGGCTGTCCGCCGCTCAGAGCTAGAAGTTGCCATCCCTTATTTGGCTCCATGCGGGGGGAAAGGGGTAATACGGCACCCTGTCGATCCTGAAGCAGCCAGCTCTGGGCTTCCCAGCGGGGAGTCACATCTGCCAGCAACAACGGAAACCGTTCGAGCCAGGGGCAGGTTGCCAAAGCTTTGCTGTAATGGGCGATCGCCTCCCCAATCGACTCACGACCCGGTGGAGCTTTTGAGAGCATCACCGCTTCCTGCCGCGTTTTCATCAAGGCACGCACGGGATAAGCACTGGGATAAAACACTAGCTCTGCTTCTAGCCCCGTTCCCGGCATCAGGCTTTGCTCAAATGGCTGCTGCCCATGCGCAAAATCCAGCGATAGGGCAGGCATCTGGCTGGTAATTCCATACAGCCAAGTGCGGCGCGATCGCAACCGTTCCTCTTCTTCCGTGCGTTGCCCAACGACAAGCCACAGGTCTGAGTGCGCCAGCCCCGCCAGCACCTCATCTTGACCCAGCGACCAGCCAATCTGAGTTCGGAGGTCTGACTGTACAGCGGTGGGCAGCGTTTCAATGCGCTCAAAACCTTCGATGATAAGATACAACCGCCCTAATCGCTCCAACACGCGATCGTGCCAGTTTGCCCCAGAGTGAACAATTCCTGCCAGTTCACGCAACTGCCGTGCCAAACCGGGAGCCTGAGCATCGACCATCCGAGCGGCGATTCCATCCCACATCCCGTAAGGCTCCTGGGGCAGCGTAGCTAATCCCTGGCGCACGCGGTCTTCCAACCACAGGCGCAACTCCTGAATGCCGGCACTCACCTTTCGCTGTCGTTCTGCGACTCGCTTTGCCTGGGCAACGGGATCGGCGGCCTGTTCCTGCCGTTTGGACTGCTTTTCTGCCTTCTTTTCGGTTCGCTGCGATCGGCTCGCAATCCAATCGGCAACCCAGCTCGGGGGATCTGTTTCAATCAGCTCTTCCGGTTGCTCTGCCAGTAGCAAAAACAGCCCTAAACCATGCTTGCAGGGAAATTTACGACTGGGGCAGCTACAGCGAAAGGCCGGCTCACTCAGGTCAATTTGCGTCTGATAAGGATTCTTGCCACTACCCCGACATTCCCCCCAAACCACAGATTCCTGACAACCCAGAGAAACCCATTTCTGACGGGTTGCTAACCCACGCCCATTTTTTGCGGAGGCTGCATCGGGTGCGAGGGCCAACACCTGGTCTACCGTCCATTGAGCGGGCATAGCAATTCCCTGTCAATCTCATGCAACATATCTATGCTGTCGTAACGTTTTCCTTTACGGTATGTCATCCGTGTCTCTATCCATCACAGAAATAATAGTTCAAATGTACTGTAAATCATCACAAAAGTAAATTACCTGCACTGAGCATTTAGGCTCTACAGTCCACGACCCGATAGAAGCATCTACTGGTTGGGGAGTAGAGTTTTGGTGCTCATGATTGATCAGCAACCTCATGGATATTGCTAGACCGTGCTTTAAAGCCCGCTAGAAAGATTGTTTTTTCGGGTACTTTGCACCCGAAAAAACAACTTCTAAAACAGACTCTATTACTTCATCACACTAATTCGGGCAGGTAGATATAGTGCGTGTTGTACAAGCTTGTAAAGCGCAATGTGCAGTGCACAGCCGTGGTACTAACTGAAATTAAACATTGTTGATGTACCAACACCTACATTGACAGCGATATTGGTAGATGTGAATCCAGTCACCCCTTTAAGTGTTAACAGCAGTGCACCAGTACCAAATCCACTGTTTCCTTTCACTTCATCCCCCAGGCGGAACTGAGTGCCCGTGCCAGAGGTAACGACATCAATAGACCGAATGCCATTGAATTGTAGTAAGTCTCCCCCTCTACCGCGCGCAAACTGGTTAACGGTATCACGACCATGGCCAATGTTATACACTACTGTGTCAACGGCTTTATCGGCCCCCAGGTTCAGTACGTCATTGCCATTGCCGCCCAGTAGAATATCAGCACCTGCATTGCCTATCAGCACATCGTTGCCGCCCCCACCAACCAGGGTATTACGGCCACGGTTGCCGGTCAGCCTGTTACTCAGGGCATTACCTGTGCCATTAATGGCAGCGTTACCGGTTAGAAGGAGATTTTCCACATTCACTCCTAACCCCCAGGTAATGCTCGATCTGATGGTATCAACTCCCTGGTTCACAGCTTCTACTACACGGTCAGTGCTGGAATTGACACCATAACTATCATTCCCTACGCCGCCTATCAATGTGTCATCACCCGTTCCACCATGAAGGCTGTTGTTCGCACTGTTACCCCTCAAACGATTATTTAAGGTGTTACCTATTCCATCAATAGCCGCTGTTCCTGTAAGGGTTAGGTTTTCTATATTGGCGGCTAGGCTGTGGGCGATCGCGACTTCAACAGTATCCACTCCACCATCAACTTCCTCTATAAGGGTATTGGTTGACGTACTGATTATGTAAGTATCATCGCCTGCGCCACCCACCAATTGATTGGTTCCAAAGCCACCATCCAAAGCATCATTACCTGCGTTACCCATCAGGGTATCATTACCATCATTGCCATTGAGAATATCGTTACCGACCCCAGCAATGATGGTGTCGTTGCCTGCACTACCGATGGCATTCAAGGCTCCCTGGAAACCATCAAAGTTAAGCACTTCAAAGTTTTGGATCACCGAACCTGGTATCCCGCTCACTTGATTGGTGGCTGTCCCTAAATTTAGAGTGAGAAGGGTAGATGCGCTTCCTCCAGACATCACGAGAGTGTCAACTCCAGTTCCCCCGTTAAACAGGTCGTTTTGCTGGGCATTGCTAACCGTGGAGGTTACGGTATCGTTACCTGCATCGGCCAAAATCTGATCCTGTTCGGGGGTTGCTGTAAGGCTATCATCATTGACCGTACCCGTGATCACGTTCGGGGTATCGTTTGTCAGTGGCAAAACCCATAATTCACGTCCGTTAACGCCGTTGTCAGCAGAGAGATAAAGTTTGCCATCCTGGTAGCCCAAAATAGATGGGAATGAGCCATTGGATCCAGGATTAAAATCTGCAACCAATTCTGGATTACTTGTAACCGGATTAATCCTCCAGAGCTCATTCCCATTAATGCTATCTTCAGCGGTGAAGTAGAGAGTGCCGCTGATATTAGTTAACTGACTCGGAAAGGACGACTCAATACCCGGTTTAATATCAAGCATGACTGGGTTGTCTGTATCTGGATCAACTCTCCAGAGTTCGAAGCCATTATCGGTGGTGTAGGTTCTGAAATAAAGTATGCCGTTAACGTTAGTCAGCTCATAGGGACGCGACGATTCAGGGTCAGGATCGATGTTAAGTACAACAAATTCGCCCGTATTGAAGTCAATCTTGCTGAGTTCGTAGCCACTAATGAACTGCATCGGAAAATAAATTGTCCGACTGATCTGTACGGGTGAATTCAGCGTACGATTGATCTCCGTCAGTTCCTGGATATCAAACTGGACATTATCAAATGTAGTATTTGTCAGTCGTATGGGTATCCTTACGCTCGGGTCAATCCTCCATAATTCTTTAGCATGACTGCTAGTGGTTGCTGTGAAATAGAGCGTACCATTGCGATTGGCTAGGGAATCAGGATTCGATGAAGCAGGACCCGATTCAATTTCGAGTAGAACAGGATTGCCTGTCGTGGGGTCAATCCTCCACAGTTCATTGCCATTACCGCTTGTATAAGCGGTGAAGTAGAGCGTGTCGTTAATGTTGGTCAGATTCCAGGGACTCGATCCACTACTAACGGGTTCAAGTTCGATGAATTCTGGATTACCCGTCGTTGGATTAATCCTCCACAACTGCCTGCCACGATCGCTGGTTTCAGCCGTGAAGTAAAGGATACCGTTAATCGAGGTTAGGCTTTCGGGGTTGGAGGGGCGATCGCCCGGTTCAACATCGATGAGTTCTGAGTTGCCCGTTGTTGGGTTAATTCTCCACAGTTCTCTGCCACTGCTGCTATTTCCATCCGTGAAGTAAAGCGTACCGTTAACATTAGTTAAAGCAGGGGCAAACGACGCATCATTACCCGATAAAAGCTCTGCCACACGAACTGGATTACCCGTTGTGGGTTCCACTTTCCACAATTCAGCGACTCCTGCTCCTTCGGAGTTATAAACCGTGAAATAGAGTGTACCGTTGACGTTGGCGAAACGGGGGAAGAACTCGCCTGTAGCTATTTCTCTAACACGGACTGGTTCTCCTATCGTGGGGTCAACCTTCCACAGTTCGTTCACATTATTGCTATTGGTCGCCGTGAAATAGAGCGTACCGTTGACATCAATAATGTTTCCCGGATTAGAGCCTCCTTCCGGATTGAGGTCATACTGAATCGGGGTGTTAAGCGTTGCTGAGTAGTAATGATCCATTACATTTGATGATGCGAGAGGTACAGGGGTAAATTTGGAAGCAATAACGTAACCAACGTTATCAACGTTGCCACAATACAAAATTAAGATCGATTAGGAATTCGCAAAGGCACCTCAGAAGGAATTTACTAATTTGGAGAATTCTCGAGAAGTTAATTTTTTGTACACTGCGCGCAAAAAATCAACTCCTTGAGAATTCTCTCCGATATTTTCCTAAAAACTTTTACCCCGCAGCCAGCTTTAACGCACCTTCTTCACAAGAAGTTTACCGAAACTGCCCTAACACCCAGACTTGCTGGGTTTCATAGAATTCTCCCCTTTGCTCGATCGCAAATCCCCCCAACAGCAATGCCAACCATAGTTGAATCAGTGGCATCCCAATGGCCTGCTGAAGCTGCACGAGAGGAATCATCTCAATCTGTTTTTTTCCCATCCATTGGCCGATCGCCTCCACCCAACTAGACACATCTTCATCATGGGCGATCGCCAACGCCTGATTAAACGCCTCCACCTCTGTCCACTCGGGATGCTCTTTCATCTGCTCATCCAATGCTTGCAGGAGAGCTGATTGGTCCAATCCACCGACGATAGAAACAGCTTCAAGCGAGTCCGCCCGACGTTCTGGCAACTTTCGAGGCAAGCTTTCCAATGGTTCGATGAATTGATCAAAATCTACTTCCATCGTCTGTCGCACGTAGCGATCGAACGCGTCTTCAGGCATGGTCGGTCCATCGTCGCTTGCGGTCGCCTCCAATTCTTCAAACGCCAATATAGAGCGATCTTGAAACACTTGCACAATTTGGGCGATCGCCTCTGCGGCTACCTGTAACTGCCCAACCGTATCCAAGTCAGCCAACGATTCTTCCAGCACATTGAGCAGTTGCCGCACATCAGCGTCATCCGGGGCGATCGCTGCTTCCCTCAGCACCTCCCATAGAGGCAACTCCAGCTGCTCCACCGGCCCCATTCCTACACCTCCACCTTCAACGGGCAGGGCCGAAGAGGGCATCCCCCTGGATCCAAACGAATTTGGCTCGCAAACTTCCGAACTCCGTAGCGCTGCTCCAACATGCTCAGCATCTTGCCCACATAAGTATGCACTTGGCTGGGTACCATTCCCGCGCAGTGGACGGGAGGTACGATCGCAACCTTCTCTTGTCCTTGCCAAATTTCAGCGGCGATCGCATGCACAGGCGTATCGGCTCCTACCTCGCGATACACCACCAGCACCCCAAACACCAATTGGCTCAACGGCTCAAATGGAACTGTAATGTGCTCTGGTTCTTGTTCCTTCCGCTTACGGTTGCGGGTTTGATTGATGCGATCGCGATGCCGCGCATAAGATCGCCGACTATAACAAACAGATGGATTCCAACACCCATCCCCATCAGCCCCATGCAAAGCCTGTGCTTGTTGAGCCGGCAGCATGGCACACTTGCGACATTTTTCCGGTAACGCTTTAGCCATCAACCCTTTCTAGAACGCAGCTCTACCCCTTCAAGCAACGAGTGATCGCCCCTCAAGTAACTGCCCTCTCCTGCGACGCCAGCCCATCACGCTCAAAACGCAATCCTCATAAAGCCATTAAGGACGCCAAAGGTTTAGGCTGCCGTCATTATAACCCTCTTTATCAACCTAAAGTATAAACTCGTCTGAGATCCATCATATTCCGGATAATAGTTCTCTGAAGCCACGTTGAGGATAGAAATACGACCGGGTGACTATCCTTTGCACTCGCGATCAGCAATTCTCAGTATGGAATTAGGCCCGAAGACCGCTTGCCGAAGGCAAGCGGTCTTCGGGCTTCAAAGCCAAGATTGCGCGCCCGTCGGGCGCGCAATCTTGGCTTTGAAGCTCATAATGAGAACTGCTGACTCGCGATCGCTCGATTTGACCGAAAACTCTACTCATGTCTGGCACCGTTCTAAAACCAATTTTCGAACCCTTATTTTTCGTCGTTTCGCGCGAAAAATGAGGGTTCGGGGATAGGCACAAGATTTGCGTCTATCTTTGTACTATTGCTTATCGATCGCCGTATGAATCGTCGCAAGTCCGTTCCCGATCCGATTATCCTTCCCCTTCAGACTGTTCCGGGGGCAGGGGAAGTTCATCCTAGCCAGTCACTTCAACCCGATCAGTTGAGAAAGCTACGGGTAGATGAATTTTTACAGGCGCGATCGCTGGCCCCTAAGAGCCAGAAGGCTTATCGGCAAGACTTGCAATATTTTCTGAACTGGACCGATAAGGGGTGGGCAGACATTACCCCTCGCAGCATTGCCCAATTCAAGGGGTATCTGCTGCGAGATGACACTCAATCCGGACGGCGCGTACTATCCGATGCAACCGTTCGGCGTATTTTGGGAACGCTGAAAAACTTTTATGGGTGGATGGTGCGATCGGGCTACGTGACGGTTGACCCTACCGTAGAAGTCCAGTTGCCCAAGCTAAAAGAGCCTGCAGCCCAGAACCTAACCCATGATGAGGTTGCCCAAATATATGACGCAGTCGCGCTCAGTTCTCTGCCTGAACGTAACATGGCTCTAATTTCTGTACTGCTGCATGGGCTCCGAGCCGAGGAGGTATGTGCATTAAACTTGGATGATTATGACGGACAGCGCTTGAGAATCCGCGAAGCAAAAGCAGATAGCAAAGGATTTGTCCCTTTAGCTCCTCAAGGAAAAAAAGATCTAGACCTTTATCTCCAATGGCGACGAGACAGTGGAGAAACCCTGGCTCCGGAGTCTCCTTTATTCATTTCCTACTCGCGCCGGAATGGCGGACAGCGTCTCGGGTATGACGGGGTTCGGAAGTTCATTGATCAGATTGCCGAGCAAACTGGGATTAACTTCCACGCTCATCATTTCCGGCACACCTTTGCAACAAACTTGGTTCTGAGAGGGATGAATCCTCATCACGCAATGACGCTAACCCGCCATCAATCGGTACAAAACTTTCGGCGCTATACCAAAGCGGCAGATCAGGCTGCAGCAGAGGCTGGAAAAAACGACCCCTAAAGCAGGCTCTCGTCGTTTACTACAAGGGCTTTGGCAGGCCACCAATCTTGATAGGTGCGATGTAATGTACAGACCCAAGGAGCCAGATCAAGAACGTTTTTGAGCGCTGCACAACATACGGCACTCAAACGCAAAATAAAGCGCAGTAGGGATATTACCCTACTGCGCTACTTCACCGATCAATTCTCAGCAATTCTCAGTATGGGCATCAAAGCCAAGAGTTCACGCCCTACGGGCGTGAACTCTTGGCTTTGATGCCCGAGAACCGCGCGCCAAAGGCGCGCGGTTCTCGGGCCTGATTTCAAAATGAGAATTGCTGATCAATTCTTAAGCTGGATAAATTCTCAGGCGACAGTTCGGTTCGGTGCCAAAGCTACTGGATTTGAGGCGATAGCGCTCAATCAGCTCGTGCTGCATGGCCCGAACCCGGGGCGATCGCGGCAACAACTCCACAGGTTGCCCCTTCGGAATCACGACCTGTTCAACAGCCAGCCGAGCTTCTTCAAGGGCATCTAACTCATTCTCTCCATCACCGCCCCCTTCAACCACATCCCCTACTCGGTCATACGAGTGGGTCTCTTGGGTTTCCATTCCCAATGCTTGCTGCAAGGTATTCGCAATCTGAGCAATGGTATTGGCCTTGACGGCATAAATCGGCACCCCAAACCCCTCGGCCATACTCCGCAGATTATGATGTTTCCGCAGGTTTGCTCTCAGGGTGAGGATAGCATCAGCTCGTTCTACCCCACCAACAATACGGACAGGTAGGTTCAATTGGGCGATCACTTGTTGAACCAGATTACGGCTCATTTGATAGGGATAGATTGCCAATCCTCGCTCTCCCGTATCTTGAGCAGGCGGAATTGCTTCCCTCTCCCAATCATCCCAACGCTCAGGGGAAGCAGATGGTAACGTTGGGCTCTGCCGTTCCGTCAGGAACTCGACTTCTCCATGCTGAGGAAATTGCAGAACTCGTTTGGGTGGTTGAGGCCGGTTGGCTGAGAATGGTGTTGTTTGAGCCGTTTGAGGACGCCGCTCCAGGGGTACCTTTGGTACTTCCCGCATAATGGTGACGTGCCCCTGCTCATTAATGCTTCTCGTTTGTAGATTCGGTTGTTGTCCTCGCAGGAGGCGATCAACGGTGTCGGCCACACTTTCATGTACCGTCCACGTCTGTCGCTCTTGCATTTCGACAGCAATCTCAAAGGTTGGGGGTGCTTTGCGCTCCAGCACGCTCTTTTGAGAACCACGTCGCCGGGCTTCATCATCACCCAGAGTGACAGACTGAATACCACCTACCAAGTCCGAAAGTGTTGGGTTTTTGATCAGGTTCTCCAACTGGTTTCCGTGAGCCGTACCAACCAGTTGTACACCTCGTTCGGCGATCGTCCGTGCGGCTAAGGCTTCCAGTTCCGTCCCAATTTCATCGATCACGATGACTTCAGGCATGTGGTTTTCCACAGCCTCAATCATCACCTGGTGTTGCAGTTCGGGGTGCGCTACCTGCATCCGTCGAGCTCGCCCGATCGCCGGGTGCGGAATATCGCCATCTCCTGCAATCTCGTTGGAGGAATCAATAATGACCACACGTTTGTTAAGGTCATCGGCTAGCACTCGTGCAATCTCACGCAAGGCAGTTGTTTTACCGACTCCGGGGCGACCCAACATGAGAATGGATTGGCCAGTTTCAACCAGATCACGGATCATGGCGATCGTGCCCAAAATAGCGCGGCCAACCCGGCAGGTTAAGCCAATGACCTGCCCCTGGCGATTCCGAATGGCGCTGATGCGATGCAGAGTTTGTTCAATGCCAGCCCGATTGTCAGCTCCAAAGTGTCCCACACGCTCAATGCAATACTGCAATTGTTCATGGGTCACCGCGTCTTGAGACAGGTACTCGGCCTGCCCTGGGAAACGGGCCTCTGGCAACCGGCCCAAATCCAGCACGACCTCCACCAGGACATCACGCTGCGGATGTTGTTCTAAGCGTTGCTGGATATCGTGAGGCAAGATCTCCAAAAGCCTTTGGAGGTCGTTAGTGTTGTGCATGGTTGAAGAATAACGCAACGAATGACAGTAAAGAAAAACTGAAAACTTACTTTTGTGTAGCTTTTTTAGCTCTCTTCACGGTGTAGCGGGATTATTAAAGCATGACTTCGTTGAGTAAGATCGCAATGCTTTATTCGCACACAATGCAACGCTAAGGTGTTCTACACCAATACTTATACTCTAGCGGTTTAAGCCTTAAATGAAATCCAGAAAACCGATGTTTTTGATCGGTTCTAACCACCTATCTCAGACTTGTTTTACCCAGAGTCACTGTTCTGTGCGCTTCATGCACTAAAAAATGATCCTGGGTAGGTAGCTTTATCAAACAGCAATTCCCATTTTGAAATCAGGCCCGAAAACCGCGCGCCAAAGGCGCGCGGTTTTCGGGCATCAAAGCCAAGAGTTCACGCCCTACGGGCGTGAACTCTTGGCTTTGATGCCCATACTGAGAATTGCTGTTTATCAAACGCTCAGCTTGCTAAACATAACTTTAGACGAGTAGCACTCCATCCCGTATTTGACCAGCACCCATAGCATAAGGCTCTAAAAGAAAGCTCTATTTCTGTAGATCCTTCATCAGATAGAAGTCTTACATCAGATCTATTGTTAGTCTTCGGGCAAGAAGATAGGAGCCGCATTCATGCAATTGAAGCCAATTCGGGATCAAGTCGTCGTAGTTGTTGGTGCAACAAGTGGAATTGGACGTGCAGTGGCTCTTCAGTTTGCCACCGAGGGAGCCAAAGTGATGGCCTCGGGTCGTAATGAAGCAAAGTTGGCTTCGCTGGTAGATGAAGCTCGCAGCCTGCAAGGAGAAATAACTCCTACCATCGCAGAGGTGACGGATTTTAATCAGGTAAACGCGATCGCCGATAAAGCCGTTGCCACTTACGGGCGGATTGATACCTGGGTGCATATTCCTGGAACAGGTTTGTTTGCCCCCTTCGATCAAATTACACCGGAAGAATTCAAGCGCATTATTGAAGTAGACTTGCTGGGGCAAGCGTATGGAGCCATGGCTGCCCTGCCCCATCTGAAGCGGGAAGGCCGCGGGGCACTCATCCACATGTCTTCCATTGAGGGAAGGCGATCGCTTCCCCTACAAAGCGCCTATGGAGCAGCCAAACATGGTATTGAAGGCTTTTTGGAAGCGCTGCGGGTGGAGTTGCAACATGAGAAGATACCTATCAGTGTTACCAGCATTCGCCCTGCGGTAATCAACACCCCCTTCTGGAATAACAGCATGACTCGCCTGGGCGTTAAGCCTGCCGGGATTCCACCCTATTACGATCCCCGCCTGGTCGCGGATGCGGTGCTGTATACCGCCACCCATCCCACCCGCGATTTTCTTGTGGGGGATGCAGCCAGAGTGATTGATGCGTTGCAGCGGCTCTCGCCTGCACTGGTGGATGCTATTCTGCTTCAGATTGGTTTTCCGCTCCAACGCTCTGACGATCCCAAATCAGAGCATGATCCCAATAACTTGTACGAACCGGTGCCGGATCAAACTCGCATTGATGGGGATTACAGCAACATGGTGGTGCCAAGCATCCTGGATTGGGTGGATAAGAACCCAGTGCTGAAATGGGGGGCAGTTGCCGGGGTTGCTGCCATCTTTACCCTCACGCAAGGGCTACGGGAAGGTTCTCGATGATTCCCTTTTTCCAGCACCCGGAATTGGGTGATAGCCGTGAACTGAGCTACCAACTATGGCAGAGCGTGGAAGCCTGGTTTCATTGGCAGCAGGCGAGTTTTAATTATCAACGGGTTCTCCTGGAGGTTTGGATCAAAACCGCTGAGGAGTTTTTGCAGATGCTCGCCCTAGGTAAAGAAGGGGCAGCATCCATCAACCCACAAATGATGCAGCACTGGCAACAATGGCTATCTGTGTGGAGCCAATCGTTCGATCGCAAGTTTGCTCAAACGTTTCAATCCGACGATGCCCTCCAGATACGGGGACAGTATTTAACGGCTGCTGCCACCTTGAAAAAGCAGCAGCAGCAAGTGCTCGATGTCATTCTCAAATGGAATGACCTCCCTACACGCAGTGAGATAGATGAAATTCATCGCAATATTTATGAGCTACGCAAGGAGATGAAACAACTCAAGCAAGCCTTCATAGAACCCCGCTCAGATTAAGCACAGCGATAAAGGTTAAAGGTTGTTTTCCCGTTTCTAAAGTCTATAGATAATAACCCTTTAACCAGCTTTAAAACACCCTTAGTCGTTGAGTAATGAGTTTTTACAAGTCATGAATTAATGGAAAATCCGGTGACTCAGGCTAATTTTGCAAGAATACTCAAGGGCTTTCAAGCATTCGGAAATGTAGCGGAGGAGGATATTCAGATTGGAGTGACTCCGAAGGAAGTTATCTATCAGGAAGATAAGGTTACATTGTACCGCTATGTTCCAGAAACGGAGCCTTCTCAAAGAATCCCCCTATTGATTGTTTATGCCTTAGTGAACCGTCCTTATATTGTGGATCTCCAGGAAGGGCGATCGCTTGTGGCGAATCTTCTCAAACTAGGTCTTGATGTTTACCTGATTGATTGGGGATATGCAAGTCGTGCTGATCGCTGGTTAACCCTGGATGATTACATTAATGGCTATTTAAAAAACTGTGTGGATGTACTGTGCGATCGCCTGAAATGCGATCGAATCAACCTGTTAGGCATCTGCCAAGGGGGTACTTTTAGTCTATGTTATAGCGCTCTACATCCTCAGAAAGTCAAAACATTAATCACCATGGTTACCCCCGTCGATTTTCATGTGGGAGGGGGTCTTTTGAACCTCTGGGGCGGTTCCACTCTGGGCACACAGGCTTTTGATGTGGATTTATTAGTTGATGCATTTGGCAATATTCCCGGTGAATTTCTGAATTCTGAATTCATCATGCTCAAACCATTTCAGCTTGGGTTTGAGAAGTATCTGAACCTGTGGGATATGGCAGAGGATGAAGACAAACTATTGAACTTTTTACGCATGGAAAAGTGGATTTTTGATAGCCCAGATCAGCCGGGAGAAGCCTATCGACAGTTCATTAAAGATCTATTTCAAGAGAACAAATTGATTCAGGGAAAATTTGAAGTGGGAGGACAGATTATTAACTTACGAGATATTCATATTCCTGTTTTTAATATTTGTGCGGAATATGATCATCTGGTTCCACCTCAATCTTCTAAAGCACTTGAACATTATATTGGTAGCCAAGATTACACAATACGGTCTTTTTCAACAGGGCATATCGGAATTTATGTGAGTAGTAAAGTGCAGAAGGATTTACCGAGGGCGATCGCTGATTGGCTCAAAGATCGAAATGAGATTATCGACGTTATGCCCGGTTAAACTCCTTCATTCGATAGATGGTTGGGGAAAACCAACGCTTTAGTATTTAGTCGTGAGTATTAGCAAAAATTAAAACAAAAGGAGGAAATTTATCAAGTTATTCTTGAAGAGGCTGCATTAAAAAACCCTCCAAGAAGATTTCCTGGAGGCTTTTTAGAGATAAGTAATTGCGCTTACTTATTCCGCAACATTGAGAAGTAATTTTGCCAAAATTGCTTCTGAGTTTCAAGGGTTAATCGAGCTAAGTTCTCCTGAAATGCCAAAGTATCATTCACAATTTTTTCTTGGAAACTCAGGCTGTCGTCAAGGTTTTTCCGCATACTTTCATTATTGAAGCCTGACATACCTGGAATGTTAGAGGTAGCTCCTTGAAAAAACTGTCTTTGTGCTTCCGTAACCTGATCCAGAAATTGGCTGGCACTGGTATACCAATTCATAAAGATAGCTCCTTATTCTAAGGATAAAGGTCATCCGGCGTTCACCCTCATATTAGAATAGCAACCCATGTTCAGCAATCCTTCTCGATAGGAATTATGAGTTGGAATAGGAGAAATGTTCACACTGAAAATAATCAAATTGGGGTAGTCAAAGCATTTAAGAATATCAGTCGCTCGCTCCAATTTCCATAGCTCCTAAAGGGGGACTAACCCCCTTATCTCCTAAAATTCTCGTGTTTGCTAAACGTCTGTTTAATACTTACAACAGACAGGCTTTATCTATTCACAATCTAGCCCGTTTCCAGGGCAACTGTATCCCAAATCATTCAACAACAGCAGGGTAAATGTGAATGCAAGAAGCCTACATTGTTTCAGCCGTACGGACACCTCTGGGTCGGTTTGGAGGAGCTTTAGCCGAATTCTCTCCAGTGGAATTGGGGGCGATCGCGATGGAGTCAGCCCTGAAGCAGGCCGGAGTTCCTAAAGAAGCCCTCGATCTCTACATCCTGGGTAATGTGTTGCGGGCAGGACATGGACAATCTCTGCCGCGTCAGGCGGCCTTTAAGACAGGAATTCCTAACACCGTCAATGGCTATGCCGTTGATATGGTCTGCTCATCAGGCATGATGAGCGTGATTAATGCCGCGACCGCTATTCGGTCAGGAGATGCAGAAATTGTGTTGGCTGGGGGCATGGAATCAATGTCTCAGGCCGGCTTTTTCCTCTCCCATCGTGCCCGTTGGGGGTACAAGACCTTGATGGGAACGCCAGAACCTGTCACAGATATTCTGCTCTACGACGGCCTCACCGATCCCACAACTGCCGAAGGCATGGGTACTCAGGCAGAACGTCTTGCCGCTGCCTATGGGGTCACACGGGCAGATTTGGATGAAGTGGCGTACAACTCGCAACAGCGAGCAGCGATCGCCACCGAACAAGGCTGGTTTCAATCTGAGATCACACCCGTTACGGTAACGAGTAAAAAAGGAACTCAGGTGATTGACCAGGATGAAGGCATTCGTACTGAAACAACTCTGGACAGTCTGGCAAAACTGAAACCGGCCTTTCAGGAGGATGGCGTATTTACCGCAGGCAATAGCAGTCAGATCTCTGATGGCGCAGCGGCTCTGGTGTTAGCCAGTCGTACAGCGGTGGAACGGTATGGCCTGAAGCCCATCGCCCGATTTATTAGTGGCGCCTGGGTAGGGGGAGAAGCGTGGCGGTTTCCAGAAGTGCCCATCCTGGCTGTCAACAAGCTGCTCGAAAAACTCAATTTGCGAATCTATGACTTTGACCTGTTCGAGAACAATGAAGCCTTTGCTTTGAGCAGTGTTTTGTTTCACCAAAAGCTAGGCATTCCCCATGAGAAGTTGAATGTCTATGGCGGCGCGATCGCCCTTGGTCATCCCATCGGGGCCTCCGGTGCGCGGATTATTGTGACCTTGTTGAACGCGCTGCAACAGCGGGGAGAAAGCATGGGATTAGCTGCCGTCTGTCATGGTACGGGTGGCGGAACTGCAATCGCCGTTGAGCGGCTTTAAACCATCATTAGTTATTTAGATGCAAGGGTGTTTGCAGAATGAAATTCTTAGGTTTAGAAGACAAAGTCATCCTGGTAACCGGCGGAAACCGGGGCATTGGAGCAGCGATCGTCCATCTATTACAGAGCTTAGGGGCAAAAGTTGCTTATACCTATCGCAACGAACCTCATCCTGAAATAGAAGCCTTTGCGGTACAGGCAGATGTTACCGATAAAACAGCCATGGAGATGGTTATTGAACAGGTTGAGCAGAAGTTAGGCATGATTTATGGCGTTGTCGCCAATGCAGGAGTAACGTGCGATCGCCTCTTTCACAAAATCACTAGTGATGACTGGGATACAGTAATTGACACGAATTTGAAAGGTGTTTATCACACCTTTTCACCCATTATTCCTAAACTCTATGAACAGGGTGAAGGTTCTCTGGTATCCATCACCTCTATTTCTGGAGAACGAGGAAATCTGGGACAAACAAACTACTCGGCCTCTAAATCTGCCCTTATCGGATTAACGAAATCTCTGGCGCGAGAAGCAGCTCGCTATGGGGTACGGGTTAATGCCGTTTCCCCTGGCTTCATTGAAACCGAAATGGTGCAGGCAATCCCTGACAAGGTAAAAGAGCGAATTTTGGCTGAAATTCCTCTCGGTCGATTTGGACAACCGGAAGAAATTGCCTGGGCCGTCGCTTTTCTACTCTCACCCATTGCCAGTCGCTATATTACGGGGGAAGTATTGCGGGTGAATGGTGCCCATCATACTTAACTCTTGGGCGGAATATTCGCCTCTGCCACTCCAAAAGAATTGCCCCATTCAGGTATTCAATACCCTGTCTTGTAGAAATAATGTCACTCCCACTGCCGTAACCAACCATGACCGTTCAAGAACACCACATCAACTTAAATGGCATCCCAACCCGTTTCTTCCAGACTGGCCAGGATGGGTTGCCTCTGGTACTGTTCCATGGAACCGGTGAGAGCGCTCTGGATTGGTCCTGGGTGCTGCCAAAACTGGGCGAGAGGTATCGTGTTTATGCCCCCGATTTACCCGGCACGGGTTATGGTTTAAAACCAATTCGAGACTATAGCATTGAGCTTTTCACGCAGTTTGCCAAAGACTTTTTGGATGCGATCGCCCTGGATCGCGTTGTCATCGGTGGCAACTCTCTGGGTGGATTGATTGCCCTAAACATTGCCCTGGCCCGTCCTGAGCAAGTGGCAGGTTTGATTCTGGTGGATAGCACAGGACTAGGAGAAGAGGTCAGTCCATTCCTTTCATCACTAACCCTGCCGTTATTCGGGGAGGTTGCTGTGGCTGGCTGCCAAACTCCGGTGGGAGCTGTGATGCGATCGCGCTCCCGTGCCGCTTTACAATTTGCCCATCCCGACCAAATTCCCAGGGAGTGGTACGCCGAGCAGCAACAATTAGCCCAAAACTTTGGCTTCCTGGAAGCAACCCTATCCGCCCTCCGTGCCCAACTTACTCCTACGAACCAACGAACGGTCATGCTGGAATCTCTGCCCCAGCTCCAAATGCCAACGCTTCTAGTTTGGGGTGAGCAGGACTTGATTTATCCCAGAACTCAGGCCGAAGAAGCGGTCAAACACATTCCCCAAGGTTACCTCAGCATCATTCCCGATTGCGGCCATGTAGCTCCCCTGGAGAAGCCCGACCACTTTGCCACCGTCCTCGACGAATTCCTGAGCAAACTTACTTAATATCGATGCTCTACGGGTGTTTTTCGTGCGCTTTGCACACAAAAAACATCTCAAGGCTTGTTGGGTGTGGTGTGCTTTGCACACCACACCCAACTTTAGTATTGCGGTACTTTGTGCTGCGATACTTCTCATACACAAAGGTTATGGCTTATAAAGACTGGAAAGAGCCACTGCAAAGTCTTAGAGAAAATCTTTCAACTCAAGAGTTACGCATTTTTCTTGTGTGTGGTGTGCGAAGCACATCACACACAAGAAAAATGCATTAAATATAGAGCTTCATAGTCCTTACTCAAGCGTCGAAAGCGATTAAGCCAACCAAAGGTACGTTCCACAATCACCGTTTCGGTAAACACTCAAAGGTTTTGTCTGTTCGCTCAATTACCTCCACTCACACCCCCTCTCCACACACTTGCTGTACAGCCTTGGCAAAGTTCTTCCCTGAATACCCTTGATCCACCCAGAGCACTTCTAATAACAAGTAAGGTTAAATGCACACAACAAAAAGCAAGGTGACGCTTTGCGTCACCTTGCTTTTTGTTGTGTGCATTTAACACGACATGATATAACTTGGAGAGTTTCTCTTTGGCCTGATCTAAAACAAGGACGGCTCCCAATCGCTCTGAGGTGTTAGCCTCTCACCAACAGTCCAATCACCAATCCTTGAGAATCGACGACGATATGCCGCTTACGGCCTTTAACCTTTTTGCCACCGTTTCAACTCCTTCTGATCCTCAAGTAGCCTCATGATGACAGTTAGTAGTTGAATGGGTTCGATAGGTTTCGGAATATGCATTTGAAAGCCGGCCGCTAATGCTTGTAGGCGATCGCCTTCTCTAGCATAGGCAGTCAATGCAGCCGCAGGAATTTGCCCACCACAGCCTGGAGGGAGCGATCGAATACGACGAATGAGCGTTAGCCCATCTTCATCGGGCATTCCCACATCACTGAGCAATACGTCAGGTTTATAAGTTTGCAGTAACTCCCAGGCTTCAGTAGCAGACGCTGCACTCGTAACCCCTGCGCCATATTGCTCCAAAGCCGCCTGTAAAAACTCGCGCGTATCCACTTCGTCATCGACGACCAGCACTCGGATATTAGATAGATCAAACGGTGCATCAATGATCGTTTGACGATACAGCCCCTGGTAACTCGTTGGCTGATCCTGAATAGAGGCTAGAAGGGGTAATTGAACCGTGAAAGTTGCCCCTTGCCCTTCTCCAGCACTATCAACGTAAATGCTGCCGCCATGTAATTCGACTAAATTTCGCACGATCGCCAATCCTAATCCCAGCCCACCCTGGGTACGCGTCGTGGTTGCATCCTCTTGCCGGAACCGTTCAAAGACATACGGCAAAAAGTCTGGAGAAATTCCCTTACCCGAGTCAGCGATTTGAATCTGAATCGTCTGATGAGCAAGACCAACACGTACATCAATTTGACCGCCAGCAGGGGTGAATTTGACAGCATTCGAAAGCAGATTCCAGGCCACTTGTTGTAATCGATCAGGATCACCAGAAACAATGACCAGATCGCGGGTCGAGTGAAATGCGAGGGTAATGGATTTGTTTGCGGCAGCCGGACGAATGGTATCCATCGCTGCCTGAATACAGGGGATCAAATTCGTTGGACGGAGATCCAGCCGAATCTTTCCACGAATGATACGGGAGATGTCGAGTAAGTCTTCAATTAACTGAGTTTGCGCTTGAGCATTTCGCTCAATGGAAGCCAGTGCCTGCTCTGTTTTCTGGGGGTCAAAGGCACGGGTACGGAGCAGGCGAGACCATCCCAGAATTGCACTGAGGGGCGATCGCAACTCGTGCGAAACCACCGCCAAAAATTCGTCCTTCATCTGGCTAACCCGTTCCAGTTCCATACGGGCTGCCCGCTCACGGTCGAGGGCTCGGGCTCGTTCTTCGATTAATAATTTTTGATCATGAATATCAGTCGAAGACCCAAACCATTTCACCATCTGGCCACTCTGATCGCAAAGCGGCAGAGCCTGGGATAAATGCCAGCGATACTCCCCATCGCTTGCTCGACGTAGACGATGCTCGGTGGCAAATAGCGTACCTGTTGCCAAAGCATCTTCAAAAGCTTTGATGGTATTGGGAACATCATCTGGATGCATCATTTGATGCACCCCAGTGCCATGGGCCTGTTCTAACGACAATCCAGTGTAGTCGTACCAACGCTGATTGCAATAGTCGTGATACCCATCTGGCCGAATTACCCAGAAGAGTTGGGGCATCGTGTCTACCAGGGTACGGAACATAAATTCGCTCTCTTGTAGAGCCGCTTCCGTTTGTTTGCGATCGCTAATATCAAACAGGATTCCTAACATACGCTTGGGTTGCCCATTACTGCCGTAATGAAAACGACCATAGGACGATACCCAATGCACACTTCCATCGGGCCAGATCACCCGATATTCATCCGAATAGTCCCGCTTTTCCTCCATTGCTTGACGAAGCGTGAGCTTAGCAGCCGATAAATCCTCGGGGTGTACCCGCTCGCACCACTCCTGATAAGTTCGTTGTGGGGTTCCCGGTTCATATCCCAAAATCATTTCATGGTAGGGCGTCCAAATAACTGCATTGGTGCGTAAATCCCAATCCCAGCAACCAATACGAGCCGCATCAAGGGCGAGTTCCAGACGTTCCTGGCTTTCCTGCAGAGATGCTTCCGCTTGTTTCCGGATCGCTTCGCTCCGTTTCAGTTGAGTAATATCTGCTACTGTTCCTGACATCCGATACGGTTCTTTTGCGGCGTTACAGAAGCATTGCCCCCGTGCCAATATCCATCGCATGGTGCCATCTGGCCAAAAGGTGCGATACTCTTGCTCAAATTCACCGCTGTTACGTAACGCATCCAGTGTGGCCGCAATAACGCGCTCACGGTCGTCTGGATGAAGGGCATGGATATGCCCTTCATACGTAATGGGAAAATCGGATGGAAAGCCAAAAATTTCTTTACAGCGGTCGTCCCAGGTTAACTGTTGTGTTTGTAAATTCCAATCCCAAATGCCTTGTTTTGCGCCTCTCAAGGCCAGTTGTAGCCGTTCCTCACTCTGTTGAAGCGCAGCTTCTGCCTGCTTGCGGGATGTGATGTCCAGAAATGCACCAATTACGCCACGAATTTCTCCGGATTCATATCTGACAGGAACAGCTTTGCCATAGAGGGAACAGACATCACCGTCTTCAAAAACAAACTCAAATTCCCCTGAAACTAATTGTCCCGTACGTCCTGCTAATTGCATTGGCAAGTCATTCGGACCAACGTCCTGGCCAGCCTGTTGAATTTTGAACTGGAAAGGATATTCACCATCGGATGGAGTCGCTGTCATCACGGAATCGGGCGATCGCCGCATCATTTCATAAGCAGCTCGGTTTGGCGTGACATGATGACACTGAGGATCATGAGCAATCCAAACACCCGCTGGAACTGCTTCCATAAAGGCTTCTAGCTCTGCTGCCCTGGCTCGTGCTGTTGCCTCACTTTGCCTCAGAGCCGCTTCTGCCTGTTTCCGTTCACGAATGTCGGTCGTGCTACCCACGACCCGCACCACTCGTCCCGTTGCATCCCGTAGGATCAGTCCCTGATCATGCACATCGATATACTCGCCCTGCTGATTGCAAACTCGATACTCGAGGCTATAACGTTCGTCCTGCTGGAGAGCCTGCTGCAATTTGTGTCTGGTAGCCTCGACGTCTTCTGGATGAATAAGCTGCATCCACCACGCGCTTTCTGCACCGATCGCCTCTTCCGAGAAGCCAAACAAATGACTCATCCCCTCACTGCGGTCTACCCGGTCGTGTTCCAGATCCCAGTCATACACTGCCGCATTAATGGCTGCCATGGCTAAACGAAACCGCTCATTGGCTTGAGTCAAAGCCTGCTCAGTTTGTTTGCGTTCTGTCACATCCACCCCAACACCCCAGGTTGCCCATCCGGGTACAGAACATGCGGCTGCAATATTCGACCAGGCAATTGTCCGAGTACTGCCATCCTTACAGGTCAGATCCCACTCCCAGTTACGGTAGTCATCTCCGCGTTGATTCCATTGGGCAGTTTGCTGCTGACAATATTGAGAATTCGGATAAAGTTGCTCCATAATGCCAACATTGCCAATGACCTCTGCTGCGGTATATCCAGTGATACGCTCACATTCCTGATTCCAGGCAATGATAGTGCCAGCGTCATCAAAGGCATCAAGCATAACGGGCATATTTTCTAGAATGGAGCGCAGACGAGCCTCACTGTGGCGCAATTCCTCCTCAATCTGCTGGCGAGCGCTCACATCCCGCCAAGTCGCGACAAAACCATCTCCCAGTTTTGCAACTCGAATGTCAAAGGCTCGGGCTAAACGGCATTCTCCATCCTGATCCTCATAAAACAGAGCATTTTTCACGAGTGGCTGCCCAGTCTCAACAACCCGACAATACTCGTCAAATAGGCCGCTGCCTCGATGGACGGGTAGCAGTTCACATAGCCCTTTTCCCACTTGCTCCTCAAGCGTCATTTGATGATTCAAGCAGGCCGACTGGTTCACAAACTGGACTCGAAAATCCAGGATCTGCCCCTGCTCATCCCGGATGGCAGTGTAAATTCCAAAGCAATCCAGCATCGTCTCAATGGAGGTGCGAAATCGCGCCTCACTGTCCTGGAGTTGCTGGTTCACAGACAAAAGCTGATGGCTCAGGGACTGTACCTTTTCATTAAGCACAGCAGGTGGTGTAGGAGCAGCGCTTATGCGACGTAGAAGCAGTATTGTTGTCACCAGGCCAAACAATCCGATCGCGCCGACTCCACTACTTAAGACAATTAGCCAATCTGATGAGGAGCACCCAGAAGCGATCAGTTGTGATAAGCCAAGCAGCCCTGTTCCATAAATGAGGAGCGATAGGAGGTTCGCCAGGGAGACGAAACGGTTGTTTTGAGCCATATTAAGGGGCGCAATCTAGTGAAGAGACTTGATTGCTTTAGAGGGAAAAAATAGAGATAAGGGATAATTTATGACTTTAGGCAGACCTACAACGACTACCTAAGGAGAGATATCGCCTTTCTCTACCCAGAAAAAAGTACTCTACTCACATCTCGTATTCTAAAACCCAAACTTAGAACCGTTGTTTTTTCGTCGCTTCACGACGAAAAAACAACGGTTCTGAGTTTGGTGCAAGATATGGAATCACCTGCCATTCCTTTTAAGAAGGGGGGCGGCTTAGCCCCTCTCCTAAAAAATGACTTTTAAAACCCTAATACGCTGAGGCGGAAATCCATCACCTATGTTTTGTGTGGGGTGCTTCGCACCCCACACAAAACATAGGTTGTGAACTTAGGCCGCAGCCTACTAGGCTATTGAGTTGCACTGAGAACCATCAGGCATGGTGGCACCAAGCAGAAAAGCGTCCGTCAGGTTAGCCCCGTCTAAATTAGCCTCAAACAAGAAGGCATGACATACGTTAGCTTCTAGCAAGATGGCACCTGTTAGTCTCGCTGCACTCAGTTGTCCTTCCGTCAGGTTTGATTTCAGTAGGACGGCACGTTCGAGATTTGCTTCCGTAAAATTAGCTCGCGCCAAATTGGCCTCCCGCAGGTTGGCCTGGGTAAGATTGGTACGGCTCAGGTTGGCATCTGCCAAGTTTGCACGGCTCAAATTAATTCCTGCCAAATCTGCGCCTGATAGATCAACCCTTGCCAGGTTAACCGCCTCAAACTCTCGTTCTCCAGCGGCATATCGTTGTAATAACTCTTCCTTAGTCATGGATCACTTGCTCCTTGCACCTACATATCTTGGCTTTGTCTCGCGATCGCTCCAACCATCATGGCCAGATCCTCTGCTGGGCTCTGCCGTGAAAGACACGCTTGAAAACCTAACGCTAATGCCTGCGCCCGTTGTTTGCTGCTACAAGCGGTAAGGGCGATCGCGGGCAAACAGTTACCCCGCTCAGCGGCAAAAACTTTGGTCTTAGCCAGCAGCTTCACTTCCCCAGGCCCAATCGTTTGTCGTAAATGAACCACGAGAACATGAGGATTAAAGGGTTCTAAAATCTGTATCCCATCAGCTGCCGAAGCGACACCCATCACCTCAGCTCCATCCTGCTCCAGTTGCATAAAGAGATCATCCTGTTGGAGCTCGTCATCCAGCAGTAGAACGCGAAGACCCTCCAGAATAGGAGATTCTTCGGCTAGCAGCGGCTCATGGATTGAATTGGCAATGGTCGTTACAGAAGCCTCAGGAATGGCGAGATGGCTTATAACAGGCAAGTTGACCACAAATGTAGCTCCTTTGCCGTTTCCTTCACTCCATGCCTGAATTGTTCCTCCATGCAATTCGATGAGATGCTGCGTTAATGACAACCCCACACCCAACCCTTCATAGGAGCGCGTTTTGGAACTATCCGCTTGTCGGAAGGGATCAAAAATATACGGTAAAATATCTGGAGAAATGCCTTTGCCCGTGTCGCGCACTGTCAACTGTAGAGCTTGTTCCACGGGGCGTAGACTAATTTCTATATGACCTTTGGGTGGCGTGAACTTAATAGCGTTAGATACAAGATTCCAGATCACCTGACGCAAATAACGTCCGTCTCCTTGAATTGGAGCCAATTCTTCATCAATATCACTGACCAACTCAACCCTTTTAACGGCTGCTGCAAGGTTTAGGGATTGGAGGGTTTCTTGAACGATGTCGTCCAATTTGACCAAACCGGGCCGCAATTGCAATTGGCCAGTCACAATTCGGGAAAGGCTCAACAGGTCATACACGAGTTGGGTCAGTTTTCCTGCCTTCTGCTCAATCACCTCCAGGGCTTGTTCCGTTGTTCTTTGACTCAGTTGGCGATGGTGAAGCATCTGCGCCCATCCAGTAATTGCGTGGAGAGGCGATCGCAGTTCGTGGGAGAGGGTCATCAGGAACTCGTCCTTGAGTCGACTGGCCTCCTGGGCCTGCTGATACAAATGTGCATTATCGATGGCGATCGCGGCCCGCTGCGCTAAATCCCCTGCCACGGCCAGGTCGAGCATATCGTATTGGCGGTCTGACTCGGCCATTGCCAGCGTCAGGGTACCAAATTTTTGCCCTCGTGCAATGAGGGGCACGATCATCAGCGATTGTGGTGCAAGTTGATGATAAATGTTTAAAGTTTGAGCATCATGCGCCAATAACTCCAGGTCCGAAAGGTCGGAGATTAACAAGGGTTCTCCAGTTTGCAACACCTGTTTCATGGCAGTGCTGCAATTTCTAGAAGAAACCAGGCCAGGTTCCAGGCCATTAATTAGGGATTGCTTATACTCATTACTGTGGCAGGCAACGATAGGATGCAGGTTACCGTCATCCTCATATTTGTGAAGAAGGCAGAAGTCTGCCAGGAGGGGAACTGTCAGCTGTACTACATTCGTCAGCGTTGTCTCGTAATTGAGAGAACTGGCCAGGACTTGGCTAGCACGGGCAAGAAATAGACAACGCTGATGGGCGAATTCAGCCTGGCTACGAGACGCTTGCGCCTGTTGCAATAGCTTGCTCCGCTCCTGCTCCATATGTTTGCGAGCGGTGATGTCCTGAAAAAAGATGGACAACCCCCGATTGGAGGGATAGAGGGTAACTTCAAACCAACGATCTAAGCCAGGAAACACAGTTTCTACCTGCAAAGAGGTAGCCTGATGAACAGCCTCGTAACAGCTTTGATAGAATTCTGAATCTATTAGAGACGGATAAACATCCCAAATTCCTCGACCGAGCAATTCACTGGCATGCTTCTGTAATAATTGTTCAGCCCGACGATTAATATAAGTGAACTTCCATTGAGTATCAACGGCATAAAATCCATCGGTAATACTTTCTAGTAGGAAAGCAAAGGCTTCGTTTGTCGCTTGTAGGGCTTCTTCTGCCTGCTGTCGTTGCAGAGCTTGTTTCTCTAGTTCTGTGCGAGTGTGCTCAAGTTGAACCACTTGTTCTGCAATTTGCTGGGATAGCACATTACAAGTTTGCTGCAATTCGGTTTCCTTCTGCTTCCAAGGAGTAATGTCCTGGTGCAGTATGAGAATACCTTCGGGGATAGGATATGCTCGTACTTCTAAATACCCCGAGGACATATAAAAAGACTGAAAACGAACCGCTACTTGCTCTGTTAAAACCCGATTTAATTCATGAAAACAAGCTGAGTTTTTCGCTTCTGGGTAGACGTCCCACAGAACTTGATCCAAAAGCTCCTCAGGCAGACGACCAATGATGTTAGCTTCTCGCTGATTGACAAACTTTAAACGCCAGGTGCGATCGCAGATTGCAATACCATCTGAAAGAGCATCAAGAACATGGAGTATCATCAGACCATACAGTTTACTAATGAGAAGGCATTCAGTAAAACAGAAAACCCCTGGCAACAGCAAATAACGTTAAAGAACGTTAATGCTAGTTAATTTAGCGAGTGTCTTTAAAGAAAACATCTCCCCTTCTCCATATTCTTTCACGGCCAAAATGTTCTTCTGGTCAGCCTTGAGAGCGACCTGAACAAATAGCAAAGGCATACCCCACTTTTTTTTCCAATTCAGTGCTCCTCCTCCCTTAGAGGTATCCAAATTGAGTTAAAAGCATTAGAGTTATCAGCAAATGAAACGTATTTCGATAGGATAGGGGCAGTAACGTTTTCTGAAGTGGTGCCAGATGACGGATCAACCTTCCCTTTTCCTCAAGAAGGAGTGGCAGGACATTACGGTTGAATATGGTCTGCTCGAGAGCGTGGGAGATTTTGAGTTTGCCATGCCCAAACACGCGATTAGTGTGGCATTTATCCCGCACGATCGCGTTACATGGTCTGTTGATGGCAGAAAACAAACCACTGCTTTGCCTGCGGGGAGTGCGTTTTTGTATAGCGATCGCGAGTTTGTATGGCATCATCGGGAGAAGGCGAGTGAGTACGTCACCCTTTACCTTGATCCGGATTATTTGAAGCAGACGGCGGTAGAAAACAATTTGCCTTCTGAGACAAGACTGACGCATCGGGTGATTTTTCCCGACCCCACTATTACACAAGTTACTCACTGATTCAAAGGTGAACTGTTGAATGAGGGACTGGGCGGAAATCTTTTTGCGGAATCGCTAAAAAACCTGTTGACCGTTCATCTGTTACGCAATTGCTGTGAATCCGGAACACCGCAGAAAAAGCTCGTTGTTTCAGGCCGAGCGCTCAATGCTATAAGGACATAGCGAACCCAACTATCCAGAACAAGTGACAAAGTTAATTCTCAAATCTTTGGGAGTTAATAACGATGATGCGAATGTGATCGCGTTCAAAGCTCTAGAACCTTTTCCAGAGGAGTAATCTGTTAATCGCCAATAGATTTCAACGATTCAATTTGTTTTCCGTGTTTAGATGAGCAGCAACCTTCTGTGTCTGAACCAAGAACGTATCCAGAAGCGGTTTACCAAGCTGTATGAGCGATCGCACAACCTCCTCACCTGCTGTCTCCGGAGTACCCGCGTTAGAAGGTGGTTCAGGGTGGTATTCCATCATGAGTTGAGTCATCTTTGCAACTTGCTCTCCGCACAGTAACCCCAATAAGGTCAAGCCAAAATCAATCCCTGAAGTGACTCCTGCCCCTGTGATTCGGTTGCGATCGATCACCACTCGTTGCGGGACAACCTCAACGCCGAGCATCGCCAGTTGTTCTCGAAATGCCCAATGACACGTAGCTTGGTAACCTTGCAGTAGACCCGCCGCCGCTAAAATCAGTGAGCCTGTACAGACGCTCGTAACATATTGGGCTGTGATGCTTTGTTGCCTCAAAAAGTTTAAGATTTCAGCATCTTGCATCACCTCGACTTGCCCAATGCCACCCCCAGGAACACAAATCACGTCTAACGGTGGACACTCCGCTAGAGTCGTCGTTGGAGTCAGAATCAACCCTTCATTGCTGACCACAGAAGCCAATGTTTTCCAAATGAGATGCACCTGCGTATTGGGTGGAAATGCCAGAACTTGATAAGCACCCATCACATCCAGCTGAATGACTCCGGGATAGATCAAAAAGCCGATTTGTAGCTGATTCATGATTCCACAGTTGCCTAAGGTGTCTTGATTGTGAAACATTGTAGGGAGAGCTTCTCGGCTTAGATAGTCCTCAAGTGGGTACACTTTCAGTACAACAATGGCGCGTTCTCTACACCCTTTGTTTCAAGCGATCGCCACAGCCTCTACCGAGGCGGCGTTGCGCCATCAATTTATGGATGGCGTTAGCGACTATTTTGGGGTGCAACGATGGGGCATTTACCTTCTAGACGATGAGAAGCATCTAGCCAGTTTTGATGTCGTTGGGGTTTCTGACGCTTTTGTAGAGCGATATGAGCAAATTGGCAGAACCGTTGATCCAGTATTGCAGTACGTTCTGGAGAATCACGCTCCAGCCCACGAGGAGTTAGTGTTACCAATAGGGATGTGGAAGCAAAGTGAACTATATCAGCGATGTTGTGCTGAGTATGACCATGAGCACATCATGACAGGACCAATCGTGGGAAATGGTCAGTTGATTGGTACAGTTCACTTTGCTCGTGTAGGGCATACACCTGCCTTTAATCTTCACGAGTTGGCAAACTTGGGAGCTGTTTGCACCCATCTCTCTACCTGTCTTGCTGGGCTACGAAAACCATCCTTACCCCCTTCAAGCTTATCCCACCGTCTTACGCCACGCGAAGTTCAAATTGCCAAGCTGGTTGCTAAAGGGTTAACCAATGCTGAGATTGGGGCAGAACTTTGGATTACTCAGAATTCGGTGAAACAGGCGTTGAAGCGGATGTTTCGGAAGCTAGAGGTTTCTGCCCGTACAGAAATGGTCGCAAAGTTGAGAGATATCCTGCAAGAATAAGTTTACTGCCAACGCCAACCGAATCCCAGTGCGATCGCTCCCATTGCAGCCATCAATCCACCTGCCAATCGATAGGTCACATCTAAACCAACAACGCTGCTCAAAGGTTGGCTGAGAATGGGCGAAACAAACTGACCGAGAAAAAATGCTGTCGTTAATCCGCCCAACACTCGACCTCTGAAACTTGCAGGAGCTACTGAGGTTAAGCAAACATTGATATTGGGCATCAGTAAGCCTAGCCCCGCTCCAGCAATGGCTAATCCCACTAAAACCATTGCGTAGGTAGGCGAAATGCTAATGACGAGGTAGCCAACCGCCATTGCCAGAAATGCGATCGCGTAAATGCCTATGAATGACAATCTCGCCTTGATTTGTTTGTAAGCGATGGCACTGGCCGCACTAAGCAATGTAGCAAGGGCGATCGTCGCTCCTGCCATGACTGTGAGGCTACTACTCAAAAGCAGCGTTGCTTTGACAAGAAGAGTGTTTGCTTTGAGGGGCATAAATGGATTAACTTGCTAAAATGCCTGCCATCCATTTTTCAACAGCTTTCGGGTTTTGAAGTAACTGAGCCTGCATCTCCTGTGCTTGTTCACCAGGATAAACATCCTCAACCTCATCAATAACTGCCTGAAGTGCTGCCCGCACGACCTCTTCAGGCACGACTTTGGGCGGTGGAAAATCCTTGCTCATCCCGGTGTCTACTGTTCCGGGCATCACCCCAACCACCAATGTTTTTTGTGAGGCAAGCTCAGCTCGAAGCCCCTGTGTTGCCAGTAGAGCTGCTGCTTTAGATGCACAGTAAGACGCATTCAACGGAAAATTAATCTTTGCCAGGATGGTGAGCATATTGACGATCGCCCCACCCCCGTTAGCTCTCAAAATTGGAGCGAACGCCAAACACATTCGCAATGTACCGAGGTAGTTGACCTCAATCTCCGATCGTACCTTGTCAAAGTTAATATCCGCAACTAACCGCTGATTGAACCCCACTCCGGCATTATTGATGAGAAGATTCACATCCAAGTACGTCTTAGCTGCGGTCTCAACCGAAGCTTCATCCGTAATATCGAGGGGAATGGGAATGATGCGATCGGGGTCTGTTGCAACAATGTCCTTCAAGCTATCTGGATTGCGTGCCCCTGCATAAATTCGACTGGCTCCAGCCGCTTGTAAGCCTTGGATGTAGTATTGCCCAATGCCACCGTTTGCACCGGTCACTAATGCGATCGCACCTTGAACTTGCATTGTGTCTTATCCTCATGGGGATGTTATTTGTCATTGGTGATTTGCCATCCTGAGCAAGCAAGACCCATGACCAACGACCATGACCAGGGTATACTCCTACTAACTTTTTCGGAAGTACTTACTTTTTTGTAAGCTCCCTTAAGAAATCGGAAAGTAGCCTAGATGACCAATGCACCCACCCAAGGCACTGTGTTTGTACAAACCACCCTAAAAGTGTTAGGTGGAAAATGGAAAATTTTGATCCTGTGGCATCTCAAAGATGAGAAAAAGCGATTTAGTGAACTCAAACGATTGATGCCAGAAATCACAGAAAAGATGTTGATTCAACAATTGAGAGAGCTAGAAAAAGATGAAATTGTGAATCGCAATGTCTATTCAGGAGTGCCACCTAAAGTAGAATACTCATTTACAGAGTATGGTCTGACGCTCAAACCTGTGCTGCAAGTACTTTGTAATTGGGGAGAAAATCACTTGAAGCGTAGTCAATAAAGCAATACTATCAATCCGAGAAATGGTAATTGTCGGGGTGAGCAGTGCTATCTCTGTAGCGCTTGTGGGAAGCAATTTGTCGCTCAATAACCCAATAGCAGTTAGAACTATGGCAATGTGTTCTGCTTGTGACAGGGGCGATCGCTCCATTTACAAAGAAGCAATACGCCGCAATATCTTATCTCCGATCGCAGCATACCGTGGGTTACCAACTAATCCCGTATCCAGTAGGATGGCACCAAAGAATACTGCCCATCCTTTAGCACGTTGCAGAGTTGCTTCAGAAGCACTGTATTCTACAGTAATCTGTTGACGCACTTTTGCATCAGCAAAGAGCATCCAGATTGCCGCCAAGTCTGTTGCACAATCTCCTGCTGTGATATCTCCCCAATCAATATGCCTGTGATCACGCCCTTTTCAACCAACACATTGCAGGGATGGAGATCGCCATATATCCAGGTTACTTCAACATCTATTGGTGCATCTAGCGCTTGATTTCAAACGTGTTTAATGTGTGGAGTGATCAGATTTGTGTTCTGTTCAAGTTGCCGCATTCGTTCCCCAACAGAAGTGGCTCGCTGATGCAATGGTACGCCCCGGGACGATCTTTCAGGTCATTTACTACAACGCTTGCACCGAGAAGCGATTAGCACAAAGCGCAACTCCGAAGGAAGCGCTGAGGGTGAAAGCGAACAATCCAAAGCATTACTGAATGAGTTGATGAGTTATCCCGGCATTGCTGAGGTTTGGCATCCTTCCGCTCGAACAACTCAAAATACTATGCTGTTAACCGTTCATCTCAAACGAGGGGATCTAGAATTAGAGTTTTTCTCAACGATCGCTACTCTCGGCACTCCCTATGACATTACCTTGCAAGAACTGAGGATTGAGTGTTTGTTCCCAGCTAATGACAACACAGAACATAACTGGGAACAAATCTTGAAATCTTAAAACTTAAATCGGTTGATCGTGTCAAGGGTATCTTAGCGATGCAATGTTCCTTCTGTGGACATCTCAAAATTCATAAGCTCGCAATTTATCCCACACTTCTTTGAGGCACAACCGATTACTAAGCTCAATAGATTCATGTTGGAGCAAGCAGAAATCTCAATCGTTGAACCGTGTTTCAAATTGTTGAACGTCTTTAAATTTCACACCCACCGCTATCTTTCCCAAAGAAATTTGCGATCGGATTCTTTAATGGGAACATCGTTAATGCTAGCGAAGCGACGCATCATGAGACCGTTTTCAGCAAACTCCCAGTTTTCGTTGCCGTAGGAACGATACCAGAACCCCGAGTCATCATGCCATTCGTATTCAAAACGCACCGCGATGCGGTTATCCATGAAGCACCACAGTTCTTTCTTCAGACGATAGTCGAGTTCTTTGGCCCACTTGCGCTTGAGAAACTCGCGGATAGCATCTCGTCCGGTAACAAATTCGGCGCGGTTTCGCCATTCAGAGTCTTCAGTGTAGGCTAGAGCGACGCGATCGGGATCGCGAGTATTCCAGGCATCCTCGGCAGCCTGAACTTTGGCTTTGGCTGTTTCCAGGGTAAAGGGAGGGAAGGGAGGTTTACTTTCCATAGCTAGACTTTCTGCTTGCGATCTGGAGAAGAAATAATGACGAAACAAGCGGGATTATTCTTCAAATCAGCCCTTATGTTTGGTGGTATTTGTTTAAGGGGCGAATTAGTAGAATACTAATATAGTATGCCCGGCCAATAAGGCTAATTTGGCGTTTACGTTAAATTGACGATCGCTTCATTCTGAAATTTCTCAATGCTTGAGAAGAACGTGAAATGGCATGAATAGTTGTGTTGATAATGTGTACAACTATTCATGTCCTTAAGTGTCTTACCACTTTTTATAGGGAAGGAATTTGCCGTTCATAGTGACTTTGACGCGATCGCCCTTGGGATCTTCTACTTTTTCCACATCTAATGTGAAATCAATTGCACTCATAATGCCATCGCCAAATTTTTCATGAATAACATCTTTTAAAGGCATTCCATACACTTGCATGATTTCATAGAAGCGATAGATCAACGGATCGGTTGGGACCAATGGTCCTAAGCCTTTCGCAGGATATTCCATTAATTCAGAAGCTAAATCGGCACTCAAGCCTAAAGCTTCTAGAATTTGGGTAGCTTCTTCCATGGATGCGCTAGCCTGCCGGTAGAACACTGCTGCGATCCACACTTCATCGCGACCTAATTTCTTTTCCAATTCGGCAAAGGTAACACCCGTTGCTTCCTTGGCGGCAAGTAATTTCTTCGTGATTTCGGGAATTTCGATTGCAGGCATGACTAATCTCCTTGAAATACAGACTGTGTAATTCGCACAACTCGAAATTCATGCAAACAACTTATCAAGACTTTTTAGAAAAGACATTGAAACTTCTTTGGCAAGAGTAGGACTTTCTTTTGATGCTTTTAAAAAGCATCTTGTTTCATATAGCTATAAAGAAATTTACTATGTTCTAGAAATACAAAATTTGTCAAATTGAGTATTTTGATACAGAATATTTATTTACCATTAGTAGCCTTAAAAGCAGTGAGATGGGTACGGTTGACACTTACCCATGATGCAATCCGCATAATCCGCATAATTCATCAGAGATAATTCAAGTGCTGGTGTTCTTGTGTCAGTAATGTAGCATGCTACATTACTGACACAAGAACACCAGCGTATTAGCAAGCCTTAAAGCGGAGAATAAAGCGTTTACGACATTGCAACCTGAACTTCTGTCGCTATTCGCCAGGCTTGAGGAGATGCATTATGGAACTGCCGAAATTGGCGTACGAAGTAGCTGACATCGGCATAGCCTACGGCCTCTGCAACGTGATTGACGGTTTGAGCAGTGCTTGTCAGGAGTAATCGAGCTTGGACCATGCGCCGCTCAATAATCCACCGTTTGACAGTGCGGCCTGTTTGCGTTTGAACCAGGTGAGTCAGGTATGCTGGGGAGTAGCCTGCTGCCTGAGCTACGTCTGTGAGGCTAATGGGTTGGGTGTAATGAGCTTCGATAAAGCGAAAAACGGGATCGAGTTTGGGGTTACTGGGAAATATGGAGGGTGGGCTCGACGTCGTTTTTGATAATTCTTCATTCGTCTGAGGATTGTTTGCTGACCAGCGTTTTAGCATTTCCTGGCGAGCTAAGCGGGTATTAATGGCCGCCAGCAATTGCTCCACCGTACAGGGTTTGGTCAGGTAATCATCGGCTCCCAGTTCCATACCCTGTCGCAAGTCTGCCATCGTTACTTTCGCCGTCAAGAAGATGAAGGGAATGGCGGCTGTTGCTGGTTTTTGATGCAGCGTTGACAACACCTGATAGCCATCCAGATCCGGCATCATGATGTCGCACACGATCAAATCGGGAATATATTTCTGAGCCAACTCGACTCCTACAGTGCCACTTTCTGCCGTCAAAACGTGAAAGCCCTCAAAGTGTAAGCATCGCGAGAAAATCTCGCGGGGTTGTGCTTCATCTTCAATAACCAAAATGGTTTTCATCGCGGCTGTTGGTTTGCTGGACAAATGGATGCTGGAAAACTAAGATTTTTAGGATGAAGGCGATCGCCCAACCTTGTTACCTAAGATATAGAACCTATCCAAGACTAAGAGTACTTATTGACAGGAATAGGCCGGGTTTTAACTGAGCCCTTATCCTTGATAATTTTTTTAGAGTATGTCTGTGGTGTAGGAGACTACATATTTTTCAAGATTCGTCTCGAGTTGTAATTTCATTAGTGCGGACAGTTTTTCTAAAACCTTTGATTTTGCGTGCGCGAAGCGCACGCAAAATCAAAGGTTTTAGAAAAACTGTCCAGAGTATTGTAATTTGAGCTTACAGCGTCTGTCGGGTTTACCCATGGTTCTCGCGTTCACACCAACGGTACTCATGACTCAATCTCTTCTTTGGTAGAACTTATTGGCGATGGTATGCGTTCTTCACCTCAAAAGTTAGCCAACCTTTCAGATTCGTTGCCTTTCTCATCTGTTCTACCGGCCAATGATGCACTTCTTGCAGAGGTTTCCTTGACGATTCATGACCTTGTCCCGCAGCTTCCTCTAAAAACCTATGCGGTTTCAAGCCAGGCAACCTATCGAGATTTAACCCGTCATTTTCGGGCTCAGCACGATGCAGCTGGTGTGCTAGTTCATGGGGAGACAACCGGAGTAGCCCTGGCCATGGTATCGCGGCAACGGGTTATGGAGTGGCGATCGCACCGCTCTATCTGGCGAAGCGTACTGGAGCAATCCCTGCCGCAACAATTTCACTGGTGGCAGATTGCCAGGGATTATATGCAGATGGATGAGCGATTGCCCTTACAGGAGGCGATCGAGCAACTGCTGATGCGAGATGCCAATATGGCTTCAGAACCCATTGTCATTTCAACTTCAATAGGAGTGTATCTCTGCGATAGCCAGCAATTTTTACTGGCCTACACTCGATTAACGCAGACCGAGCAGATGATTTCAACCAGGCCTGCGATCGCGACTCTACGTCGGCAGCAGCAGCTTATTCTCAATGCCATTGGGGAGGGGGTATACGGGGTTGATTTGCAGGGAAATGCAACATTTGTGAATCCGGCTGGGGCTCAAATGGTGGGGTGGGAACCGCAGGAGTTAATTGGTAAGTCAATGCACCAAATCTTGCATCATTCCCGTCCGGATTGTTCGCCTTATCCCCAGGAAGAATGTCCGATTTATGCGGCGTTTCAAGATGGAATTGTCCATCGGGTCGCAGAGGAGGTGTTTTGGCACAAGGATGGTACGAGCTTTCCGGTTGAATATATCAGTACGCCGATGCGGGATGAGCAGGGAAAGCTGGTGGGAGCAGTGGTCGCGTTTCGCGATATTACCCAGCGCAAATGGGCTGAGGCTGTTTTGCAGCGTACAAACGAGGAATTGGAACAGCGGGTGTGCGATCGCACCCTTGAGCTACAGCAGGCGAATGAGCAGTTGAAGGAGTTGAGTGAGTTGCGATCGCGTGTGATCACAATGATTTGCCACGAATTCCGCAATCCGTTGAACAACATTTCTCTATCAGCATCATCACTTGAACGATATAACATGCAGCTCACAGATGACCAAAAAGAAACCTATCTGGCAGGCATCCAGAATAATGTTGAGCGCATGACTCAGATGATTGATGCCATTTTAATGATTGGCCGAATTGAAACGAAAGGGATTGAAGTTCAACCCAATCAATTTGATTTAATTCCGTTTTGTCAGGAACTGGTTGCGGAAATTCTGCTAGGTGAAACAGAGAATGCTTATGATGATCAGGACAAGCGAATTCAGTTTAAGTGTCGCTTCAAACGATTGCTCATCACACTTGATCCACGGTTGCTTCGCTCGATTCTGACTAATATTCTTGCGAATGCTTTGCGTTACACTCCTGCACCAGGTTGTATTCAGTTCAAACTGCTCAAGCAGAAGGATCAGGTGACCTTTTGTATTGTGGATCAGGGCATTGGTATTCCGCCAGAAGATTTGCCCTATTTATTTGAACCATTTCATCGAGGGCGCAATGTGAGTAATATTGCGGGAACAGGTTTGGGATTGAATATTGTGAAGCGATTTGTGGATTTGCAGGGTGGACAGATTGATGTAGCAAGTCAACTTGGCAAGGGAACTACATTTCGGGTAACGTTACCGATGCATGGCAAAAATTCTGTGTAAACCTGATCCTAACCCACCGATGCGAAGCGCCACATTCACCTCCCACCGACAACCCTTTAGCGTAAGGGGGACTGGGGGACGGCGCCCCGTTCCCCCAGTCTAGGGGTTTGGGGAGCGACGCGTCCCCAAGCAGGGTATCCAAAGCCAACCCCACTTTCCAGATAGAAATACCTACCTCTTGCACAAAACCCCTATTTTCGGTCACAAAGTGACCAAAAAATAGGGGTTTTGGTGCAAGGTATAAGAATACTAAAGGGTCTTCAACCCCTCAGTATTCTTAGTCAAGCTGGCGATCGCTACAACAAGTTTGCAACATCCGCGTGCGCTAACACAACATCGGGGTTACGTTGAAGGGCAGCATCGTACTTCACAGCAAAGTCACTACCCAGGGTGTCGGGGGTGAGGAGGGTACGAACATCACCGATGAGGTCGGCGATCGCTTCTGCTGTCACAGGTTCGTCGGCATGAAGTAGATCATCCATTTGCACAATCAGTTCGGATAGCCGATGGAGCCAGGCGAATTGATCATGGTTGATGGCGAGATGGAGTAGCTCCCGTGGAGAAACTTGCCCGCGTACTTGTTCGTAGGTGATGCGCTCGGTATCCAGGAGTTGTTTGTGAAGATGCAGCAGTTTAATGCGTAACTCGCTCAGAAGTTGATGTTGGTTGATCCGGTTTTGCAGGGTGTTAGGCATAAATTCGTCCCATTTTTCCAGATTGATAGTCGCGAATAGCTTGGAGGATTTCAGCTTCGGTGTTCATGACAAAGGGGCCGTAACGTACCACGGGTTCGTTGAGGGGTACGCCTGCAATCAGCAGTAAGTCCAGTGGTTGTTGAACTTCGGGAGGGTTGGCGATCGCCACTTCATCGCCATCAGGTGCAAACATTACCATCTGTCCATCCTCTCCCCGTTCCTGGTCGGCACCAAACAGGCCAGAACCTTCCAGAACATAAGCGAAAGCATTGTAATCGCGGGGTACAGGCTGAACGAGCTTTGCTCCCGGTTGGAGCGTTACATGCAGGTAAATAATAGGCGTGCGCGTTTCAATGACCGCTTTTGCGCCTAAAGACTCACCTGCGATTACGCGCACGGTAACGGAACCATCTTTGGTGCGCCCCACAGGAATTTGAGAGGCTGGGATCTCCTGATACCGGGGTGGAATCATCTTGTCACGTTGGGGCAAGTTGACCCACAACTGAATACCATGCAAACGACCTCCAGTACGCGCAAACTCATTCTCAGGCATTTCAGAATGGACAACTCCAGCTCCGGCCGTCATCCACTGCACATCCCCAGCTTGCAGGAGCCCTGCATTGCCTTCGGAATCCTTATGCTCCAGGCGTCCATCTAAGATGTAGCTGACCGTTTCAAAGCCACGATGGGGATGGTCGGGCGCGCCTTTGGCTTGGCCGGGTTTAAGCACAATTGGCCCCAACTCATCCAGCAGAAGAAATGGGTCATAGTCTGAAAAGCTGCTTTTTGGGAAAGGGCGACGTACCAGAAAGCCTGCCCCTTCCAGGGTTTCGACGCTATTGATGATCCCGGCAACGGTGCGGAGTTGGGTCATATAGAGCGATGGGTAATGGTGAATGGGGATGGGACGTAAAGAATGAAAACGTTTACTTGCCCTATCCCATATCTGACTGATCATATAGTAGCATAGACTTATAATGATTTTAGCTATACGGTTGTCCCCCCTTAAGGAGCGGTTATCCGCCTATGTCTCTTGCGTATGTGATTCTTGGGCTTTTGCAGCAGCAGGAGCGCACGGGTTACGACCTGAAAACAGAATGCTTTAACCAATGCATTGCCCATCTGTGGTCGGCAGATCAGGCTCAGATTTATCGCACATTAGAAAAGTTAGAAGGGCAGGGGTGGATCGCCTGTACAGTGGAGATTCAGAGTGATCGCCCCAACCGCAAGGTCTATTGCATCACCAAGGCCGGTCAGACAGAACTCCAGCAATGGTTACAGACTCATCAGCCACCACCCATTCTACGGGAGCCGTTGTTGGTTCAACTTCACTTTGCGGCACAATTGCCAGATGACGCGATCGTGCAGTTGCTGGAGCAGGAGTTAGAAGCACGGCAGAGAAAACTGGAGGAGTGTGACGCGATCGCTCTTCCATCACTGACGACACCGGGCATTTCTCGGGAGCAGAAGATGCAGCGATTGGCTCTGGAGTTAGTCCAGCGGCGGGAACAGGCGTATGTTGAGTGGTTAAGGGGGGCGATCGCTACCCTTCAACATCAACCAGAATAGCGATTGAACGGAAGAACAATGTTCTTCCGTTCAACTTCATCGCACTCGAGTCTATTGAACCGTTTCAATGAGTGGCATGGGTTGATAGGTTCGAGTTGGCGCTGGGAAGCCGCAGGACGTGCCATCCTGATGAATTACTTCCTCTTCCCAGGGTAATTGGTAGCAGCCATTGATCAGATCTTGCATGTAGGTATAGGGGCAATCTTGTGCGCCGCCTTTCACAGCGACATATCCCCGGTGGGCAAACTGGTAGATGTTGTTTTCTACCCCCCAATGGCGACGCGCCTCTTGAACGAGTTTGGGACGTACTTCACCCGTAATAATTTCATTGGGGCGGCCATTTCCAAGAACGAGAGGTGTACCGTCAAAATTGACAATCATGCCCTCTCCCATAGAGTCGAAAGTGCCGTCACTGCCGCACATACAAACAGATGCCGTGTAGATCAGGTTACAGAAGGCATTGGACTGGTTCGTGATGTGCCAGGCATGGCGAATAGGAGCCGTGTACCCTGCTGTGCGAAGCATAATATCCGCACCTTTATAAGCGCATTCCCGCGCCATTTCCGGAAACATGCCATCGTGGCAGATAATTAGGGCCAGGGTGCTCCCATTCGGCCCTTCACAGACAGGAATGCCCAAATTTCCGGGTTCCCAAGGCTCAACAGGGACCCAGGGATGCAGCTTCCGATAGTACAGCTTCAATTCACCTTGATCATCTAGAATAATGCCGCTGTTGTAGGGGTTGCCGTGAGGATTGTATTCCATGATGGAGAAGCAACCCCAAATCCTATTATCTCGGCAGGCAGCGCTAAAGGCAGCTACTTCTGGACCATCCAGGCGACACATAATGTCGGGATTGGTATCCATAGATAGCCCGTGCAGAGAATACTCGGGAAAAACAACCAGATCCATGGAGGGCATATTGCGGCGTGCCTTGCCTACCAGAGAGCATACGTGTTGGGTTTGTTCAGCTAAATCATCGGGAGTAACAACGTTTGGTAACTGCAACTGAACTAAACCCAGCACAACTCCATCTGGAGATTTGTTAAGACCACCCAATCCACTCATGAGAACCCTCCCATTGATGAACAGCTTTTTTGAAACTGACTATACAAAGAGTTAACCAAATCCGCTGAGGGGCTTGTATCCACCATTACTTTTTAGACGCTGATGCCTTCTCAAAGAGCACAAATAAAACAACCGGTCATTCTTTTAGTGGGAGTGGTGACAAAGCTGACGCCCAATGTGAGGGGGGTGAGGTGCAGATGCACCCCACCCCCCTCACATTGGGTTTTCGGTTTCCGGGCAGATTCCAAATACACAGCTTTAAGGAACCATATGACAGGCTACATAGTGCCCGTGGCCGACATCTTGGAAGTTGGGTTCTGGTTCCTGACGGCACCTATCCTGAGCAAGAGGACAACGGGGATGAAAACGGCATCCCTGGGGCGGATTAGCGGGATTTGGGTGTTGACCTTGGAGCCTGGCTTGTTGTCGTCCTACTTCCATCAGGGGTCCTTGAATTGGCATGGTGGAGAGAAGGGCCTGGGTGTAGGGATGGAGGGGATTGGAGTAGAGGGTCGCGCGATCGGCCAGTTCAACAACTTTGCCAGCGTACATAACGGCAATGCGATCGGAAATATTGCGTACTACGCTGAGATCATGGGCAATGAATAGATAGGTTAAACCCAGTTCACTCTGAAGTTTTTGCAATAGGTTGATAATTTGAGCTTGCGTGGCAATGTCCAGGGTGGCCAGAGGTTCATCGCACACAATGAACTCCGGATTAACAGCCATAGCACGGGCGATCACGATACGTTGCCGTTGCCCGCTTGAAAACTCATAGGGGGTGCGGTACATGCACTCTGGATCAAGCCCTACCATTTCTAGTAATTGAACAATACGTTCCAGGCGGGTTAATCCGCCAACCACACCAAAATTATCCAATGGTTCACTTAAGAGGTCACCGATCGTCTTGTGTGGATTAAGGGTGCCATAGGGGTCCTGAAAGACCATTTGCATCCGCTGGCGCATGCCCAGAACGGCTTCCTCGTTTAATTGAGTTAAGTTGATATCTTCGAAATATACGTCACCCTGGGTTGGACGTATCATCTGAAGAATGGCCTGGGCCGTTGTCGTTTTGCCACTCCCAGATTCACCCACCAGTCCCAGAGTTTCACCCCGTTGAATATCGAAGCTGACACCATCTAGCGCTTTGATCGCGCCAATTTGACGCCGAAAGAATACTCCCCGATAAATGGGGAAATGAACGTTCAGGTTGCGAATCCTTAGCAGGGGTGCCGCCTGCTTGGGATAGCTAAGCGGATTCATCTGGAATAGCACCATAATGCGTAGCTCGAAAAAGGGGTGGAGATATATTATGACTCGTTATCTGAAAGGTGAGCGATTACTGGCTCGACTTGCTAGCAGTCACTAACTTTAGTAAACCGTCAAGCAGGCGATCGCGCTCTATCGGCATAATGTCTCCACTATGTAAAATGTCACGTACCATTACGAAGTGGATCAAGGTGGAAACAAATGATCGCGCTGCCACTTCGGGGTCCTCAATCTGAAGGTTAGGATGAGAACTGAGATAGTAGGTGAGGAAGTCAAGACTGGGTTTTTCGATATTCTGAACAAACGATCGAGCTAATTCAGGAAACCGGCCAGACTCACCAATAATAATGCGGAGAAATGTCAGAATTTGTGGATCGCTCGCCACATTGTCGAGCATTCTGCTGGCATATCGTCTTAAAAAGCTGCTCGGTTCCTCCTCAAAGGATTGAATTTTCTGCATTTGAAACAGTTCCTTTCGGGATGCCATGCGCCGAGTGAGCGCGGTGAATAGGGCTTCCTTATCTGGAAAATGCCGATAAACCGTTGCTTTAGATACTCCGGCGGCCGCCACAATGCGATCGATCCGGGCTCCTGCATAACCATGCTCTAAAAACTCTTGCACAGCACCATCCAGGATCGCTTCAGTTTTTTCAGGGGATAAGTCGCGGGAGGTGGCCATTGGAAGTAAATGGGGAATGGGTAGTGGCGCATTCAGGAAAGATGGGGCTGTGCAGCCTCAGAAGTTGCGGTTTACAAGAACTACGCCTTCTTGCATCCAACGAATTGGTCTCAATGTATTGAACTAGTAGCTTATTCACTCATTCACGCATCCACTGATTTACCCTTCGCCCATTGTACCCTTGACACCGCAAGACGAAACTGTTTAGTTTAGTTATATGCGAAACGAAACAGTTTCGTTTCGATCAATGCATACAGGAGTGTGCTGATGCTGCAAGATTTACGGGTCAATAGCTGGAAGGGGCGACAGTGGGCTGGAGTTGCAACGGTGGCTGTGGTGGTCGCTACAGGAGTTGGATATGGGGTTTGGCGATCGCAAATCCCCACCCACTCCGTTGCTCAGGCGGCCGAAGCTTCTCCGCCGCGTCCTATAACTGTGACGGCCTTAGGACGTTTAGAGCCGCAGGGTGAAGTGATTCAGTTATCGGCTCCGTCTAATAGCGGAAATCGCGTGGAGCAGGTGTTGGTGAAGGAGGGCGATCGCGTTCAGGCAGGGCAGGTAATCGCCATTCTGGATAATCGCGATCGCTTGCAGGCAGCCTATGAGCAGGCCCAGGAGAATGTGCGAGTAGCCGAGGCACAATTGGCTATTACCCGTGCGGGAGCAAAGCAGGGAGAAATTGACGCCCAACGGGCTGAAATAGATCGGTTGGAAGCGCAACGACAGGGCGATATTCGGGCTCAAGAAGCAACAGTGGCTCGGTTCATGGCAGAACTGCAAAATGCTGAAATTGACTTTAATCGCTATCAGGCGCTTTACCAGGAGGGGGCTGCCTCTGCTGTAGATTTGGATAGCCGACGGTTGGCGCTCGACACAGCCCGCCGTAGTGTAGAAGAAGCCAGAGCTGTGCTGATACGCATTCAATCCACAAGCCCTGCTCAGCTAAGCCAGGCTCGCGCAAGGCTGGAGCAAATTGCGGAGGTACGTCCTGTAGATGTGCAGGCAAAGCAAGCAGAAGTGAATCGGGCGATCGCCGCTATGCACCAGGCAAAGGCTGAACTGGATCAGGCTTACGTGCGAGTACCCGGAGACCCAGCGCAGTCGCCCGAAGAGTTTGAGGTGCTTGAAATTCACACCCATGCTGGTGAGGTGGTTTCTAGTCACGGTATTGCCGACATTGGAAAGACTCAGCGGATGTATGCGATCGCTGAAGTGTATCAAAGTGACATCAGTCGTGTAAAACCAGGACAAAGCGTTCGCATCACCAGTGACTCAATTTCTAGTGATTTATCGGGAACGGTAGAGCGCATTGACTCGGAAGTCAAACGGCAAACCACTGTGAATACAGATCCCAGCACAAATATTGATGCCCGGATTGTGGAAGTCCATATTGCGCTGGATGTTCCATCGAGCCAACGAGCAGCAAAATTTACCAACTTACAAATTACAGCGGTCATTGAGCAATGATATCCCTTCTTCAGCAATTACAACGGCGCACTCCCCTGGGATGGTTGCAATTGAGCCGAGAACGTAGCCGTTTGCTGGTTGCCCTTTCCGGTATTGCCTTTGCTGATGTCTTGATGTTTATGCAGTTGGGTTTTCAAAGTGCCCTATACGATAGCAACACGAAGCTCAGCCGTGCCCTCGATGCTGATATTGTATTGGTCAGCCCCCAGGCGCGGAACACACAAAACCTAAGCACGTTTTCTCGTCGCCGCTTGTATCAAGCCAATGATATTGAGGGTGTTCAATCGGCTGAACCGTTTTATTCCAACGTTATTACCTGGAAGCATCCTGACACCCGCAAAGAGGCATCCATCCAAGTCATCGCGTTCAATCCGGATCAATCCGCGTTGAACTTGCCGGAGGTCAATCAACAACTCGATCAGCTCAAATTGCCGGATCAGGTTTTGTTTGACCGCAATGCACGGGGCGACTATACGCAGGCGATCGCCCAGGTCGAACAGGGCCAACCCACCACGACAGAAATCGAGCGGCGTACTGTTACCATTGCGGGGTTATTCACACTCGGAGCATCTTTTGGAGCAGATGGCGTTCTGATTGCCAGTGATCAAACGTTCCTCCACTTCTTTCCCCGCAGGGAAGCGGCCAGTGTCAGTCTTGGTTTGATCAAAATTGAACCGGGCTATGATTCCGAGGCTGTTGCGGCTGAGCTTGACGCTTATTTGCCTGAAGATGTCAGAGTTCTCACCCACGAAGAATACATCGCGTTTGAAGAAGGCTACTGGAAAACTGAAAGCCCAATTGGCTTTATTTTTGGATTGGGTACCTCCATGGCCTTTGTTGTTGGGGTAGTCATTGTATATCAGGTGCTATCCACCGATGTGAATAGCCACTTAAAAGAGTACGCCACCTTTAAAGCCATGGGTTATCGCAATCAATACCTGTTGGCTATTGTTTTTGAGGAAGCCATCATTCTGGCTTTGCTTGGCTTTATTCCTGGCTTTGTTTTGCCGATTGGCCTGTATCGCGTCGCGGCACAGGCGACAGCTCTACCAATTTACATGAAATCATCGCGGGCAATCGCTGTTCTTGTTCTGACCATTCTGATGTGTGCCATTTCGGGGGCGATCGCGACTCGCAAATTACAATCTGCTGATCCAGCAGATATGTTTTAACGATTTTCTCAAGGTTTTATTCTTCGTGTGCTATGTGCATGAAAAATAGAACTTCAACCTAAATAAAGGAACTGCGTATGTCTCCTGTCATCTCTATCAGCCATCTCAATCATGTCTTCGGCCACGGCGAATTACGTAAACAAGTCTTGTTCGATATCAATTTAGAGATTAACGCTGGAGAAATTGTGATTATGACAGGGCCGTCCGGTTCCGGTAAAACTACATTACTCACTTTAGTTGGAGGGTTACGTTCAGCCCAGACTGGAAGTTTAGAGATATTGGGGCAGGAATTATGTGGGGCGAGTGCTACTGATTTAACATTGGCTCGGAGGAATAACGGATATATTTTTCAAGCCCATAACCTGCATAACAGTTTGACGGCTGTACAGAACGTCAAGATGGGGTTGGAGCTGCACAACTACCTATCCGTTGCAGAGATGCAGGCAAGAGCGACTGCGATGCTAGAACAGGTGGGATTGGGGCACCGGCTTGACTACTATCCAGATGATTTATCAGGAGGACAGAAGCAGCGGGTCGCGATCGCCCGCGCCCTAGTGAGCCACCCAAAAATCGTTTTAGCCGATGAGCCTACCGCAGCCCTGGATAGCAAATCAGGTCGGGACGTCGTGACGTTGATGCAAACTTTAGCCAAAGAACAAGGCTGTACAATTTTGCTGGTAACTCATGACAATCGAATCTTGGATGTGGCTGATCGGATTGTTCATATGGAAGATGGCAAGCTAGCGAATAATGCCGTTTTAAGCGGTATTGCATAACTTGAGCACCCTCTCACAAAAATAATTATGGGTTATTCAACACCCAATCCTTAGTAGCGCGAGTGTTGACTGACACAAGCTGCGCGAAAAAAGCTGTATAAAGCGACCATTTGAATAACGTGATACTGTACCTCCGGCTGAAGCCAGTTCGTCTCTGATTTGGAGAATAGGAGTGCCAGGATAGCCGCTGCTGATAACCCTACCCCAAGGACTGTCCATATCATCGTGGAGGCCCAAGATACCATCGTTGCCCGCTGTCGTAGCATCAACACAATGATCATCGAGACCAGATAGTCAACAACACTCCAGGCAAAACTCAGGTGGGCGATCGCAAACGATAAACTGATGCTAGCCTTGCACACGGCGATCGCCATGAGCCAATACCGCATAGGCCCCTTTAAAGTCTCCCAAGCCGTAGCAATGATCATCAGGCAACCTGCAATCCCCAGGCTAGCCACAACCCCCTGCCATAGCAAGACTTGCATCCGTAGCGACAGGGTATCCACAAAACCATGCACTGTGCCTCCGAAGGCTGCGGCCAAGCCCGTGCTGACAAAAGCAGCAGCCCAGAGCTGCCCAACGCGCCCTAACCAAACTAGCCTGAGGGCAAAGAAGGCCGCTTCAAGGACGATCACATAATCAGTCAGGGCAATAGCAGGGTTGGCAATCATTCCTCAAAACGGGTGGGGTTTGCACCACACTCTTATAACATCGAGAGGTGAACCGTAGGTACAAACTTGGGGTGATGGTGTTCATAGATACGGGTGATACCAGGCGATCGCAATATCGGAAGCCTCCATAGCCCCTTTGTCCTAAGGTAGATGGCTATGGCGATATCTTCCTCAAAGTTTCTTGATGCCTGTTTTATGGTTAGGACGAGCTTGCTTTGCAGGTCGGTATGTCTAGGTTCAATTGCTTAAATAAGTTATACCAAATCAATATGAAGCTGCGCAGAATGGTGTGGGACGCGTAGCGTCCCGCCACAGCTTCATATAAAACAGTATTAACGCTTGAACAGAGACTTTTTAATGAACTGAAAGTCTACTACCATAGAGATAAATCAGGAATTTAGTCTCTTTCCAAAAGCAGATTTTGCCCTACTGCAAAACAACCATGTTCAACTGCATCTGACTCAACAATGCTTTTTTAATATCCTTGTTGGGACAACGTTTCAGGTTTACTAAGCATTGAGAGAAGCTGGTCGAGCTACCTCATCCATTCAGTAACAAAACTGCTTTTAATGCCGCCAGCTGTTGACTTTGATTGTTTCGTTGTAACTTCTTTGCTAGAAGAAACTTTAAATGACTATGGTTCAATCCCGTGATGTCGCTATGGCGATATCCTCACTGTCCTCCTCCGAACGCAGTCAAGATATCCAGGCCGAAATTCAAGCTACTCTTGGGTTTGTTCCTACTTTCTTTAGTCCTGCGTTTGAAAGTTTATCTGTGCTAGAAAACCTCTGGCAGCAAACTCAGACGGCCTATTTGTTCAACCCGCTTCCTGCTTTATTCAAAGAAAAGCTATCAGCCTATCTGTCGCGCTTTTGTGCTGTTCCCTATTGCATGATCTGCCACAGTTGCTCGCTGTATGGATTGGGAATGCAAGCAGCAGCTGTTCTAGAGTTATTGGAAGCACCCCCACCCAGGGAAGCTGAGGTGGAACATCATTTGGCGGTGCTCGCTGCTCATGGTGAATCGCTACAGGCTTGGCCCTCCGATCTGGAGGTGGAGACCAGTGTTCTATACTGCGCAATTTTTATTGCATTACAGCCTGAGTCCAGTGAGCCACATCGAGCTATGCTACGACAGCTCCTGGGTGTCACTTATTATCATTACCTGGTAAGTTTTATTGCCTATGTTAAAACTTGCCATGTCTGGATGGAAAGCAACCCGGAGGTGGCATATCAGGACGATCGCCGGGTACAGGATTATTTTGCTAGCTTAACCGCAGATACCCCCGAATTGGCGGATTTCTTCATCAACTATTGGGAGCGGGTGCGACGCGATCGCCAAACGTGGGCCGAGCAGCAGGCCGAACTAGCCGAGCGTCAGCGGCATGAGCTTGCCCTGCGTCGGGTAGGTGAGGAGAATCGTTATTTGGGGCAGGCGATCGCAGCCGCTTCCGAGGGCATTCTCGTCACCGATCCCCACCAGCTCGATAATCCCGTCGTGTATGCGAATCCGGCTTTTCTGCGGATGACGGGGTACGAACTGAAAGAGGTCATTGGGCGTAATTGCCGTTTCCTGCAAGGGCCTGATACAGACTCTGTTAGTGTAGGGCTGCTCCGGCAGGCGATTCAAGAACAGCGAGAAGCCACAGTTACCCTATTGAATTACCGCAAAGATGGGCAACCTTTTTGGAACGAGTTGAAGATTTCTCCAGTGTTTTCGGAACGAGGGGAACTCATCTACTTCATTGGGTTGCAAACCGATGTGAGTGAACGCATACGTTCTGAAGAGTCCTTAAAGAAACAGGCGCAATTACTAGAGTTAGCCCACGATGCGATCATCGTTCGAGACATTGACGATCGCATTACATTTTGGAACCAGGGGGCAGAAAAAATCTACGGTTGGCCTCGAGAGCAAGCCTACGATCAAAATTCCCAGGTGCTATTAGAGACTCAATTTCCTAAACCCTTGGGAACAATCCAGGCTGAACTTCTGGCAAATAATTACTGGGAAGGGGAACTGCTCCATACCCGGCAGGATGGACAACAGCGCAGCATTGCCAGCCGTTGGGCGCTTCAGCGGGATAACGATGGTAAGCCAATTGCAATTCTTGAAATCAACAATGACATCACTGAGAAAAAAGCCTTGGAAGCACAGTTCTTCCGGGCTCAGCGGATGGAAAGTATTGGCACGCTGGCAGGTGGTATTGCCCACGATCTCAACAATATTCTCACGCCGATTTTGTCGTCAGCACAGCTTTTGCTAATGCACGCGATTGCCGATGAGAAAAAACAGCAGCAACTTTTGGAAACGATCCAGGCGAGTGCCCGTCGCGGGGGAGCGCTGATTAAACAAGTGCTGTCCTTTGCTCGCGGGGTGGAGGGTAAGCATACAGCATTGCAAGTGCGGCACTTGATTACCGAAATTCGGGAAATTGCCCATGAGACCTTTCCAAAATCCATTGATATGGAGATGGATATTGCCCCAGATTTATGGCTGGTCTCCGGTGAGGCAACGCAGCTCCATCAGGTGCTAATGAATCTCTGTGTGAACGCACGAGATGCGATGCCAGATGGTGGACGTCTGAGATTGAAAGCCGCCAACCTGCATATCGATGAGCAGTACACACGGATGAATCTGGATGCCCACGTAGGCCCTTATATTGTCTTGACCGTAACCGACACAGGCATGGGGATTGCTCCAGACATTCTGGAGCGGATTTTTGATCCCTTCTTCACCACGAAGGAACTGGGACGGGGAACGGGATTAGGACTCTCGACAGTGTTGGCCATTATCAAGGGGCACGGGGGCTTCATCGATGTCAGCAGTACGGTGGGCAAAGGAACGCAGTTCCGGGTATATCTACCGGCTGTTCATGTGGACGAATTAACTCCCGTACCTGAAGAAACCTTCAGTCCGGGTCAGGGCCAAATGATTTTGGTGGTCGATGATGAGGCAGCCATCCGTGAGGTTAGTCAGGCTTCTCTAGAAGCCTATAACTATCGGGTTTTAACAGCCAATGATGGGATTGAGGCGATCGCCCTCTACGCCCAACACAAAGAGGAGATCGAGCTGGTTCTCATTGACCTGATGATGCCTGTCATGGATGGGCCAACAACGATTCGAACCCTCCGCAAGATCAATCCGCAGGTAAAAATTGTCGCGGTGAGCGGGCTGCTCTCCAGTACCCACCTGCCCTCTATTGTGGGCACGGATCTCCATGCCTTTCTGCCCAAACCCTACACGGCGAAGGAGTTGGCGAAATGTCTGAGTGATGTTCTGAACGCGGGATAGGAAGAAGCAAACCCATCAGCAGTAATGGGACTTAGGAGATTTCCAGATAAGAACTTCCCCATTATTTGGAAAAAAGGCGCGGCTTCGCCGCGCCTTTTTTCCAAATAATGGGGATATTGTTTCTCAGAAATCTCCTTAGGCATTCTTGTTGTGTGTGATGTCCGTTATACATCACACACAACGGTAAGGTCGACCCGCTTCTCAGTCGTGCAATTGCGCTCAGAGCAAAACAACCTACTATAGCCCTGTGCGGGTTGATTAAGTACGGTGGTGTGAGGCGCTCCGTGCCTCACACCACCGTTGCCGTCCTTAACGCACTTGCATATTGCTCTAAAGCAGAATTTGGGGGTAGTGGAATGTGGAAGAGGTGTTACTATAAACCCATCTTCATTGATTAATCAGTCAATAAACTCCATGCCATCGCGAGACGATCAGGATTTTGAGGATAAGCGCCAGCAGATTATTGATGGGGCGTTGCAGGTTTTTGCTCAAAAAGGCTTTGAGAAGGCGACCAACAAGGATATTGCGATCGCCGCTAACATCGGCTCTCCTGGCCTGATCTATCACTACTTCAAAGACAAGGCCGATCTGTTTCGACAGGTGCTTGAGCAACGGATGCCGCTGCTACAACTGCTGAGCCACAATGACGAAGACATGATGGGTAAGCCTCCCCGAGAAGTCTTGCTGGTCTTTGGCAATGCCTTTCTGCGAGCCCTGGAGAACCCGACCTCCAATGCCTTAATGCGCCTTGTACTGAGTGAGGCGATTCGGCAGCCGATTGTAGGAGAACTGTTGAATAGTATCGGCCCCAGTCGCTCTATCGGCTTCTTGACCCGCTACATTGAACGGCAAATTGCCGCAGGCACGTTTAAACCCTTGAACCCAAATGCAGCAGCTCGTTGTTTTATGGGCTCGTTGGTTGCCTATGCACTCACACGACACGTGTTTCATCAACCCGATGCTCAAGAACTTAGCCCTGACATGATGGTAGCTACAGCCGTTGAGGTATTTCTGCAAGGCATCCAATTCCCCGCTGTAGAATCTGTTTGACACAGTTGCCATCTCTAGACACAACCGCCTCAGGCAGATTCGTCAACCTGATCTGCCTGGTCTTATGTTTAATGGCAACCACCTACTGATATCATGCCGGGTTAAATACCGATGATAAAAGTGGTGCGGCGCAAAGTGCTGCACCACTTTTATCATCGGTATTTAACCTTACTTGTTATGAGTGCTATACAGCCGTAGACAAAGCGTCACTTTTTTTAATGATTGTTGATTGACTAATCAATTAAAATTCTGTTAGATAACGCAGCTATTGGTCCAACTCCTCGTTCGTATCCATGTCTGCGATCGCATCTCCATTCGAGGAACGGCACCTATGACCCAATCCTTTGATTCGTCTGATAGTTCCCCTCCAACTAATACGTTGCCACTGGAAACCCGATCGCCTGGACATAGCGAGTCCTCTGTTCCTGAGCATGCTCCACCGCCACAAAAGCCCCGGCGAGGTATCCCTAAACCTGTGAGAATATTGGGGGCGATCGCGCTCCTGGCAGGGCTGGGCTTTGGGATTTATCGTCTGTTCTTCTATGAACCTGAACCCGATGGCTTGTTTTTGAGCGGGCGAATTGAGGGATACGAAACCGATATTTCGGCAAAGACGGGGGGACAGGTTGAGGCTGTTTTGGTGCGAGAAGGGGAACGGGTAGAGACGGGGAAGTTACTGATTGAGTTGGATGAGGCCGAATTGCAGGCTCAGCTGGAGGGAGCGATCGCCCGCGTAGAAGCGGCCCAGAATCGCCTGGAGCGCGCCCAACAACAAATTCCTGTATTGCAGGCACAGGCGCAGGCAGCTCGACTTCAACAGGCGCAAGCGGGGCAGCAAAGTCAGGGGCAGGTCACAGAGGCACAAAATCAAGTCGCGGTGGCTCAGGCCGAGTTGGCAGCGGCTCAGGAGCGGTTGCAACTGGCCCAGGTGGAGCAACGGCGGTATAGCCAATTGTTTGCGGAGGGGGCAGCTTCCGCACAACGGCTGGATGAGGAGAATCAACAATTGGGGGTGGCTCAGGCCGAGGTTCGCGCCGCCCAACAGCGGGTGCAGGCCGCAACGGCGCAATTAACCCAGGCTCAGGCAGGAGAGCAAAACTCCCCCATTCGCGCAGCGGAAGTTTTGCAGATTGAACGGCAGATTGCCCAGGCCGAAACGGAAGTGGCGATCGCCCAACGCGACATTCGCAGTGCTCAGGCCGAACAGGCTCGCATTCAAGCCAATTTAGATGATCTGACCATTCGCAGCCCTGCTTCGGGCACCATCATTACCCGTCTGGCGGAACCGGGGGAAGTGGTAGCGGCAGGTGCGCCCCTTCTGACGCTGGTAGATACGGATGGCCTGTACCTGCGTGGCTTTATCCCGGAGGGGGAGATTGGTCGTGTGCAGATTGGGCAACAGGCTCACGTGTATCTCGACTCATTCCCCGATCGCCCACTGGACGCTACCGTAAGCCGCATCGACCCCGAAGCGAGTTTTACACCTGAAAACACTTATTTTAAGGACGACCGAGTAACCCAGGTATTCGGGGTGGAATTGACCATCGAGAACCCTCAGGGTTTAGCGAAGCAGGGAATGCCTGCCGACGGCCGAATTCTAATTCCAGAAAACCTGGCAGAGTGAGAGTTTCTTATGACACAGACCCTCTCAGCTTCAGCCTACCGTCGTCCACCAGAAGCGCCCATTATCTCAATTCGTGACTTGCACCATCGCTATGGCAAGCAAGGGGTGGAGGCGATCGCCACCCTCAATCTAGACATTTACCCTGGCGAAATCTTTGGGCTTATTGGCCCAGATGGGGCCGGAAAAACGACGACGTTTCAAATCCTTTCTGGAGTGATGACGCAGACGGCGGGAGAGGTAGACGTGCTGGGGGAAAATCCTCGCGATGCCCGGTTGCAAATTGGTTACTTAACGCAGCGCTTTAGTCTGTATCAGGACCTGAGTGTATGGGAGAACCTGCGGTACACAGCAGGATTACATGAGGTGAGCGATCGCGATTTAGAAACCCGTGGGAATCATTACTTATCGTTGCTGGATCTGGACCGATTTAAAGATCGCCTGGCTGGTCGGTTATCCGGTGGGATGAAGCAAAAACTCGCACTGTGTTGCACACTGGTACACCAACCGCGCATTTTATTACTGGATGAACCCACAACAGGGGTTGATCCGGTATCCCGCCGCGAATTTTGGGATATTTTAGTACAACTGGCGGCCTCGGAAGGCATGACAACGGTGGTCGCAACACCTTACCTGGATGAAGCGGAACGATGCTCACGCATTGCGCTGATGTATGCAGGCAGGATTCAACAATGCGATACGGTTGCCCAGATAAAAGCCAGTTTAGGCGTGCAACGACTGGAAGTCTATTTGCCTGTCGCACAGTTAGATCGGGCAGAAGATGTACTTCATCAGAATGCAGATGTGCAGGATACGATCGCGGATGTGCAACGGTTTGGCGATCGCCTCGATGTTCTCACCGCACAACCCCGGCAAACGGCGGAGGGGATTCGCCGTATCCTGACGCAACACGAAATTTTGGTTGAGGCCATTGAACAGGATTCACCGACCCTAGAAAACACATTTGTCTCACGTCTGCGCACGCTGAAAGGCGAAGGCTCATCGGGAGACTATCCCCGGATTTATTCAATCGAGCGATCCGTTGGAACAGCGATCGGGGCAAGAAATCTGAATCGTACGTTTGGTGATTTCCACGCCGTTAAAGACATCCAACTTGACATTCAATACGGTGAAGTGTTTGGTCTGCTCGGTGCTAATGGGGCTGGGAAAACCACCACCATTAAAATGCTCTGCGGATTACTGCCCGTCACTTCTGGAACCGTCATGTTAGCGGGAGAATCTGGTGAGTTACGAAGTCGTGCGGTGCGTCAACAGATTGGCTACATGTCCCAAAAATTCACGCTGTACGATGACTTGACTATCGACGAAAACCTGGAGTTTTACTGCGGGGTATACGGCATTCCCCAACGTCATCGCCGTGCCAAGAAAGATTGGGTATTGCGCATCAGCGATCTGACGGGACAGGCAGATCGGATGACGGCTGACCTTCCCGGTGGCTGGAAACAACGGGTCGCCTTTGGGGCCGCTGTCATACACGAACCGCGTATTGTCTTTTTAGATGAACCGACCTCCGGTGTAGACCCCCTGGCCCGTCGCCAGTTTTGGCGCTGGATTAACGAATTCGCGCGGCAAGGCATGGCCATTCTCGTCACCACCCACTATCTGGAAGAAGCAGAGCAATGTCACCGTCTGGGCTTTATGGTTGCCGGAGAACTGGTCGCTCAGGGGACACCCCGTCAGGTGAAGGCCGAGCAACCGGGACAATTGGTGGAATGGGAGTGCGAGCCGTTACAGCAGGCATCCGATGTGTTGAAACAACGGCTAGAACGCTGGCGAGTATCCATTTTTGGTTCTCGACTGCACACGGTTTTAGAACACCCAGAACGCTATATTTCTCACATTGAGGAACACCTGCGGGCAGTAGGAGTGCAGGTGCGGGGGCATCGGGCGATCGCCTTCTCCCTGGAGGATGTGTTTATTAGCGTGGTAGAGCAGGCACGGAGACGGGGGTTGGAGGTGTCGGATGAGTAGTGCCGTATTCAGCGTTGTGCTACGAGGCCGTATAGGGTCTGTTTTGGTTGTTTTTTCGGGCGCGAAGCGCCCGAAAAAACAACCAAAACAGACTCCAGCCAATAATTGGGAGGGTTGGTGATGGTAGTTCGTTCTACAGTCCGGGTTAAACGAATTGTGGCACAGGTGATTAAGGAACTGTCGCAGTTGGGGCGCGATCGCCTGACGCTGGTTTTGGCGTTGGGGTTACCTTTAGCGTTGCTGCTGCTGTTTGGCTTTTCTACGTCGTTGGATGTGAATGCCCTCAACATTGCCATTCAAGATTTGGATAATACGCGCTTTAGCCGAGAATATATTGCTACGTTTGAGCGTACTCAAAAGTTTCAAATTGTTGCTCAGGGGCCAGTTGTCAATCTTCCAGCATTGCTCAACCGGGGCAGCATTGCTGCCGGGCTCGTCATCCCACCCGATTTCTCGCGTGACCTGCAACGGCGGGGTCGTGAGGCTGACGTGCAGATTCTCATTGATGGCACCGATGCCAATACGGCAAATACCTCTCGGGGCTATGTGCAGGCGACGACGAACGCATTTGTGCAGTCCCTCAATCCCAACCAATCCGCTCCCGCTGTGGAGGTGCAGACGCGGCTCTGGTTTAACCCAGGGTTAAATACATTGCAATACATTGGGCCAGGGGCGATCGCCATTACGGTTACCCTATTTCCTGCACTTCTGGCAGGTCTGGCTATGGCCCGAGAACAGGAGCAGGGCACCATTTTGCAGGTCTATGCCTCCAGCCTGACGGGGATGGAATATCTGTTGGGAAAAGCCCTGGCCTTCTGGCTGGTTGGCATGGCAGAGGTGTTGCTCGTCAACGTGGAAGCCTGGGTGACCATGGGCCTCTGGTTTGCCGGAGACCCCACTCCTGTGATTTTGGGTTCCATGCTCTATATCGCTTGTGGAGTATTTTGGGGGATTTTTTTGGGAGCAGGAATTTCCAAACAAAGTGCTGTAATTCAGGCCGTCTCTTTTACAGTGTTTCTGCTATCACTACAGTTCTCTGGCTACATCTACCCAGTATCGAATATTCCAGTGGCGTTGCGGTGGTTATCCAATGTTGTTCCGGCACGGCACTACATTATCTTGACTCGCGACGCCTTTACGCGAGGCGTCGGGTGGCTGAGTGTATGGGGAGCCGTGATGGCTCTTCTGCTACTGACAAGTCTGACATTTCTATTGGCCTGGCGACGAGTTCGTAATATGCAGGTGGGGTCTTAAATGGCTATGCGCGATCGCCTCAATACTTTTTTAGAAAGCCGCTTCTGGACGCTCTTCCGTAAAGAAGTCAATCAAATTCGCCACAATCGGCAACTGCTGATTCAACTCCTGGTACCCCCAACCGTATTCCTGATTCTGTTCGGGTTGGCCTTGAATCCCACCTTTGAGAACTTGCGGGTGGGCATCACCGACTATAGCCAGAGCCGTGCTTCCCGTGAGCTGATCGAGGTGTTCGGCCAAACCGATGCGTTTGTCATCGATCACTACTACGCCCGTCAAGCCGACATGTTGGAGGATTTGGCAAGGGGAAACCTCACGGTTGCTGTCACCATCCCGCCCGACTTTGAACGGAATTTGAGCCAGGGGCGCACAGCTGAAGTGCAGGCAATTTTCGATGCGGTTGATGCAAACACGGCAAATGTGGCGTCAGGATACTTGAATCAGTTGATGAATGCTTACAACCGCGATCGCTTGCAACTAGCCACCCAACAACGAGGGAGTGGTGCCACTCTATCTATGCAGCCCGATAACTCAACAGGTGCCAGTGATTCATCGGACGCAAGTAATACGACATCAGGTACGCAGCAAACAATTGGATCAATTTCAAATTCCAGGGTTCCATCCTCTCAGCGGCGAGTAACAGTACATACCACCGTATTCTACAACCCTGGCTTACAAGCCTCCTGGTTTATCGTACCCGGAACCATCGGCATTCTCATGACTGTGTTGGGCTCTCAGGCCGCTGCCTCCCGCGTCGTCAGTGAAAAGGAAGCAGGCACCATCGAACAGTTGATGATGACGCCTGCATCTAACACCGAAATCATCATGGCGAAAATTGCACCGTTGCTCGTGCTATTAACGTGTGATGCAATGATTGCCGTTTTGATTGGTCGCATTATTTTTGGCATGCCATTCCGAGGTAGTTTTTTCCTCTTCATTGCCATCTCGGTGTTGTATTTCTTCGTTGGCATTAGTATCGGCATTATGATTGCTACTTATGCCAAAAGTGAACAACAGGCTCAACTCACAACCTTTTTTATCAATCCTCCCCTCGTATTACTCTCCGGCGCTAATACACCGATCGCTGCCATGCCCACTTTCTTTCAATGGCTGACCTATCTCGACCCCATGCGCTATTACATCGAAGTATGTCGAGGCATCCTTTTGAAAGGTGTAGGATTGGGAGCACTATGGTCGCAGGTGTTGATATTGTGTGTGTTTGCGATCGCCCTTACAGGCTTAAGCGTCCGTCAATTTCGTCGCCAACTTAGCTAATGGGATAGACGTCCTAAAGCTAGCGGTTGTAAAGGTGTGGGTGTGGTGAAAGGGACACAAAGTGTTTCTTTCACCACACCCATAGGATTGAAGCAGAAGCTACCTCCTGGATGCACAAGTTTTAATTAACTAGTACGCTGAGGCAGAAATCCATCACCTATGTTTTATGTGGGGTGCTTCGCACCCCACATAAAACATAGGTTGCGAACTTAGGCCGCAGCCTACTAGTAAACGACAGAAATCAACCTATGTTTGAAGGTGGAGAAGATTTCGTACACGAAAAAACAACTTTTAGAACAGGCCCTAGAATCTTGGCTACAATTCTTAAAGTCTTGCTGAGGGAATCCAGGAAGTTTATTTTAGAAGACAGTTGGCAAGCTCAGGAGAAAACTGATGCCTTGCATATACGTATCTGAGAAACCAACGCTTTTAAGAGAAAATTAAACGATGTTGAATAGGGAAGCTTTAAAGAAATCTATAGAGCGGCAGGTAAAATGAAAATTTTATTAGTAGAAGATGATGAACCAACGGCTAACTTGTTGGTAAAAACATTAGTCAGCCATGGGTACACTGTCGATCTAGCTTCCGACGGCTTGGCGGCAATGGAACTCGCCACTTCCTTTAGCTATGACTTAATTCTCCTGGACGTCTGTATTCCTAGGCTAGATGGCATTCGCTTCTGCCGCCAAATTCGTTCGAAGGGCTACGAAAAGCCTATCTTATTGCTGACTGCCAAAGATTCAACGACTGACCTGGTAGCTGGCCTGGATGCGGGTGCTGATGATTATGTGACAAAACCTTATAAGACTGCGGAACTCCTTGCCCGCATTCGGGCTCTGCTACGCCGTCGTGATACTGGCATTGCCCCTACCTTACTGGAGTGGGGACACCTGAGACTGAACCCAGTTTCCGCTGAAGTGCTGTATAAGGAACATGCCATAACTCTTACCACTAAAGAGTTTAACCTACTTGAGTTATTCCTCAATAACCCTCAGCGGGTCTTCAACCGAAGCGCAATTATCGATCGCCTCTGGTCGCTGACAGCTTCTCCCGGCGAGGCTACCGTAACGAACCTGATCAAAAACTTGCGACAGAAGTTGAAGTCAGCCGGAATGGTTGAGGATTTGCTGGAAACCATTTACGGCATGGGATATCGCCTCAAGAACCCTCCTCAAAGTGCCACAACCAATAACCCAACTAGCCTCTTAGAAGATGCCAAGGGCAATGAGGAGCAAGAGCTTTCTGGCCACGCTTCCCAGAACTTAGACATAAAAATGGCAGCGGTCAATCGTGTATTGGACGATTTGCGGGGGAAAGTTCTCGCACGAGTGGCCCCCCTGGAACAGCTAGAGCAGTTGTTGCAGCAGGGGCAGGCAAATGCCCAATTGCTACAGAAAATGGCTGAGGAGGCTCACAAACTCGTGGGTAGCCTGGGGATGCTTGGCTACCCACGAGGTTCAGAAATAGCCCGCAACATTGAACACTCACTTCAGGGACAGACAACCCTCGATCCCCAGGATTATCACCAGCTGGCGCAGCGGATGCATGAGTTGAAGCAGGCACTTACTCAACCAGTGGCTGCCGCTGAACGAGTTACCCCATCCGCTCCTGTGCCTGAGGTGGCCCTATCCCAGGTGTTACTCATGGGTGGAGATATGGCCTTGCTGCAAGAACTGCAACAGAATGCGATCGCCTGGGGGCTCCACTTCACCCTAGCCGATGAAGCAGTCATGGCCCAACCCCATCTTTCCCTCAGCCAGAACCCACCCGATTTAATTCTGATCAATTTGGCTACCCATCTTGATCAGCAGTTTTTGTCAAACCTGACCACCCAGTTTCCATCCATTCCCCTGTTAGTGCTGACCGAGCAGAATGATCTCGATAGCCGGGTCATGTTATCGCGGTTAGGAATTCAGCGCTATTTGCATAAACCAACAGTATCTGTGGCCCAAATTTTTGAGGCGATCGCCCAGAGCCTCATCCGCTCTACGGCTGACGCTGGGCAGGTGCTGATCGTTGATGATGACCCTGTTGTGCTAGTCGGGTTGCAGAAGATCCTCCAACCCTGGGGGCTGAAGGTGACAACCTTGCAAGACCCTGCGCAATTTTGGGAGCAATTAATGGCGACCCAGCCCGATCTGCTACTGCTTGACCTGGAAATGCCCACGTTTAGCGGGATAGATCTGTGCCATGTGGTGCGGCAAGACCCACAGTGGGGAGATTTGCCTATTCTCGTCGTGACGGCCCATACAGATACAGAGTCACTGCAACAGGTATTTGCAGCGGGTGCAGACGACTTTATCCGTAAGCCCGTTTTTGAACCCGAGTTGATCACCCGAGTGATGAGCCGGATCAACCGCTCCCGGTTGCAGTTGCCTACTTCAAAATTCCGCTCCAAATTACAGCGCTTTTCAAGCGCTTAAAATCTGGTTGTTTTTGTGAGAGCCGCGCGGAGCGCGGCTCTCACAAAAACAACCGTGGCTACTCAAGCGCAAAACGCTGTAATCAACCCGAGTTCGAGCTAAGGGCATTTTCGAGTGCCACACGATGTACATACAAGAGTCAGGCTCGTTCAGCTACGATGGCTGGCGGATAGGAATTTGAATGACAAACTCAGTGCCTTGTCCTGGTTCCGAAATGCAGTCCAGCTTGCCCTGATGCTTTTCAGTAATAATTTGATAGCTAATTGACATTCCCATACCTGTACCTTTGCCAACAGGTTTTGTAGTAAAGAAGGGGTCAAAAATACGGGGCTGAATGTCAGGGGGAATTCCTGGACCGTTATCAGCGATCGCGATCTGCACCCACTGACGTCCCAAGGTAGAAGTTCGAATCGTCAGCTGACCCTGATTGACTCGGTTTTCCTGGTAAGTTCGCTTCATGCTTACTTCTTCCAATGCATCCAGCGCGTTCACCAGAATATTCATAAATACCTGATTTAGCGATCCGGCATGGCATTCCACCAGGGGTAACTCACCGTAGTCTCGAATCACTTGCACTTCAGGGCATTCCGATCTTCCCTTCAGTCGGTGTTGCAGAATCAGCAGCGTACTATTGATGCCTTCATGAATATCTACAGCTTTACAGTCGGCCTCATCTAGCCGAGAAAAATTGCGGAGCGATCGCACAATCTCACAGATGCGATGCGTTCCAATTTTCATGGACGTGATCGTCTTCGGTAAATCCGCTTGAATAAACTCTAACTCCAGGGCATCGGCGGCTTCTTGCAGTTCGGGAGCCGTGTTAGCACTGTGCTTTTGATATAGCTGTATAAATGACAATAGGTCATTCGCATAGTCCTCTACATGGTTCAGATTGCCATGAATAAAATTAACCGGGTTATTAATTTCATGAGCTACACCTGCGACTAATTGCCCCAATACGGCCATCTTTTCCGACTGCACCAGTTGCACCTGAGATTGTTGCACCTGACTTAGAGCTGCTTTCAGTTGAGCGGTGCGTTGTTCAACCTGGTGTTCCAAGGTTTGATGCAAATGGCGAAGCTTGAGGTGAGTCGTGACTCGGGCAATCAGTTCTGCTTCCTGGAAGGGTTTGGTGACGTAATCCACCGCCCCTAGATTAAAGCCTTTCACCTTGTCGGTTGGATCAGACAGGGCAGTCATAAAAATGACTGGGATATCACAGGTCGCTGCGGCTGTTTTCAGTCGGCAACAGGTTTCAAAGCCATCAATACCCGGCATCATGACATCCAGCAAAATTAAATCTGGCTGACTGATGGTGGCCTGTCGGATGGCGCGTTCTCCGTCAGTAGCGATCGCCACCTCAAACCCAGCATCGCCCAGAGCCTCGGCCACTACTTCTAGATTGGCTGGCGTGTCATCAACCACCAAAATCAACTGAGTCTCTTTCATGACCAACCTCTTTAAGCACCAGTGATTTCATCAAGGAGTTGCTGAATGAACGCTTCTAACTTTGCCACCTGAAATCCTTTGCTCAGCTCTAGTAAATGCTGCACCAAGGGAGCATAGTGCGGATTTTGTTGCTGTAGGGCTGTAGCAACCTCGCTCAATTTCCTTAAGCGCCCCTGCTGGGCCAATTGGAGTAATTGCGTCAGCTCTTGGGACGAGGGGAGTATAAAGGAATTAGATGAAATCGGTTGGCTATGGGACTTGAGGGGTGGGACCGATACAGGTTCGCGGTTTGTTGCGCTAGGTTGATAAATCCAGGTCAGATTCAAATACGTGCTCAGCATTTTGAATAACTCGTCGACCTGAACGGGTTTAATAAGAAAATCATTACCCCCGGCATCCAAACTTTGCTGTTGATCCATGCTGGACACAGAGGCTGAGGAGACGATAACAGGTATGGCTTTGAGAGTTTTCGATTGTCGGATGTGGGCGAGGAATTGATAGCCGTCCATCACGGGCATTAATAGATCAGTAATGATGAGATGCGGTTGCATCTGCATGGCCTTGTTTAACCCATCCTGCCCGTCTTCGGCCTCTATCAGGTTGAACCCTAACGGTTCGAGTAGGTTGACAATGACGGAGCGGTTTTCCCATTTGTCGTCGATCACCAGCAACGTGCGTCGCTTGCCTTCGTAGCCGACCAAGTGTTCTCCGGTGTCCGTTGTCGAGGTTGGCCCCCACTCGTTCACAGTGGGCAACTCGACTTCAAAGAAGAAAGTGCTACCAACCCCAGTTTCGCTTCGCACCTCAATGTGGCTATCCATCAGGTGAGCAATGGTTTGGCTGATGGCCAATCCCAACCCTGTACCTTCGGAGTTGCGTTTGGGGTTGCTCACTTGTTCAAAGGGCTGAAAGATTTTTTCCATCGCCTCGGGGGGCATGCCGATGCCCGTGTCGGCAACTTCAAAGCGAAGGCGAATGGCTGAAGGTTTTTTGTCTGCCAGCATGCTCATGGCTTGAGCCGGCAGACGCTCAACCTTAAAGATGACTTTACCGCGATCGGTAAATTTGACAGCGTTGCCTAACAGATTAATCAGCACCTGCCGTAGCCGTTTTTCATCGACGTTGATGCCTTCCGGTAGATTGGCATCTGGGAGATAGATAAAGTGAATGCCTTTTTGCTCAGCACGAATACCAATAATTTCAGCAATTCCCTGCAGGAGAGCGGGGAGGTGAACGGTGTGAGGATCAAGCTCTAACCGCTGAGCTTCAATTTTGGAAATATCTAAGACGTCATTAATCAAGGTCAATAAGTGAGAACCGCACTGATAAATGATGTCGATACCTTTTCGTTCTTTGTCGCCCCAGCTTTGAGAGCGATTGAGGATTTGTGCGTAACCGAGAATTCCGTTAAGGGGAGTGCGCAACTCGTGGCTCATGTTGGCCAGAAATTCGCTCTTGGCTCGGCTGGCGACCTCTGCGGCTTCTTTCGATTGCTTCAACGCCGCTGTACGTTCCTCAACCTTCGACTCCAATTCCTCGTTAACCCGTTCTAACCGAGCTTTAGCCTGTTCCCGCTCAATGATGACAGCCGAGAGGATGAGTGTGGTGACGGTAATGGTGCCAAGAAAGGTTTGCAACAGCAGCAAGGATTCGTTAAGGGTACTGCGATTAAAAGAACTGGTGCCTCGAATGGTACCAGCGATCGCCAATGCGGAGACCAGGATAATGGCGATCGCTGTAATCCGTTGTTCTGAGCGAAAAGCAGCCCATAAAAGGAGCGGAATCAGCAAGTATTCCACCGGATAGCCAAAGCCAAAGGCCACAGCACCCACCGCTAGCAGTGCAATTGTCCATAGGGCTACTTCCAGGGAAAAGCGGGGCGATCGCCTAGAAGCCTGGATTGTTTCTGACGTCGGTAAAGCGATCAGGGCATTCGGGGACTGGTTGACCCATGGCTCGATCCAGAGCAACAGAAGGGGAGCAATCACCAGCACTCCAATGGCATCGCCTAACCAGAATGTGAGCCAGCTAATAATATAGTTTTTCCCATCAATGAAGCCGCACAGATACATCGTTGTAGCCCCAAAAGTTGGGCTTACCGTGCAACTCAACAATTCAAGACCTGTAAATTTGGCAACTCGAGGGGTATTAGAAAAGAGGTGTTGCTGACCAATAAAGCGCTTAATCAGAAATGTGCCGCAGGCTGCCTGTAGAACGGAACCCGTGGCAATGCCGACCCCAGAGGCGATCGCCATTGATAAAACCCCTGTGTTTGCCCACAACGGCCATGTTGCTGCTATCAGGGCAGCCACCCAAATTCCCCACCAGACGCGATAACCCAGGAGCAACATGGCTGCGAGGGCAATGCCTGAAGGGGGGTAGACAGGGGTTATGAATCCAGGTGGAATAGCAAGAGATTGTCCAAATTTAGCTGTGATGTAATAGATCAGAGCGATGGATAGGATCAGCAAAGTCTTTTGAGAATGCTGGAAAAAGGCTGGCGGATTCATAGCCATCATCAGATCTGAAGGTTAATTGTTGAGACACTCACTTTCAGATTCTAAGGTTCCCAAATTGAGAGTCAGGTTATCTGTTAGCGACGAGAAATATTTTCACTCTAGATGATACCTTCTTCAGAGAGAATTATAAAGAGTGGTAGTTTTCCGTCTCCTGCTCCTGGCTAATTTTTATGCAAATATCGGTTCGATAAAAAGTTCTACAATCAACACCTTTACAAAAAAGTCTGCATTAAGATGACAGGATTTATACCAAATTAGTATGAGCTCCGTGATATAGCTCACACAGAACTGCTCAACCCGATGTTATGCAACACTCGCTTCAGTACTTTTCTGATATTTGTGCCCCTATATTCACTTTGAATAAATAGAATTACAAGTATTAGAAAAACTGTCGGAGTGTTCGTATAAGTAAAGGGGACTTAATGTTTTGCGATTGGCCGTTGAGCCGCTATGCATTTTGTAGATTGCATGGTCTAAACCGCTCTTAATTGTAAGAAGAAAAACTTGCTTTCTTCCTAAAGGAGCGCTATTAAACAGACATTCAAACCCATAGGTGGATAACTCACCGGACTTTTGTTTCTAACATGATCAAGGTATAGAGTTTTATACCATCTTGTCAGAAACTATGGCTGAATATAACCCTAGACACAATCAAACTGAACCATCACGAGGTTCAGTTCCCACTCGAAAGGTCACTCCTGAAGAGGTAATTTATCGAGATGGCTATGTCCGTGGTCGTGCTGTTCAAGCCCAAGAACAACAACCCGTGCAAGTCATCGAGCGACAACGGGCGTTAAACCGGCAAGAGAGACAATTAAGAACCGAAGCTGACAATTATATTGCTAGTGGTCTAGTTTTGGGTCTGTTCACTGCCTTACTGGCGGGTTTGGTTGGCGGGATCATGTATTTCATGACACGACAAGCCCAAAATGATGCAGTAGTTGAGACCCAAAGCCAGAATGTTGTGCCTGTACAGCAGGACCGAGCGGTTCCCCAGGTTCAGACCCAGGCTCAAGTAAGCCCAAATGCTAATATTCCAGATGTGAATATTGTCGTTCCCACACCGCAATCGCCGCCGCCTAACAACATCGACACCTCAAATACTCGGCTCGACGACACTACCCCAAATAACACCGGAACTACGAATGGCGGTACCACAAGTGGCACTACCACAAACGGTACGACCACCAATGGAACCACAACAAACGGGGTTACTACGAACGGTACGACCACCAATGGTACTACGAACGGTACGACCACTAATGGAACCACGACAAACGGGGTTACCACTAACGGCACCAGTACCAACGGTACGACCACTAATGGAACCACAACAAACGGCACCACCAACGGCACTAGCACCAACGGTACGACCACTAATGGAACCACGACGAACGGCACTAGCACCAATAGTGGTTCCAGCGGAAATGCTGGCTCTCAACAATAAATCCTGAAGCAAGTCTTCATAGGGCTCTACCATAATAAGTCAGGTTGGTTTCAACAGAATTTAACCGTCTTCCGGGTGCTACTTGGTGATGTTGCTAAATCAAATTTGGGAATGGGATTCTACCCACATTCGATGATGGTAGCGTCCCATTCCTAAAAGCATTGATATTGCATCTACAAAATCCAGGTAGGTGGACGTCCGTTAAACATAAAACTCCAAATGCTGTGCCGTCCGCTGAGCGGGCGGCACAGGTTTGTCTCACGTCTTCAGATTGAAAACCCAGTTTTGGGATTACGGCGGCAAAGCCCGTCGCAATCCTAAAACTGAGATGTAGCCGCATGGTACAGCATTTGGAGTTTTGTGCTTAAGGCATGGAAAATCACCGGATTTCATCCTGCTGCGTAGCGATGCTAGCCCAAGGGTAGAGCGATCGCTTGTTTCCTTAGCAAGACGCATCCTACTCGTAAAGAAACTAGTTTTAAGTCAGGTCTCCAAACGTAAAACGGACTAATCATTATCTTGTAAGGAGCTAATATGAACGCAGGACGAATTTTTGCAATGGTCACTGGGATCTTTTTCCTGAGTGCTGGCTTAATGGGATTCCTTCCTGGCTTTGTCGCGCCATCCGACATCGTACCTGAGGTGGCGACCCGGATCGGAGCTGACGCAGGGTACGGTTACCTGTTGGGAATCTTCCCCATCAATGGATTGCATAACGTTGTGCACTTGTTGGTTGGTATCGCCGGTATTGGTTCGGCGATCGCACTGGATAGCTCCCGCAGCTATGCTCGTGGTCTGGCCGTTCTTTACGGACTACTGGCTATCCTGGGTCTGATCCCCTATGCCAACACAACGTTTGGCTTGATTCCCATCTTTGGGCATGATGTATGGCTGCATGGTGTAACGGCAGCGCTCGCAACATACTTTGGCTTCTTCGCGTCTCCCGGCCTGCTGGAGATTTCCTCCCGCGAGCCTTCCACAGATCTCTAAGATGCATTTTGCGGGTGCTATGCACCCGCAAAATTAACCTTTTCGCATAACCTTTGAAATACAGATACAGTATTTCAAAGGTCTCTTTTTCTTGAGACCAGTCTCTGGTTAACAGCACTCACGAGGCTCCGTCTAATCAAGGAGATAGAGCCTTTAAACATGACACTTAGACAAAACTTGCGCGTCAGCAAGCCTCTCTCCTTAACTGCTACCTTCCTCGCACGAATTCCTGATGGAACCCTAAGAGAACGTTCGCAAATTGAATTTTGCATTCACTACAGCACGCAAAGTTCATTCTCACATAGGTGTTCCATGCTTTAAGGGGAAGTTCATCAACGTTAGGTCATCAGCCCCTCAAACATTTTTACCAGCTTATTCAACGCTTGCCAACTCAATCAGGTTGGCCTGGTTAATCTTGACCTGTCATTGCTCCCTGCCACTTCATTCTTATGGTTTCTCCCGACGTAAAGGCTGCACCCAACCTTCCTATTGATACGCCAGCGACAGCTCAAGCCCGGCTATGGATGCCAGAGCAAGTTTTGTTTACCCCTGCGGCTTTGGATGAGTCCTGGGGACAGCAAATTTTGCAGCGGGTGCAAGCCCTTAATTTGCCAATTGAATATCTGAAACAGAATCGGTTGACTGGGATTAAAGGTGAAAATGAGCGGGAAACCTACAGCACTGCCAAGCGCACTATGGCAGTGGTTGTCGCACCTCCCAGCCAGTTCAAACTGACCCCCATTCCCCCATCAGCTGACTGGCAGTTTCACCTGGCCCAGGGATGCCCGGCTCACTGCCAATACTGTTATTTAGCAGGAAGCTTGCAAGGCCCACCAGTCATTCGAGTCTACGCTAATCTGCCTGATATTTTGGATAATTTACCCGCGTATGAGCAAGCACCTCTAACAACCTACGAGGTGAGTTGTTATACTGACCCGTTGAGTCTTGAACATTTAACGGGTAGTTTATCAGAATGTATTCGCTTCTTTGGACAGCGATCGGTAGCCCGATTGCGGTGGGTCACAAAGTTTAGTAACGTTGCGCCCCTATTGGATCTTCCTCACCAGGGGCATACTCGTTGCCGGTTTAGCATTAATGCCCATTCCGTTTCCCGGCAGCTGGAGGGCGGTACGTCAACTGTAACTCAACGGCTTGAGGCGATTCGTCGTTTGGCTCTCCCCCGAGAAGTAGGGGGGGGAGGCTATCCTGTGGGTCTTGTCATTGCACCCATTATGCCTATTGAGAATTGGCGTGAGGAATATAGCCAGCTTTTGCAGGCCGCTGAGGATGCCCTGGATTTCGAGTGCGATCTGACATTTGAACTGATTTCACATCGCTTTACTCCAGGCTCAAAGGATGTTCTCCAATCGTGGTATCCCAATAGCAAATTAGATTTGGATGAAACATCTCGGGATGTAAAACGCAATAAATTTGGGGGAACGAAGTACGTTTATACGAAAGACGTCATGCAGGAGCTTCGAACGTTCTTCGAAACAGAAATTGCAAGGCGTTTCCCCACAGCACACATCCTGTACTGGACTTAACGTATCAACTTCTAAGTCAGTGGTTCTGAACTTCCTGATTATGTTTGTCTTGCACACAATCAAAGACTAATTGTTAAACAGAGTGCTTTATTTGCATCGACTTGTGCGTCAATAAAGCACTCTCTTCAGTTGTAAGGTTGATGTTTAGATTAGCCTATTCAAAATCATCCCGCAGTCCAAATCTGGTACTCTCAGCGCTATAAGATAATGGTGGCGCAGGAGAGGGAGCATGACTAAGCGAATTCTTATAATTGATGACGAGGATGATATTCGAGAGGTTGTACAAATTTGCCTGAGTGAGTTAGGCGGATGGGAGACGATTACTGCTGCATCCGGGTCCGAAGGTCTAAAGCGAGCTAATACTGAAAGGATAGATGCAATTTTACTCGATGTTTCAATGCCTGAAATGGACGGCTTCCGTTTTTTCGAGTTGCTTCAAGAAAACTCTCACATTAAGCCAATTCCGGTAATACTGTTAACGGCTAAAATCTTGCCGGATGACCAAGTAAAGTTTGCTGAGATGGAAGTTGCTGGCGTTATCACCAAACCTTTCAATCCTGCTCAAATTTGCCAACAGATTGCAGAAATTCTCAGTTGGGAATTTTGATCAGCCAGGGTTTATTTTACAAATTATTTTGTGGGTACGAAGCGTACAAATAAACCTTATTTTGTTGCCACCCAAAGTGCTGTGTCACCTGCCAAGCGGGCAGCACAGCATCCTAGTACGCTGAGGTGGAAATCCATCACCTATGTTTTTGTGTAGGGTGCGAAGCACCCTACACAAAAACATAGTTTGCGAACTTAGGCCGCAGCCTACTAGTACTCGGCGGCATAAATAAGCCTATGGTTTAGAACGCCAGTAACTTACCCTTGAATGTCCATTGAAAGGGCTTTGCCATCGTTTGGTTGAAGTAGTCAATAAAGGAAAG